>JACKDM010000007.1:95000-124214 GCA_020633515.1 Myxococcales bacterium
CGTCGGTTCGAACCCGTCATCCTCCACTTCGCCGGTGTCCGTCAACGACCCCCTGGTTCTTTGACAAGTCGAGAGAAGCGAGACGAAGCATATCAATGCGGCGCTCGCCGGGCGTGACCCTTCGGGGTCGCGGCTCGCGAGTGCAGCAGGCGCTGTTGGGAAGAAAAGGCCAAGCTACTAAGAGCATACGGTGGATGCCTTGGCACCAAGAGGCGAAGAAGGACGTAGGTAGCTGCGAAAAGCATCGGCGAGCCGCTACACAGGCATTGACCCGATGATCTCCGAATGGGGAAACCCGAGCCGGTGAACCCGGCCATCCCGCGCTGAATACATAGGCGTGAGGAAGCCAACCCGGGGAACTGAAACATCTCAGTACCCGGAGGAAAAGAAATCAACCGAGATTCCCCGAGTAGCGGCGAGCGAAAGGGGACGAGCCTAAACCCGCGTTGTGTAAGGCTGCAACCGTTGCAGCGCGGGGGTCGAGGGACCATCGGGGTGGGATTGCAGACCCACCACGGAGTGATCAATCGGTCGTCTGGCAGAAGGAGCTGGAAAGCTCTGCCAGAGAGGGTGAAAGCCCCGTACGCGAAGGGCGACCGACTCCGAGATGGCACCCGAGTACCGCGGGACACGTGGAACCCCGTGGGAATCTGGGAGGACCACCTTCCAAGGCTGAATACTCCTTGGTGACCGATAGTGGACGAGTACCGCGAGGGAAAGGTGAAAAGCACCCCTAAGAGGGGAGTGAAATAGACCCTGAAACCGTGTGCTTACAAGCAGTTGAAGCCCCATGTCCTCGGACGGGGTGACAGCGTGCCTTTTGCATAATGAGCCTGCGAGTTGTCCTCAGTGGCAAGGTTAAGCCGAGAGAGGCGTAGCCGAAGCGAAAGCGAGTCTGAACAGGGCGTCGAGTCGCTGGGGGCAGACCCGAAACCGAGCGATCTATCCATGGCCAGGTTGAAGCGCGAGTAAAGTCGCGTGGAGGACCGAACCCACCAAGGTTGAAAACTTGGGGGATGAGCTGTGGATAGGGGTGAAAGGCCAATCAAGCTCGGAAATAGCTGGTTCTCCCCGAAATATATTTAGGTATAGCCTCGCGTGTTCTCCGGCGGAGGTAGAGCACTGGATGGGTTAGGGGCCCCACCGGGTTACCGACCCCAACCAAACTCCGAATGCCGCCGAGAGTAGCGCGGGAGTCAGACTGCGAGAGATAACTTTCGTAGTCGAGAGGGAAACAACCCAGACCGCCGGCTAAGGTCCCTGATTTCGTGCTAAGTGGGAAAGGATGTGGGAGCGCACAGACAACCAGGAGGTTGGCTTAGAAGCAGCCATCTTTCAAAGAAAGCGTAATAGCTCACTGGTCTAGTGAACCTGCGCCGAAAATGTAACGGGGCTCAAGCACGAAACCGAAGCCGCGGATTCCTCATGGGAGTGGTAGGGGAGTATTCCAAGGGCGTAGAAGGTCGACCGCAAGGACGGCTGGAGCGCTTGGAAGAGCTTATGCAGGCATGAGTAGCGATAAAACAGGTGAGAAACCTGTTCGCCGTAAACCCAAGGTTTCCTGGGCCAGGTTAATCCTCCCAGGGTTAGTCGGACCCTAAGCCGAGGCCGAAAGGCGTAGGTGATGGAAAGCAGGTTAATATTCCTGCACCGGCAGATGTTCGTTGAAGCTAGAGGGGACGGAGAAGGGTAGACCGGCCACCGTGTGGTCGTGTTGGTTCAAGCCAGTAGGCGGTTGCTCTTGGACGCGAAGGCGACAAACGGAGCGACGACAACGCCGAGAGGCGATGAGGCGCTGGTCTCTGCGAAGAGACCGGCAGAACCGGTTGAGCCCACGCTTCCGAGAAAAGCCTCGAGTGGAGAGCATGTGTCGTCCGTACCGTAAACCGACACAGGTGGGTGGGGAGAGTATCCCAAGGCGCTTGAGAGAACCCTGGTTAAGGAACTCGGCAAATTGACACCGTAACTTCGGGAGAAGGTGTGCCTCCGGTACGTGAAGCGGCTTGCCCGTGGAGCGGAGGGAGGTTGCAGAGAAACGGCGGTAGCGACTGTTTACTAAAAACACAGGACTCTGCGAAGTCGCAAGACGAAGTATAGGGTCTGACGCCTGCCCGGTGCCGGAAGGTTAAGAGGAGCCGTCAGCGCAAGCGAAGCGGTGAATCGAAGCCCCGGTAAACGGCGGCCGTAACTATAACGGTCCTAAGGTAGCGAAATTCCTTGTCGGGTAAGTTCCGACCTGCACGAATGGCGTAACGACTTCCGCACTGTCTCAACCAGGGACTCAGCGAAATTGAATTCTCGGTGAAGATGCCGAGTACCCGCAGCAAGACGGAAAGACCCCGTGAACCTTCACTGCAGCTTCGCACTGAAATTCGAGCTATTCTGTGTAGGATAGGTGGGAGACGAGGAAGCGTGGGCGCCAGCCTGCGCAGAGTCGACGTTGAAATACCACCCTGAATGGTTTGGATTTCTAACCGAGGCCCGTCATCCGGGTCCGGGACAATGCGTGGTGGGTAGTTTGACTGGGGCGGTCGCCTCCCAAAAGGTAACGGAGGCGCGCGAAGGTTCCCTCAGGCTGATTGGAAACCAGCCGTAGAGTGTAAAGGCATAAGGGAGCTTGACTGCGAGACCGACGGGTCGAGCAGGTGCGAAAGCAGGCCTTAGTGATCCGGTGGTTCTGAGTGGAAGGGCCATCGCTCAACGGATAAAAGGTACTCCGGGGATAACAGGCTTATCTCCCCCAAGAGTTCACATCGACGGGGAGGTTTGGCACCTCGATGTCGGCTCATCGCATCCTGGGGCTGGAGCAGGTCCCAAGGGTTTGGCTGTTCGCCAATTAAAGCGGTACGCGAGCTGGGTTTAGAACGTCGTGAGACAGTTCGGTCCCTATCTGCTGTGGGCGGAGGAAGTTTGAGAGGAGCTGTCCTTAGTACGAGAGGACCGGGATGGACGCATCACTGGTGTTCCGGTTGTCGCGCCAGCGGCACCGCCGGGTAGCCACATGCGGAAGGGATAACCGCTGAAAGCATCTAAGCGGGAAGCCCGCCTCGAGATGAGACTTCCCTGGACTTCGGTCCCTGAAGACCCCTTGAAGACGACAAGGTCGATAGGCCGGATGTGGAAGCGCAGCAATGCGCGGAGCTAACCGGTACTAATGGGTCGTGAGGCTTGGCCTTGACCTTCCCGTCAGCGCCTGCTGCACGCGTGAGCCCTCCGCAGGGAGGTGCTCGTCGCGGACGCCGACATGACATGCTTCGCGAGCCGCCGGTCGCCGGTGGCTCGACTCGCTCACTCTCGGCTCGTACAGATTCTTCCGGTGGCTATTGCGAAGGGGCCATACCCGATCCCATCCCGAACTCGGAAGTCAAGCCCTTCTGCGCCGATGGTACTGCACGGCTCTCCGTGTGGGAGAGTAGGTCGCCGCCGGAGCCCTTCGAAGCCCGCCGAACGTTTGTCGTTCGGCGGGCTTTTTTCGTTTCGAACCGCATCCATCACGAGACCGCAGTCAGCACCGGCCGCAGTCAGCACCGGCCGCAGTCAGCACCGGCCGCAGTCAGCACCGGCCGCGGTCAGCACCGGCCGCAGGCAGCACCGGCCGCAGGCAGCACCGGCCGCAGGCAGCACCGGCCGCGGTCAGCACCGGCCGCAGGCAGCACCGGCCGCAGGCAGCACCGGCCGAAGTCAGCACCCGCAGCCAGCACCCGCAGTCAGCACCCGCAGCCAGCACCCGCAGTCAGCACCCGCGGTCAGCACCGGCCGCAGTCAGCACCCGCAGTCAGCACCCGCGGTCAGCACCGGCCGCAGTCAGCACCGGGCGAAGTCCGCATCGGACGAAGTCAGCGCCAGCAGTCGCGCTCTGTCGCTGCGACCGCGCAGGGTATCCACCGCCACCGGGAGCCGATCGCTTTCTCACGGAGTCTGCCGGCGGGGGCGTGCGTCTCCCGGGTCACCCGAGATCGTGATCTGCGACGGCTGCTGGACGGCGGGTTGTCGATGGCATGCGCCTCGGTTGCCCGGCTTCGAAGACGCGGCTGTTCTCGCGCTTCGCAGCCGCTTCATCTCACGCGGGTGCGTCGGGTGCTCAGCTCCCCGGCGTCTTTGGCGTCGCGAGCTCCAGCGTCAGGGCGTCGCCGCGCAGCTCGATGCCGGTCAGCGCGACGTCGACCGCGCCGCGGCCGAGCTGGATGCGGGAGCGGGTCGCGATCGAGCGGGTGAATTCGAAGGCTTCGGTGCTGATCCCCATCAGGTCGAGCGCGCTCGAGATCAGCGGCGGGCCGGTGATCTCTTCGATGGTGCCGTCTTCGAAGCCGACCTCGAGCTTGCCGTTGCGCAGCGCGACGATCGGCGAGGCGCCCGCGCGGGCGTGCAGGCAGATCCCGGCGGCCTGCTCTTCGAGGGTCCACAGGTGCACCTTGAGCGGGCGGGCGCCCGACTGCCAGCCGAAGCCCGCGGTGAAGTCGCCCGAGGTGCTCGCTTTGCCCTCGCGGGTGTAGCGCGCCGGGATCTTGCCGCGGTCCATGGCCCAGTTGCCGAGCGCGGCGAGAGCCTCGGTCGAGACGGCCATCTTCATCCCGGCGCCGGCGAGCGGGGCGGCGCCGAGGCCGCGGGCGTTGAACGGGAGGCGGGCGTCGACCCGCCAGCGGCCGTTGGCGGTCGTCAGCGCGAGCCCCTGGATCGGGAGATCGGGCATGGTCACCCGAAAGCGCGCCACGGTGCCGAGCGGCGTGAGCACCTGGCGGCGGAGGAGAGTGTACGCCTGGCGGGTGAGCAGCTCGACGCCGTCGCGGGCGACGCGCTGGGCGGTGCTGCGCAGCGGCGAGCGGAGCGCGGCGGGGACCGGCTGGAGGAGCGCGTCGGTGAGGCGGGCGGTGGCGTTGCCGTCGAGGCGGGGGGCGATCGCTTCGAACATGTCGGCGCGGAGCTGGATCTCGAGGGTACCTTTGGCGACGTCGTAGCGCACCGGCGCGACGGCGCCGAGCTGGAGCCCGAAGAGCGCGCGCCCGCCGCTCTTGACGTCGAAGTCGAGGTCGAAGCGCGCCGCGTCGTCGCGCTGGATGGCGACCCGCATCTGCCGGGGCTCGATGCCGAGGCGGTCGACGTAGCGGCCGAGGTCGCCGAGCCCGGGCAGGTCGAACGGCACCGCGGGGAGCTGCGCGAGCGCGGCGCGGGTCCAGCCGTCGATGACCGCCTGCGGGATCTCGAGGCGGACATGCGGGGCGTCGCCCTCGGTGGCGGCCTCCATCTCGGCGCGGAAGGACTCGCGGTGCGCGGCGACCTGCTGGCAGGTGCCGCACCCGGCGAGCGCGATGGCGAGCAGGATCACGGTGCGGCGCATGTCTCTCCTCCGTCGTCTGCTCTGGTCTACCCCGCCGGGGGGCGAGGGGCAATGACTGTTGTGCGGGTCGATTCTGCGTGCTCGGCGGCGCCGTCGTCTCCGGCATGAGACCGCGATCCGACGCGGCACAGCGGAGCGTTGCGTACGGGATCTTCTTCCTGCCATCGGACAGATCGTGATGGCATCCGTCGATGCGTCGTTTCGGCGCTGAAACAAGGCCATCTTCGCCGGTTGTCTCATGTCACTCTGTCGGGATGCTGACATTTCGGGTCAGGAGGCAGGGTGGAATCGCCCTTTTTGGTGGGTTAATTCGGACGAATCCCGGTCCTACTCCCTTAGTCGGCGCAGACGAAACACTCTTTGTGGGAGTGCAAGGCCCTTGGAGATCACCTGGAGCGCGGCCGGCCCCATTGACAGGCCTCGATCGCAGAGGCATCATGCGCATGCCTCGGCTCGCTCGCTCCGAGCGGGCAATGGGTCCAAGAACCGTGTCATCGACAAGGCCGAGCCGGTGTCTGAAGCCTCCAGCCCGCTGGCCATCCTGGCAGATATCGAAGACAACGCTCCCTGGCCGGGGAGCCTGTGTCGCTATCGGGATACCATGATCTCGATCGCGACCGATCTGCGCTCGGATGGTCCTTCCAGAGAGCTGCGCCGCCGCGAGATGCAGGACATGCTCGCGCGCGAGTTGCAGGCGTTCCTCCTCTGCCGTGACGAGAACGAGCGCAGCGCGCGCCGCGATGCGTTCAACGAGATCGTCTCCGATACGCTGGGGCTCGCCGAGGCGCTCGAAGCCGCCTCGAACAAGCTCACCGCGGAGCGGGCGCCGAACTTCGTGTCGTTCTTCAAGGCGAAGCTGATCTGGAAGGCGAACGACATCCTCGAGTCGGAGTACCGCCGCCACGAGCGGCGGGCCCGGCCGGTGGCCGATCCCCACTCCCTTCGTCCCGTCGAGCAGCGCACCCTGCCCGGCGCCCGTCGCAACGAGCGGCGGGTGCTGGTCCGGCAGATCATGGAGACCTTCGGTCGCGAGGACCCGGTCTACGTGACGATCCTCTCCGGTCTGATGGCCGATGTGTCGATCGCCGAGCTGGCGCGACGCACCGGGCGCTCTCGACAGCAGATCTACCGTTTCCTCGAACGTGTTCGGGATTGGAGCGAGGGGAAGATCGAATGAGCAGCGATCACTGCGCCGAGCGCGACGCGGTCCTCGCCGCGGTCGCTGCCGGTGGGTTCGGAGACGCCGAGGTGCAGGCGCACCTCGCGCGCTGCGCGGTCTGCGACGCGGCGGTCGGCGAGCGGTTGTTCGCCCTCATCGAGGCGGCGTTGGCGGACGGCGAGGCGGGCTTCGACGGGGAGACCGCGTCGGATGACGAGGCGGGGCTCGAGGCGGCGCGGGGTCTGGCGCGGCTGACCGCGGACGAGGCGGCGCTGTTCGCCGGGGAGGGCTTCGCCCCTCCGCGCGCTGCGGCGGCGGTGAGCGAGGCCGATCGGGTCCGGCTGGCGCGGCTCCGCGGTCAGCTCGCCGAGGAGTCGGGCGGGGAGCGGGGTCGCTCGTCGTTCGAGCGGTCGGCGCCGGGGTCGACGCGGCGCGCTCTGGCGGCGGCTTCGGCGTCGCGCGCGACCGGGCGTCGGCGGTGGCCGGCGGGGCTCGCGACGGTGCTGGCGGCGGCTGCGGCGGCGCTCCTGGTGCTCGTCCCCGATGATCCGGCGATCGAGGCGCCGCGGGGGGTGGAGGCCAGCGTAGCGGAGGCGGGCACGGGCGCGGTGGGTGAGGCGGGCGCGGTGGGTGAGGGCGTGGTCGGTGAGGCCGCGGTCGGTGAGGCGGGCGCGGTGGGTGAGGCCGCGGTGGGTGAGGCGGGCGCGGTGGGTGAGGCGGGCGCGGTCGGGGTGGCGGGGAAGCGCGCGGGGCCGGCGCCGCCCGCGTCGGCGGGTGGGGTGGCTCGGCTGGAGGTCCGCGGCGCGGCGGTGGGGGTCGAGCTCGCGATCGATCAGAAGATGTGCATCTCCGCCCTGGGGGACGAGGCGAAGCCGTGTCGGTGGAAGGCCTCGGCGGAGGAGTTCCACATCTACTATCGCCGGGAGCCGTCGTCGGCGGCGCGCTACGTGGCGGTGGTCGCGCGGGACGCCGAGGGGGGCGTGGCGGTGCTGTACCCGCCGAAGGGCGGGCCGCAGGTCGTGCTGCCGGTGACCCGCCAAAGGGTCAGCGATACGTGCGATCGTGGGCTATGCTGGCTGGAAGGTGGCATCTTCAAGGTGCCGGCCGGGCGGTTCTCGGTGGTGGCGGTCTTCGACGAGGAGCCGTTGCCGGTCGAGACGTTGGAGAAGCTCTGGCGGCCCGAGGCGTGGGGTGGTCCTACGCGGTGGGTCGAGCGCTTCGAGCTGGAGGTCGTGCGGTGAAGCGGCATGCGTGGGCGGCGGTCGTGGGTCTCGTGCTCCTGCTGACGCGGGCCCACGCGGCGCGCGTGACCGAGCCCACGCCGCCGCGGCCACGGGCGGTGTTCGCGCTGTTGATCGGTTACTCGGAGGGGCCGCCGGGGCTCGGGCTGCCGGCGTTGACGCGGGCCGAGTCCGATGTGGTCATGATGAACGCCTTCTTCGGCACCTTGGGGCCGGAGGCGGTGTATGTGCACATCGAGTCGGCGGCGACGCGGAGCGCGTTGGCGGTGCCGGGGCGGGTGCATGTCGGGCCGGCGACGTTCCCCGCGATCATGGCGTCGGTGCGGGCGATCGAGCAGGCGCTCGAGGACGCGGGGCCGGCGGATGTCTACGTCTACTATGCGGGTCATGGGCAGCGGGTGCGGGTGGACGAGCGGGCTCAGACCGAGCTGTTTCTGCGGCCGGTGGGCGCGGGCGCGGGCAATGACGGCGTGCTGCGGAGCACGCTGTTGCAGAGCGAGATCCTCGTGCCGTTGTCGGCGGATGAGGATACCCGGGTCCATCTCGTCGTCGATGCCTGCCAGAGCTACTTCGTCCTCGAGGCGCGCAAGGGGCTGCGGCAGGTGGCGCGGGCGCGCAAGGCGCCGCCGCCGATCGAGGTGGACATGATCGGGCGCTTCCTCGATCGCTTCGAGCGGGTGGGGGCGCTGCTCGCGACGAATGGGAGCCAGGTGACGTACGAGGATCCGGAGATCGGCGGGTTGTTCAGCTATGCGGTGCGGAGCGCGGGGATCGGGTCGGCGGATCTGGATCGGGACGGGCGGGTGACCTACGGGGAGCTGGAGCGGGCGTTGCCGTGGATCCTGGGGCAGCGGACGGGGGGGGGGCCGCCGGGGTTGGTGGCGCCGGACAACGATCCGGAGACGGCGTTCGTGGACTATCGGGGGCGGGGGGTGGCGGCGGTGGAGTTCGCGCCGCGGGAGCCGACGCGCTACGAGCTGACGCATATGCCGAGTCATCAGAAGTACGCGGTGTTGTATCCGGGGCGGGCGCCGGTGCGGGCGTGGCTGCCGCGGGGGCAGGAGTACGTGACGGCTCTGCGGCGGTCGCCGACGGGGCCGGGAGAGTGGTTCGAGTTCATGGCGGCGTCGGCGAACTTCGAGGCGCTTCGGCAGCCGCGGGTGGCGTTGGATGGGGGGGAGCGGGGGGAGGTGTTCGCGCGGGAGATCATGTCGCGGCCGATGCCGGATGAGGTGGATGCGCTGGTGGCGGTGGAGCCGCCGTCGTGGGTGTGGCAGCCGCAGGCTTATGTGGCGGTCGGGGTGAGCGGGGTGCTGGGGGAGGCGGTCGGTGGGTGGAACGCGGCGCAGGGGGAGAACTGGAGCGGGGGGGTGGAGCTGTCGGGGGTGCTGGGGTACGGGCGTGATCAGGGGACGCTGCGGTTGGGGTGGAGCCGGGCGGCGTTCGAGGATTGGGCGCGTGATGGGGAGGCGACGCCGTCGAGGTACGATCTGGTGCGGGGGGCGGTGGCGTATGGGCGGGTGCTGGCCGAGGAGGATGTCTTCGAGCTGACGGCGGGGCCGTACGTGGGGGTGGGGAGCATGTTGATGCGGCGGTCGAATGATACGGCGGGCGGGCTGCTGTTCGAGGCGGGGGGGGAGATGGGGCTGCGGTTGTTCGTCGATAGCGGGCGGTGGGCGATGCGGGCCGATCTGCGGGTGGGGGCGCAGAACATGTCGTCGATCGATGGCTATCAGGACGTGGGGCAGGGGACGGACTTCGTGGTGGGAGGGGCGCTGGGGTTCGAGTACGAGTTCGTGGTGCGTTGAGGGGCGGGGCTGCGTGGGGTGGAGGGTGAGGGCGTTGGATGGGGCTTCGGCGCGGGCGGGTGATTGATCGCTACCTTTCGGACCGTGCCTGCCTGTAAGCTGCCGCCACCCGGCACGAGAGGCTTGAGGCGATGGTGAATCGGCTGATTCAGCTCAATCGCGAGCTCCAGCAGAACCCGCAGAACTCCCGGCTTTGGATCGATCTGGCGACGGTGCGGCTGTCGATGGGGGAGCGGGATGAGGCGATCAAGGCGCTGGAGTCGGCGAAGCGGTGCGCGGCCGATAACAACCCGGCGATCTGGGCTGAGCTGGGGACGAAGTTCGCCGAGGTGAAGCTGTTCGCTCAGGCGCGTGAGATGCTGGTGCGGGCGTGTACGAAGGAGCCGGCGTCGGCGGATTTTGCGCATCGGTTGGGTGAGGTGCTGGTCGCGGATGATCGGCTGGCGGAGGGGTCGGCGGTGCTGGCGGCGGCGGTGTGGATCGCGCCGACGGAGCCGACCTATCGGGTGGCGTTGGCGCGGGCGTTGTTGGCGGCTCGGCAGCGGTCGGAGGCGGAGAATCTGCTGCGGGTGGTGTTGGATCGGTCGCCGCAGACGGCGGATGCGTGGTTGCTTCAGGCGGAGATCGAGCTGTCGCGGCATGATCCGGCGGCGGCGGTGGCGGCGTTGGAGCGGGCGTTCGGGCAGCGGCCTCGGGAGCGGGCGCTGGGGATGCGGTTGGCTGAGCTTCAGCGGGAGGCGGGGAATCACGGGCGGGCGGTGGAGGTGCTGCGGCAGGTGGCGGGGGGGGCGCCGGAGGATGTGGAGGTGCTGGTGGCGTTGGCGCTTGCTCAGGCGGCGGCGGGGGATCGGTTCGGTGGGATCCGGACGCTGGAGTCGGCGATCGAGCTGCCGGAGGTGGGGATCACGGCGTTTCTGGAGCTGGGGGTGATGTACAAGGCGGCGGGGCGGTTGGCGGAGGCGTTGGATCCGTTGCAGTTCGTGGTGGAGCAGGATCCGGAGAACGCGGAGGCTCATTATCACCTGGGTGAGACGTTGCTGGCGTTGGGGGAGGCGGGGCAGGCGGTGTCGGTGCTGGTGAAGGGGGCGATGCTGTCGCAGGATGATCGGCGGCTGCGGAGCTTGCTTCAGGCGGCGGCGGCGGCTCAGGGTGGGCCGGCGGGGGAGGCGCATGGGAGCATGGAGCGGTCGGTGGGCGGCTTGGGGGGCGGGGGCGGGCCGCGGCCGTCGGATGTGGCGTTTACGGGCGATCTGGCGCAGTTCGGGTTGGTGGATCTGTTGGAGTTCCTGCGGTTGAATCGGCGGACGGGGGTGCTGCAGATCGTGTCGACGCAGGGGATGGGCGAGCTGCATATGGCAGATGGGCGGATGATCGGGTCGAATACGTCGAATTCGGAGCGGATCGCTGATCTGTTGCTGAAGGCGGGGATGCTGACGGGGGCGATGCTGGATCAGATCATCACCGAGCAGGGGGAGCCGTCGGCGATGGCGTTGGTGCGGGCGGTGTTGGATCGGGGGGCGGTGAAGGCGGCGGAGATGCGGGCGATCTTGTTTCAGCAGGCGCAGGATGCGATCGGGGAGGTGATGAGCTGGGAGGATGGGTACTTTGCCTTCCAGGGGGATGAGAGCCTGAAGGGGATGTTTGCGGATCATCCGGAGGTGGAGCTCGATACGAGCTCGATCATGTTGGAGTTGTTGCGGCGGATGGATGAGGAGAACGCGGGAGGGGATATCGAGGATGTGGACTTCGAGCTGTGAGGGTGGGGGCTCGGGGGGCGGAGGAGGGGGTGGGTGGTGAGTGAGGGTGGGTGAGGGGGCGGAATGGATGGGATGGCGATGCGGGTGGTTGGGATAGGGCGTGAGGTGGTGATGGATGCGTGAGGGGTGCCGGTGGGGGCGGGGGGGTCGCGCGGTGTGATGGGTAGTTTGTCTGAAGAGTGGCTGGGCGGGGGCTGAGGCGATGTGACGGCGTGGCTGGCTTGGAGCGGGTGACACCGGCCGCGTTCGGCGCGGGAGAGTGGGGGGTGGTGGCTGGGCCAGAGCGGTGGGGAGATGGCATGAGTGGTGGGGCGGGGGCGCCTCAGGCGGCCGGTGCCACCCCGCCTGCGCCGGTCGCCACGCGCCTTCGATGGAGCGGTGGCCCAGGCGGGTAGACGGGTGGCTCCCAAGGGTGGGTGGGGGTGGTGGGTGTGGGTTGTGGCACTTTGGTGGGGGGCGGGTGAGGGTGGAAGCGACGGCCATTTTGTGGAGGGGCGGGCTTGGGTGGCAGGTGCTCAGACCGTTGAGGGGGCTCAAGGTGGTCGGGCGGGGTGGTGGGGTGTGTCATGGCGGGGCTGGCTTGGCGCGGGTGGCGCTGGCCGCGTTCGGCGCGGGAGAGTGGGGGTCGAGGGCCGAGTGATCGGGGTGGTGGGATGGCGTGGTCGCGGGGGCGGGGGCGCCTCAGGCGGCCGGTGCCACCCTGCTCCAGCCGGTCGCCACGCGTGATTCGATGGGGCGGTGGCCGGGCGGGTAGGGGAGTGGCTCCCGGTGGGGGGGTGGTGGGTGTGGGTTGTTGGCGGGGCTTTGGTGGGGGCGGGTGAGGGTGGGAAGCGACGGCCATTTTGTGGAGGGGAGGGCTTGGGTGGCAGGTGCTCAGACCGTTGAGGGGGCTCGAGGTGGTCGGGCGGGGGTGGTGGGGGTGGCATGGCGTGGCTGGCTTGGAGCGGGTGGCACCGGCCGCGTTCGGCGCGGAGAGAGCGGCGGTCGAGGGCCGAGTGATCGGGGTGGTGGGATGGCGTGGTCGCGGGGGCGGGGGCGACTCAGGCGGCCGGTGCCAGCCCGCTCCGCGCCGGGCGCCACTGGCATGTTGATGGAGCCGTGGGTGGGGGAGAGGGGGATGGCACTGACGGTGGATGGGGAGATGACTCTCCGCTCCGCGCGGTGATGTCATGGATCGGCCGCGGTTTGTTTGGGAGGGCGGGCGGGGTCGGGTGGCAGGTGCTTGGAGCGGTGTGATCGTCAGGGTTGATCGAGCGGGGTGATCTCGCGGCTGCCCTCGGGGAGGGCGCTCGGTGGGGGGGAGGTGTCGCCGAGGACCTGGACGCGGGGGGCTGGGGCTTGGGCGGAGGGGGGGCGGGGGACGGCGGCGTCGGGCGCGGGAGGGGGGGCGGCGACGGCGGCGTCGGGCGCGGGGGGGGGCGCTTCGGGGGTCGGGGTGGGGCGGGGGCGAGGGCGGCGGATGGCGTCGAGGGTGGCTTGGGCGTCGACGGGTTTGCCGTCGTCGCCGACTTCGATGTCGATGGTGGCGGGGACGTGGCCGGGCTTTTCGATGCGGAAGGTGTAGCGGCCGGCGATCATGTCGCGGGTGTAGGGGGTGCGGCCGAGCTCGATGTCGTCGAGGAGGACGGCGGCGTCGCTGGGGGTGCTGGTGATGCTGACGCGGGCCTGGAGGGCGGCGGCGTCGGGTGGGGGGGGCGCGGCGGCGTCGATGGGGGCAGGGGCGGCGTCGGGGGGCGGGAGCGCGGCGTCGAGGGGGCGGGGGGGCGCGGTGGCATCGGCGAGGGCGATGGGGAGGGCGGCGTCGGCGATGGGGGCGGGGACGGCGGCGGGGCGGCCGAGCTGCTGCCAGGCGAGGAAGCCGCCGAGCGCGAGCGCGACGACGACGGCGGCGACGATGAGCGGGGTCTGGGTGGGGGGGTCTTCGATGGCGGGTTCGTCGGGTTCGGCGGCGGCGCCGCGGCGCGGGGGGGCGTCGGCGGCGAGGAGGAGGTCGTCGACGCGGACGCGGGCGACGGTGGCTTCGTCGCGGACGTCGATGAGCGTCTCACCGCGCATGGCGGCGGTGATCGCTTCGAGCATGTCGGCGGCGGAGGCGAAGCGGCGGGCGGGGGCCTTGTCGAGCGCTTGTTCGAGGATCTCGGGGAGCGCGGCGGGCATTTCGCCGATGGGGCGGATGGCGTAGGGGAGGGGGGGAGGTGGGTGAGGTGGCCGCGGACGATCTCGGAGGCCTTGTCGAAGGGGAAGGGGGTTTGCCGGAGATGAGGCGGTAGAGGAGCGCGCCGACGGAGTAGAGGTCGGATTGGGGGCCGGCGCGGCCGCTGGCGAGGAGCTCGGGCGCCGTGTAGTGGAGGGCTTCGTCGGGTTTGTCGTCGCCGGCGATGGGGCCGGCGAAGCGGGCGGCGACGGGGCGGGGGCGGACGAGGCCGAAGTCGACGAGCTTGACGGTGGGGGGGGCGTCGTCGTCGCCGCGGATGAGGAAGATGTTGCTGGGGCGCAGGTCGAGGTGGAGGAGGCCGTGCTCGTGGGCGTGGGTGAGGCCGGCGAGGAGCTGTTCGATGATGGGGAGCGCGTCTTCGACGGGGAGCGCGCGGTCGTCGCTGAGCTCGACGGAGAGGGGGCGGCCGGGGACGAGCTCCATGACGCCGCAGGCGAGGCCGTCCTCGGTCTTGTTGAAGTCGTAGACGCGCACGATGTTGGGGTGGTCGAGCGCGGCGACCTGGCTGGCGACGTCGAGGAAGTGGTCGCGGCCGGCTTCGTCGAGGGGGAGGAGCTTGACGGCGACCATGCGGTCGGCGTCCTCCTGCCAGGCGGCCCAGACGGTGACGCCGTGGCCGCCGAGGCCGAGGAGCTCGCGGATGGTGTAGCGTCCGCCGAGGCTCTGGCCGGTGCGGTCCTCGATGAGCGGCGTGCCGTCGTCGGGGCAGCGGGCGTGGGCGTCTTCGAATTGCTTGCGGCAGAGGGGGCAGAGATCGGTCACGTCGACGCGCTCCGGACAGGCGCCGGGGCCGGGTTCGGCCGCTTCGGCTCTCCGTGGGAATAACCCGCCCGGCGGCGCGCGACAAGTGCGTGGGCGTGTTCGGGTGGATTCGGTGGGTGCGGGCGGGGTGGCGGGGTCAGATGACGAGGCCGGCGGGGGCGGGGATGGGGTCGGTGGCGCGGTAGCGGTCGCCGTCTCGGGTGATGCGGGCGAGGGCGACTTCGGGGTCGTGGGTGAAGAAGAGGCGGCCGCGGCGGCGGTGGAGGTCGTCGAGGAGCTCGGCTTTTTCGTCGATGAGGAGCTCGGGGTAGCGGTCGTAGCCCATGGTGATGGGGAGGTGGACCCAGGGGCGGCCGGGGATGAGGTCGCCGCAGAAGAGGATGGGGCCGTCGTCGCCGGGGGCTTCGAGGAGCATGAGGCCGGGGGTGTGGCCGTGGGAGTAGTGGAGGGTGTAGGCGTCGCCGAGGGTCTTGGCGCGGGGGCCGTCGATGATCTCGAGGCGGCCGGTGGCTTCGAGGAGCGGGGGGAGCTCGGGGATGAAGGAGGCGCGGTCGCGGGCGTGGGGGGTGAGCGCGCGGGCCCAGGCTTCGGCGCCGACGAGGTAGGTGGCGCGGGGGAAGACGAGCGCGGGGGGGTGGTCGTCGGCGTGGGGGGTGAGGAGGCCGCCGGCGTGGTCGAAGTGGAGGTGGGAGAGCACGATGACGTCGATGTCGTCGGGGCGGAAGCCGGCGGTGGCGAGGCTGTCGAGGAGGATGTGGCGGTCTTCGACGACGCCGAAGCGGTCTTTGAGCCTGGGGGGGAAGAAGGCGCCGATGCCGGCTTCGCAGAGGATGGTGCGGCCGCTGGCTTCGACGATGAGCATGGCGCGGCAGGCGAGCGCGATGCGGTTGTCGTCGTCGGGGTCGGCCCAGCGGGCCCAGAGGGCTTTGGGGGCGTTGCCGAACATCGCGCCGCCGTCGAGGCGCTGGCTGTTGCCGAGGATCGACCAGAGTCGCCGGGTCATGGGTCCACTCCGCGGGGGTTGTGGCCTAGGATGGCCGAGTTGCCGGGGTCCGCGTGGCTGTGAGGAGGCGCCGTGTCGCCGTCGTTGGATGAGCTGGTCCGCGTGCGCTTCGGGGGGTCGCTGCCGGTGGGGGCGGCGGCGGGGTTGCGGGTGGCGGCGCGGGGGTTGTGTCGCTTCACTCCGGGTCGGGTGATGCCGGTGGGGGGGGGCGAGGTCGCGGGGGTGCCGGTGGCAGGAGCGGTGTTCGATCGGGCGTTGATGGCGGCGGTGGGGGCGGCGCCGCGGCGGTGGCCGGGGGGGGCACAAGCGGCGGTGGTGCTGACGCACGATGTGGATGCGTTCGATGGGTTGTCGTTCTTCGGGGTGCGGGCGCTGGGGTGGGCGGTGGCGGCGGCGCGGGCGGCGGCGCTTCGGGATCGGGCGGCGCTGGGCGGACGGCGCGGCGGGCGCGGGCGTGGGCGGGGATGCGGTGGCGGGGGGAGGATCCGGTGGCGGACTTCGAGCACTGGATGGCGTTGGAGGCGGAGTTCGGGGTGCGCTCGACGTTCTTCTTCCTGGCGCTCACGCGGGCGCTGTCGCGGGAGGGGCGGATGTATCGGCTGGGGGATCGGCGGGTGCGGCGGGTGCTGCGGGCGCTGGTGGAGGGGGGGTGGCGGATCGGGCTGCATGCGTCGCGGTATGGGAGCGGGTCGGCGATGGGGCTGGCCGATCAGCGGCGGCGGCTGGAGGACGCGGCGGGGGTGGCGGTGCGTTCGGTGCGGCATCACTACCTGACGGCGCGGTTTCCGGGGGGGTGGCGGACGATGCGGGCGGCGGGGTTCGACATCTCGAGCAACGTGGGCTTTCATCCGCCGGGGCAGGGGTTTCGGACGGGGACGGCGTGGCCCTATCGGCCGCTGGGGGGCGCGGGGCCGTGGGAGGTGCCGATCGGGTTGATGGACGCGGCGCATGGGCCGGTGCCGGGGGCGCTGGGGGCGGTGTTCGAGGTGTTGCTGGCGGAGGTGATGGCGGTGGGGGGGGCGCTGGTGCTGGATTTTCACAGCAACTATCGGGCGGAGGTGGACGCGCCGGGGGTTCACGCGGCCTATGTGGGGATCCTGGGGCGGCTGGCGGGGGCGGTGGCGCGGGGGGAGGTGGCGGTGATGACGCTGGAGGGGCGGTGGATCACGTCGCGGCGGGGTTGCGGGGGGGGGCGTCGCGGGCCGGGGGGGGTATAGAGCGCGCGCGATGGCACGGTGAGGTGTTTGATGATGCGGAGCGCGTGGTTGGCTTTGGTGCTGGTGCTGGCGGGGTGCGTGCCGAGCGGGGGCGGCGGGGGCGGCGACGACGACGGCGGCGGCGCGGGGCAGGGGGCGCGGGCGGTCAGGGGGCGGGGGGCGCAGGCGGCGCGGGCGGCGCAGGGGGATGGGCGGCGCAGGGGCCAGGGCGCATGGGCGGCATGGGCGGCGCGGGGGGCATGGGCGGCGTGGGCGGCCAGGGTGGCGTGGGCGGCCAGGGTGGCGCGGGCGGCCAGGGTGGCATGGGCGGCGCGGGCGGCGCGGGCGGCCAGGGCGGCATGGGCGGCGGCCCGGCGGGGGATCGCGACGACGACGGGATCCCGGACGAGACCGACAACTGCCTCACCGAGCCCAACTTCAGTCAGGCGGACGGCGACGGCGACGCGATCGGCGACGCCTGCGACAACTGCCCCGGCGTCTCGAACGCCGACCAGTCCGACGAGAACCGCGACGGCGTCGGCGACGTGTGCAGCGACACCGACGGCGACGGGCTCCTCGACGGCCTCGACAACTGCCCGCGCGCGGCGAACCGCGACCAGAGCGACGGCGACGACGACGGCGTGGGCGACGCCTGCGACAACTGCGTCGACGTCGCCAACAACAGCCAGCGCGACGCCGACGGCGACGGGATCGGCGACGCCTGCGACCGCGACGACGCCGACGAGGACGGGATCACCGATCGTGACGACAACTGCCCCGCGATCCGCAACGCCGATCAGCGCGACGGCGACCGCGACGGGGTGGGCGACGTCTGCGACATCTGCCCGCAGCGCGCCGACGCCAACCAGCGCGACGGCGACCGCGACGGGCTCGGGGACGCCTGCGACAACTGCCCGGCGGTCGCCAACCGCGATCAGGCCGACGACGACCGCGACGGGGTCGGCGACGCCTGCGATCCGCGGCCGGGCGGGCTGTGCGATCCGTGCAGCGACGCCGATCCGTGCCTCGGCGGGGCGGAGTGCCTGACCAACCCCGGCGGCGAGGAGAACTGCTTCACGCCGTGCGCGGGCGACTGCCCGCAGGGCTTCGACTGCCGCGCGATCCAGGACGGCCGCACCTTCTGCATCCCGCCGGCGCTGACCTGCGAGGATCGCTGCGTGGGGGTGCGCTGCGGGGCCGACGAGCTGTGTGATGTCTTCACCGGTGACTGCGTGCCGACCGGGCTCGGGCTGTGCGAGCCGTGCCGGGTGGACGGGCAGTGCGAGGGGCCCGGCGGCGCGTGCCTGCGCTATCCGGACGGGCCGTCGTTCTGCGCGCGCGCCTGCGCCGGGGCGTGCCCGGCGGGTTACTCGTGCGACGCGATCGACAGCGGCGCGACGTACTGCGTGCCGGTGGACGGGCAGTGCGTCGAGGATCTGTGCGAGGGCGTGCGCTGCCCGCAGGGTCAGGTCTGCGATCGCGGGACCGGGCGCTGCCGCATGGGCTGCACGCTCAACAGCCAGTGCCCGGCCAACCAGTACTGCGGCGAGCAGGACCAGCGCTGCCATCCGACGGGCAACGGGGCCGGCGAGCCGGGGCTGCCGTGCAACGTCGACGGCGAGTGCCGGCCCGGCACCGTCTGCGGCTCGGTGGTGATCTTCAACGCCTGCGCCGAGGTCTGCGACACCAGCGAGGAGTGCCCGCAGGAGGCCGGCGGCTTCCCGATCGGGTGCGTCGCCGATCCCAACGACGCCAACCGCACGATCTGCGGGCTCGGCTTCCCCTTCTGATCGACCGGATCAGTCGCAGCGGGGCGCGTCCTCGACGCTGAACGCGCGGGCGACGACGAGCGCGACCTGCGCGCGGGTGGCGGGGTCGTCGGGGCAGAAGCGGTCGGCGGCGCAGCCGACCATGATGCCGGCGTCGGCGGCGGCTTCGAGCCAGTCGGCGGCCCAGTGGTCGGCGGGCACGTCGGTGAAGCGGCCGCCGTAGGGCTTGGGGGCGTCGCCGGCGGCGCCGGTGACGATGACGGCGAGCTGGGCGCGGCGGACGGGGGCGTCGGGGCAGAAGCGGCCCGCGCCGCAGCCGGCGACGATGCCTTCGCGGTGCAGCGCTTCGATCGCGGGCGCGGCCCAGTGGCCGGGGGGGACGTCGTCGAAGACGCCGGTGGCGGGCTCGCGGGCGAGGCCGAGCGCGCCGGCGACGATCGCGGCGACGGCGGCGCGGGTGGCGTGGTCGTCGGGGCAGAAGCGCTTGTCGCCGCAGCCGCTCCACAGCCCGGCGGCGGCGCCGGCTTCGATCGCGCCGAAGGCGTAGTGGTCGACGCCGACATCTTCGAAGGCGCCGCAGGCGGGGCCGCGATCGGGCACCGGCGCCTCGGGGCTGAGCAGGCCGAGCGCCTCGGCGTGCAGCGCGTAGCGGCGGGCGACGTTCCAGGCAAGCCAGTTGCCGCCTTGCCCTTGCAGGACCCAGGGCGTGTAGGCGTAGTGCGCGGCGGTCGCGTGGTTGGCGGGGGTGACGGTGAGCGGGTCGAGGGTGCGCTTCGCGACGCCGCGCCGCCACGCGCCGGTGCCGGCGACCGAGTCGTCGTAGCGGCCGCGGAAGGTCTGGCCGGCGCAGCGGAGCTGGTTTTCGAAGCCGCGGTAGCGGGCGTTGCAGGCCTGATGGTCGGGGCAGCCGCAGCCCATCAGGAAGTCGATCTTGCTCTGGCTGGGGCGGGCGGTCTTGCTGACCTGGCTCGACTCGACCTGGATGCGGGTCAGCAGCACGAGCGGGTTGACGCCGAGCTCGCGGGCGACGTCGGCGATCGCCTGCGAGGCGCGCTTGCCGCCGACGACGGCGTCGGCGATCCACGAGCGGTTGCCGTAGGGCGAGGCCTCGAGGAAGCGCTGGATCCCGGCGGCGTCGAGCGCGGTGGCGTCGGTGAAGAAGGCGTCGCTCATGACGTGGTCGCGGTTGAACGCGGCGGGGACACCGTCGGCCGACTTCTCCACCTCGAGGTCGAGGGGGTGAGGCGGGGAGGTCTCAGGCGGGACCTCGTCGGCACAGGCGGTGAGGGTCAGCGCGAGGGCGGCGAGGGCGAGGGCGGCGCGGCGCATCGGGTCCTCCGGTCGGTGGTGCGGGTCGCGGTGGTCGGCGAGACGCCGAGCACGTCGATCGGCTTTGCGAGCCGCGGGCCAGTCGTCGGAGGGCTCAGGTGCTGTCGATCCGCGCGATCTGCTCCCGGAGGTCCATCACCTCGCGCTGCCAGTAGCGCAGGTCGCCGAAGTGGCTGAACGTGCGGCGGAAGATCGGGTCGTGCCAGCGGCGCGCGATCCAGGTCGAGTAGTGGATGTAGCGCAGCGCCCGCAGCGGCTCGACGAGGTCGAGCCACCTCGACGGGAAGTCGCGGACCTCGCGGTAGCCTTCGAGCAGCACCTTGCGCTGGCGGTGGCCCTCGGCGTCGGAGCTCGGCACGAGCATCCAGACATCCTGCGCGGCGGGGCCGGTGAGCATGTCGTCGAAGTCGAGGAAGACGAAGCCCTCGCGGGTGCGGATGAGGTTGGCCGGGTGGCAGTCGCCGTGGATGCGGTGCATCGGCACCTCGGCGAGCAGCGGCTCGATGCGGTCGAAGAGGGCCTCGGCGGTGTAGACGTAGTTCTGGCGGATCTCGGGCGGCAGGTGCCCGCCGTCGATCAGCAGCGCGAGGTTCGCCCGGCCATAGGTCGCGACGTCGAGCCGCGGCCGGTGCTCGGCCTCGTCGTCGGCGCCGACCGTGTGCAGCTCGCCGAGGAGCCGGCCGAGGGTGACGAGCTCGTCGTCGTCGAACTCGTCGGGGACCCGGCCCCGGACCTTGTCGAAGATCGCGTAGTGGATGCCCGAAGCCTCGCCGGTCAGGGTCCCGATCGTCGTGCCGTCGTCGTCGAGCCCGATCGGGAGCGACACCGGCACCTCGGCGTCGTCGAGCGCATAGAGGAAGTCGTGCTCGTCGTCGAGCGCGTCGAGCGACCAGCGGCCGGGGCGGTAGAACTTGCCGATGACCGCGCCGCCGTCTTCGAGGCCGAGTTCGAAGACCCGGTTCTCGTAGCTGTTGAGCACGGTGAAGCGCCCGTTGCAGCGGCGCTCGCCGATCTCGGCGGCGGCGATGACCGCGTCGGGGGTCAGCCGGTTGAAGGCGTCGGCGAGCGGGTGGCTGTCGAACCCGTCACTCATCGCTGCTCCTCGCGCCGCGCACGCCGACGCATCAGGCTTCCTTCGACCGGTCGTCGAGGTAGGCGGTGAGCGCGTCGGCGGTCTTCTGGAAGTTGGGCTCGATCAGCTTGCCGACGAACTTCTCCACGCCCGCCGTCGCCTTGCCGATCATGAGCTTGGGCACGAGCCCCTTGAGGTCGAGGTCGAGGGTGCCGCGGATCCGCATCTCGGTCTTGCCGCCGCCGATGTCGTGGTAGCTCGTCGTGCCCTTGCAGTCGACGCGGTCGGCCATGAAGCCGACCTCGAGGCGCCAGCGGCAGAGCTTGTCGGCCTCGGTCCAGGTCGCGTGGTCGTGCCAGAACATCTTCTTCGCGTCGACGAAGGGCCGGGCCATCGCGGGGATCTCGGTGGCGGCGGCGTGCCAGGTGTTGAGGAGCTTGACGGTGCCGGGCACGCTCTCGTCGCGGGCGCCGACCTCGATGCGATCGACGTTGGGCATGAAGGCCGCCATCTCGGGCAGCTTGTCGCGCATCGCGCTGAAGACCTCGTCGATGGGGTAGGGGATGATGGTGTCGACGGCGATGTCCACGCTGGGGCTCCGGGTCAGGGGTGTGGCCGCATCTTGGCGCGGCGGGGGGCGATCGTAAAGGCACCGGAAGGAAATAAGTCGAGCCACCGAGGGCGTGGTGCCGAAGGGGATGAGCCGGCGTCGCGACCGGCCGCAATGCGGCACGCTCCTCTTTGCAAGGGCGGTGGGGATGGGCATTCTCGCGGCGTGTGTGCCCTCCGACTCGGCGTCTTCGAGCTGTTCGACCGCATCGGCCGCGGGGGCATGGGCGAGGTGTGGGCGGCGGTGCACGCCGACGACGGGCGGCCGCTGGCGGTCAAGGTCATCACCGACGCGCGGGCGCTCAAGGAGCGATTTCAGGCGGCGTTTCGCAACGAAGCGCGCGCGATGGCGAGCATGGAGCACCCGGGCATCACCCGGATCCACGAGTTCGGCCTCGTCGACGCGCGCACCGCGGCGGCCTCGGGCGGGGTGCTGCGCGCCGGCACGCCCTACCTCGCGATGGAGCGCCTCGGCCGCGCGCTCGACGTCGCGGCGCTCGCCGACTGGGGCCGGCTGCGCGCGGTGCTGCTCGCGCTGCTCGACGCGCTCGCCCACGCCCACGCGCGCGGGCTCGTGCACCGCGACCTCAAGCCCGACAACGTGCTGTGGACCCTCGACGGCCGCCGCCCCAAGCTCACCGACTTCGGCGTCGCCCACGCGATGCACGCCGGCCTCGACGGCGGCTCGGAGCGGCTGCGGCAGGCGGCGGCGCTCGAATGGGAGCCGGCGGGCGCGGCCGACGGCGGCATGGTCGGCACGCCCAACTACATGGCGCCCGAGCAGGTGCAGGGCCATGTCTGGGCGCAGGGGCCGTGGACCGACCTCTATGCGCTCGGCTGCCTCGCGTTCAAGGTCGCGACCGGCGAGGCGCCCTACGAGTCCGAGGGCCGCCCGCTCGCGACGATGATGGCGCACCTCAGCCACCCGCTCCCGCCGCTCGTGCCGTGCATGGCGCTCCCCGAGGGCTTCGAAGCCTGGGTCGGCCGCCTGCTCGCCAAGTCGCCCGAGGCCCGCTTCCGCAAGGCCGCCGACGCCGCGCACGCCCTGCGCGCGCTCGGCGCCCCGGTCGGCGCGGTCGACCGCGCCGGGCGCACCTGGGCCACCGAGAGCCACGACGACTCGCTCGGCTCGATCGGATCGCTCGGCTCGTTCGGCACCCTCGGCGGCGAGTCGACCGAGCTCGACATGCGCCCGCCGACCTTCGCCGACCTGTCGCTGCTCGACACCGGCCCGCTCCCCGTCCCCGTCCGCTACGCCGCCGCGCTCGTGCCGCCGGTCCCCGCCGACTGGCGCGACCGGCAGATCGGCGGCAGCGAGGCGCGGCTCGGCGGGGTCGGGCTCGGGCTCTACGGGCTGCGCCGGGTGCCGTTCGTCGGCCGCGAGTCGGAGCGCGACCTGCTGTGGTCGATGCTGCGCATGTGCGCCGAGCACCGCATGGCGCAGGCGGTCGTGCTGCGCGGGCCGTCGGGGTTCGGCAAGACGCGGCTCGGTGAGTGGCTGATCGAGCGGGCCGACGAGCTCGGCGCCGCCAACGGGGTGCGCGCGGTGCACGGCGCCTTCGAAGGGCCGGGCCACGGGCTGCCGGGTCTGCTGGAGCGCGCGCTGCGCTGCGTCGAGGTCCCCCGCGACGCGCTCGTCGACCACATCCGCCGGATGCTCGCCGGCATGGGCACGAGCGGTGGCGACGCCGAGGGGCTCGCCGAGATCATCGCGCCCGGCGGCCTCGACACCGGCGGCAGCACCAAGGGGATCCGCTTCGCCCGCCCCGAGGAGCACTACGCGACCGTGCGCCGCTTCATCGAGGCGCACGCGCAGGAGCGCCCGCTCGTCGTGCTGCTCGACGACGTGCAGTTCAGCCGCCGCACCCTCGACTTCTGCCTGCACCTGCTCGACGCCCGCCGCCCGATCCCGGTGCTCTTGGTGCTCACCGTGCGCGACGAGGCGCTCGCCGAGCGGCCCGACACCGCCGAGCGCCTCGACGCGCTGCGGGCGCGCGACGTCGTCGAGCTCCCGATCGGCCCGCTCGCCGACGGCGACCGCCCGGCGCTGCTGCGCGCGCTGCTCGGGCTCGACGCCGATCTGCTGCGCCGCATCGAGGCGCGCACGGCGGGCAACGCGCTCTTTGCGGTGCAGCTCGTCGGCGACTGGGTGCAGCGCGGCGTCCTGCGCCCGGGGCCCGACGGCTTCCGGCTCGTGCCCGGCGCCACCGAGGCGCTCCCGGCCGACCTCGGCGCGGTCTGGGCGGCGCGCGTCGCGCAGATCCTGCTCGACCGCTCGCCCGAGGACGCCCGCGCGCTCGAGCTCGCCGCGACGCTCGGCATCCAGATCAGCGGCGAAGAGTGGCGCGCGGCCTGCGCGGCGGCGGGGCTCTCGGCCGATCCCGAGCTCGTCGACGCGCTCCTCGACGCCGCGCTCGCCCGCGCGGTGCCCGAGGGGCCGGCGGTGCGGTGGGCGTTCGTGCACGGCATGTTGCGCGAGGCGATCCTGCAGCGCGCGCGCGACGCCCGGCGGCTCTCGCTGCACCACCAGACCTGCGCCCGGGTGATCGCGCGCCGGCCGGGGGTGCGCACCGCCGAGCGGGTCGCGCGGCATCTGCTCGCCGCCGAGCGCCCCGAGGAGGCGATCGACCCGCTCCTCGACGCGATCCGACGCCGGCTCGACGAGGGCGACAACCCGGCGGCGGCCGAGCTCGTCGACTCCTTCGAAGGCGCGATGCGCGCGTTGCCCGACGTCGACCTCCGGCGCGGCGAAGGCTGGCTGCTCGAAGCGCGCCTCGCCCGCCAGCGCGGCCGCACCGACGAGGCCGAGGCGCTCGCGATCCGCACCGCGGCGGCGATCAAGCGCTACGGCTGGACCCGGCTGACCGGCGCGGCGCTGCTCGAACGCGGGGTCGTCGAGAAGCAGAAGGGCCTCTTCGCCGCCGCCGAGGGCTATCTGCGCGCGGCCGGGCAGGCGGCCGATCCGGGTGACGTGGCGCTGCGGGCGGCGTGCAGCGAGGAGCTCGGCGTCGCCTTGGTGCGGCAGGGCGAGCGCGCGCGGGGGGTCGCGGCGCTCGAAGCCGCGCGCGGCGCCTACGCGGCGGCCGACGACCCGGTCGGGCTCGGGCGCTGCCTCTTCTGGCTGGCGCGGGTCCACCTGCAAGCCGGCGAGCTCGACGAGGCGCGCACCCACAACGAGGCCGCGCGCGCCGCCTTCGAGCTGACCGGCGCTCGCGGCGCGGTCGCCTCCTGCCGGCTGATGGACGGCGAGCTCGCCCGCCAGACCGGCGACCGCGCCGCCGCCGCCGATCACTACCGCGCCGCGCTCGACCTCTACGAGAGCCTCGGCTCGGCCAACGCGGTCTACGCCCGCCTCAACCTCGGCATCACCCTCGTCGAGGCCGACCGCCTCGAAGAGGCGCGCCCCTCGCTCGAAGCGACCCTCGAAGACGCGATCGCGCAGGACATGCGCGCCGCGGCGATGGCCTGCCGCGCCGGGCTGTTGCCGGTCACCGCCGCCGCCCGCGACTGGCCCGCGTTCGACGCCCGCCTCGCCGAGATCCGGGCGTTCCACGCGCGGCAGGAGATCAACGACCTCGACACCGCCCGCCTCGTCGACCTCGGCGCCCGCCGCGCGCTCGCGAGCGGTGAGCGACTGCGCGCGGCGGCCGCGGCGACCCTCGCCGGCGAGCTGTGGACGACCCTCGGGCGCACCCGCGAGGCCGAGGGCGCCCGCGCGATGACGCGCTGAAGCCGAGGCGTCCGCCGGGCGAGGTTTCTTTTAGAAACCTTGAGACGACCCGATCCGGCGGGTTTCGTTACGGTCTGTGTCAGGTGACGCGGCTCCCCACGGCGTCAACGGGCAAGGCGCCGTGGGGAGCCGAACGCCGATCGCGCCCCGCGATCCCGCACCGCGACGAAACATCGGCCGGGCGACCTCGTAGTCGCCGGTGCATCCAGCACCCAGGAGGCCCGCCGATGACCCTGCCCCGCCCGACCCTCTTCGCCCTCATCCTCGCCGCGCTGACCACGCTCTCCGCCTGTTCGAGCCAGGCCACCCCGCCCGCCGGTGAAGCGACGCCCGCGGCCGGCGCATCCACCCGCAGCTACCCGCAGATCCCCGCAGGAGACAAGCTCATGCTGTCCGACGACGAGTGGAAGAAGAAGCTGACCCCCGAGCAGTACCGCGTCCTCCGCGAGGCCGGCACCGAGCGGGCCTGGACCGGCGCGCTGCTCGACAACAAGAAGAAGGGCACCTACCGCTGCGCCGCCTGCGGCGCGCCGCTCTTCCAGAGCGACACCAAGTACGACTCCGGCAGCGGCTGGCCGAGCTTCCACACCGCGCTCGAAGGCCGCGTCGACGAGAAGGTCGACCACACCCACGGCATGATCCGCACCGAGGTGCTGTGCAGCCGCTGCGGCGGCCACCTCGGCCACAAGTTCCCCGACGGGCCGCGGCCGACCGGCGAGCGCTACTGCATCAACTCGGTCTCGCTCGACTTCGAGCCGGCGCAGAGTCTGCCCGCCGACGCGCCCGAGAAGAAGTAGCTCAGCGCGCGTAGGTGGCGACGATCTCGCGCGGCGGGCGGGCGACCGCCGTCAGCCGGCTGGTGAGGATGTCGTTGTCGCCGTTCTCGAACCACAAGAGGCTGTCGACCGTCGGCGCGAGCTCGGGCTCGAGGCCGGTCGGACCGGGCTTGACGGCCCCGAAGAGCACCTTGCCGACGGCGGGGTGCTCCTCGCGCCACTCGCCGGTGTTGCGGTCGCGCACCGCGACGCAGCGCTTGTCGCGCAGGTGGTACTCGGTGTTGCGGGTGACGTAGAGGGTGTGGCGCCGCCGCTCGGGCCCTTCGTACTGGCTCATCTCGACCTCCCGAATCCGCCAGGGTGGCGTTCCTGTCGCACAATGTAGGATGAATGCACACCTTGCGCAAGAACACCCCGGGCAATTATTGGGAGCCTGCGGCCCCCCGCCGTCGCACGGAGGACACTGTCATGATGAAGGGCGCTTTCGCCGACGTCGCCGCCGCCATCGGCAACACCCCGATCGTCCGCCTCAACCGGGTCACCGCCGGGCTCAAGGCCGACATCTACGTCAAGCTCGGCTACCTCAACCCGGGCGGCTCGGTGAAGGACGTCATCGCGCTGCAGATCATCGACGAGGCCGAGAAGCGCGGCGAGCTCAAGCCGGGGGGCACCATCGTCGAGGCGACGAGCGGCAACACCGGCGCCGGCCTCGCGATGATCGCGGCGCTGCGCGGGTACAAGTGCATCTTCGTGATGGCCGACAAGCAGTCGATGACCAAGGTCAAGGCGCTGCGCGCGGCCGGGGCCAAGGTGGTCATCACCCCGACCGACGTCGAGCCCGACGACCCCCGCTCCTACTACTCCGTCGCCCGCCGCATCGTCGACGAGACGCCCGGCGCCTTCTACGCCAACCAGTACCACAACCCCGACAACACCGCGGCCCACTACCACCACACCGGCCCCGAGATCTGGCGCCAGACCGAGGGTGAGATCGACGTCTTCGTCAGCGGCCTCGGCACCGGCGGCACCATCACCGGCACCGGGCGCTTCCTCAAGGAGCACAAGCCCGCGGTGCAGCTCGTCGGCGTCGACGTCAAGGGCTCGGTCTACTACGACTTCTGGAAGAGCGGGAAGCTCGTGCAGCCGCACAGCTACAAGGTCGAGGGCATCGGCGAGGACTTCTTCCCCTCGACGATCGACCTCTCGATCATCGACCACGTCGTGCAGCTCGGCGACAAGGAGAGCTTCACGATGACCCGCGCGCTCGCCCGCCAGGAGGGCATCTACACCGGCGGCAGCGGCGGCGCCGCGGTGCTCGGCGCGATCCGCTACGCCGAGATGATCGACCGTCCGGCCAACATCGTGGTGCTCTTGCCCGACAGCGCCAGCCGCTACCTCGACAAGGTCTTCGACGACGAGTGGATGCGCGAGCACGGCTTCCTCGACCCCGAAGAGGGCCTCGGCAGCATCCGCGACCTGCTCGGCAACAAGCCGCACCGCGTCTACACCGTCGGCCGCAGCGCCAAGGTCCGCGACGTCATCGCGATGATGAAGGAGCGCGGCATCAGCCAGGTGCCGGTGCTCGACGCCGGCCAGCTCGTCGGGATCGTCAACGAATCCGCGCTCTTGCAGCTCCTGCTCGACAAGGGCGCCGACGCGCTCGACGGGCCCGTCGAGCGCGCGATGAGCGACGCCTACGAGGTCGCCGACCCCGACGCGCCGGTCGGGCTCTTCAACCACATCTTCAACCAGGGCAAGGTCATCGTCGTCTGGGAGCGCGGCGAGGTCCGCGGGCTCGTCACCAAGATCGACGTCATCGACTTCCTCGCCCACCGCCGCCGCTCCTGAGCCGCGCCGGCGCTTCTCGCATCACCCCCACGGAGCCCCTCGCATGAAGAAGGGACGCGACCCCCTCTCGCTGCGCTTCGAGACCCGCGCCATCCACGCCGGCCAGATCCCCGACCCCTCCACCGGGGCCGTCGCGGTGCCGATCTACCAGACGAGCACCTTCGCGCAGCCCTCACCCGGTGTCATGGTCGACGGCTACGACTACAGCCGCGCCGACAACCCCACCCGCCGCGCGCTCGAGCACAACCTCGCCGCGCTCGAAGGCGCCCGCCACGGCCTCGCCTTCGGCAGCGGCTGCGCGGCGACGCACGCGATCATCCAGGCGCTCGGCCAGGGCGCGCACGTCATCTCGTTCGACGACGTCTATGGCGGCACCCGCCGCCTCTTCACCCGCGTCATGGCGCACGCCGACCGCCGCTTCAGCTTCGTCGACCTCCGCGACCCCGACGCCTGGCTCGCCCACGTCGAGGCCGACACCCGCGCGATCTGGATCGAGACGCCGACCAACCCGATGCTCAAGCTCGCCGACATCGCCGCGATCGCCGAGCGGGCGCGCAAGCAGGGCATCAAGGTCATCGTCGACAACACCTTCATGTCGCCCTACTTCCAGCGCCCGCTCGAGCTCGGCGCCGACGTCGTCGTGCACTCGTGCACCAAGTACCTCGGCGGCCACAGCGACGTCGTGATGGGCGCCGTGCTGCTCGACGACGACGACTTCGCCGAGAAGCTGCGCTTCCTCCAGCTCTCGATCGGCGCCGTGCCCGGCCCGATGGACTGCTTCCTCGTGCTGCGCTCGACGAAGACCCTCGCGGTGCGCATGGAGCGCCACCAGCAAAACGCCCACGCGATCGCCCGCTGGCTGCAAGCCCACCCCGCCGTCGCGAAGGTCGTCTACCCCGGCCTCGACAGCCACCCCCAGCACGCGCTCGCCCGCCGCCAGATGTCCGGCTTCGGCGGCATGATCACCGCCATCCTCCGCGGCGGACTGCCCGCCGCGAAGCAGGTCCTCGAACGCCTCGCCGTCTTCACCCTCGCCGAGAGCCTCGGCGGCGTCGAGTCGCTCATCGAGCACCCCGGCCTCATGACCCACGCCAGCGTGCCCCCCGAGGTCCGCGCCGAGCTCGGCATCGACGACGGCCTCATCCGCCTCAGCGTCGGCATCGAGCACCACGACGACCTCATCGCCGACCTCGAACAGGCGCTCACCGGCCTCTGAGCCTCGACGATCGCACGATCCGCCCTTTGACCCCACCCCGGCGCGGCCCTTAGGATGGCGGGCACCGTGAGACGCACCCTCCACATCGTCCTCGCCGCCGCGCTCGGCCTGACCGGCGCGACGCTCACCGGCTGCGAGGAGCTCCCGCCCGACGCCGCCGACACCCCCGCCGCGCCCGCGCCCGACCCCGGCGGCGGCGGCGACCCGACCCCGCCCGCTCCGCGCCCGCTCTGCGACGCCGACGCCCCCTTCGACCCCGGCCCGGCCATGCCCCGCCGGCTCACCGCGCTCGAATACCGCAGCACCGTGCGCGACCTCCTCGGCCTCGAGCTCGGCGACGCGATCACCTTCCCCCCCGACGAGCAGGCCCTCGGCTTCGACAACAACGC
>JACKDM010000070.1 GCA_020633515.1 Myxococcales bacterium
CGGGGGGCGGTTCGGGGGGCGCGGGGGGCGCGGCGGGGGGTGCTGCTTCGTCGGCGGCGGGCGCGGCGGCCGGGATCGCAGCGGCGGGGATCGCGGCGCCATCGCAGGGGGCGCAGCCGAGGGACTCGCCGGCGGTGCAGCGGTTGTCGGCGCCGGTGAGGGGGCGCTCGGCGCGGAGGTCTTCGCCGTTGCCGCAGAGGGTGCTGCCGCGGATCGCGTGGGTGAGGCAGCCTTCGCCGTAGTGGCGGGCGGCGGCGGCGGCGCAGCGGGCGGCGAGCTCGGAGACGTCGTCGGCGCTCATGAGGCGGTGGTCGACGATGAGCTCGTCGCTGTCGCCGCGGCGCTTGGCGACGAGGCCGCCGGCGGGGCAGGCGTAGTTGGGCATGCAGCCGGGGATGCCGATGGCGTCGGTGATCTCGGGCGCGCAGCGGCGGATGTGGGCGTCGAAGACGGCGGTGCGGGCGGCGGCGTCGCGGGCGGTCTCGCGGAGGAGGACGTCGTGGCCTTGGGCGCGGACGTCGGGCAGGTAGCTGGCGTGCAGCTCGCTGGCGCTGCATCCCGAGCTGTAGAGGAGGAGGGTGCCGGGGCGGACGTCGAGCTCGGGGTCGCAGACGCAGGGGTCGTAGGCGCCGGCGGCGGCGGGTCCCTGGGCGCCGGGCGGGGGCGGGGCCTTGCCTTGGAGGAGGCCGACGCGGTTGCCGGTGAGGGTGGTGTCGATGAGCGCGGGCACGGCTTCGCAGGCGGCGATGGCGACGCGGGCGCCGGTGATCTCGACGGTCTGGAGGACGGCGCCGGGGCTGTGGAGGCGGGCGTCGTCGGGGCAGCGGTCGCCGGTGAGGGCGCCGAAGGCGAGCGCGGTGTCGCCGCCGCTGAGGGTGGCGCGGACGAGGCGGAGGCCGGGGGCGCGCTCGACGGCGATCCCGGTCTGGGCGCCGGTGACGCGGACGTCGAGGAGCGTTGCGTCGGGGGCGGCGATCTCGACGCCGCGGGTGGCGCCGTCGACGCGGAGGTGGCGGATGGCGGCGTCGGGGGCTTCGACGCGGAGCGCGGTGCCGGGGCCGGTGATGGGGTGGCGGCCGCCGTCGAAGGTGGCGCCTTCGCCGCGGAGGGTGACGCAGGCGGCGCCGGGGGGGGCGGTGATGGGGCCTTGCAGCGCGACCTCGGCGCCGGGGGTGGCGAGCGCGGCGGTGCAGCTCTCGCAGTCGGCGCAGGGCGTGCCGCGGCCGGCGTGGGCGGCGAGCGCGGTGAGGGTGAGCGCGGCGAAGGTGAGCGCCGCGAGGGGGCGACCGGCGGCGCGGGCGCGACGATCGGCGGCGGTGAGATCGGCGGCGCGGGCGCGACGATCGGCGGCGGTGAGATCGGCGGTGGCAGCGGGATGCGCGGCGGCGCCGAGATCGGCGGCGCGGGCGAGACGGGCGGGCGCTTCGGGGGCGGGCGCGGGGGTCGCGGGGGCGGTCATCGGGGCCTCCTCCTGGGGAGGCCCGAGACTACCATCAACCGGCGATCACTCGAAGGCGTCCTCGAACGAGCCGCCGATCCCGCGCGGGCCCGAGGTGAAGCGCAGCGCGTTGAGGCGGATGAAGCCCTCGGCGTCGCGCTGGTTGTAGGTGGCCTTCATCTCTTCGAAGGTGGCGATGTCGGGGCGGTAGAGGCTCTGCTCGCTCTTGCGGCCGACGATGGTGCAGTTGCCCTTGTAGAGCTTGAGCCGGGCGGTGCCGGTGACGGGCTTCTGCATCTCGTCGATGGCCTTCTGGAGCATGCGGCGCTCGGGGGCGAACCAGAAGCCGTTGTAGACGAGCTTGGCGTAGAGCGGGATCTGGGTCTCGCGCCAGTGCAGGGTCTCGCGGTCGAGGGTGATCTGCTCGACGGCGCGGTGGGCGTGGTAGAGCAGGGTGCCGCCGGGGGTCTCGTAGACGCCGCGGGACTTGATGCCGACGAAGCGGTTCTCGACCATGTCGACGCGGCCGACGCCGTGGCGGCCGGCGATCTCGTTGGCGCGGGTGAGGAGCGCGGCGGGGCCGAGGCGCTCGCCGTCGATGGCGACGGGGTTGCCCGCTTCGAAGTCGACCTCGACGTAGGCCGGCTGGTCGGGCGCGGCGGACGGGTCGGCGCTGAGCAGGAACATGTCGGCGGGCGGCTCGAACCACGGGTCTTCGAGGATGCCGCCCTCGTACGAGATGTGCAGCAGGTTGCGGTCCATGCTGTAGGGCTTCTCGAGCGAGGCGGTGACCGGGATGTCGTGCTGCTTGCAGTACTGGATCAGCTCGATGCGGCTGTTGAAGTCCCACTCGCGCCAGGGGGCGATGATGCGGGCGCCGGGCATGAGCGCGTAGTAGGTCAGCTCGAAGCGGACCTGGTCGTTGCCCTTGCCGGTGGCGCCGTGGCTGAGCGCGTCGGCGTTCTCCTGGCGGGCGATCTCGACCTGCTTCTTGGCGATGAGCGGGCGGGCGAGCGAGGTGCCGAGGAGGTAGTAGCCTTCGTAGAGGGCGGCGGCGCGGAGCGCGGGGAAGACGTAGTCGCGGACGAACTCCTCGCGCACGTCGCTGATGTAGAGCTTCGAGGCGCCGGTCTTCTTCGCCTTGGCTTCGAGGGGGTCGAGCTCTTCGCCCTGGCCGAGATCGGCGGCGAACGCGACGACCTCGCAGTCGTACTTCTCGATGAGCCAGCGGATGATGACGCTGGTGTCGAGGCCGCCCGAGTAGGCGAGCACCACCTTCTTGACGTCGGACATGGTCGGCTTTCCTGGCTGCTGTCGGGTTGCGGGGACCGGGGGACGGGCTGATCTAGCCGATGACGCCGTGGTCCACAAGGCGGGCGAGTATGCGGGTCGACTCGAGCTCGGGCATGCCGGCGATGTCGATGATGTCCTGGTAGGTGGTGCGGCCGTCGACCTGGCTCAAGATGAAGCCTTCGCGGTGGTCGAGGGACTGCCAGACGATCTCCTGCTGGCGGAGGCGGACGCGGGGGACGCGGCCGAGGCTGCCGAGGCGGGCGCGGTACATGGCGAGGAGGCGGGTGGTGTTGTCGGTGAGGTAGCGGCGGGCCTCGGCGTGGTTGGCGTCGGCGGCGAGGACCTGTTCGACGAGGGCGAGGGCGCCGGTGAAGTCGTCGGCCTGCTGCTTGCGGCGGGCTTCGACCATGATCGCGTCGAGGTCGGCGCCGGGCGGGGGGGCGGCGAGGGGGCGGCGCGCGGGCGTGGCGGGGGTCTCGACGGCGTCGATGGCGGCGATGCCGGCGCTGAGGATGGCGCGGAGGGCGTCGTCGAGGTCGGTCTCGGGCGGCGGGGGGGCTGGTTTTTCGGCGCGGCGAGGGCCGCGGGCGCGGGTGGCGGCGGCGGGCGCGGGCTCGGGGCGGCAGGGGCGCGGCGGCGGCGGCGGGCGCGGGCTCGGCGGCGGCGACGGGTGGCGGCGGCGGGCGGCGGCGACGGGCGTGGCGGCGGCGGCGGCGGGCGTGGCGGCGAGCGCGGCGGGCGCAGCGGCGGCGGGCGCGGCGGCGGCAGGCGCGGGCGCGGCGGGCTGCGCCAGGTCGAGGAGAGGCGCGGGTGGGCTCGCCGGCGCGGGCGCGGGTTCGGCGACGGGCGTGGGCTCGCCGGCCGGCGGAGGCGCCGCGGCCGCGGGCTCGCCGATCGACGCCGGCTCGACGCCCGGCGCCGGCGGGGTCGCCGCCTCGGCGCGGGTCGGGCTCACCACCGGGGTCACCGCGGTGTCGCGGAACACCGGCTCGGCGGGCGTGGACGCCGCCTCGGGCTGGCCGGTCGACCCCGCGGCAGGAGCGCCTCGGCGCGGCGGCGGCGGGACCGACGAGCGCCGTGGCCCCGCGTTGCCCGGCGGCGGCGTGGTGCGGCCGACGCGGTCGACGCCGGCGACGTCGCGGGTGCGCGGGTCGACCGGGCTCAGCGGCCCGGTCGCGTGGCGCAGCGACGCGTCGGGCACGGCCGGGCGGGGGCCTTCGAACGAGGGCGCCCGTCGCCGATCGATGTGCACCCCCGGCGCCTCGCTCGTCGACGAGCGGCCGCGCCCCTCGTCGGGCGGCGGGCTCGAGCCGGGCGGCTGCGAGCGCGGCGACTCGAAGGGCAGCTCCTCGGCGCCCTTCTCCTCCCAGGCCTTGAAGTCCTCGTCGAGCAGCAGATCGATGCTGTCGTCGCTCATCTCGGCGAGGTCGCGGCGGCGCTTGCGCGGATCGGCCACGGCGGCGCTCGCCGGGCGGGTCGCGGGGCTCGGCTGGGGGGCGGGGTCGGTGTCGGGCTCGACGGCGAGCGCGTCGCTGTCGTCCTCGCCCGGCTCGAACGGCACCGCGAAGCGCTCGGTCGGCAGCTCGAACGGGTCGTGCTCGGGCATCATCTCGAGGCTGTGCTGCACGCGGGCGTCGTCGTCGAAGCGCGGCCGGGTGCGGGGGCGGCTCGGGCTGTGGCCCCACGCCTCGGCCTCGGTGCCGGGGCGGGCGGTGAGGCTGCCGGCTTCGAGCGCGGGGAAGAACGCCTCGTCGGCGTCGGCGACCTCGGAGGGCGGCGGCGGGGCCTCGCCGTCGTCGGGGCCTTCTTCGAGCAGCTCCGACCAGTCGAGCTCTTCGATGCTGTCGTCGAGCATCGCGTTGATCGACTCGTCGATCGCCGCCTCGAGGTCGCCCTCGTCGCCGTCGAAGGTGCGCACCGGCGCCGGGCGGTGGTGTTCGAGGAAGGCGTCGATGCCGATCTGGAAGTTGTCTTCGATGAAGCGCAGGTACTCGGCGGCGATCTCGTTGTGCGGGTCGATGTCGAGGACCTCGCGCCAGCAGGAGATGGCGTCGTAGAGCTTGCCCTCTTCGTAGAGGCTCGCCCCTCGTTCGAGCAGGGCCTGCGCCCGCTCGTCGCCTGTCTCCTGCTGCGCCATCAACCGATCTTCTGGACCACGCCCTTGAACATGCCAAGGGTGCGGCCGAGCGCCTCGTTGGAGGTCTTGAGGGCGGCGAGGTCGTCGCCCTCCATCGCGCGCCGGGCGCGGTCGAGGACGCCCTCGGCCTTGCGCACCGCGTCGCGGCCGAAGTCGGAGCCTTCGAGCAGCGCGCGCACCTTGGGGAAGATCCGGTCGATCTCGGTGATGGTGCGGCGGGCGACGAGGCGCTGCTGCTCGAGCTCCTCCGAGGAGCGCACGTCGACGAGGTACTCCTGATTCTCCCGCGCCATGCGGTCGATCTCTTCCTCGTTGAGCCCCGAGGTCGCGGTGACGGTGATCGCCTGCTCCTGGCCGGTCTCGAGGTCCTTGGCGCTCACCGAGACGATGCCGTCGGCGTTGATGTCGAAGGTGACCTCGATCTCGACCTCGCCCTTCGGCGCCGGCCGCAGCCCGGTGAGGATGAACTCACCGAGCAGCTCGTTCTCCTTGGCCTGCTCGCTCTCGCCTTGCAGCACGAGGATCTTCACCGAGGTCTGGTTGTCGCGCACGGTGGTGAAGATGTGGCTCTTCGAGGTGGGCACGGTGGTGTTCTGCTCGATGAGCACGCTGAAGCGCCCGCCGTGCACCATGATGCCGAGCGCGTGCGGGGTGACGTCGAGCAAGAGCACCTGCTGGGTGTCTTCGAGCAGCGCCGTGCCCTGGATCGCGGCGCCGACGGCGACGACCTCGTCGGGGTGCACGCCCTTGAGCGGGTCGATGCCGAAGAACTCGCGCACCGCCTGCTGCACGAGCGGCATGCGGGTCATGCCGCCGACGAGGAGCACGTCGTCGATCGGCTGCCCGGCCTCTTCGACGGCCTTCTTGCAGATCTTGATGGTGCGGTCGACGAGGTCGACGGTGAGCGCCTCGAGCTTCTCGCGGGTCAGCGTCTTCTGGAGGTGCAGCGCGTCGCTGCCGCCGGTCGAGATGATGAACGGCAGGTTGATCTCGGTCTCGCGCGCGCTCGACAGCTCGCACTTGGCCTTCTCGGCGGCGTCGCGCAGGCGCTGGAGCGCCATCTTGTCGCGGCGGAGGTCGATCTGGTGCTCGCGGGCGAACTCGAGCACGAGCCAGTCCATCACGATGCGACCGTCGAAGTCCTCGCCGCCGAGGAAGGTGTCGCCGGCGGTGGCGAGCACCTCGAAGACGCCGTTGCTGATCTCGAGGATGGAGATGTCGAAGGTGCCGCCGCCGAGGTCGTAGACGGCGATGGTGCGGTCGACGTCGCGCCCGAAGCCGTAGGCGAGCGCGGCCGCGGTGGGCTCGTTGATGATGCGCACGACGTCGAGCCCGGCGATGCGGCCGGCGTCCTTGGTGGCCTGCCGCTGGGCGTCGTTGAAGTAGGCGGGGACCGTGATGACGGCCTTCTCGATCTTGTCGCCGGTGTACTCCTCGGCGACGAGGCGCATCTCCTGGAGGATGATGCTGCTGATCTCGGGGACCGAGTAGACCCGCTCGCGGAGCTTGACCCGGGGGTCGCCGTGGGGGCCTTCGACGATGGTGTAGGGCATCGACTCGACCATCGTGCGCACGGCCGGCGAGCCCCAGCGGCGGCCCATCAGGCGCTTGGCGGCGTAGACGGTGTTCTCGGCGTTGGTCACCGCCTGGCGCTTGGCGATCTGGCCGACGAGCCGCTTGCCGTTGTCGGAGACGGCGACGACCGAGGGGGTCGTCTTGTAGCCGCCTTTGTTCGGCAGCACCGTCGGACTGCCACCCTCCACGATCGCCACGCAAGAGTTCGTCGTGCCGAGATCGATGCCGATGATCCGCTCCATTGCGGCGGTCTCCCTTACATGCGCTTGATGGCCCGGAGGGCCTGCTTCGTCTCGTCGTTCTTCGGGTCGAGCTTGAGGGCGGCCTCGAGGACGCTCTGCGCCTTCTTCGGCAAGTTCGCCTGCGCGTAGATTCTCCCGAGGAGCAGCAGATAGTCCACTTCCTGCGGCTGCGCCTCGACGGCGCGCCCGGCGAGCTCGGCGGCTTTGTGCAGGTCGATGCCGTGCTCGAGCAGGAGCCCGGCGACGTGGGCGCAGTAGTCGTGGCGAGGGCTCTGGTCGCAGGCTTCGAGGTAGAGCGCGATCGCCTCGCGCACCCGGCCGACCGACTCCTGCATGTAGCCGGCCTTCCACTGCTGCTCGGCGCGCACCTGGCGGGCGCGCTCGTCGACCTTTTCGAACGCGGCCTTGTACTGCTCGTTGCGCGGGTCGAAGCTCACCGCGAGCCGCAGCGCGTTGGCGGCGGCGATGAAGCTCTCGGCCTTGTAGTGGGCCATGCCCTCCTTGTAGTAGCGCTCGGCGCGGTCGAGCCGCTCGGCGACCGGGTTCGCGAGGCCGGTCTCGCGGCGGGTGCGGGTGTTCTGTTCGAGCCGCGCCCGCAGCGCGTCCTTGCGCTCGGCGCTCTCGGCGAGCTGCTTCTGCCGCCGGGTCTCGTCGGCGGCGCGGCGCTCGTCTTCGAGTCGGGCGCGGAACGCGCGGTCGCGGGCGGTCACCGCGCGGGCGTAGGCCTCGCGCAGCGCCTCGTCGCGGGTCAGCGCCTCGTAGATCTCGGTGCCGCGCTTGAAGATCTGCTCGATCATCGGCCGGAACGCGCCGACGTCGCGGCGGAAGACCGTGTCGGGGTGGAAGCGCTTGGAGAACGCGAAGTAGGCCTTCTTGAGCGCCTTGCGGTCAGCGGTGGGCTCGACGCCGAGGTACTCGAAGTGGTCGAGCGCGTCCTGGTGCTCGGCGAGGAAGAGCGTCTCCTTCTTCTGCTCGAGGGTCAGCGCGGCGCGCTCGAGGAGGCGGCGGCGGTCGAAGACGTGGCCGCCGTAGCGGTCCTGGCCCGGATCGGCGAACGGGCGGCCGGGGACGCGGCCGAGCGCGCCGTGGCGGCGGAGGATCGCGACGTCCTGGGGGTCGACGCCGGTGAAGTCGGGCACGTTCGGCCGGGTGGCGCGGGGCAGCTCGCGGGTCTCCTGGCGCCGGGCGGGGAGGCGGATCGGGCGGCGGTCGCCCTCGGCGCGCTGCACGGTGATCAGGCGGTGTTCGAGCAGCTCGGTGAGGAGCTTGATCGTCTCCCGCTGGCCGAAGCCGCTCATGGCGCAGAGGTCGGCGATGCTGGTGAGGCCGTCGACGCGGGTGAGCACGAAGGCGGCGCGGGAGTCGATCGGCGCCGCCGTGACGTCCGCGTCCGTGCGGCAGGCGATGTCCTCCCATGCCCCGAGATCTGCGACCGACGCGCTCAAGCGACCCCCTCACGGCGCCTCGACGGCGCGCTGACGAACACCTGCCCCCGTCCCGGCGAGTGGCCGGAGCCCCATTATCTAGCGGACATGCGGCCGGGGAGCAACGACGGCGCACGATGACGCGCCGCACGCCACCCGGAGATCGACGATGGCGGGTCGCTTGTCAGCAAGGCGCGGTTTCTCTTATGGTCCCCGCCGCCCCGAAACGCGGGGTCCGCCTCGACCGGTGCCCGTGAAGAACGCCGTCGTCATCGCCGCGCTGCTGTGGGTGCCGCTCGCCGCGCTCGCCGAGCCGTCCCCGGTCGACGCGGGCGCGAGCGACGCCGCCGCCGCGGGGGAGGGGACCGCCGAGCGCGCCTGCCCCCCGGGCAACCTCCTCGCCAGCCGCCGCCCCACGCACAGCCTCGGCGTGCGGGGCGCCGACCGCCTCACCGACAACCGGATCCGCCGCGACGGCTCGACCTGGAATGGCCCCCGCTCGGCGATCTTCGACGACGGCAAGGCCACCATCACCTGGGATCTCGGCCGCCCGACGGGGATCGGCGCGGTGATGGTGCAGGCCGACAACAACGACACCTTCGCGCTCGAAGGCTCGCTCGACGGCGAGACGTGGTCGCTCTTGTGGGCGGTGCCGCAGCACCCGCAGCCCGGCTTGCAGACGCGGCTGACGCAGGGGCTCGACGCGACGGCGCGCTACCTGCGCTTCGGCGGCGCGCAGGGCGACGACTTCTATGGCGTCGGCGAGCTGCAGGTCTACTGCGCGCAGCCCGCGCTGTGGCCGCCGCCGATCGAGGCCGAGGCGACGCCGGCGAACGAGCAGAAGTCGGGCGAGGACTCGCGCAAGATCCGCATGACCCACAACAAGGTCGCGATCGCCGTCCTCGGCGGGATCGCGATCCTGGCGATGATGGGCCTCGGGCGCGGCTGGCCGCGGGCGCGGCTCTTCATGGCGGCGGGCGGGCTCGGCGCGATCGGCTGGACGGTGTTCGCGACGTGGCGGGAGCCGGGCGGGGCCGGATCGGCGTGGATGTGGGCGATGATCGTCGCGGCCGCCGCGCTCCTCGCCGCGCTCGCGTGGTGCCTCTCGCGGTGGCGGCAGGGGCGGCCGTTCGCGGTCGTCTTCGAGCGCGCGGTGCTCGCCGCGATCGTCGTCGCCGGCGCGATGTCCTGGATCAACTACGGCACCTTCCACAGCAGCCGCGCGGTGCACTACTGGGACGCGTTCCACTACTACGTGGGCGGCAAGTACTTCCGCGAGAACCGCTACCACCTCATCTACCAGTGCTCGGCGATCGCCGAGGTCGACGACGGCCGCCGCGCCGAGTTCGAGAAGCGGCAGATCCGCGACCTGCGCAACAACGCGCTCGGCGACGCGATGCCGCACCTCGACCGCGACGCCGAGTGCCGCGCCGCCTTCTCGCCCGAGCGCTGGGCCGCCTTCCGCCAGGATCTCCGCCTGTTCCGCTCGTTCATGGGCGATGACTGGTGGGCCAAGATGTTCAAGGACCACGGCTTCAACGCGAGCCCGGTCTGGATCATGGTCGGCCGCCCGCTCACCAACATCGGCTGGGACGACGGCCTCCCGCCGCCCGAGCTCGTCGAGTCGCCGGCCAACCGCGCCGGCAAGGATCGCGCGGCGCGCACCGCGATCCGCACCCGCTTCGCGGTCGACCGCGACCGCTTCGAGCGCTACATCGGCCGGCTCGCGCTCCTCGACGGCGCGCTCTACGTCGGCATCTTCGGGCTCATCTTCTGGGCGTTCGGCCTGCGGGCGTGCGCGCTCGCGGTCCTGATCTGGGGCTGCGGCTACCCGTGGGCCTACTTCTGGACCGGCGGCAGCTTCGGGCGGGTGCCGTGGCTGTTCATGGCGACGGCCGGCATGTGCTTGATGGGCAAGGGCTATCGGGCGTTCGGCGGCGCGGCGATCACCTGGTCGATGCTCTTGCGGGTCTTCCCCGGCGCGTTGATCGGCGGGATCGCGGTCAAGATCGGCTGGAACCTCATCCGCCACCGCACGATCACCCGCAACCACCGGCGGGTGATCCTCGGCTGCTCGCTCGGGCTCGTGGTGCTCGTCGGCGCGAGCCTGCCGGTCGTGGGCGGGTTCTCGGCCTACGAGGAGTTCCTCGGCAACTCGATGAAGCACACCGGCACCCCGCTGACCAACCACATGGGGCTGCCGACGCTGCTCAGCTTCAAGTGGGAGCACCGGGCGCGGATGACCCGCGACAACAAGCAGGACGACCCGTTCATCGTCTGGAAGAAGCACCGCCAGGAGACCCTCGCCGCCCGCCGCGGGCTGCACGTCGCCTGCCTGCTCGCCTTCCTCGGGCTGCTCGGCTTCGTCGGCCGCCGGCTCGACGACTGGGCGCTCGTCTCGCTCTCGACCTTGCTGATGGTCGGGGTCTTCGAGCTGACCTGCTACTACTACAGCTTCGTCGTGCTGCTCGCGCCGCTCGCGCTGCGGCGGCTCAGATACGCAGCGGCGCTCTTGGTGATGGTGGTCTGGGGGCAGGTGCTCCAGCTCCAGGTCGGCTGGTACGACGTGCAGTACACCTACGAGACGGCGATCGTGCTCGGGGCGATGCTGTTCATCCTGCTCGACATCGCGTGGCGGCATTGGCGGCTCGATCGGGCCGGGATCGCGGACGATCCCGACGCGAACCCGCCGCGGGGTCCGAGCGACGAGGCGGCGCCGGCCGAGGCGCCCGTGGCGGCGCGGTGACCGCAGCGGCGCCGCGCCATACCGTCCGCCGGACGGTCCGTTCCGGTGTGAGCCGGCTTGATCTGCGCGCGGCCGTGCGCTACGACGGGCGACCCGCGCCCGACGCGCCCTGTCGCGCCGGTGTCCCCGCGCCTTCGCGGCGCGCCATCCGACCGGGAGGAGCTCGCCGTTGACCCGTCGCGCTGCGCTGATCGCCGGGTTGCTCGCGATCGCGTTCGGCTGCGCCGAGCGGCGGTTCCCGTCGATCGAGCGCCGGTCGCCGCTGCCCGAGGGCGCGGCGGCGGTCACCGGGGGCGGAGTCGACACGAAGACGACCGCGGTCACGACCCGCTTCCAGACCGGGGCGCGCACCTTCGTCTTCGCGCTCATCGGCGAGCCCGAGACCCTCGACCCCGGCAAGGCGCGCGGCGTCAACGAGAACCTCGTCGTCAGCAACCTCTTCGAAGGCCTCGTCGACACCCCGCTCGGCGCGGGCGACCCGGTCCCCGGCGTCGCCGAGCGGTGGACGATCAGCGACGACGGCCTCGTCTACACCTTCCACCTCCGCCCCGACGCGAAGTGGAGCAACGGCGACCCGGTCACCGCCGAGGACTTCCGCTATAGCTGGCTGCGGGTGCTCGACCCCAAGACCGGCTCGCCCTACGCCGACATGCTCTTCCCCCTCGCCGGCGCCGAGGCGTTCTACCGCGGTCAGGGCGTCGATCCGAAGAGCGTGGGCGTCGAGGTCATCGACGCGCGGACCTTGCGGGTCACGCTCGCGCACGTCGCGCCCTACTTCCTCGAGCTCTGCACCTTCTACACCTACCTGCCGGTACACCGCGCGACCGTCGAGGCCCACGGCGACCGCTGGACGCGGCCCGAGCACATCGTCAGCAACGGCCCCTACCGGCTCGTCGAGTGGCTCTTCAACCAGCGCGTCGTCGGCGAGAAGAACCCGCACTACTGGGGCCGCGACCGGCTCGGGATCGACCGCTTCGAGGCGCTGCCGATCGAAGAGGCGACCACGATGGTGACCGTCTACGAGAGCGGCAACCTCGACTGGAGCGGCGCCGTCGACCTGCCCGCGATCAAACACGGCATCCTCTCGCGGCGGCCCGACTACCACGAGGATCCCTACCTCGGCGTCTACTTCTACCGCTACAACGTCACCGAGCCCGCGCTCGCCGACAACCGGGTGCGGCAGGCGCTCGCGATGGCGGTCGACCGCGAGGCGATCGTCAAGGTGATCAAGATGGGCATCACCCCGGCGGTGACCTACGTGCCGCCGATGCCCGGCTACACCCCCGGCGAGACCGACGTCCGCTTCGACCCCGACCGCGCCCGCGCGCTGCTCGCCGAGGCCGGCTACCCCGGCGGCGAGGGCTTCCCCCGGCTGCAGCTGCTCTACAACACCCAGGAGAACCACAAGCGCATCGCCGAGATGGTGCAGCAGATGTGGGATCGCCACCTGGGGATCACGGTCGACCTCGAGAACCAGGAGTGGAAGGTCTACCTCAAGAGCCAGCAGGCGCTCAGCTACGACATCAGCCGCTCGGGCTGGATCGGCGACTACCTCGACCCGATGACCTTCCTCGGCATGTGGACCGAGGGCAACGGCAACAACAACACCGGCTGGGCAGATCGCGAGTACGACGGGCTGTTGACCCGTGCCCGCTTCGAGGCCGACCCCGAGGCGCGGCTCGCGCTCTTGCGTGACGCCGAGACGATCCTGCTCCAGCGCGGGCCGGTGCTGCCCGTCTACCACTACGCCCGGGCGTACCTGCTCAACCCGGCGGTCGAGGGGTTCCGGCCTCAGCCCCAAAACCTCCACCCGATCAAGTACATCCGAAAGACTCGTTGAACGGCGATCGGCGCCGGCTCGGAGGAGAGATGAACCACATGCGCATCGCAGCCGCCTGCCTCGCGGTCCTCGCGCTCGTCGCGTGCAAGAGCGGCGACAAGGGCGAGGGCCCCAAGGATCCGACCCCCGGCACCGCCGAGACCACCGCCGCCGCGACCGCGACCGCGAAGCCCGCCGACCGCAAGGAGCGCAACGCGCGGATCTTCCTGCGCAGCCTCGGCGAGCCCGAGTACCTCGACCCCGGCCTCATCAGCGAGTCCGAGGGCGGCATCGTCACCCAGGACACCTTCGAGGGCCTCTACCAGTATGGCCCGACCCACAAGGAGTGGCTGCCCGGCGTCGCCGAGAGCCACGAGGTCTCGCCCGACGGCCGCACCTGGACCTTCCGGCTCCGCAAGGACGCGAAGTGGTCCGACGGCAAGCCGGTGACCGCGCACGACTTCGAGTGGAGCTGGAAGCGGGTCCTCGACCCCAAGACCGCCTCGCGCTACGCCGGCATCCTCTGGGTCATCGACGGCGCCCGCGAGTACAACCAGAACCCCGACAGCGACGACGAGGCCAAGGCGACCGCGCTGCGCGACAAGGTCGGGGTCAAGGCGCTCGACGACTCGACCCTCGAGGTGCGGCTCGTCGCGCCGACGCCCTACTTCCTCCAGCTCACCGCCTTCTACACCTACGCGCCCGTGCCCCGGCACGTCGTCGAGCAGCACGGCGAGCGGTGGGCGCGCCCGGAGAACATCGTCAGCAACGGCCCCTGGAAGGTCGTCGAGTGGACGAACAACCAGCAGATCGTCGCCGAGAAGAACACCCACTACTGGGGCGCCGACAAGCTCCCGTTCGACAAGATCATCTACCGGATCACCCAGGAGAACGAGCCGGCGCACAACATGTACCTCGGCAACGAGCTCGACTACCTCGAGAGCAAGGTGCCGACCACGGTGCTGCCCAAGTACTTCCGCGAGCGCTTCCCCGACTTCGAGGTCAGCCCCTACCTCGGCGTCTACTTCTACATGTTCAACGTCAAGAAGGCGCCCTTCGACGACGTGCGGGTGCGTCAGGCGCTCAACCTCGCGGTCGATAAGGAGAAGGTCGGCAAGTTCGTCGCCAAGGGCGGCCAGGAGGCGGCGGCGACGATCGTGCATCCGGGCCTCGAAGAGATGGGCTACGACGCGCCCGAGGGCCCCGAGTTCGACCCCGACAAGGCCCGCGCGCTGCTCGCCGAGGCCGGCTACCCCGGCGGCAAGGGCTTCCCGCGGGTCCGCATCAGCTACAACACCCTCGAAGCGCACAAGCTCATCGCCGAGTTCATCCAGCAGGAGTGGAAGAAGAACCTCGGCGTCGAGAGCGACCTCGACAACATGGAGTGGAAGGTCCTGCTCAAGAAGCAGCACGACCGCGACTTCGAGGTCAGCCGCTCGTCGTGGATCGGCGACTACCTCGACCCGCTGACCTTCCTCGACCTGTGGGAGGGCGACAACCCCAACAACCGCACCAACTGGGCGCACCCCGAGTACGACAAGCTCATCGACGACGCCCGCAACGAGGCCGATCCCGACAAGCGCATGGCGATGCTGCGGCAGGCCGAGGAGATCTACATCCGCGAGATGCCCTCGTTCCCCATCTACTTCTACGTCAAGACCGACCTCGTCAAGCCGTGGCTCAAGGGCTACCAGCCGCACCTGCAGGGCGTTCACCCGGCCCGCTACTTCCGGGTCGAGCTCTGACGACGAGGCCACCCCGCACCCCGACGCCCACGACCCCGACACCCTGACGGGCCGACACCCGACCCGGAGGATCCGTGCTCCGCTACATCATCCGGCGGCTGCTGAGTTCGGTGGTGGTCATCTTCGTGATCATCACCGCGTCGTTCTTCGTGATGAAGGTGGCCCCCGGCGGGCCATTCGACGCCGACCGCAAGCTGCCGAGCGAGGTCAAGAAGAACATCGAGGCCAAGTACCACCTCGACAAGCCCGTCTGGCAGCAGTACCTGCTCCAGATGGAGAGCATCGTCGTGCACGGTGACTTCGGGCCGTCGATGAAGCAGCCGGGCCGCACGGTCAACGAGATCCTCGCCGAGGGCTTCCCGGTCAGCATGGTGCTCGGCATCCAGGCGCTCTTCATCGCGCTCTTGATCGGGCTGCCGGCGGGGCTCGTCGCCGGGCTCAAACAAAATACCTGGGTCGACTACACGGTGATGACGGGGGCGATGGCCGGCGTCTCGGTGCCCAACTTCGTGCTCGGGCCGCTGCTCATCTGGCTCTTCGCCATCAAGATGCAGTGGTTCGACGCGGCGAACTGGGCCGGGCTCTCGGCCGGGATCGGGCCGCACCTCGCGACGAGCTTTCTGCCGAGCCTCACCCTCGGCATGTACTTCGCCGCCTACATCGCCCGCCTCACCCGCGGCGGCATGCTCGAGATCATCCGCCAGGACTACATCGGCACCGCCCGCGCCAAGGGCCTCGCCGAGCAGATCATCGTGCGGCGCCACGCGCTCAAGGGCGCGATCATCCCGGTGGTCAGCTACCTCGGCCCCGCGTTCGCCGGCATGCTCACCGGCTCGGTGGTCATCGAGAAGATCTTCAACATCCCCGGCCTCGGCACCCACTTCGTCAACTCGGCGTTCAACCGCGACTACCCGCTCGTGATCGGCACCATCGTGCTCTACTCGGCGCTGCTCGTGCTGCTCAACCTGGTGGTCGACATCCTCTACACCGTCCTCGATCCGCGGGTGAGCTATGACTGAGCCGATGCACGACGGGGGCGGGCCGCGCGGCGAGTCGCTCGAGGCCCCGCCGGCGCGCGGCGAGAAGATGGCGCTCGAGAAGGGCACGAGCCTGTGGGCCGACGCCTGGAAGCGCCTGCTCAAGAACAAGGCCGCGCTCACCGGCGCGGTCATCGTCGCGCTGATGGGGATCACCGCGGTCTCGTTCGAGCTGATCAGCGCGCACGTCACCCGCTTCCGCTTCGACGAGCAGCACCTCTCGGCGCAGCCCAAGCCGCCCGGCGCGCGCAGCGTGCCCGAGACGCACTTCCGCCTCGACGCCGGCATGAAGCAGCACTTCGGGCTCATCGACGCCGACGGTGACGGCCGCGTCGAGCGCGAAGAGCTCGCCGCCGCGATGCGCATGGGCGAGTTCAACACCCTCGACACCGACGAGAGCGGCTACCTCTCGGCGGCCGAGCTCGACGACGCGCCGATCAACCTCATCCGCGACGACGCCGGCGAGACGCTGCGCATCTTCGACGAGGACGGCGACGGCAAGCTCTCGCCCGAGGAGGCGCAGGGCGCCGAGATCACCGAGATCATGCCCCGCAGCGAGGCGCGCTTCTTCATCCGCAAGTTCGACCGCGACGAGGACGACGCGCTCTCGGCGGCCGAGTTCCCCGGCATGCCGCTGCCCGAGACCCACTACTTCGGCACCGACGAGCTCGGCCGCGACATGCTCACCCGCGTCGTGATGGGCGCCCGCGTCTCGCTGCTCGTCGGCTTCATCGCGACGATCGTCAGCTTCATCATCGGCGTGGTCTGGGGCGCGACCGCCGGGTTCCTCGGCGGCAAGGTCGACAACGCGATGATGCGCTTCGTCGATGTCATGTACGGGCTGCCGTTCATGTTCCTGGTGATCCTGTTGATGGTGATCTTCCAGGACATGCCCGCCGACCAGAAGCTCTACCTGCTCTTCATGGCGCTCGGCGCGGTGCAGTGGCTGACGATGAGCCGCATCGTGCGGGGGCAGGTGATCTCGCTCAAGGGCCGGGAGTTCGTCGAGGCGGCGCGCGCGATCGGGGTGAGCAAGCGCAAGATCATCTTCCGCCACCTCATCCCCAACGCGCTCGGGCCGATCATCGTCTACGTCACGCTGACGGTGCCCGCGGTCATGCTCGAAGAGGCGTTCTTGAGCTTCCTCGGCCTCGGCGTGCAGGCGCCGTACGCCTCGTGGGGATCGCTCGCCGCCGAGGGCGCCAAGGCGTTCCGCGAGTACCCGTGGCTCATCGTCTTCCCCGGCTCGGCGCTCGCGATCACGCTGTTGTCGCTCAACTTCTTCGGCGACGGCCTGCGCGACGCCCTCGACCCGCAGGTGCGCAAGGACTGACCATGGCCGACGACATCCTCTTGTCGGTGCGGGACCTCAAGGTCGAGTTCCGCACCGAAGGCACCACCCTCCGCGCGGTCGACGGCGTCGGCTTCGACCTGCACCGCGGCCACACGCTCGGCATCGTCGGCGAGTCGGGGTCGGGCAAGAGCGTGACCTGCAAGTCGCTGATGCAGCTCATCCCGACCCCGCCGGGGCGGATCGCGGGCGGCACGGCGATGTTCGAGGGGCGCGACCTCCTGCGCATGTCGACCCGCCAGATGCGGCAGATCCGGGGCAACGAAGTCTCGATGATCTTCCAGGACCCGATGACCAGCCTCAACCCGTTCCTCAAGGTGAGCCGCCAGCTCACCGAGGTGTTGGAGCTGCATCAGGGCATGGGCCGCGCCGAGGCCCGCCGGCACGCGCTCGACATGCTCGAACAGGTCGGCATCCCCGATCCGGTGCGCCGCTTCGACCAGTACCCGCACCAGTTCTCGGGCGGCATGCGCCAGCGGGTGATGATCGCGATGGCGCTGCTCTGCAAGCCCAAGCTCCTCATCGCCGACGAGCCGACGACCGCGCTCGACGTGACCATCCAGGCGCAGATCCTCGAGCTCATCAAGAAGCTCAAGGAAGACGTCGGCACGAGCGTGATCCTGATCACCCACGACCTCGGCGTGGTGGCGGGCATGGCCGACGACATCATCGTGATGTACGCCGGCAAGATCGCCGAGCGGGCGCGCGCGCTGTCGCTGTTCAAGCAGCCGGCGCACCCCTACACCGACGGGCTCCTCAAGTCGGTGCCGCGGATCGACGAGAAGAACCACGACCGCCTCCAGAGCATCCGCGGGTTGCCCCCGGTGGTGAGCAAGCTCCCGCCCGGCTGCCCGTTCAAGCCGCGCTGCGACTACGCATCGGCGATCTGCGCCGAGATCTACCCGGCGGCGACGCAGTTCGGGCCCGAGCACTTCGCCCACTGCCACCACCCGCTGCGCGCGCCGCTGCCCGGTGAGGAGACTGAAGGGCGAAGCGCCGGGCTTCGCCCTGCAGGCTCCGTTGAGCCGTCGCGCGAGGAGAAGTCGAATGGGTGACGTGCTGCTCGACGTGCGCGGGCTCAAGATGCACTTCCCGATCTACAAGGGCGCGCTCCTGCGCCGCGAGGTCGCGCGGGTCAAGGCGGTCGACGGGCTCGACTTCCAGGTCTACGCAGGCGAGACGCTCGGGCTCGTGGGCGAGTCGGGCTGCGGCAAGTCGACGACCGGGCGGGCGATCCTCCAGCTCTACCGGCCGACGGCGGGGCAGGTCTTCTTCGACGGCACCGAGCTGACCGCGCTCGACGGCGAGCGGGCGCTGTTCCCGCATCGCCGCAACATGCAGATGATCTTCCAGGACCCCTACGCCTGCCTCAACCCGCGGCTGACCGTCGGCGACATCATCGCCGAGCCGCTCGAGACGCACGGGCTCGTGGCGAGCAAGAACGAGGCGCGGGAGAAGGTGCAGGCGCTGATGGTGCGCTGCGGGCTCAACCCGCAGTATGTGCGCCGCTATCCGCACGAGTTCAGCGGCGGCCAGCGCCAGCGGATCGGGATCGCGCGCGCGCTCGCCACCAACCCGCGCTTCATCGTGTGCGACGAGCCGATCTCGGCGCTCGACGTCTCGATCCAGGCGCAGATCATGAACCTGCTGCAAGACCTGCAGGACGAGCTCGGGCTGACCTACCTCTTCATCGCCCACGACCTCGCCGCGGTGCGCCACATCAGCGACCGCATCGCGGTGATGTACCTCGGCAAGATCGTCGAGCTCGCCGAGTCGAGCGCGCTCTACGACGCGCCGAAGCACCCCTACACCCAGGCGTTGATCTCGGCGGTGCCGATCCCCGATCCGGCGGTCGAGGCGACCCGGGAGCGGATCGTGCTCGAAGGCGACGTGCCGAGCCCGATCAACCCGCCGACCGGCTGCCCGTTCCACACCCGCTGCCCGGCGCGCAAGGCGCACCCCGAGATCGCCGATCGATGCGTCGACGAGGTCCCGCGGCTGCAAGCGGCCGGCGAGGGCGGGCACGCGGTGGCGTGCCACCTCTACGACATCGAGGAGCCGTCGTCGGCGCGGCTGCACGACGAGATGGCGGCGGTGCAAGCGCCGCTCTGACGGCGCTCAGGGGGCCGCGCCGGCCTCGCCGTCCCGCGGCGGAGTCGATTCTCGCTCGCCCGCCGCGCCGTCCCTCGCCTCACCCGCGCCTGCCTCACCCTCCAGCGCCCGCAGCGCCGCCTCCCGCTCGGCCGCGATCTCCCGCATCCGCCGCGAGATCTCCTCCTTGCGCCACCACGCCAGATCGACCTGCCCGAACAGCGCCTCGCCCGCGAACGCGTCGAGGTTGGCCTGCGCCGCGCCGCGCAGATCGGCCGCGAGCGACTCGACGAGCGCGGTCTCGGCCGCGAGCGCCTGCCGCAGCCGCGCGGCCTCGGGCAGCTCGGCCTCGACCACCCGCGCCAGCCGCGCCCGGAAGACCTCGCCATACTGCCCGAGCGCCGCCCGGAAGCGCGCCAGCCGCCCCCGCAGCCGCTCCGCGCTCGCCGACAGCGTCGCCGCCTCCTCGGCCGGCAGCCCCGCGAACTGCCGCTCCACCTCGTCGATCCGCGCCCCGAGCCGCGCCGCGAGCGCCTCGCCGTCGCGCACCGTCGGCAGCGACTCGCCCGCCGCCGCCAGCCGCGACAGCGCGCCCGCCGCGACCTCGGCCTCGGCGAGCGCCTCCTCCTGCCACACCAGCTCCGCCTCGATCTGCCGCGCCCGCCGCGCGTCCTCGGGCGCGCTCCACGCCAGCGCCGCCGCCGGGAACAGCCGCCGATCGCCCGCGAGCTGCCCGTCGAGCTCCGACCGCCGCCGCGCCATCGCCGCTTCGAGCGCCCGGTAGCGATCGCGCGCCGCGTCGTACTGCGCGTCGCGCGCGAGCAACTGCGCCTGCCACAGCGCGAGCTGCGCCGCGGACAGATCGTCGCCCCGCCCGGCGAGGAGCTGGTCGATGAGTCGCACGCACCACGCGTACTCACCGAGCCGGAACAGCACGAAGGTGCCCTCGGCGAGCGCCTCGGCGAAGTCGGGGTCGCCGCGCGGGACCTCGCGGTAGTAGCGCCACGCGCGCGCGTCGTCGCCGTCGGCCGCCGCCATCCGGGCGAGCGCGAGGTGGATCACCGCGCCCATGCGCCGCAGCGCCCGCCGCGGATCGTCGGCGCTCGCCGCCTCGGCCTGCGCGGCGGCGGGGTCGAGGTCGAGCGTCGTGACCTCCCGCGCCGGTCCGGCCGCTGACGGCGCCTCGATCGGCGGCGGCGCGTCGAGCTCGACCGCCGCCCGCGCCGCCCACGCCGCGCGCGCGTCTTCGAAGGCGGCCGCCGCGTCGAGGGTCTTGCCCTGCTTGAGCGCGACCACCCCGAGGAAGTAGCGCGCCCGCAGTCCGTCTGGCCCATCGACCGGGATCGCGGCGAACGCGGCCGCCGCTTCGTCGAGCGCGCCGCTGCGGAACAGCGCGCGGCCGTGGTTGTAGGGCAGCGAGAGCTCGTCGGCGGTCGGCTCGGCCGGCGCCGCGATGGCCTGCGCGCGCTGCCACCACGCCTCGATCCGCTCGATCGGCTCGCCCTCGCCGGCGCGCGCGAGGTACAGCGCGAACCGCCGCCGCCACGCCGCCGGGCTCTGCCGCGGGCTCTGGAGCGCCTCGCGCAGCGCCTCGACCGCGGCGCGGCGCAGCCCGATCGCCCACAGGCTCTCGCCGAGCAGGCTCATCGCCTCGGGGTGCGCCGGGTGGTCGCCGAAGCCGGGGCGGGCGACGAGGTCGAGCAGCAGCATCGCGGCGCGGGGGTGGTCGCCGGTGTAGGCGGCGACCTCGGCGCGGGTGAGGCGCTCGACGGGGCCGGTGCCGGTCGCGTCGAGCGCTTCGGCGAGGCGGCCGCGGGCGAAGTCGAGCTGGCGGTTGATCCCGCGGAGCGCGTCGACGAGCTCGGCGGTCGAGGGCGCGGTCGCGGCGGCGGGCACTTCGGGCGGCGCGGCGGCGGCCGGGGCGGCGAGGCTGATCGCGAGGGCGAGGATCGGGGCTCGGCGGCGCATCGGCTCCCG
>JACKDM010000071.1 GCA_020633515.1 Myxococcales bacterium
CACCCTCGACGCGGGCGGCGAGGGCGAGGGCGAAGGCGAGGGCGAGGGCGAGGGCGAGGGCGAGGGTGAAGACTGCCCCGCCGATGGCATCCGCGAGACCCCCTGCGGCCTCAACGACCGCGGCCGCGTCGTCGAACGCTGCCTCGACGGCCGCTGGCTCGCCGATGAATGTCTCGACCCCGATGAGTGCCGCGACGGCGATGAGATCGAAGACACCTGCGCCGACGGCGCCGGCCTCGTCACCGCCATCTGCGTCGAAGGCCGCTTCATCTACGGCCCGTGCAGCGCCGAGCCCGTCGACTGCCCCGTGCTCGGCCTCGACGAAGCCATCGTCACCGCCGCCGTCGGCGAGATCCTCGCGCTCGCGAGCCCGGCGCGCTCCCCCAACGGTGACATCCTCCGCCACGAGTGGACCCTCACCGACCGCCCCGTCGGATCCAACGCGCGGATCGTCGAAGCCATCCAAGACCGCGCCCGCCCCGGCGACGGCGGCCCGCCCGACGACCCCGCGACCCCCGCGGCCGAGGTCTGGCTCGACCTGCCCGGCGCCTACTTCTTCGCGCTGCGCGTCGTCGACGCCGCCGGCGTCGTCACCCCGAGCGCCGCCTGCCCCGCGACGCCCGACACCCGCAACGTCGACGCGCGCGACCCCGCCGAGGACGTCATGATCGTGCGCCTCTTGTGGGAGACCCCCGGCGACGCCGACCTCGGCGACGATGATGGCACCGACATGGATCTGCGGGTCGCCCATGCCAACGCCGTCTCCTGGGACGACCCGCAATGGAACTGCTACTACGCCAACACCGCGCCCGACTGGCCCCCGGCGGACGACCGCGCCGGTGACTGCACGCTCGACATCGACGACACCAACGGCGCCGGGCCCGAGTCATCGTCGGTGCAGCTCGCGCCGGCGCCGACGACCTACGCGGTCGGCGTGCACTACTACCGCGCCCGCCTCGCGATGGGCGACGGCGACCTGCCGAGCGTCGCGCGGGTGCAGATCTACGTGCGCGGCGCGCTGCGCTTCGAGGTCGAGCGCGAGATGACCCGCACCGACAGCTTCTGGAAGGCCGGCGAGGTCACGGTCGGCGGCGGCGGCGAAGCGCGCTGGACGCCGGGCGACGACGACGTCGCCGATGGGATCCCGGTGCTGGCGCCGGTGGAGCGATGATGACACGAGCGATGACAGGCAGGGCACACGATGAGTGACGCGCAGCCCGCCAAGGCAGCGCCCACGCGGCGCATGATGACGGTCGGCGGCGTGATCGCGTCGGTGCTGTTCCTGGTCGTATGGCTCGGTCCCATCACCTACGTGGGATCGGCCGGTCGTGACATCGACTGGATGCCACGCGACCTGCGACACATGCAGCGGGTCGCCTGCCTCTTCACCCGCGAGGTGCGCTCGTGGGGCACCTACCACGTCGAGATCCGCCCGCAGCCGGGCGCGGCGTGGGTCGAGCTGCCGCTCGCCGGCTACTTCGACATGTCGATCTTCGGCTACCGCAACCGCTTTCACCGCCTCGTCGGCAAGTCGTACCGCCGCCCCGGCGGCCACGCGCGCAGCCGTTACCTCGCGTGGTGGATCGCGCAGCGCCACGCCGCGCTCCACCCCGAGGCGCCGCCGATCGCCGGCATGCGCTTCGTCTCGAGCTACAAGACCGTCGACGAGCTGCGCCGCGAGGAGGGTCGCTACTGCGAGCCGACCCTCGACGAGCTGCCGCCCCGCCGCAAGCGCGTGCTCGCCGAGTTCGACGCGCGCCTCCTCAGTGGCCCCGAACCGTTGAAGGGAGGCCGCTGATGGGTCGCCTCCTCGACTGGTGGTTCGCGCCGGCGCAGCCCGAGCGGCTGCGGCTCTTCGAAAAGGCCTTCGCGCTCACCTTCGTGCTCTACATGGGCGCCTGGCTGCACGGCGCCCGCGAGTGGCTGACGACCGATGGCTTCCACTACCCGCTCGCGCTGAGTGATCTGGCGTTCTCGATGCCCTTGCCGCCGCTGCCGCCGTGGGCGCTGTGGCCGTTCGTCGCCGTGCTGCTCGGCGCGCCGCTGCTCGTCGTCTTCGGCCGCTGGCGCCGCCCGGCGCTCTTGGTGACGCTGCTGTGCGCCTTCTACGTGCAGCGGGTCGACACCTACTCGGCGTTCACCATCAACAAGCTCTACCTCGTCGGCTTCCTGGTGCTCCTGCTCGCGCCGACGCCCCGCCCGGTGACGCTCGCCGATGACTCGACGGGGCTGCGCCAGTCATCGTGGCCGCTGCGGGTGCTGCAAGGCACGCTCATCATCCAGTATGGCACCGCCGGGATCTGCAAGGTGGCGCACGGTGACTGGCTGCAACGCTTCGACATCCTCCTCGGCCACAGCGTCGGCCTCTACCGCACCGAGGCGGCGGGCTGGCTCGTCGGCGTGCTGCCGACCTGGGCCTGGGTCGTACAGGGCGTGCTCGCGCTCGGCTTCGAACTGTTCGCGCCGGTGCTGTTCACGGTGCGGCGGCTGCGGCCGGTGGCCTATGTCATCGGCTGTGGCATGCACGCGGTCATCGCGCTGATGATGGTCGATCTGATCTGGTTCAGCCTGCAGATGGTGACCTTCTACCTGCTCTTCGTCGACGGCGATCGCATGGCCCGCGCCGCGCGATGGCTCGGCGAGCCGCTCGCCACCGGCGCGATCAGCGGATCCGAGCCATCACCCGATCGGTGAGGATGGCATGGCGGGCGCTGCCTTCGAGCCAGCGCAGCCGCGGGCAGGCGGTCAGCCACACCGCGTCGGTGAGGCCACCGTCGACGGCGCGGTGCAGGTAGCCGAGGCAGCGGGCGCGGTCGCGGGCGTAGCCGGCGAGCTCGGCGGCGAACTGCAACATGAGCAGCGCTCGTCGCGGGGCGGCGGCGGCGGCGGCGGCGTAGTTCTCGAGGCGCTGGTAGCAGGCGTCGTCGACGAGCCCGCTGCGCGCGACCGCGCGGAACATGCGGGTCAGCGGCTCCATCAGCCCGCCGCCGTCGGCCGGCAGCTCGGCGTCGACCCAGACCGGCGCCTCGCGCCAGAGGTCGATGCGGGCGCGGGTGATCGCGCGCACCCAGGCGCGCTGCTCGTCGGCGACCGGCAGCCCGAGCAGGTTGTCGGCGCTCTCCCAGTCGCCGATGTAGGCGTAGGCGCGCACGAGGTCCCAGCGGGTGTTGTAGGCGTCGCGGTTGTGCACGAGCGAGGTGTGCAGGTGCTCGACCGCGCGCTCGATCGGCCCCGTCTCGCTGAGGATCCGCCCGAGCAGCTCGTGCGCGTCGGCGTCGCTCGGCGCGCGGTCGATCGCGCGCTCGAGCATCTCGATCGCGGCGCGGGGCTCACCCTGGTTGAAGCGCACCATGCCCATCGCGAAGTAGGGCTCACTGCGCGCCGGCGCGGCGGCGATCGCGCGGGCGGCGAGGTCGACGGCGCTCTCGAGCACGACCGCGTCGGCGTCGCCGGTCCCGAGGAACGCCATGCGCGCCCGGGTGACCGCCGCGCCGGCGAGGATGCGGGCGTCGTCGGGCGCGCGGCGCAGCGCCTCGTCGTAGAGGGTCATCGCGCCGCGCACGTCCTCGTGCCAGTGGCGGTTCATCGCGTAGCGGGCGCGCAGGTAGAGGTCGACCGCCTCGCCGTCGTCGGGCGCGCGCACCGCGACGCCCTCGGGGCGCGCGTCGACGGTGAGCGCGGCCGCGACCGCGACGGCGACCTGATCGCCGACCTCGAAGAGCTCGGCGACGCCGCAGCGGAAGCGGCCGGCCCAGAGCTGGAAGCCGTCCTCGACCGAGATCACCCGGGTGCGGATGCGGATCTGGTCGCCGACCCGGCGCAGCTTGCCCGAGACGACGCTCGCGACGCCGAGCTCCTCGCCGATCGTGCGGGCGAGGCGGCCGCTGCCGCCGTACTCCTCGACCACCGCGAACGGACGCACCCGGAGCCCGTCGGTCATCGAGAGCGTGTCGATGATGTCCTCGGCGAGCCCGGCGGCGAGGTACTCGATCTCGGCGTCGGCGCCGACGTCGAAGGGCAGCACCGCGACGGTCTTGTCGCGCGGCTCGACGAACGGGAGGCGAGCGCTGGGCGGACGCGCCGGTCGCGGCGGCGCCGGGGCGTCGACGAGGCGCTCGGCGATCTCGGCGAGGATCGCGTCGACCTCGGCGGCGCCGCGCGGGCGGTCGCTCGGGAGGCGGGCGAGGCAGGCGAGGATGAGCTCGGCGAGCGCGGACGGCAGATCGGCGCGGATCGCGCGCGGATCGGGCGGCGGCTCGCTGAGGCGCGCGGTCGCGACGGCCACCGCCGAGCTGCCCGGCCACGCCCGCCGACCGGTCGTGAGCTCGAAGAGGATCGCGCCGAGCGCATACAGATCGGCGCGCGGATCGGGCTCGAAGCGGCCCTGCACCTGCTCGGGCGCCATGTACGCCGGCGTCCCCACCGCGAGGCGCCGCGCCGTCTCGCCCGCGTGCGCCGCGGCCTGCGCGAAGGCGTGGGCGATGCCGAAGTCGGTGATCACCGCGCGCCCCGTCTTGTCGACGAGGATGTTGTCGGGCTTGAGGTCGCGGTGCACGACCCCCGCCGCGTGCGCCGCGACGAGGCCGGCGCAGAGCTGGCGGGCGAGCCCGATCGCCTCCCCCACCGCCATCGGCGCCCGCGCCCGGATCACCTGCCGCAGCGGCTCGCCGTCGATCAGCTCCATCGTGAGGAAGCGCTGGCCGACGTGCTCGCCGATGTCATAGGTGCGCGCGACGTTGGGGTGGGTGACCCGGCGGGCGACCTTGACCTCGCGGCGGAACCGCGCGACCGCCTCGGGCGCGTCGAGCAGCTCGCGGCGCAGCACCTTGAGCGCGACGGCCTCGTCGAGCTCGTGGTCGAAGACGCGGTAGACCCGCCCGCTCGACCCGACCCCGAGCAACGCGACGACCTCGTAGCGCCCGGCGATGAGCGGCACCACCGTCGGCATCTCGCCGGTGAAGCTCGCCTCGGCGCTCGCGCTCGGATCGTGCAGCAGATCGGGCACGCTCGACCCCGAGGCCTCGACCGAGCCGACCCCGATCTCGCCGTCGAGGGTCTCTTCGGTGCCGATGTCAGCATCGATCGAAGCGCCGGGGGCGGCGGGTGCGCTCGAAGGCTTGGAGCGGTCGTCGGCCGACAAGGATGGCTCCGCGGTGGCGTGCGTCAGGATCGTGCCCGACGCGGCGGTCGAGGGCAACGTTCTTCGCCCGCGCGCCCCGCGCCCCTGCGAAGTGGAGCCCGCCGATGTGATGGCATCGTGTCAGCAGCGTGTTTGCCTTCGAATGCTTCGGCGCATCCCATCTCTCCCCTCTTCTCGGCCGGCCGATCCGACCCGAAGCGCCCCGGACACATCGAGCCGCGCCCCCGCGCCGCCCCCTCGCCTCGCGCCCCCTCGTCGGCTACCCTGCCCGAATGAACGACCCCTGCCCCTGCGGCGGCGGCGAGCACGCCACCTGCTGCGCCCCCTACCTCACCGGCGAGCGCCACCCCCCCACGGCAGAAGCGCTCATGCGCTCCCGCTTCACCGCCTACGCCCGCGGCCTCTGGCCCTGGCTCGTCGCCACCCACCGCGGCCTCGACCCCACCGCCGCCGATCTCATCGCCCGCCACGACCGCGGCACCCGCTGGACCCGCCTCGAGATCCGCCGCACCGAAGCCGGCGGCCCCGCCGATGACACCGGCGTCGTCGAGTTCATCGCCTGGTACATCCGCCGCGGCAAACCCGGCCGCCTCCACGAAGCCTCCCGCTTCGAGCGCGTCGACGGGCGGTGGATGTACGTGGATGGCACCCAGCCTCGCGCGCGCTGAGTCAGCGAAGGCATCCACCAACCATGTCTCATTGACATGCGAAGGCCGCCGGACCCGCTCTCCACGAGTGTTGCCCTGGCACTCGTGCAGGCGGCAACGCCGCCGGAACCGAACGCCGAGCGCAGTGAAGGCGTCCGGCGATAGCCGGACGGGCCGGAGCAAGGCAGAGGAGCGCAGCGCGCAGCGCGAGCACCGCATGCCGCAGCGGAGCGCCCGCCCGCAGCGGCGAAGCCGCGGAGGGCGCCGGAGCGAGCACGGCAAAAAGAGTACCGAGCTGCGGGTCCCGTGACTGTCACCAGACCTGGGACACGGAAGGCTCACTGAACTCGCCGGGGGAACACCCCCTCGGTCGCGCGCGGAACCGCGACGGGCGAGGTTGAACCAGGCCGCCGCGACCGAGGGGGTGTTCCCCCGAAAGCGACGTTCTGAAACAGCCTTCCTTGTGCTGCGGTGCATGAGGAGAACCCGGGACGGCGCAACGCCGGCCCATCGGCACGAGGCCGAAGTTCAGACCTGGGCACCCGCAGCTCGTGAGGATCCATCTACCACGCGCCCGGCGGCGCATCAACCCGGTTTCTCGTGCCCGACGCCGCTCTCGATCGCGATCTCGCACAAGGCGTCGAGCACGCGTGGGTGCTCGCCGAGCGCGGGCAGGAGCTCGAGCGCGATCGCCGGGTGCTTCGAGCGCAGCGCCTCGACGGCGGGCGCGATGTCATGCGTGACGTGGCCGCCCGCCGACATGAACAGCGGCAGCACCCGCACCGCGTCGACGCCGTCGGCGGCGGCCTCGGCGAGCACGGTCTCGAGGTCGGGCGGGCAGAGCTCCATGAACGCGAGGCGCACGCCGTCGGCGCCGAGGCGAGCGGCGAGGCGGTCACGCAACGCTTCGAGGGGGGCGCGCCACGTCGAGCGGGTGCTGCCGTGCGCGATGAGGACGAGCCGGGCGCGGCTCACTGCGGGGCGAAGAGGGCGTCGCGCACGATGGGGTTGATCGCGGCGGCGATCGTCAGCGCGACGATGAAGCCGATCGTGACGTAGAAGAGATCCTTGAGGACCAGCTTCGCCGCGAAGCGCAGGCTGCGGCCCTCGCTGCCGCTGTTGCGCAGCGCCATCGCGAGCTCACGGCCGGCGAGCAGGCCGACGAAGACCCAGGTGGTGCTCATCGGGACCTTCGACTGCACCTTGAAGATGTAGAGGATCGCGGCATAGATGAGGTTGATGGTGGTCGCGGCGCGCACGTCGACCACGTCGGCCTTCTCGTCGACGACCGCCTGCACCTTCTCCCCGCCCTGCCACAGCAGGATGCCGAGGCCGACGAAGATCACACCGGCGAAGGCGGCGAACTGCATGCCGCTGAGCGAGCGCGGCAGGTAGACCGCGATGTTGGCGGCGTCCTGCATCAGCCACACCGACCACAGCGCGCCGGCCGTGCCCCACTGCGCGAAGTGCCACAGCGGGTGCGCCTTGCCGACGAAGCGGCGCTTCATCAGCGGGCCGAGGCCGAGCCAGATCGCGCCGGCGACGACGAAGGCGATGGCGTAGCCGCTGACGCTCTTGAGGGTGACGCCCATGATGCCTTCGCCCGAGGTCGCGAAGCAGCTCAGCAGGAGGAACGTCGTCGAGACCGGCATGCGGAGGCGGGTGAGGATGAGCAGGAAGATCGGGGCGGCGACGTGGAGGAACTGGAACGAGGTGGGCGCCGTCTCGAAGCCCTTGGCGAGCAGGCGTTGGTGGCTGACGTCGCCGTCGTAGGCGATCCAGGAGTAGCCGACGGTCAGCAGGAAGATCCCGCCGACGAAGAGCCACATCAGCCACCACGGCGTCTTCGGGTTGGACGCGATGAAGGTGCCGAGGGTCTGGATCGAGTCGTTGGCGACCGCGGAGTAGCCGGCGATCGCGAAGCCGACCCACATGGCGATCTGGGGGGTGTCGTAGGTGGCGCCGGCGACGAAGAAGGCGAGGCCGAGGAGGATGAGGAAGTTGCGCTCGCGGAGCGCGAACTCGAGGAAGACGCTTCGCCCACCCCGAGCGCCGGTGGTGGTCGCGTCCTCGAGGGTGGCGGTGGAGGGGTCGGCCATGCAGTGAAACCTTCCGTTTCTGAGGGAACGGCAGGCTCGGATTCTCCGATCACGCGGCCGAGATCAAGTTACGTCTCCGTGACGGGATTGCGTCATGAGGTCATAACGCCTGTGACGTCAGGGGTTGCACCACGTCCGGGCGTCGGGTTCCGACTGTTCGATGCCGTAGTTCGCCATGATCGTGGCGAGCGCGCCGCGCAGCTCGGCGCACTCGACGGCCCCGTCGCCGTCGGTGTCGGCGTCGGGTGAGCCGGCGGCGCCGTCGACGCGCACGAGCACGAAGCGGTTGCCGGCGTCGTTGGGGATGACGTCGCCCGAGGCGCAGAGGTCGGTGCTCGCGGCGAGCACGACCTTCTCGATGGTCGTCTCGGCGGTGCCCTCGATCCGGCGGCCGTCGACGACGGCGCCGCCGAGGGCGTGGTGCATGCGCTGGGTGACGAAGACGCGGCAGACCTCGACGCCGGTCGGGGTCTGGACCGGGAAGGTCACGCCCGGTGAGCCGTCGCCGTCCTGGTCGATGACGCGGGGATCGTCGGTGCTGGCGGGCAGCGCCTCGTCGGCGGCGACGCGCTCGGCGCCCCACAGCTCGGTGAGGGTGCCGCTGACATAGATGCTGCCCGCGGTGCTGCCGGCGAGGAAGCCTTCGAACTCGGCGTCGGGCGCGCTCTCGGGGACCTCGTCGGGCACGATGCTGAGGAAGCCGAAGGTGAGCGGGCTGAGCTCCTGGTGACACATGCGCGTGCGCTGGCGCAGCGAGGCGCGGCCGGGGCCGGTGGGCTCGATGTCGACGAGGTACCAGCTCCAGATCAGCGCCTCGACGCCGTTGCCGACCGTGAAGAGGCAGTTGCGGTCCTCGATGAAGAGCAGCCACTGGCCGGTCGGATCGGTGAGCACCGGCTGGCCGGCGTCGAGCGTGGGGCCGCCGTCGGTCGCGACGTCGGCGTCGGGCTCGGGCCGGGTCTGAGGCGGGAAGCGGCCGTCGACGGCCTCGACCGCGCAGCCGGTCGCGAGCGCGGCGAGCGCCGCGGCGAGGGTGAGGGGCAGCGTGCGCATCAGAACCGCCACTTGAAGTCGACGCCGGCGTGCACCACGTAGCCGCCGGAGACGAAGCCGGGGAAGCCGGGGTTGCCGGTCTGGAGCCCCACGGTGTCGCGCGCGGGCAGGCCGGGCCGGTCGGTCGCGCGGTCGGGGGTCTCGTCGCAGAGCGCGGTGACGCCGGGCGCGCAGTCCGCGTATTCGGCGAGCCGGGCCTTGTGGGTCTCGCGCGTCACGAGCGCGTGGAGCTGCACCGAGACGTCGAGGCTGAACGCCTCGTCCCAGAACTCGAAGACCCGCCCGCCGCCGGCCGAGACGACGACGCGGTCGTTGTCGACGTGGTTGGTGCGCCCGGTCTGGTCGGGCACCGGCGACGGCACCCAGCCGACGCCGAAGCGCGCGGAGCTCTCGGTGCCCATCGGGAGCTCGGCGCCGAGGCGAAAGTCGACGGTGTCTTCGAAGGCGGGCGCGGGCTGGCTGGCGTGCTCGTCGAGCGCGCGGCTCCAGACCTTCCAGGTGCTCTCCAAGGTGACGACCCAGTCGTCCTCGCCGCGCACGGCGATCGCGCCGGAGAGGCGCGGCGGGCTGTAGTGCTGCGCGACGCGGAGCGATTGGAAGATCGGCTCGTCTTCGCTGCCGCCGAGGAGGATGCGGTTTCGGGCGTCTACGGCGAGGTAGACCTCGTCCTGCACCGAGATCGCGATCCGCAGCCAGTCGAGCGGGTCGACGATCACGCCCGCGACGACCGCCTCCTCGACGCCCTGCTCGATGCCGAAGTTGGCCTCGACGCGCGACGGGTCGACGGCGTTGGGGGTGTAGATGTCGTTGTGGGTGGTGACCGCGGGCAGCATCACGAGCCCGAGGCCCATCGAGAGCCAGGGCTGCCAGCGATAGGAGAGGCCGAGGCTGATCACCTCGCTGCGCATGCGCTCGCCGAGGAGCGAGAAGCGGAGCTGGTTGCTGAAATACTGTTCGCGTTCGTCAGGATAGGCGGTGTCGATGTTGGCGAAGCCCTCGAAGGGGACGCGGATGAGGGCGCCGACGGCGAAGTCTTCGTCGAAGGGCTTGAGCGTGAAGCCGAGGGTGACGCCGCCGGTGACGCCGCCGGGCTCGGTGTCGGCGCGCGCGTTGAGGCGGGCGCCGTAGTCGGGCGGGTCGTAGCCGGCGGGGCGAGGCATCAGCAGGATCGAGGTGCGGTCGAAGACGCCGCCCACGCTGAGGCCGACCGACGCCGGCCCGAGGGTGAGGCCGGCGGGGTTGTGGAAGGTCGCGTTGAAGTCGTCGACCACCGCGCTGCCGGCCCCGGCCATGCCCTGCACCCGGGCGCCGGCGCCGAAGGTCTCGAAGATGTTGGCGGACGCCGGCCCCGCCACGCACAGCGCTCCGGTGATCAGACAAGCGGTCGTTCGTCTCAACGCGCGCTCCTCGGCAGGACGATGATGGCCTCGTGTCTACCACGACGCCCGGATCAGACCAACCGTCGCGCCGCCCGCCGATCGCCCACGGCGCGTCGGGAGGCCGTCAGCGGGGGTCGAGGATGAGCCGGTAGCGGGGCGAGGTGGCGGCTTGCGGCGTGGTCGCCTCCACCGGGCGGAGCGCGTGGTCGACGAGGCGGTAGCGCGGCGAGAGCGCGGCGCCGCAGCCGACACACAGCTCGCTGTAGGCGGCAGGGCCGGGGCCGGGCGGCGGCCCCTGGTCGGGGAGGCCGTCGTCGGGGAGGCCGTCGTCGCGGATCGCCATGTCGGCGACGCCCCGGTCGGGGTCGGGCGGGCCCTCGTCATCGGCGACGCCGCGGTCGGAGACGCCGTCGTCGAAGCGCGCCGCGTCCATGCGGCCCATGTCGCGCAGCGTGCCGAGGTCGACGTCGGGCGTGGCGGCGCCGTCGTCACACCCGGCGACGGCGAGCAGCGCGAGGGTCAGGATCGATGAGGCTGAGCGGTTCATGGCCGCCTCACCGGATCAGCAGCGGCGCGAACACCGGGTAGCGCGGCAGCCCGACCACCGCCGGCGCGGCGTTCTGCAGCGGGAAGCCGGAGCGCACGCCCGCGTTGGCGATACAGCCGGGGTTCTCCAGCGTCGCCGCCTGGAACTGCGTGACCGCCGCGCTGTTGTTGGGGAGCACGTTCGACGGCACCATCAGCGCGTTGGCGGCGGTCGAGAAGAAGACATAGCGGCCGAAGATGGGCGGCGCGTTGGCGTTGAGGCCGTTGAGGTACGGGCTGCCCTGGCAGTTGTCGTTCGTCCAGAAGATCTGCGAGGGCGCCATCGTGCCATCCCAGCGGAGCGAGACGATGTGGCCGGTCGAGGTGACCATCGTCACCTGGGTGGTCGCGATGTCGAGCACGATGCCGAGCTCGGCCTGGTTGCGGTCGTAGACCTTGACCCCGAGCCCCGCCGGTCCTTGCGGCCCCTCGTTGCCTTGCGGACCCTGGATCCCTTGCACGCCCTGCGGACCCTGCGGGCCCTCGGGGCCACGGGCGCCCTCCGGTCCCGGCGGGCCGATGTCGCCCTGCGGGCCCTGCGGGCCCTGCGCGCCGCGATCGCCCTGAATCCCCGGCGGGCCCTGCGCGCCCTCCGGCCCCTGCGGCCCCTGCGGGCCGGCCTCGCCTTGCGGCCCTCGATCGCCGGCCGGACCGCGCGGCCCCTCGGGCCCGACCTCACCCTGCGGGCCCGGCTCGCCCTGCTCGCCCTGCGGCCCCTCGGGACCCAGCGGGCCGACCTCGCCCTGCGGCCCTGGCTCGCCCTGCGGCCCCGGCTCGCCTGCGCCCCTCGCCCCTTAGCTGGGCCGACCTCGCCTGCGGCCCGCGCAGCGTCCGGCGTAGTCGACCGCGATCGCCGCGGCCAGCGCGTCGAAGCGCGCCGACGTCGCCGTTGAGGAGCGCCTCGGCGACGGCCTCGGGATCCCCCGGCGGCCCTTGCTCGCCCCGCGGCCCCGGCTCGCCCTGCGGCCCCGGCTCGCCCGGCGCCCCCGGCTCGCCCCGCGGCCCGACGAGCCCGGTCGGCGCGCCGACCCACGCGCCGTCCTCGTCGATCACCACCTGCCCGCCCACCGCCACCGATCGGGCGACCACCTCGCCCCCGTCGACGTCGGTCGCCACCGCCGCTCGCACCGCGTACGGCAGCGCGCCGATGCGGAAGCGCGGCTGCATCTCACCGTCGTCCTCGACCGTCACCCCGAGGAAGAGCTCCCCCCCGTCGATGACGCCGCGGTCGATCGGCTCGACCGATCCCAGGGTGTGTGCATAGCGCCCGGCGATGACCTGCACCGTCGCCGTCTCCGACCACAGCGCGGCGCCCCCCGCGGCGGTGTCGTAGAGCGCGAATGTCATCGAGAGCTGCCCATCGACCGCCGCGCCCGCGGCGTCGAGCAGGAGCCCGCGGGTCTCGAAGCCGTCCGGCACCGCGGCGGCTGTCAGCGGCGTGAATGACAAAGCGAGCGCGAACACGCTCGCCACGAGGCGAAGGCATGATTTCATCGATGAGCTCCACGATCGAGGCGACCGGCCGATGATACACCCGCGGGCGTGGCACGCTTCAAGCGCTTCGACCGGCATTGCGCGCGGCGGCGGGCTGACCTACGGTGCCGCCCCATGGATGACGCGCTGTTGACCTTCGTCTACCAGTACACCATCGGCGGGCTCCTGCTCGCGGTGGGGCTCTACTTCGGCTGGCGCGCCGGCTACGTCGGCCTGACGCCGGGCGCGCCGCGACGCAACCTGCTGCTCGTGCTCGGGGGGCTCGCCTTCTTCATGGCATTGCAGGGCTACCTGCAGTTCGTCGCGCCGACCCACCCCCACACCCCGGGGACCGCCACCGCGCTGCTGCCCGAGCGCAACCCCGGCACCCCGCTCGACTACGGGGTGATGATCGGCTACTTCCTCGCCATCCTCGCCGTCGGCACCTGGTTCGGGCGCCACAACAAGTCGACCCGTGACTTCTTCTTCGGCGGCCAGCGCTTCTCGTGGTGGTTCATCACCGTCTCGCTCGTCGCGACCACCATCGGCTCCTACTCGTTCGTCAAGTACAGCCGGATCGCCTACACCCATGGCATCGCGTCGAGCCAGACCTATCTCAATGACTGGTTCTGGCTGCCGCTCTTCCTCTTCGGATGGCTCCCGATCATCTTCTTCTCGCGGGTCGTCTCGATCCCTGAGTACTTCGACCGCCGCTTCGGCCGCGGCGCGCGCATGACCGTCACCGCGCTGCTGCTCGTCTATCTGGTCGGCTACATCGGCATCAACCTCTTCACGATGGGACGGGTCCTCGAGAGCCTCGTCGGCTGGGATCTCTTCAACGCCGCGTGCGTCGTCGCGGTCATCTCGGCGATCTATGTCACCTGGGGCGGGCAGACCTCGGTCATCGTGACCGATCTCTTCCAGGGCCTCATGCTGCTCCTCGCTGGCGTCGTCATCCTCGCGCTCGGCTTCGAAGCGCTCGGCGGGCCGACCGCGTTCTGGCACAGCCTGCCGCCGGGGCATCGCATGGCGTTCCCCAACTTCAACAGCGACCCCAGCTACTCGATGGTCGGCATCTTCTGGCAGGACGCGATGGCCAACAGCGCCGTCTTCTACTTCCTCAATCAGGGCGTGATGATGCGCTTCCTGTCGACCCGCTCGGTCAACGAGGGCAAGAAGGCGATCGTCGCGACCGCGCTGGTGCTGATGCCGGTCGCGGCGGTCGTCGTCGCCTCGGGCGGCTGGGTCGGCGCCGCGCTGACCGGGGCGGGGCTGATGGAGACGGTCCCCAATCCCTCCGATGCCTTCTTCAAGGTGGCATCGCTGCTCGCCGCGCCCGGTGTCTTCGGTCTCATCATGGCCGCGCTCACCGCGGCGCTCATGTCGACGGTCGACACGCTCATCACCGCCGTCTCGGCGATCGCGGTCAACGACGTCTGGCGGCCCTACGTGCGCCCGGGGCGGCCCGATGGCTACTACCTCAAGATCGCGCGCAACACCGCGATCATCGTCACCTTGATCGGGGTGGCGCTGGTGCCGGTCTTCATGCAGTTCGACTCGATCTACTCGGCCCACGGCGCCTTCACCGCCGCGGTGACGCCGCCGCTGGTGGTCGCGGTGCTCTATGCCATCCTCTGGCCGCGCTACACCCCGGCCGCGGCGAGCGCGACGGTCGTCGGCGGCGCGATCGCGGTGATCCTCTCGCTGTTCTGGCCCGAGCTGGTCGCGCCGTTCGCGCATGGCATCCCGCGGGTGACGGCCGATGGCACCCTGCTCACCGGCGGCAAGGCCTACACCTTCACCCGGGCGCTCTACGGGCTGGTCGTCAGCGGCGTGATCGGCTTCGTCGTCACGCTCTTCACCCGCCCGCGGCCGGCGAGCGAGATCGTCGGGCTGACGCAGGCGACGAGCGCGGCCAACGCCGGGCGGCCGGCGGCCGAGCTGTACGCGGCCCGGCCGAAGATCCAGGCCGCCGTGGTCGAGGGCGCGGCCGACGCCACCGACGCGGCGAGCGGCGACGACCGGGTGCGGCTGACGGCGAGCGCGCGCGCGGCGCTCGGGCTCGCGCCGGGGGCGACGCTGCTGGTCAGCGACCCGCGCTGGTGGTTCGGCGGGCTGCGCTCGATGCACGGCGTCGTCGACGCGGAGCCCTTGCCCGGCGAGGCGCCCGCGATCGAGCTCGGGCCGGCGATGCGACGGCGGGTGTGCCATGGCCGGCGCCCGGTGGTGATCGAAGCGACGGACTGATCCGCGTCAGCGGTGTCATCGATGCCATCGATGGCTTCGATGCATCTCAGCCATCACTCCCGGCGCCGATCGGCCGCCACTCCGCGAGCGTCACATCCCAGCGATGGCCGCGCCCCGGCACGCCGAGGTGGCGCCGATCGTCGGCGGTCACCTCGACCGGCGCGCCGTCGACGAGGCGGATCCGGCAGATCGAGCCGTTGCCGACCGGCGGCCCCCCGGCGAGCCCCGCCCACTCGATCGCCATCGGCTGCCCGGTCAGGTGGGTGAGCACGCCGCGGATCACGCCGCCGTGCGCGACGATCAGCGCCCGCTCGCCGCCGAGCGGGCGCACCACCTCGTCGAACCACCGCCCCACCCGCGCCTGCACCGCGTGCCAGCTCTCGCCGCCCTCGACCGTGAAGTGCAGCCGATCGCCGAAGGCATCGGCCGCGGCGAGCCAGTCATCGCGGCGCTTGCCATGCAGCGCGCCCATGTCGATCTCACGCAGCGCCGGCGGGAAGAACAATGGCACGCAGTCATCGCTCGGCCGCGCCTCGAGGACGCGGGCGAGGGTCAGCACCGCGCGCTCGAGCGGCGAGCAGAAGGCGCGGTCGATCCGCTCCCCCGCGAGCGCCCGCCCGGCGGCGGCGGCCTGCTCGATCCCGGCGGCGGTCAGCCGACCGCGGCGCGGATCCTGGCCCTGCAAGGTGCGGCTGCGGTTCTCGTGGGTCTCGCCGTGGCGGATGAGGACGACCTCGGTCACGGAGTGCTCGGGCTCGGCCACTGCTCGTCGTCTCCTCACGCTCGGCACTGCCCGGCGCGCCGCGCGCCCGGCTCCCGTCGCCGAGGCCGGCGGCATCCTACAGCGTAGAGCCCGCCGCGCGCACGCCCCCCGATCAGCGCCGCGCGTCGAGGTGTCCGCGCACTCGGACCATCCACTCCCCCACCCGACCGATCCCCACGAGCGCCGGCCACCCGACGCCGTTGCGTGACGACCGCCGCCGCCCCATCATCGGCCCCCCATGTCGAAGCTCGCCCCGATGACCCTCCCGCCCGGCACCCTCCCGGGCGCCGTCACCCCGCCCCGCATCGGCCTCCTCGGCGCCACCGGCATCGGCGTCGGCGCCATCGTCGGCGGCGGCATCCTCGCGCTCTCCGGCACCGCCTTCGCGCTCACCGGCGCCGGCGCGCTGCTCGCCTTCGCGCTCAACGGCCTCATCGCCGTCATCACCGCGCTCTCCTTCGCCGAGCTCGCCACGGCCTTCCCGCGCTCCGGCGGCCCCTATGTCTTCGCCCGCCGCGTCGTCTCGGTCGGCGCCGCGTTCGGCGTCGGCTGGGTCGTCTGGTTCGCCTCGATCGTCGCCGCCGCGCTCTACGCCCGCGGCTTCGCGGCCTTCGCCGTCGAGGCGCTGCGGCACGTCATCGACCCCGCGTGGCTCGGCGGCCCCACCCAGACCGCGCTCGCCGTCGCCACCACGCTCGTCTGCGGCCTCCTCCTCATCCGCGCGAGCGGCGGCGGCGGCCACGCGGTCAACGTCGGCAAGGTCGTCGTCTTCGCCATCCTCATCCTCGGCGGCCTCTGGGCCTGGATCGCCGATCCGCCGAGCACGCCCCGCTTCACCCCGCTCCTGCCCCACGGCCCGCTCGGGCTCCTGCAGGCCATGGGCGCCACCTTCATCGCGCTGCAAGGCTTCGACCTCGTCGCCGCCGTCGCCGGCGAGATCGACGCCCCCCGCCGCACCCTGCCCCGCGCGATGCTGCTCGCGCTCGGCATCGCGCTCCTCGTCTACCTGCCGCTCCTCACCGTCATCCTCGCCGCCGGCGTCGCCGACGGCGGCCCCGGCATCGCCGCGCTCGCCCGCGACAACCCCGACACCATCGTCGCGCTCGCCGCCGAGCGCATGCTCGGCCCCGCCGGCTACTGGCTCGTCGTCGTCGCCGGCCTGCTCTCGATGGCCTCGGCGCTGCTCGCCAACGTCTTCGCCGCCGCCCGCATCGCGCAGGCCATGGGCCGCGACCGCGCGCTCCCCGTCGCGCTCCGCCGCGTGCACCCCGTCCAAGGCACGCCCTCCGTCGCGCTCCTCGTCACCGTCGGGATCGGCGCCCTCACCCTCCTCGCGATCAGCGACGTCGCCGCCGCCGGCGCCGCCTCCTCGCTCATCTTCCTCATCGCCTTCGCGCTCGCCCACGTCCTCTGCGTCGTCACCCGCGCCCGCAAGCCCGACCACGACGGCTTCCGCGTCCCCGGCTGGCCCTGGGTCCCGCTCATCGGCGCGCTCGCCTGCGGCGGCCTCGCGATCTATCAAGCCATGGCCGTGCCCGCCGCCGGCGCCGTCACCACCGTCTGGCTCGCGCTCGGCGCCGGCGCCTACCTGCTCTCGTTCGGCCGCCGCGCCCGCGTCTTCGACGCCGCCTCCGAGCAGGCCGACCCCGACCTGCTCGAGCTCCGCGGCCGCAGCCCGCTCGTGCTCGTGCCCGTCGCCAACCCCCGCAACGCCTCCACCCTCGCCCGCGTCGCCACCAACCTCGCCCCGCCCCGCGTCGGCCGCATCCTGCTCTTCAACGTCATCCGTCCCCCCCGCCTCGACGAATCGCAGAGCGGCCCCGAGCTCGACCGCGCCCTCGACGACGCCACCCGCACCATGCGCGACAGCCTCGCCGCCACCATGCGCGCCGGCCTGCGCTGCGAGGGCCTCACCACCGTCGGCCCCGATCCCTGGCGCGCCATCCGCCGCGCCGCCGTCACCCACCGCTGCGCGACCGTGCTCATGGGCCTCTCCGACCTCGCCTCCGACGAGGCCGTCGCCCGCATCGAAGCCCTCGCCAGCGCGCTCGAGTCGAACCTCGTCCTCCTCCGCGCCCTCCCCGACCACGCCCCCGCGAGCATCCGCCGCCTCCTCGTCCCCATCGGCGGCAAGGGCGTACACAACGCGCTCCGCGCCCGCCTCCTCGCCGGGCTGCACCGCGACGCCGGCGGCCGCCTCGAGGTCACCTACCTCCTCGTCGCCCCGCCCTCGATGAGCCCCGCCCGCCAGGCGCAGCTCGTGCGCGTACACGAAGAGCTCGTGCGCGACGAAGCCCGCCAGGTCCCCCGGGTGGTGCGGCTCGTCCAGAGCGACGACGTCGTCGCCGCCATCGTCGCCGAGGCCGCCGCCCACGACCTCCTCGTGATGGGGCTCACCCAGACCGCCAACGACAAGCGCGTCATCGGCCGCATCACCCGGGCGACGGTGCAGGCGACCGCCTGCCCGGTGATGCTCGTCTCTGCCCGGAGCTGAGGCTCAGCCCCCGTAGTAATGCGCGAAGACCTGCTTGATCGCCGGCCGCCCCATGACCCGCCCGAGGTAGTCGGCGAGCGCGCCCTGCGGCGTGTAGCGCTTGTTCATCTTGAGCCAGTTGATCGTCGACCCGGCGAGCACATCGACCGCGGTGAAGTCATCGCCGAGCAGCCACGGCTTGTCACCGAGCTGCGTCGCATACACCGCGACCACCTCCTCGATCCGGTGCAGCATCGCCTTCAGCTTCGCCTCGTCGCCCCGCTGCTCGGCCTCGTACGCCGCGATCGCCGCCGGCTCGACCGAGCCGAGGCCGTACACCATGAAGGTCAGATACCGCCCGCGCCGCGGATCGCCCGGCGGCACGAACATCCCCGAGCCCGGCGCCTGCTCGGCGAGGTACTGACAGATCGCCGCCGTCTCGAACATGGTCGACCCGTCGTCGAGCTCGAGGCACGGGAGCTGCCCGAGCGGGTGCTTCGCGATGAACTCGGGGGTCTTGTGCTCACGGGCCTTGAAGTCGACGTCGACGATCTCGACGTCGATCCCCAGCTCGGCGATGAGGAGCCGGGGCGTCATCGCGCGGGACATCGGGTGGAAGTAGAGCTTCACGGAGACTCCTGTTTGCGGCGCCCGACGCGGCGTGCGCCGGGGCGCAAGAGGACGCTCCATCACCCGACGCGGTCGCCGCCCGCCCGCAGCACCGCCACGAAGAGTGCACCCGCCCGCCGTTTTGTATACGGTGGCGCCGGCCAACCGCTGGGAGACCCCGTGAACGCCATCGTCGTCACCCCGCTCACCATCGCCGGGACCGTCGTCAAGATCGTCGCCGGCCTGATCTGGCTCGGGCTGATCGTGGCCGTCCTCGTCCCGATCCTCATCGTGCTGCTGCCCTTCCGCCGCACCCGCATCGTGCTCACCAACCACGCCGGCACCCTCATCGGCCGCTCGCTGCTCTGGCTCTCCGGCTGCCCGGTCGCCGTCGCCGGCCGCGAGCACGCCCGCACCGGCGAGTCGGTCATCTTCGTCGGCAACCACACCTCGCTGCTCGACACCTTCACCTCGATCTGGCTCGTGCCCGCCGGCACCGTCGGCATCGCCAAGAAGGAGCTCGTCTGGTACCCGTTCTTCGGGCAGGCGTGGTTCCTCTCCGGCCACCTCCTCATCGACCGCACCGACCCCGCCCGCTCGGTCGGCGCGCTCCGGGAGCTCGCGACCTACCTCCGCCGCAACCGCCTCAGCGTGCTGCTCTGGCCCGAGGGCACCCGCGCCGCCGACGGCCGCCTCCGCCCGTTCAAGAAGGGCTTCGCCCACATGGCGCTCCAGACCGGCCTGCCCGTCGTCCCGATGGTCACGAGCGGCGCCCACCTCGCATGGCGCAAGGGTCACATCGGCTTCAAGCCGGTCCCGATCCGCGTCGAGTTCCTGCCCCCGATCGAGACGACGCACTGGACGCTGGAGACCCTCGACACCCACATCGAAGAGGTCCGCCAGCGTTTCATCGCCGCCCTTCCGCCCGAGCAGCGCCCGACCGAGAGCCCCGCCTGAGCAGCGAAGCCATCGAGTCATTCATACCATCGGCGCCATCCATGCCATCGA
>JACKDM010000072.1 GCA_020633515.1 Myxococcales bacterium
CTTCACCCTCGCGCTCCCGCTCGCGCCCACCGGCACCGACCGCCCGCTCGCCGCCACCCCCGCCGGCGGCACCCCGCGCAGCTTCCAGGGCTGCCGCGTGCTCCTCGTCGAAGACAACCCCATCAACCGCCTCGTCGTCGAGGAGATGCTGCGCCGCCTCGGCTGCCGGATCACCGTCGCCGAAGACGGCGAGGACGCGCTCCGCCACGTCGCCGAGCGCTTCGACATCGTGCTGATGGACTGCCAGATGCCCCGCATGGACGGCTACGAGGCCACCCGCGCGCTCCGCGACCGCGGCGTCGACGGCCCGATCGTCGCGCTCACCGCGCACGCCATGGAGGGCGACCGCGAGCGCTGCCTCGCCGCCGGCATGGACGACTACGTCACCAAGCCCCTCTCCCGCGACGGCCTCGTCGCGGTGATGGATCGCTGGATCCCGGCGCTGTGACCGCCCGGGCGCTCACTCCACCCGCCGATCGGCCGGCACCAGCCAGCTCCACGGCGCGCCGAAGGCGTGCACCCGCGCGGTCGGCGCCCCGCTCCCGTCGACCAGCGGCCGATCTTCGAGCGCCCAGCGGAAGATCGAGCCCTCGACGTTGACCACCGCGACGAAGCCCGCCGCCGCCATGCGCTCGGCGAAGACCGCCGACCGCCAGCCCACGCTGCAATAGACCGCCACCGCCCGATCACGCGGCACGTCCGCGAGCGCGACCGCCGGATCGGCGTCGGGCGCCACCTGCCGCGCGCCCGGCAGATGACTCACCGCGTACTCCGCTGCGGTGCGCGCGTCGATCAGCAGCGGCGGATCGGCCCCCGCCAGCCGCGCGGCGAGCGCCGCGGTCGTGATCGTCGGCACGCCCTCGAAGCGCCAGCCCAGCGCCCGATCGACCGCCCAGCCGGCCGCGCGCCGGCCGCCGCACGCGGCGAGGCCGAGCGCGACGACGATGAAGACCGACGAGAGCACGAGGGCGGCGCGGCGTCTCATGCCCGCATCATCCCCGCCGCGCTCCCCAGCGGCAACGCAAGCTCACATACGTGTAGATCCACAGCGCTTCTTGCGTAGCCCGCCCGAGTGGGGCACGCTGACGTCCCAGCGAGCTCCGCCGAGGGAGAGCGGCCCGTGGAGCGAGACACCATCCCCATCGAGACCGTGCCCGACGGCGCGGCCGCCGCCGCGACCGGCGTGCTCGCCGAGCTGCGCGCCGAGATCGACCGCCTGCGCCGCCACAACGCCGCGCTCGAAGCCGACTGGCGGCAGGCCACCGACGCCGGCCGCGCCCGCGCCGAGTTCCTCGCGGCGATGAGCCACGAGATCCGCACCCCGATGAACGGGATCCTCGGCATGACCGGGCTGCTGCTCGACACCCGCCTCGACGAGACCCAGCACGACTACGTGCGCACCGTGCGGCAGAGCGCCGAGGCGCTGCTCACCGTGCTCAACGACATCCTCGACTTCTCCAAGATCGAAGCCGGCCAGATCGACCTCGAGCGTGTCGCCTTCGACCCCCGCCGCACCGCCGACGAGGTCTGCGAGCTCCTCGGCGGGCAGGCGCTCGAGCGCGGGCTCACCCTCGTCGCCCACCTCGACCCCGCCGTGCCCTTCCGCGTCATGGGCGACGGCGGCCGGCTGCGGCAGGTCCTCATCAACCTCGTCGGCAACGCGATCAAGTTCACCGAGCGCGGCAGCGTCACCGTCGCCGTGCGCCCCGTCACCGACCCGCCCGGCGACGCGCTCTTGCGCTTCGAGGTCCGCGACACCGGCATGGGGATCCCGCCCGACCAGCTCGGCCGCCTCTTCGAGCCCTTCAGCCAGGCCGACGCCAGCATCAACCGCCGCTTCGGCGGCACCGGGCTCGGCCTCTTCATCAGCCGCACCCTCGTCGACCGCATGGGCGGCCACCTCGAGGTCGCCTCGACCCCCGACGTCGGCTCGACCTTCTGGTTCGACCTCCCGCTCCCCGCCACCGAGAGCCAGCCCGCGCCGCCGATCGAGCCGGTCGCCGTGCTCATCGTCGAGCCGCGCGACACCGTCCGCATCGCGCTCGCCGACCGCCTCCGCGCCTGGGGCTGCCCGGTCGTCGCCGTCGCCGACGTCGTCACCGCGCTCGCCGCCCCCGCCGACGACCGCCGCGTCGCGCTGCTCTCGGCGCACGCGCTCACCGACGGCGACGAAGCCAGCCGCCTCCGCGACGACGACCCCGAGCTGCGCGTCGTGCTCCTCACCGAGCGCCCCACCGAGCGCCCGCCGCCCGGCGTCTACCGCGTCCTCGTCGAGCCGATCGGCGACGCCCGCCTCGCCGACGCGCTGTGGTCGGTCATCGACCCCGAGGCCGCCGCCGTCCGCCGCGCCCACCGCGACGGCCCCACCACCGACGCCCCCCACCGCGGCGGCCGGGTGCTGCTCGTCGAAGACAACCCCGTCAACCGCCGCGTCGCCTCGCTCATGCTCCGCAAGCGCGGCCACGGCTGCGACGTCGCCGCCAACGGCCGCGAGGCCATCGAGATGTGGCGCGCCCGCCGCTACGACCTGATCCTGATGGACTGCCAGATGCCCGAGCTCGACGGCTACGCGGCCACCCGCGAGATCCGCGCGCTCGAAGAGGGCGGCGAGCGCATCCCCATCATCGCCATGACCGCCGAGGCGATGCGCGGCGACCGCGAGCGCTGCCTCGCCGCCGGCATGGACGACTACGTCGCCAAGCCCGTGCGCGCCCAGGCGCTCTACGCCATGCTCGACCGCCACCTCCCCGACGTCGTGCCCGTCGAAGACGACACCCTCCCCGAGATCGACGCCGACGCCTCGATCGAGGATTGAAGATGCGCGCCGTCATCCTGCTGCAAGTCGTGCTGCTCGCCGTCACCGGCGCCCTGCTCGCGCTCGTGCTCGCCGATCGCGGCGACCGCGCCGACCGCGAAGACCGCGCCGCCGCGCTCACCGCTCGCGCCGCCGCGCTCGAAGCCGAGGGCCGCTTCGCCGCCGCCGCGCTCGCCCATGAACGCGCCGCCCGGATCACCGCCGATCCCGCCTCCATCGACGCCGCGCTCGACGCCGCGAACCGCGCCGAGGCGCTCGCGATCGTCGCCGCCGATGCGCTCCCGCCCCCGAGCGAGCGCGCCCGCCTCGACGCGCTCGCCGAGGCCATCGCCGCCGCGCCCGGCGCCGCCGATCGAATCACCGCCGCGCTGCTCGACGCGGTGCGCGAGCGCGTCCGCGGCAACCTCGACGCCGCCGGCAAGCGCCTCGAAGAGGCCCGCGCCACCGGCGACGACGACCCCTGGTTCGACTGGCAGCTCGGCGCCATCTACCTCCAGCAGGGCCGCACCACCGACGCCGTCGCCCGCCTCGAAGCGCTCGCCCGCGCCCGCCCCGGCTTCGGCCCCGGGCTGCACCGCCTCGGGCTCGCCTACCTCGCCGACAAGCGCGACGAGGCCGCGATCGGGGCGCTGCAACGCGCGATCACCGCCGGCGCCGGCCCCGACGCCGCGCTCGACCTCGCCCGGATCTTCCTCGCCCGCCAGATGTGGGCCGAGGCGATCCCCCACCTCGAAGCCGTCCTGCGCGGCCGCGGCGGCGACGTCGAGGCGCTGCGCCTGCTCGCCGCCGCGCACTTCCGCCTCGGCCGCCACGAGCTCGCCGCGCGCACCTACCGCGCCGCGCACCGCCTCGACCTCGACCCCCGCACCCTGCTCTCGGCCGCGATCGCGCTCGCCGCCGGCGGCAAGCAGGGCGAGGCGCTCGCGGTGCTCGACGACCTGCAACCCCGCGCCGCCGAGCTGCCCGAGGTCGCGTGGCAGCGCGCCCGGATCCTGCTCGACCTCGACCGCCGCACCGAGGCGCAGGTCGCGCTGCGCACCTACCTCGCCGCCGCCGCCGGCCGCCCCGAAGAGGCCGAGCGCGTCGCGCAGGCCCGGCGGTTGCTCGGCGAGGCGCCCGCGCCCGCTGCCATGCCCGCCGATGCCATCGCGCCCGCTGCCACCCCGCCCGCTGCCACCCCGCCCGCTGTCATGCCTGCCATCGATGGCACCCCGCCCCGGCCGCCGTCCTTCGTGCCCGCCGGCCCCTGATCGGCCGCCCGCCCCCCGTTCGGGGGATGCCCCTCCCGCCGCGCGCGCCGCTATGGTCGAGCGAGCATCCGCGAGGAGGATCCGATGCCGAAGTCGACCCCCGCCCCGGCCCCGAAGCCGCAGCGCCCGACCCCCGAGGGCGCGGCCCCGCAGAAGACCGATCTCGCCGGGCTCGCCGCGCTCCAGCGGCGCATGGGCAACCGCGCCACGGTGCGGCTGCTCGGCGGTGAGACCCTGCGCGCGGTCGCCCGGCAGGGCATGAGCGGGCCGGGATCGACGCTGAGCCATCACGCGACGCTGCAACGCAGCCTCGGCGCGTATGACATCAGCGGCGTGCGATCCCACATCGGGCGCGCGGCGGGCGACGCCACATCACTGCTCGGCGCGAAGGGCTATGCCATGGGCGAGGCGATGGCGTTCTCGCGGCCGCCCGACCTGCGCAGCGCCGCGCACGAGATGGCGCACGTGCTCGGGCAGCGAGTGGGCTTCATGCCATCGGGTGCGCACGGGCGGGCGGGGGATGGCTACGAGCGCTTCGCCGAAGGCTTCGCCGAGACCGTCACCCGCGGGCGATCGGTCGAGGGGCTCGTCGATCGCACCCTCGGCCGCGGCGCGATGCGGCCGCGGGCGAAGTCGGCCAAGGCGCCGGTGCAGTTCGAGATCGGCCCCGGGCAGCACGGCGCGATCGTGACGGGGCATGCCTTCTTCTACGAGGCCGTCGCGTGCGGCAAGGATCACTACCTGCTCTATGATGTCGTGCACGAGGACTTCGAACCGCGGAAGGTCTCGGCGAGCGACCCGGACTACAAGGTGATCAAGAAGCCCGAAGAGGCGCAGGCGTGGCTCGCGAAGCGGCCCAAGAAGCAGTCGTCGAAGGACAAGTCCGGCACGAAGAAGGTGAGCTTCGAAGTCGACCCGCCCGAGACCGATGTCGACGAGATCGACGACGAGATCCCGATCTCATCGGACTTCGTCTCGATGTACGACGAGCTGCCGCTCAAGCGACGCAGCACCGATTCCGGGCTGCTCAGCCGCACCTCGCTCAAGGCGAAGGGTGGCGGTCGCAGCAAGATATCGAAGCTGCTCTCGCGCTCGACGGCGACGCTGTATCAGACGAAGTACACCGAGCTGCTCGACGCGCTCGATGCCTATGGCAAGGCGACGAGCGATGAGGATCGCCACAAGCCGCTCGCCGACATCATCGGGCACGCCCAGCACTGGCTCGCGACCCACCCCCGGGCGAGCCGGGCGCACGGGGACTCGCTCGAGCACCAGGCGAAGTTCAGCGCGGTCGAGGCGGTGCGCGACGCGGCGCGCGAGGAGTTCATGCAGCTCGCCGGTGGCCGGCTCACCGCCGATCCCGACGCGATGGGACAAAACGAGCGCATGATGTACATGCTCGATGACATCCTGCGCGACCCGCTCTTCGCCGCGATCTACGATGCCATGCACCATGGCATCTTCGACGGGTTGATGCGGTCTCTGAAGAAGGGGCGCACCTACGTCAAGATGCTGCCGGTCGTCAACCTCGTCGAGCTCGCCCGCGAGTCGCGGAAGGCCAACCGCCGCAAGGAGCGCAGCCGCGCGATGCAGGAGATCGGCGACCAGAGCGGACAGCCGCTGCTGGCGCACGTCGGGCACGCGCTCTCCGAGCACTACCGTGAGCGTCGGAAGAAGATCCGGATCACCGGCGGCGTGTCGGCGTTGCTGACGCCGCTGACGTTCGCCTTCCCGTTCTCGGCGGCGATCGGCCAGGGCGCGTCGGGGCTGACCGATGTCGGCGGGCAGGCGGTGGCGAAGGCGATCGACAAGCCGACCGAGAAGCTCGTGTCCTTCGCCTCGGAGAAGGGCATCGGGTGGGGCAAGGACAAGGATCACGAGCGCCGGGGTGGCAAGGCGCTCACCGAGGCGTTCGCCGCGGCGGTCTCGCGCTTCACGCTCGACCCGGAGGTCATCCGCGCGATCGTGCTCTACCTCGGCCTCGGCCCGCGCGAGGACGACGACTCGCCGCAGGAGCGGTCGCGGCTCGCGCTCAAGGAGATGCTCGGGGCCGATCCCCAAGAGGATCTGCTCGACGTCGAGGAACCGAGCAAGGAGGACAAGTGGATCAAGGCGCGGCTGACCGCGCGCCAGAAGGGCAAGGGAGTGGGCCCCGATGACAAGGACTACAGCGCGCTGGTGAGCGATGACGCCGAAGACAAGGACATGAACTGGCTGCGCGCGCTGTGGATGTCGGAGGGCTTCCTCGGCGACGAGGAGCGCCGGGGCAAGAGCGGCGCGAAGAAGCTCGTCAAGGACGAGGCGGCGTCGTCGAAGGACGATGAGAGCAAGGAGCTGCTCACCGGGCTCGGGAGCGGCAAGAAGGATGAGAGCAAAGGTGTCATGCAGTCGATGCGGAGCTTGTTCGCCTGGAAGTCGGGGGCGAAGGCGAAGGCGAAGTCGAAGTCGAAGTCGAGCAAGGCGCTGTCGACCTTCGATGTGATCGACGACGACTTCTTCGACTCCTGATCGGGCTACCGCGCGCTGCGGGCGAGCTCGGCGGCGAGCAGCGCGCGGGCGGCGCGCAGCTCGGGGTCGTCGGGGGTGACTGCGAGCGCGCGGTCGAGCAGCGCGAGCCCGTCGGCGTAGGCGCCGGCCGCCACCCGATCGGCGGCGCGGCGGCGCCACTCCTCGGCGCGATAGCGGGCGTCACCCTGCCGCCAGCGATCGGCGTCGGGCGGGGCGGGTGATGCCATGCGGCGGATGAGGACGCCGCCGGCGAGGGCGCGTTCGAAGGCATCGGCGGCGAGGTGGCGGCGGCCGGGCGCCGTCGGGTCGAGCACCTGCCAGCCGGTGGCGTCGCGGCCGGTGACGACGATGGCATGTACGCCGCCGGCTTGATGCAGCAGCGCGATGGGGGCGAGGCCGGCGGCGAGCGCGCGGTGCAGCATGGCGGCGTCGGCAGGAGCGACGAGCGCTTCGAAGCCATGGGGGGCGATGCCTTCGGCGAGGTCGAGCCAGGCGACGCCGTCGGCGTGCACGCGGAGGGTGGCGACGAACGGGCGGAGCGCGAGCGGGTGGCCTTGCGATGCCATGACCATCACCGCGGCGGCGGCGGCGCACCAGGGCGCGCGGCCCTGCTCGACGTAGGGCACGGCGAGCTGGACGGGGGCCGATGGCATCGCGCCGGGTGGCATCGCGCCGGGCCGCATCTCAACGGATGGCATCGCGCCCGATGGCATCTCACCGGATGGCATCGCGCCAGCGGTCACGGTGGCCGGCGGCGCGAGCAGCAGCGCGGCGAGCAGGGTGATCACGGGTCGCAGGCGTCGCCGCGGCCGTCGCCGTCGCTGTCGCGCTGGTCGAGGTTGGCGACCTGCGGGCAGTTGTCCTGCGCGTTGGGGATGCCATCGCCGTCGGGGTCGGCGAGCGGGTCGCAGGCGTCGCCGAAGACGTTGCCGTCGGCGTTCTCCTGGCCGGGGTTGGGCACGTCGGGGCAGTTGTCGCGGTCGTTGGGCACGCCGTCGCCGTCGGCGTCGCCGTCGGCTTCGCAGATGTCACCGATGCCATCGCCGTCGCTGTCGCGCTGGTCGGGGTTCTGGAGCGCGGGGCAGTTGTCGAGGCCGTCGAGGACGCCGTCGCGGTCCTGGTCGAAGGTGGGGTCGCAGACGTCGCCGGCGCCGTCCTGGTCGGTGTCTTCCTGGCGGGGGTTGGCCTGCCCCGGGCAGTTGTCGTCGTCGTCGGGCACGCCGTCGCCGTCGAAGTCGCGGGGGCCGGGCGGGTCGTCGCAGCGGTCGCCGACGCCGTCGCCGTCGCGGTCGGCCTGGTCGGGGTTGGCGAGGCCGTCGCAGTTGTCGCAGACGTCGCCGACGCCGTCGGCGTCGAAGTCGTTCTGCCCGCCGTTGGCGCGGTCGGGGCAGTTGTCGCGGGCGTCGGGCACGCCGTCGAAGTCGCGGTCGGGGTCCATGGGATCGGGGGTGTCGGGGTCGCAGGCGTCGCCGAGGCCGTCGTTGTCGGCGTCGGCTTGATCGGGGTTGGCGACGAAGAGGCAGTTGTCGATGGCATCGCCGACGCGGTCGCCGTCGACGTCGGCGAGCTCGCAGAGGTCGCCGGTGCCGTCGCCGTCCTGGTCGGCCTGATCGGGGTTGGGGTCGCGGGGGCAGTTGTCGATCTGGTCGGCGATGCCATCGCCGTCCTGGTCCATGCCTTCGACGAGGGCCTCGCAGGCGTCGCCGATGCCATCGCCGTCGGTGTCGCGCTGGCCGGGGTTGGGCGCGAGCGGGCAGTTGTCGTCGTCGTCGGGGATGCCATCGGCGTCGCGGTCGAGCGGGCCGGGGCCGGGGCCGTCGCAGGCGTCGCCTTCGCCGTCGGCGTCGCTGTCGCGCTGGTCGGGGTTGGGCGCAAAGGGGCAGTTGTCTTCGGCGTCGGGGACGCCGTCGTCGTCGATGTCGCGCGCCTCGATCTGGCAGGCGTCGCCCTGGCCGTCCGCGTCGGTGTCTTCCTGCTCGGGGTTGGGGACGTCGGGGCAGTTGTCGATGCCATCGAGGACGCCGTCGGCGTCGCGATCCATCATCGCGGCGGGGGCGCAGGCGTCGCCGATGCCATCGGCGTTCCGGTCTTCCTGCTCGGGGTCGGGCACGAGCGGGCAGAGGTCGCAGGCGTCGGGCACGCCGTCGCCGTCGCCGTCGGCGTCGCCGGGGGCGTCGGGGCAGGGGTCGCAGGGGTCGCCGCGGCCGTCGCGGTCGGCGTCGGTCTGGGCGGGGTTGGCTTCGTCGGGGCAGTTGTCGCCGTCGTCGCCGATGCCATCGCCGTCGCGGTCGGCGGGCGGGGGCAGGTCGGGGAAGGCGTCGGGGGTGGCGATGCCGTCGTCGGGGGCGAGCCCGAGGTCTCGGGGGATGCCTTGGTCGGGCGCGGGGCCCTGGTCGGGGGTGATGCCGTCGTCGAGGCCGGGCGCGGCGGCGTCGGGGGTGGGGTCGACGCCGGGGTCGGTGTCTTCGTCGGCGCCGCAGCCGGCGAGGGTCAGGGCTGCGGCGAGCGCGAGCGCGAGGGCGCGAGTCATCGGATCAGAGCTCCCGGACGTAGAGGGTGGGGATGCTGCACCCGTTCGAGGCCCACCAGTAGGTGGCGCCGTGGCTGTTCCACGGGTTGGGGTTGCCGTAGTCGTAGTAGTACATGTGATACCAGGAGCCGCCGTTGTTGCAGCCGTCGTCGGTGGGGCTCTGGGTCTGCCAGAACCACGCGGCGCCGCCCTTGGTGAAGCTGTTGCCGCCCTCCCAGGGGAAGCGGTCGCCGATGACATACTCGTACTGGCCGATGGCTCGCCAGCCGCCGTTCCAGTTGTTGAGCACGATGGGGACGATGCTGTAGCTGTTGTAGGTGACGCCGTACTCGAAGTGGGTGAAGGGATAGCGGTCGCGGAGCGCGAAGACGTCGTTGAGGTTGCCGACCTGACGCCAGGGGCTGGTCTGGCCGGCGTGGGTGTGCAGCGCGTCGGCGTTGCCGCCGCCGATGAGGGTGGCGAGCTGGGCGGCGGTGAGGGTCTGGCCGGCGGCGGCGCCGAGCTGGAGCGCGCCGTTGCGGAGCTCGGAGGCGCCGGCTTGCAGGCGGCCGCCGGCGACGACGTTGCCGTTGCTGCGGATCTCGCCGTCGGCGCGGATGACACCCTCGACGGCGAGTGATCCGTCGGGGAGCGCGTTCATGCGGGCGGGGACGTCGGCGTGGTTGTGTTCGAGCACGATCTTGTCGAAGGTCCAGTAGCCGGAGTTGGGGCAGGCGCCGAGCGCGCCGCCGCCGGATTCGCAGGTGAAGGTGGTGCCGACGTCGTAGAGGGTGCTGCCGCCGAGGTAGATCTGGCCGCCGGCGCGGAGGTTGCCATTGGCGATGACATCGCCGCGGGAGGTGACGGTGGCGCCGGTGATGGCGCCGTCGGCGCGGAGCTCGCCGGTGACGCCGAGTGATCCGGCGGGGAGCGCGGTCATGCGGGCGTCGACCTGCGCGTGGTCGGGGGTGAGCACGATCTTGTCGAAGGTCCAGCGGCCGGAGGTGGTGCAGGCGCCGAGCGCGGCGTTGCCGGCGTCGCAGGTGTAGGTGGTGCCGCGGTCGTAGACGAACTGGCCGCCGAGGTAGATCTGGCCGTCGACGGTGAGGCTGCCGACGACGCGGGGGTCGTTGTAGAGGTAGGTCTGGGAGTCGACGCGGTTGGGATAGTTGACATACATGTGATGGTCGGGGTTGCCGCCGGTGTTGGTGAGCACCCGGACCTCGGCGTAGAGGTCCCACGCGGCCTGATTGATGCGGCCGGTGCCATCGACGATGGTGCGTCCGTTGATGGTGAGCGATCCCATGTTGATGGCATCGGCGGTGAGGGTGCCGGCGACGTTGACGTTGACGCGGCCGTTCTGGCGGAAGAAGAGCACGTCGCCGTCGGTGCGGTTCTCGTCGCGGGAGGGGGCGGGCTCGAAGATGCGGAGGTTGCCGTTGTGGGTGTCGATGGCCCAGTCCTGGCCCTGGCCGGCGCCGCGGAGCATGAGGTGGCCGCCTTCGGTGGCGTCGTCCTGGGGTTCGAGGCGGAGGAGGCGGTCGGTGTCGACGGCGCCGGCGCCGGCGGGGATGGTGACGACCGGGCGGGCGCCGGCGGTGACGGCGAGGCCGCGGGCGGCGCTGAGCTGGCCGGCGGTGCCGGTGTCGCGGTCGGTGCGCATGAACGCGGCGCTGTCGATGCCATCGAGGCGGTCGGCGTCGAGGGTGCTGCCGGGGCCGTCGACCTGCACGAGCTTGGCGAGGACCTGGGCGGGGGTGTCGGGGCTGCCGTTGCCGCCGGCGGGGCCCTGGATGCCTTGGGGTCCCGGGGGGCCTTGGGGGCCCGGGGCGCCGGCGGCGCCCGCCGGGCCGGCGGGGCCGCGCAGCCCGGTGGGGTCGCCGACCCAGCGGCCGTTCTGGTCGATGACGAGCGCGCCGTTGACGCTGACGGTGCGGGGGGTGATGTCGCCGATGGCGTTGCGCGCGATCTCGGCGGTGAGCGCGGCGGGGACGTGCATGAGCGGGGTGCGGGGGGCGAGCTCGGGGCCGTTGTCGATGGTGAGGCCGAGCCAGAGGTCGGGCGCGAGGAAGAGGTCGGGGGGGAGGTCTTCGACGGCGCCGATGGCGATGGCGTAGTAGCCTTCGAAGAACTCGACGGCGGGGTGGCGCTCGTCGAAGACGGGCTGGCCGCCGGCGAGGCGGTCGTAGAGGCGGACGCGGAGCGCGTGTACGCCGTCGACGGGGCGGCCCTGGGCGTCGAGGACGAGGCCCTCTTGCGCGATGCTGTGGGGGAGCGCGTGGGCGGTGGGCGTGAGCGCGAGGCTGAGCGTGAGGCTGAGCGTGAGGCTGAGCGCGAGGGCGGCGAGGGCGCGGCGGGTCGGGCGCGGCATGGGCTCCCCCTGGGCGGTGACCGATTTCGATATGAATGTACGCTTGCAGCTTTTGTAGATCATCAACGATCGGCGGGGCGCGGCGCCGTCACCGTCTCTCGGGGCGGCGCATCGGGATGAGGGCAGGCGCGCGCTGTGGGCGCGGCGGTCGAAGGGAGGCTCCCATCTCGGATCGAGGCGACGGTGAGACGCTGGCGTTCGCGCGGCGGGTGGTGATCGCGGCGGTGATCGCGATGTTCGTGCTGGGGATGGGGCTGGCGCTGGTCTTCGGGTTTCCGTTGGTGATGCTGCTGTTCGGGGCGGTGCTGCTGGCGGTGCTGCTGCGGGGGCTCGGGGAGCTGGTGGCGAAGATCACGCCGCTGTCGGGGCGGTGGGGCGTGGCGGTGGTGCTCTTGTTGCTGGTGGGCGCGGGGGTGCTGGTGGGGGTCTTCGCGGCGCCGGCGATCGCGGCGCGGGTGGCGGATGTGGCGGATCGGGTGCCGGAGGCGGCGGGCAAGGCGTGGGAGAAGCTGTTGTCGACGCCGGTGGGGCCCTATCTGCCGAAGGAGCCGCTGGGGGGGGACGAGGGCTTCACGCTGACGACGGGGCAGATCACGCGGCGGCTGTCGTCGGCGATGACGGTGGCGTTCGGGGTGCTGGGCGACCTGGCGGTGGCGGTGATCGTGGGGATCTATCTGGCGATCTCGCCGGCGCAGTATCACGCGGGCTTGATCCATCTGGTGCCGAAGCGGCGGCGGGGGCGGGCGGAGGAGGTGATCGACGCGCTGACGCACGCGCTGCGGTGGTGGCTGGTGGGGCGGTTCTCGTCGATGGCGATCATCGGGGTGGCGTCGGGCGTGGGGCTGTGGCTGCTGGGGGTGCCGCTGGCGGGGACGCTGGGGGTGCTGACGGGGCTGTTGTGCTTCGTGCCGTTCGTGGGGCCGCTGGTGTCGCTGGTGCCGCCGATGCTGTTCGCGTGGGTGGAGTCGAGCTCGCTGGCGCTGTGGGTGCTGGCGCTCTACATGGGGGTGCAGCTCTTGGAGAGCTATGTGGTGACGCCGTTGATCGATCAGCGCACGGTGCTGTTGCCGGCGGCGCTGGTGATCGCGTCGCAGGCGGTGATCGGCTTCGCGGCGGGGCCGGTGGGGGTGATGCTGGCGGTGCCGTTCGCGGTGGTGATCATGGTGCTGGTTCAGATGCTCTATGTGCAGGACGTGCTCGACGACGATGAGATCGAGGTGGAGGGGGTGGAGTGATTCACTCCTCCCCATCTACATAGAGGACGCCGTCGTAGTCGCGGGCGGCGAAGGGCAGGTCGAGGCGGGGGCGGCGGGCGTGGGCGCGGGCGGTGAGGCGGCGCGGGGGCGCGGTGAAGAGGTAGCCGCGGAAGAGGCGGCGGATCATGAGGCGGAAGGCGCGATCGTCGGGGTCGGTGAGGGCCTCGATCTCGGCGCGGGTGACGGGGTCGCGGCAGGTGGCGAGGGTGGCGTCGATGGCGTCGTGGTCCCAGGTGGTGGGGTGGGCGGCGTCTTCGAGCGCGGGGGCGGGCGCGGGGACGGGGTGGTTGCCGGCGCGCCAGATCGGGGTCTCGCCGGGGGCGGCGAAGGGGTCGACGGGGGCGCCGTCGAGGAGCACGTTCATGTGCACGTGGGGGGCGAGCCAGGGGAAGAAGAGCACGCCGTCGACGCCGGACATGCCGGAGAGGCCGACGACGTCGCCGCGGGCGACGCGGTCGCCGGGCTGCACGAGCGCGCGGGCGAGGTGGCCGAGGGTGGTGGCGAGGCCGTCGCCGTGGTCGAGCGCGACCTTGAGGCCGCCGCGCTCCATGCGGTTCTCGACGAGGCGGACGAGGCCGGCGGCGGGGGCGACGACCGCGGTGCCGGGCGGGATGGCGAAGTCGGTGCCGACGTGGCCGTCGTAGCTGAGGCGGCGGCCGCGGTAGTCGCGGGCGAAGGTGGCGCGCACGCTGTAGGCGGCGTCGGGCGGGGGCGGGACGCGGTTGGGGAGCTGGGTGATGACGACGCGGCGGTCGGCGCGGGGGCGGCCGAGCCAGAGCGGGACGCCGACGCGGGGCTTGAAGATGCGGAGCGAGGAGGGGCCCCAGCGGCTCTTGGGGCTGTGGGGGTCGCCGAGGAGCGCGAGCTTGCACTGGCGGAGCGCGGGGGCGAGCGGGTCGAGGCCGAAGACCTCGGCGGGGCGGACGGGGAAGCGGCGGGGGGTGGCGGTCATGGAGGGCATTCGAGCACGGCGGGGGGCGGGGCGCTACCCGGTTGACCGCGGTCGGAGCGGTGAGGCACGGTGCCGGGCATGAGCGTCAAGATTCCGGCGGTCGAGGTCGACGAAGCGCAGGTGCGGGCCTTTCGGGCGCAGCGGGGGCACCTCTGGGGGCCGGGCGCGGCCGATCTGGCGGCGGCGGCGCGGGCGGTGGCGGGCATTCAAGCGCAGCAGGAGGCGCCGGCGCTGTGGAGCGTGGCGCAGCGCACGGCGGGGCGGCCGACGGCGGCGGCGGTGCGGGCCGCCTTGTACGAGGCGCGCACGCTGGTGCGGACCTGGGGGCAGCGCGACACGGTGCATGTCTACGATCCGGCGGACTGGCTCGACTTCGCGGCGGCCGATCCGGTGCTGCCGGCGAGCGCGCGGCGGGGGCCGCATCCGAGCGCGGATGATCTCGACGCGGCGCTCGCGGCGCTCGCGGCGCTCGACCGGCCGGTGACGCGGGCGGAGCTGGCGGCGGTGCACGCGCCGGCGGAGGTGGTGGCGCTGTTCGCGGAGCACGCGGCGGAGGGCGAGGCGCGGGCGAAGTTCGCGGCCTATCGGTTGATCTGGGCGCTGGCGCACCGGGGGGACGCCTGCTACGCGACGAAGGCGGGCAGCGAGCAGCGGTACGCGACGCGGGCGCACTGGCTGCCGGGGCTCGCGTGGCCGGCGGCGCTGCCGGAGGCGCACGGGGCGGCGGCGCGGCTGGTGCGGCGGTATCTGGCGGTGAACGGCCCGGCGAGCGCCAATGACGTGGCGCACTTCCTCGGGGGGCGGGTGAGCGCGGCGAAGGGCTGGCTCGGGGCGCTCGGGGATGAGCTCGCGCCGGTGCGCTGCGGGGGGCGGTCGCTGTGGGCGCTGGCGGCGGACGTCGAGGCGCTCCGAGCGGCGGAGGGCGAGCCGCCGGTGCGGTTGCTGCCGCGGTTCGACACGCTGCTGATGGCGCACGCCGACAAGGACTGGACGGTGCCGGTGGCGGCGGAGCGGGCGGCGGTGTGGGGGCGGGCGGCGCAGGTGGCGGCGACGGTGCTGGCCGGGGGGCGGGTGGTGGCGACGTGGCGGGAGACGCTGCGCGCGCGGCGGGTCGAGGTGGCGGTGCAGCCGCTCTCGGGCTGGCGCGCGGGGTTGCTCGGGGCGGTGCAGTCCGAGGCGGGCGCCTACGCGGCGCACCTCGGGGTGGGTGAGGCGGTGGTGAAGGTGGAGTGACTCAGCGGCCGGGCATGCCGGCGCGGGCGAGGGCGTCGGCGCGCTCGTTGCCGGCGTTGCCGGCGTGGCCGCGGACCCAGCGCCACTCGATCGTGTGGCGCTTCGTCAGCGCGTCGAGCGCCTGCCAGAGATCGGCGTTCTTCACCTCGCCGCCGGTCTTGGTCTTCCAGCCGTTGCGCTTCCAGCCTTTGATCCAGCGGGTGATGCCGTCGCGCACATAGGTCGAGTCGGTCCACAGCCGCACCGGGACCGGGCGCCGCAGCGACTCGAGCGCGCGGATCGCGGCGAGCAGCTCCATGCGGTTGTTGGTGGTGTGGCGCTCGCCGCCGTTGAGGGTCTTCTCGTGCCCTCGCCAGCTCATCACGACGCCCCAGCCGCCGGGGCCGGGGTTGCCCGAGCAGGCGCCGTCGGTGAAGATCTCGACGACCGTCGGCGCGGCCTGGGGCTCAGAAGGCACCGCGGTACTCGTCACAGCAGTTGGCCGCCACGCAGGGGTTGTCTTCGAGGCTCGCGTCGCACTCGTTCTCCTGGCTGCACCGATCGAGCGCCTCGATCCGCGGGCCGCAGTTCGGATCTTCGCGCATGGGGCGATAACACTCGTCGAGGCAGGTGATGCAGGGCTGCGGGTTGAACGGATCCATGCAGCTGTTCTGGAAGCAGCCGAGCGCGCACTCCTGGAAGGGCGGGATGAACGGGCAGCAGGGGCCGTCGCAGGTGTCGTTGGCGCACTGCGGCCCGGGGCTGATGCCGCCGCCGCCGCCGCCGCCCATGCCGCCCATGCCGCCGTCGTCCATGCACTGCGCGCTGCCGTCGGTGAGCACGATGGTGGCGGTGAACTCGCCGTCGAGGGTGCCGTCGGCGCCGTCGGTCATCACGTTGACGAGCGAGACGCCTTCGAAGCGGCCGGTGACGCGGGCGCCGGCCTCGTTGGGGCAGCCGCTGACGCGGATGCTGCCGCCGTCGCTCTCGAAGATCCCCATCGGGGTGGTGAAGGTGAGGTGGCCGGCGCCATCGAGCGCGCGGCCGGCCGGGTAGCTGCCGGGGATCGGGGCGGTGCCGGTGTCGACGGTGAAGTAGATGACGCCGCGCTCGGAGGCGAGGAAGACGTCGAGGCGGCCCTCGTTGACGACCGCGTGGTACTGCCCTTCGACGCTCTGCTCGCTCTGCCCGTCGACGTCGCCGGCGGCGCTGCCGCCCTCGACGCGGGCGTCGACCTCGTTGGCAGGGCCGGACGGGGCGCCCATGTCGCCGCCGCCGCCGCCGCCGCTGCCGCCGCTGCCGCCGCCGCCGTCGCCGCCGCCGCCGCCGCCGACACAGCCGGTCGCGAACGCGGCGAGCAGGGCCGCGGCCAGGAACATCGTCGTCTTCGTCTGCATGGTGGTCTCCCCGGACCGTGGTGGTGGTCGCGCTTGATAGGCGAGCGCGGCGCCGAATTCAACCGGTCGCGCCCTCGAGCGCCCGGCGGAAGAAGTTGGGGTCTCGCGCCGCGCGCGCGGCGGTCTCGGCGTCGAGCTCACCGGCGCGCACCAGCTCGGCGAGCGAGACGTCGAACGGCAACATGCCCTCGCGGCGCCCGCTGTTGATCGTCGTCGTGAACTGGTGGGTGCGCCGCTCGCGGATCATCGCCGCGATCGCGTAGTTGACCCGCACCAGCTCGATCGCCGGCACCCGCCGCCGCCCGTCGCCGGTGACGAGGAGCCGCTGCACGAGCACCGCGCGCAGCACCTCGGCGAGCTGGAACCGGATCTGCGCCTGCTGGTGCTCGGGGAAGACGTCGACCATGCGGTCGATCGCCTGCTGCGCGCTGCCGCTGTGCAACGTCGAGAGCACGAGGTGGCCGGTCTCGGCGGCGGTGATCGCGGCGGCGATGGTGTCGAGGTCGCGCATCTCGCCGACGAAGATCACGTCGGGCGCCTCGCGGAGCGCGGCGCGCAGCCCGGCGGGGAAGGACTCGACGTGCACCCCGATCTCGCGCTGGTGGATGACGCTCATCCGGTCGCGGAACAGGTACTCGATCGGGTCTTCGAGGGTGATGACGTGGCGGCGGCGGGTGCGGTTGATGCGCTCGACGAGCGCGCAGAGCGTCGTCGACTTGCCGGCGCCGGTCGGGCCGGCGACGAGGACGAGGCCGTAGGGGAACTCGATGAGCTCGGCGACGGCGGCGGGGAGCCGCAGCGCGTCGAGGTCGGGGACCTGGTCCCACACCGGGCGGAAGGCGGCGGCGAGGCCGGTCATCGTGCGGAAGATATTGGCCCGGAAGCGGTGGCGGCCGCCCTCGCCGGCGAGCTCGATCGCGAGGTCGAGGCTGCCTTCGTCGTCGAGCCGCTGCCGCCGCGCCGGGGTGAGCTGCTCGCCGAGCGCGTCCTGGATGCGGCGCTCGTCGATGGTGATCCCGTCGACCTCGCGGTACTCGCCGACCTTGCGCACCCGCGGCGCGCGGCCGGTCGAGAGCACCAGATCGGCGGCGCGCTCGGCGATCATGGCGCGCAGCAGCCCGTGCACGTCGGCGGCGCGGCGGAAGCCGGCGAGCCACTCGGGGTCGTCGGGCGCCTCGGGCGCGGGCGCCTCGACGGTTGGCGGCGCGGGCGACGGCGCCGGCGGCAGCGTCCGTGACGGCCCGGTGGGTGACGACGGCGTCAGCGTCCGTGACGGCCCGGTCGACGGCCCGGACGGCAGCGTCCGTGACGGCCCGGTCGACGGCCCGGTCGACGGCCCGGACGGCAGCGTCCGCGACGGCCCCATGAGCGGACCCGCGGGCGGCCCGGCGGGCACGGCGTCGAGCGCCACCGGCCGGAACGCGACCGCCATGCCCTCCGGCAGCCGGCGCACCCGGTAGTGGAACCGCCCGAGCCCGGCGACCGCGTGCTCGCCGTCGGCCTGCCCCCGCGCGACGAGCTGCGCGAGCTGATCGGCGCCGACGATCGCCTCCATCAGCGCCGCGACCGCCGCCGGCGCGAGCGCCGGGCCGGGCAGCGGGCTCGCCTCGCCGCGCGCGAACAAGAGCGGCGGCTGCCCCGGCCGGAACTGGAGCGAATCGGCGCGCGCGGTCACGCAGCGACGCAGCATCTCGTCGAGCTCGGACACGGTCCCCCCTCCCGTCGCGGTCGAGTGTAGCGCGAGGCGCCGCCGCGGTGTCTCGATGATTCGCCGCCCGCCGCGAACGCGCTATGGTGCGCCTCCTGCCGAGCCCGCCGAGAGGAACCGATGACCCGCTCCCCCTCCCCGGCGCCCGCCGCGCCGCCCGCCGCGCCGCCCGCGCGCCCCGCCGCGCCGCCGCCCCCGCCCGTCGACGACCTCGACGAGTCCATCATCGAAGCCAGCCTCAGCTCCCTCGCCGAGCTCGACCCCGACGACCCCCCCGTCGACTTCCGCGCCTGGATGGACCGCCTCCCCAGCGCGCCCGACCCCGGCGGCCGCCTCGCCGAGCTCGAGCGCTACGCCGCCGACGCCCGCCTCGCCGTCGCCGCCGTCACCCACCTCGAAGAGCGCCTCGGCGAAGCCCTCACCGGCGGCGCCGACGCCACCCTCCCGCTCATCTTCGCCATCTCCGCCGTCGCCCACCTCCGCATCGAAGCCGCCCGCCCCCAGCTCCGCGCGCTCTGCCGCCGCGCGCTCGACCGCCTCGACGTCCAGCGCGGCATCCCCGAGGCCGAAGAACACTTCGCGCTCGCCGCGCTCCGCGCCATCGACGACGCCAGCGTCCGCTTCGCCGCGATGGTCTCCTACGAGGAGTACCAGACCATCCTCACCAAGATCGCCGAGGGCATGGCCGAAGGCGGCGGCGTCGCCGAGCGGGTGCGCACCTTCTACCTCGAACGCTACCGCCAGCGACTCGGCGAGGCGCTCGCGCCCACCGCCGCCGAAGAGGTCGACACCGCCGCCCGCGAGGCGCTCGAGCTCGCCGCCCAGCAGCAGCTCCAGCGCGAGATCGAAGCCCTCCGCCGCGCCGCCGCCGAGCAACGCGCCGCCGAGCTGCGCGCCGAAGCCGAGCGCGACGCCCGCGCCGACGCCGCCCGCATCGCCGCCGCCCACGTCGGCGCCCGCCTCGCCGAGCGCGCCTCGGTCGCCGAAGAGGCCG
>JACKDM010000073.1 GCA_020633515.1 Myxococcales bacterium
ACCGACGTCGACCTCGACCGCAACGGCCGCTACCTGCAGAAGCGAAACCCCACCCCGCACGCGAAGTTCACCGTGAGCCGCAAGCGCGTCGCCGCGCTCGACCCGCTCGCGCTCGACCGCGCGCTCTCCGGCAGCGACTGCGTTCAGAGCGCCCGCGAGGTCCTCGACACCCTCTGGGTCCGCGAGCAATAGCGAGCCCGTCGCCCTCAGAACTCGATCCCGACCGACCCCTCGACCCGGTGCCACGTCCGCTCGCGCCGCAGATCGCCGATCGCGCCCTGCCGCTCGGTGCGGGTGAAGCCCACGCGCGCCGAGAGCAGCCAGCGCGGCACCGTGTACTGCGCCCACGCCGAATAGACGACCATCTCGTCATCGAGCGGCTCGTCGTACTGCACGTCCTCTTGCGCCCGGTCGACGCCGTCGAACGACTCCACGTAGGCGTAGCGCACCATGCCGCCGAGGCTCGCGCCCGCGTAGGCCAGCTCCAGCTCCAGCCGCCCCGAGAGCCCGAAGCCGTAGTAGTAGCCCCGCCGGTCGAGCACCGAGCGGAGCTGCAGGTCGGGGTTCTCGAGCTTCCAGTCGCTCGTCGCCACCGAGTCGATCGCGTTGAAGGTCGGCCGCATCACCAGATGCAGCCGCGCCGAGAAGCCGTTCCAGTACACCCAGATCGAGCCATCGGGGCCGGGCATGTGCACCATCGACCAGCGGTCCCGCGGCTCGGGCCGCCACCGCTGCGCCTGCTCGTAGCCGACCACGATCCCGGCGAGCGCCGCCGAGCCGCTCACCGCCTCGGGCGGGCCCTCGAGCTTCTGCGTGTAGTAGCCGGCGAGCACCGTCTCGAAGAGCATCACCCACTCGGCGCCCTCGCCGTCTTCGTCCCACGTCGCCCACGCGCTCACGTCGACGAGATCACCCGCGCTGAACAACATCTCCGTCTCGCCCGGCCGCCCGAAGCCCGGGATCGCATACAGCCGCATCCGCAGGTCGAAGCCGTCGAGCCCCGACTTCTCGGTGACCGCGTCGTCGACCGCCGCCCGCAGGTAGGCCAGCCGGAACCGGTGGTGATAGGCCGCGCTGAACCCCAGCTCGTCCGCCGGCCCCGACGGCACCGTGCGCCCGTCGAACCAGCGGTGGATCCACAGCGGGAAGCCCACCGTCGCCGCCGCGATCTTCTGCGGCCAGCCCCCGCCCTCCGGCGCGCTGTTGACGTAGTGCGCCAGCCGGTAGATCGCCTCGCCGATCGGGATCCCGGCCCCGGGGGTGAAGATCGAGTCGTTGAGGCTGACGAGCTCGCGCCACTCGAGGATGAACTCCCACACCGACGAGGTCGCGATCGAGAAGCCCGCCGAGCTGATGACGCCCATCCCGTTGACCCGGGCGAGCGCATAATAGGCGGCGCCCGAGAAGGGGTGGCTGACGTGGTTGATCGTGAAGTGGTTGTCGTCGAACCGCACCGCGCTGAGGTCGAGGCGCGCCTCCCAGCCGGGGTAGTCCCAGTCCTGCTTGTTGAGGTCGGCGTTGGCCCAGTACCACGCGCTCCCGATCCCGAGCGAGATCACCTGCCACGCGACCGCGCGCCACGGATGGAACGCCTCGCCGCGCAGGAAGAGGTCGTACTCCTCGGCGATGTCGAGCCGCAGCCCCTCGACGCCGAGGTAGCGGCCGCGCATCCGGTCGGCGGGCGCGGCGTGCGCGGTGGAGGCCGCGAACCACAGCGCGGCGGCGAGCGCGAGGGCGACGCGGGCGCCGCGGATCGGGGTCGGGTGAGGCATGGATCACCGAATGGAGCGCGGCAACGACGCGACGGTCGCGACGAAAGGCGCGGTGCAGCGCATCTTGTACAAACGATGTGGCGCTCGTGCACCGTTCTCGCGCTCGCGGCCCTCGCCGGCTGCGCCCCCGCCGCCCACCTGCGGCCGATCACGCCCTTCGCCCCCGACCGGGTCGCCGAGGTCGGTGTCGGCTACGTCGCCGTCGGCCCGCGCCCGGTCGGCCACGACGCCTGGAGCCACGGCGGCCAGGCGTGGGCGAGCGCGGCGGCGACGAGCTGGCTCGACGTCGCGCTCATCGGCGCGTTCGATGACACCGCCGGCACCGCCGGCCTCGCCGTGCGCTGGCGGGCGCTCGAAGGCGACCGCGGCGCGCTCGGCCTCGGCGTCGAGCTCGGCATCGGCTGGGCCGCGCTCGAGGTGCCGGTCGCGGTGCGGGTGGTCGACGGGCTGTGGCTCTACTCGTCGCCGCAGCTCGGGAGCTGGGGGACCGATCCGACGGTGCGGGTCCCGGTCGGGGTCGACGTCGCGGTGATCGACGCGCTGCGGCTGCGCACCGAGGCGCAGCTCAACTACCCCGACTTCGACCCCTACCAGCGCCGGCTCCAGCTCGGCTTCGGCCTCGGCTGGCAGCTCTGACCGGCGCGATCACACCAGCAGCCCCGCGAGCGCCCGCCCGGTCAGCGAACGGCGCCCGAGCCGCACCCGGTCGAGCCGGTAGGCGCCCTCGCCGCACCGCAGGAACACCTGCCCGCCCCGAACGAACGGCGTCCCCGCCTCGAGCGCCTCGAACCGGCCCGCGTCGGCGACCGCGCCCCGCAGCACCACCAGCAGCTCGTCGCCCAGCCCGCTGAACGCCCCCGGCTCCGGCGCCGCCGCCCGCACCAGCCGGTCGACCTCCACCGCCGACTGCCGCCAGTCGATCTCCCACGCGTTGTCCGGCAGCAGCGGCGCCCACGTCGGCGTGCCCACCTGCGGCTTCGGCGCCGGCGCCGCGCCCGCGAGCCACTGCGCCGCCACCTCCGCGATCAACGCCGCCCCCCGCGCCTCCAGCCGCTCGGCCAGCTCGCCGCCCGTCTCCCGCGGCCCGATCGGGCTCTGCTCGCGCACGAGCACGTCGCCCTCGTCGAGCCCCTCGGTGAGCCGGTGGATGCAGATCGCGGTGTGGTCGTCCCCAGCCCGGATCGCCCACGCGCACGGGTCGGGGCCACGCCAGCGCGGCAGGTCGGAGGGGTGCGCGTTGAGCCCCGGCGCGATCGCGAGCACCGGCGCCGGGATCCGCCGCGGGTAGAAGCACGCCACGATCAGCCGCGGCGCGCCGGCCGCGAGCGCCGCCACCACCGTCGGATCGGCCAGATCGGGCAGATGCCAGCGCGGCACCCCGTCGATCTGCCGCAGCAGCGTCGCCCACCCCGGCCCGCCGCGCCGCCCGTGCACCATGCCAGTCAGCGTCACCCCGCGATCGAGCAGCGCCAGCGCGCCGCGTGGATCACCGAAGTACAGAACGGTCATCACCCACTCCCCGGAAAGCCGTGCTCGAAGGGACGCCGTCATCGCACAGCGCGCCCGCGCTCGCCACTGCTCGCCGACCCGCGAAGACACCGATGGACCGCTGAGATGCCGGCCGGTGACGAAGGCACCGGGATGACGCCATTCGAGCGCAAGACCGCCGCGACCGGGGCGCTCCCTGACGGTGTCGAGGCGCCGCCGCCCTCAGCCCGAGCGCCGCCGCCGCGGCTCGGCGACGTGGTTGATCAGACCTTCGAGCTCGCCCGGATCACCCGTCGCGACCACCCCGCCCGCAGCAGCCACCAGCGGCGCGATCGCCCGCACGCCGCGACCGCCGACCAGCCACGGCACCTCACCGCACGCCTCGGCGTAGCGCGCCACCAGCCGCTTCGCCTCGTCGAGCGGCGGCGCCATCGTCAGCGACAGCCCCACCAGCGCCGGGTGGATGCTCGCCACCGCCGACGCGACCGCCTCGGGCGGCGTGCGCGCGCCGAGCACCACCGAGCGATAGCGCCACTGCGCCAGCCGGAACGCGATGCCATACAGCGGCAGCGTGTGCAGCTCGTCGGCGAAGCACGCGAGCAGCGCCACCCGCTCGCCCTCCTCCGGCTGCACGATCGGCAGGAGCTGATGCAGGAGCTGCCCGAGCGCCTCGGAGACGAGGTGCTCCTGCGCCACCGAGAGCGCCCCGTCGTGCCACCGCTGCCCCACCTCGCGCATGATCGGCGCGACCACCCGCTCGAAGATCGCGACCGCGCTGCCCATGTACAGCAGCCGCCGGCCCATCTCGGCGAGCGTGTCGTAGTCGTAGTGCTCGACCGCCGCCAGGATCCGCCGCCGCGCCGCCTGATAGGGATCGAGATCGTCGACCGTCGCCGCCGGCGCCGCCTCCGGCGCCTCGGCGCGCGCCGCCGCCTCCCGCTTGATGATCGCCGCCGCCTCGGCCGGCGAGACCCCGGTCGCGCACATCGACTGCATCCGCCGGATGTCATCGATGTCATCGCTGCCGTAGAGCCGATAGGCCGAAGACGTGCGCTGCGGCGACGGGATGCCATAGCGGCGCTCCCACTGTCGCAGCGTCGTGGCCGGCACCCCGGTCAGATCGGCGACCGCCTGGATCCGGTACCGTCCGTCATCACTCACGCCAGTTCCCCACCACTCTCACAGGACCACCCGGCGGACGGCCTCTCCGTCGTCGCGTCGGGCATCTGCCTGCTCGGTGTCCCCCACCCTGCTCGTCAGGGCCCGCCCTGCGCGAGCCCCCACTGCGCGTCGTCGGACTGCGTCTTGAGCCGCTGCCGCGCCCGATGCACCCGCGTCTTGATCGCGGGCACCGAGATCCCCGTCTCGCGGCTGATCTTCTTCACCGACTCCCCATCGATGAAGCGCCGCACGAAGAGCTGGTAGTCGCCGTCGCGGGTGTCTTGCAGGAAGCGATCGACGAGGTCGAGGAGCTGCTTGTCGGCGACCCGCTTCTCCGGCTCGGGATCGGCGCTCGGCCGCTCGGTCGCGAGCACGTCGCCGACCGGGACGAGGCGCTTCTCGCCGCGGTAGCGGAGCCGGGCCGAGTTGATGACGATCCGGGCCATCCACGAGGAGAACCGGGACTCGGCGCGGAACTGCGAGAGGTGCCGCAGCACCTGCACGCAGCTCTCCTGCGCGGCGTCCTGCGCGCGCTCGGGGTCGCGGGTGTACTTGAGCGCGAGGTGGTACATGGCGGGGTAGTGGGCTTCGATCAACGTGTTGAGGGCCTGCGCGTCGCCCTCGCGCGCGAGCGCCACCAGCGCGCGCTCTTCGTCGATGCTCAACACTGCTTGTCGCGTCGTGCTCATCTCGCTCCCCTGTCAAGCCGCTGCCAGTCCCTTTTGTACGGCCTTTGTCGAAGGTAGTGGGCAGTGGATGCGCTGTCAAACGTTTGTGGAGACCCGGGCAAAGATTTCCCGTTGTATCCCGAATTCGCCCTCCCGAAAGCGAAGACGGCCCCTCGACGAACCGTTGACGGCGCCGCTCGACGCCGCCGCGCGCGGGTCGTGTCCAAGGATTGTATGAACAAAGCCTGTACGCGATTGACGCGAGATCGACGCGACCTTGCCGCGCGCGCGCCCGGCGCCCGGCGCCCGACTACCGCTCGCGCCCCACCCGCGCCTGCATGCGCTCGATCGCGTGCCGGATCACCGGCGCGTAGCGCGGATCGCGCTCCAGCCGCCGCCACGCCTGCGCGTGCCGCAGCGCCTCGGCCGCCTCGCCGAGCGCCCGCGAGCACACGAAGAGGCGCCGCGCGATGCGGGCGTCGGGCGCGTCGGTGTCCTCGGCGGCCTGCTGCAAGCGGGTGATCGCGAGGCGCCAGTCGCCATTGTTCATGCGCTCGCGCGCCTCGAGGAGGTGCAGCGTGTAGGGCGTCGGCGCGAAGCGGCGGCGCTCGATCGCCGCGCGCAGGATCGGGAGCCGGTCGGGCGGCGTCGGGCGGGCGGCGAGCGTGGCGGCGATCGCGGTCGCGCCGGCCCACTCGCCGCGGGTCGCCTTGGTCAAGGCCTCTTCGAGCGCCGCCTCGGCGATGCCCTCGTCGATGAGCCCGGCGAGCGCGCGGGCGCGGGCGGTGTAGACGCTCGCCCCCGGGAAGCTCTCGACCCGGTGCGCCGCGGCCTGCCACTGCTCGTCGGCGATGCGATCGAGGATCTCGTGCCAGGTCTCCCGCGCCGCCGCCTCGCTCGCCGCGCGCGCCCGCAGCGCGGCGACCGGCGCGTCGTCGGGGCGGGCGGCGAGGACCCGGTCGAGGCGGTCGAGCGCGACCTCCCACGCCTCGCGGTCGATCGCCTCGCGCGCCTCGGCGCGCAGCGCGTGCAGCTCGACGGGCGGCGGATCGGGGTCGCGTGAGCTGAGCCAGATCCCCGAGGCGGCGCCGAGCGCGAAGATCAGCGCCGTGAAGAAGACCCGTCGCCGCTCGCGCCGGGTGTGGGCGAGGGTGCCGCCGGGCGCGGCGTCGTCGGCGAGCGCGGCGCTCCAGGTGCGGTTGATGCCTTCGGGGAGCGGCGCGACGTCGAAGGGCTCGGGCGGCGCGTCGATCGGCGGCCGGGACGCCGGCGGCTGGCTCGGGCGCCACGGGTCGGGCGGCGCGTCGATCGGCGGCCGCGCGGCGGGCGGCTGGCTGGTGTGCCACGGGTCGCGCCGCCCCGGGCGGGGGGGGATGGGCGCGATGTCGTCGAGGGTGTCGCCGAATCCGCCCGCCGCGAGCGGCGCGGTGTCGTCGGCGTCGTCGTCGCCGATGCCATCGTCGCGATCGCTGCCATCGGCGCGATCACTGCCATCCGCGCGGTCGCTGCCCGCCATGCCATCAATGTCATCGGAGCCGTCGATGCCATCGATGCCATCGGGGTCATCGGCGCCATCGATGTCATCGGACGCATCGATGCCATCACCGTCATCCATCGCGCCGACGCCATCGTGATCATCCGCGCGCGCATCGAGCCCCGCGATCCCGATGCCATCGGGCGCGGTGCCATCGGCCGGCAGCTCCACCGCGCGCGCCGGCGGCTGACCGGCGAGCCAGCGCTCGAGCGACGGATCGGTCTCCTCGTCGGGCTCGGGGTCCATCGGCCGGGCGACCGGCGTCACCTGCCGCGCCCGCTGGAACGCCGGATCGGCGCCGCGCTCGGCGAGCGGGAGCGCGGCGGGGAGCACGATCGGCCCCGAGACGGCGTCGTCGGCGAGCCGCGTCGGCGGCGGGCGGGCGAGGCCGAGCGCTTCGAGGCGCTCCTGCACCGCGTGCATCGACGGCGGGCGGTCCTCGCGGGCCTTGTGCAGCATCGAGAGCACGAGCGCGGCGAGCGGCGCGGGCACGCTCGGGGGCAGCGGCGGCACCGTCTGGTGCAGGTGGCGCTGGATCGTCTGCATCAACCCCTCGCCCTGGAAGGGGTTTCGCCCGGCGAGCGCCTGATAGCACACGACGCCGAGCGAGTAGATGTCGGAGCGCCCGTCGATCAGCGGGTCGCTCTTGAGCTGCTCGGGCGACATGTAGGCGGGCGTGCCGGCGACGGTGCCGGTGATCGAGCGCGCGACGCTCTCGGTGTTGATGCGCACGACGCCGAAGTCGAGCACGCGCACGAAGGCGCGCTCGTCGTCGGCGGCTTCGAGGAAGAGGTTGTCGGGCTTGATGTCGCGGTGGATGACCCACTTGTCGTGCGCCTCGGCGAGCGCCGAGGCGGCCTGCTGCATCACGTCGGCGACGGTGGCCGGCGAGAGCGTGTGGCGGGCGCGCAGCAGGTCGTCGAGGGTCTGCCCGCGCAAGAGCTCCATCGTGATGTAGAGGTGCCCGTCGCCGGTCGTGCCCGCGTCGTAGAGCCGCACCGTGTGCGGGTTCTCGAGGCGGCTGATCGCGCTCGCTTCGAGCTCGAAGCGGCGCACGAGCTCGGGTTGCAGGCGGGCGCGCACGACGTTGAGGATCTTGATGGCCGCCGGCGGGTGCGCCCGGTAGACGACGCCCATCGCGCCCGAGCCGAGGTAGCCGGTGATGGTGAACGGCCCGAGGCTGCGCCCGATGAGCGGGTCGTCGACGAGCGCGACGCGGTGCACCGGGCACCGGCTCACGTCGGCGTGGTAACGCTGGCCGCACTTGGGGCAGAGGCGATCCATCGGGCGACGAGAGTAGCCGGTATGTCCGGTGGCGTCATCGTCGCGCGCGGCGACCCGTCAGCGGTCGAGCCGCAGGATCATGCTCACCGCGCGGGTGAGCCGCCCGCGGTCGGGCGCCGGCAGCTCGAACGTCGAGAGCTCCCACCGCAGGCTGAGCTGGATGAAGTCGTCGGCGGGCAGCCCCTCGGTGAACTCGGCGGGCAGCACCAGCGCGCCGCTCGCCGGTTCGTCGACGACGCAGCCGATCTGCACCTGCTCGCCGGCGAGCGGGTCGCGGTACGACAAGGTCAGCTCCAGCGGCCCTTCGCCCGCCGGGAGCGCGCCCCAGCGCACGGTGAGCGGCTCGCCGGGCACGTACTCGGGGGTGTTGGGCGAGGGCTCGAGGATGTCGAACGGCGCGACCGCGTCGGCCGGCGCGGCGGCGGCGCCCGACTCGCGCAGCTCGAAGCGCTGGCCGGTGACGATCTCGACGGCGTGCTGCCCGATGGGGAGCCGGCGCACGACCTCGCGCAGCGCGTAGACCCAGATCGAGCTCTGCGGCACCCCGGGCGCGAGGCGGGCGGCGTCGAGGGTGAACTCGCCGTCGTCCCGGAGGCGGGCGGAGAGCTGGTAGAACTCGATGCCGCGGTAGAGGTTGGAGGGGCCGAAGACGGGCTTCGATCCGCCGATGAAGAAGCGCACCGCCTGCTCGCGGGTGGGGCGGGTGGTCTGCCAGTCGAGCGTGATCGGCCCGCCCGCGCCCTCGCCGCGCGCCGCGTCGAGGAAGGCGCGCAGCTCGGCCGCGTCGACGTCGCCGAGCACCGGCGGGGTCTCGACGGTCGCCTCGAACGGCCCGACGAGCGCGCCGCCGCCGGTGCGCACCTCGACCGTCTCGCCGCCCTGGTGCAGCGGGGTGCGGCCGAGCTCGGGGCTGTTGTCGTAGCTGAAGGTCGACAGCCGCGGGTCGAAGGTCGGGACGAGGTCGAGCTCGGCCTGCGAGGCGTCGATGTCGACCGCGCCGAGGTGGGCGTCGGGATCGGGCGCCTCGGCGAGCCGCAGCACCTCGCAGGTCGCGCCCTCGATCATGCGCTCGGAGTAGCCGCGCACCTGCGCTTGCAGCCCGACGGTGCGGAACGCGATCAAGGTGCCGTCGGGGTCCTGCACGAGGTTGACCCGCCACGCCTGGCAGCCCTCGGGCGGGATGCCGCCGCAGCCGCCGCAGACGTTGGAGACGCCCTCGTCGATGCTGTCGTCCTGGTCGTCGTCGATCCCGTTGCAGCTCTCGGGCTCGGGGATGCCGAGGTCGGGGCCGACGAAGCCGTCGAGCGCCGCCGCGTCGGCCGCGGCGTCACCATCGACCGCCGCGTCAAGCTCGGGCTCGGGCTCGGCGTCGACCGTCGCGTCGACCTCCGCGTCGGTCATCGGCGGCGGCCCGTCGCCCTCGCCGCCCAGATCGGCCCGCGCCCGCCCGCCCTCGTCGTCGCAGCCCCACGCCACCGCCGCGATCCACAGCCACATCAACCCGCGTCGCATCTTCGACCTCCGTGTCTTCAAGCCGGCAGGCAACAGATCCGCCGGATCGGGCATCCGGCGCAAATCGCCGGCACCTGCCGCCGGGGGCACGCGCCGCTGATCCCGAGGTGAGCCAGCGCGAAGTCGTAGCGCAACGGATCGGCCGCATCGAGGCGGCGCAGCGCGTCGGTGATCTCGACCGCGCAGCGCCAGTCGGCCTGCGCCCGCGCGGTGAGCCCGAGCGCGCGCGAGATGCGGTGGATGTGGGTGTCGACCGGCATCGTGAGCCGGTGCGGGCCGAGCGCGCGCCACGCGCCGAAGTCGACCTCATCGGGGCCGCGCACCATCCAGCGCAGCCACATGTTGTACCGCTTGCAGGCGCTCCCGGCCGCCGGGTCGCAGAGCAGGTGCAAAAAGCCCCGGCTCTCGGGCATCGCCGCCGTCGGCGCGATCAACGCCGCCCGCAGCCGCCCGAGCAGCGGCCGCAGGTCGGGCGCGGCCGGATCGTCGAGCGCCATCACCGCCGCGCCGAGGCTGCCTGATTCGCGGATCAACGCGCCCGCGCCGAGCCAGAGCCGCGCGAGGTCGTCGCCGCGGGTGAAGCGGTAGACCACGCCATCGAACCGCCGCCGCGCCGCCGCCGGATCGTCCGCGGCCGCCGCCGCCGCCGGCGCCGGGCCCATGCGCGCGGTCACCTCGGCGAGCGCGCGCCCGATCAGATCGGCGCGGCCATAAGCGAGCAGCCCGGCGAAGAGCGCGACCACCTCCCGATCGGGCCCCGCCGGCCAGCGGTGGGGGAACGCGATCGGATCGGCCGCGCGCCGCCCCTGGTGGTCGTACCCCGCGATGAGCGCGTCGAGCGTCGCTTTGAGGTCATCGGCCGGCATCGGGGGGAGGATGCGGCGCGCCCCTCGCCGGGTGCGCGGTCAGCGCCGCCGCTTCTTGCCCGGCGGCGCGCCCTCGGGCAGCCGGCGCAGCGCGTCGAGGTCTTCGAGCCCGGTCAGATAGGCGCGCAGATAACCCGGCGAGAGCCCCTCGACGAGCGCGAGCGCCTGCGCCGAGAGCGCCTCGGGGTTGTAGGGCCCCGCCTGCTCGGGGAGCCGATCGGCCGCGCGGGCGACGACGAGCGCGCTGCGGGCGTGATCGGCCGCCTCGCGGAACAGCGCCTGCGCGAGCCGGTCGCCGAGCGCGCGCAGCTCGGGCATCGGCTGCGGGCCGCGCTCGACCGCCGCGACCCGCTCGCGCAGCGACGGCGGCACCGTCGCGCCGCGCGCCTGCGCCTGCCGCCACAGCCGCACCACCCGCTCGCGCGCGATGTCGACGTCGTCGGTCCGCGCCGCCCGCAGCGCCCGCGCCGCCTCCTGCTTGATTTGCTTGTAGTCGCCGCGCGCGAACGCATCGGCGAAGCCGCCATCGGGATCGGCCCCCGCCGCGGTCAGCGTGCCCAGCGTCGCCCGCGCCTCGGCCTGCGCCGACGCAAACGCCGCCTCGAACGCCGACAGCCGCTCCGCCGCCCGCCGCCGCAGGTGCTCGCCGGCGAGACCTTCCAACCCCTCGGCGCGCCCGAGCAGCGCCTCGATGAAGCGGAACCCCGGCCCGTCGAAGACCTCGGCGCCCGCCGCGCGGAGCTGGTCGAGCCGCGACTTCACGGCGCCGCCCCCGCCGGCCGATCCTGCGGCAGCGGCACGATCTCGACCCGCCGGTTGCGCGCCCGGCTCGCCTCGTCGACGTTGGGCACCGCCGGGTGATGGGCGCCGAAGCCCGCCGCGAAGAGCCGCTCCGGCGGCACCGACTGCTCGACGAGCCCGCGCACCACCACCAGCGCGCGCTCGGTCGAGAGCTGCCAGTTGTCGTCGAAGCGCCGCCGCGCGCCGTGGATCGGGAGGTCGTCGGTGAAGCCGCCGACCATCACCATCTGGTCCTGCGCGGTCAGCCAGGCCCCGAGCGGCGGCCCGATCTCGCGCAAGAGCGCCGCGCCCTCGTCGCGCAGCTCGGCCGAGTAGAGGTCGAAGAGCACGCTCCCCGCGATCCCGATCCGCCCGTCTTCGAGCGTGATCCGCCCCGCCGCGAGCGGTGCGGCGAGCGCCGCTTCGAGCGCCGCGAGCCGCGACGACGCCTCCTGCCGCGCGCTCTGCTCGGCCTCGAGCTCGACGGTGAGGTCGACCTGGAACCAGATCGCGACGACGAAGAAGAGCACGAAGAGCCCGAGCAGCCCGGCCATGAGGTCGCCGAAGACCACCCACACATGCCCCGCCTCACCGGCGGCCTCGCGCTCGTCGATCAACATGGCGCACCCCAGCGGCGCACCGCGGCGCGCGTCGACCCACCGTGGCACGCCCCGTCACGCGCCACCAGCCCGCCGTGGCGCAGCGTGACCCGGTTCGCGCCGCCGCCGATCACGGCGCCACCTCACCCGCCGCCGCCTCGCCCCGCGGCGGCTCCACCTCGCCCCGCAGCGCGCGCAGCTCGGTGAACAGCTCGCGCTGGAACCGCAGCGCGTCGCCGAAGACCTCGCGCGTCTGGTCGAGGTACTCGCCCACCAGCCGCCCGGTGTGGTCCTCGCCCGCGCGGCCGAGCGTGCCTTCGAGCTCACCGAGCGTCGTGATCCAGCGCTCGTTCGCCGCCCGGTAGCCGTCGATCGCCTCGGCGAACATCTGCGCGAGCGCCGAGAGCTCCACGCTGCCCGCGCCGAGCAGCTCCGCCGCGCCGCGCACGAAGCCCCCGACCGCGTCGAGCCGCTCCCCGAGCGTCGCCGCGTGCGCCGCCAGCCGCTCGGCGAGCCCCTCGGCGGCCTGCGCCGACGCCGCCGCGAGCGTCGCCTCGAAGCCGGCGAGCCGCTCGGCCTGCGTCGTCAACACCGCCTCGACCTGCGCCGCGAGCGCCCCGAGCCGCTCGGCCGTCGCCGCCTCGGCCGTCGCCTGCCGCGCCTCGACCCGCTCGGCGAGCGCGACCAGCCGCGCCGCTGTGCCTCCTCGGCCGCCTCGGCCGCGACCAGCCGCGCCTCGGCCGCCGCCTCGGTCTTCTCCACCGCCGCCCCAGGCCCGGCGACGAGCGCGTCGAGCCGCGCATCGCGCGCCTCATCGGCCGCCGCCCGCGCCGCCAGCCGCGCCGCCGCTGCCTCGACCAGCGCCGCCGCCGCCGCCAGCGCCGCGCCGCCTGCTCGGCCACCGCCGCCAGCGGCGTCGCCAGCCGCTCCCGAGCGCGACGAGGTGCGCTTCGAGCGCCGTGTCGAGCCGCCGAGCACGGCAGCCGCTTCATCCGCCCGCGCCGCCTGCGCCGCCGCGAACGCCTCGGCGTGCGCCGCCAGCGTCGCCCTCGAGCCGCGCAGTCGTCGCCTCCAGCCGCTCGGCCGCCTCGACGTCGACCGCCGCCAGCGCGCGTGTCACCGCCTCGAAGCGCTCGCCGATGCTCGCCGCCTGCGCGGCGCTCTGCCCCGCCGCCGCCTCCAGGTGCGCCCGCGCCGCGTCGACCGCCGCCGCGAACGCATCGAGCCGCCGCCCGTCGGCCTCGGCCGTGCCGAGCAGCCGCGCCTCGACCCCGCCCACCAGCGCGTCGAGCCGCGCCCCGAGCGCCTCCGCCCGCGCCTGCTCGGCCGCCGTCAACGCCGCCACCGCCGCCTGCACGTCGGCGAGCAGCGCCGCGAGCGGCTGCCCGATCGCCGCGAGGCCGGTGCGCGTGGTCTCGACCGCGGCGTCGAGCCGGTCGACCACCGCGGTGACCCGCTCGGCGGCGCTCGCTCCAGCCGCTCGCCAAGCTCCTGCCAGCGCCGCGCGGCTCGCTGCGGACTCGCCGCTTCGTCGCCTCGGCCCGCGCCGCATCCAGCGCCGCCAGCCCTCGCCAGGTTCGCCAGCGCCGCCCCCTTCACCTGCGTGTCTGGCCTCGCACGCTCTGCATCCATCGCCGCCAGCCGCTCGCCGTTCCCAGCGCCGCCCGCTGCGCCTCAGCCTCGCGGCTCTCGCCTCCGCCCGCCCGCGTCCAGCGCCGCGAGCTTGTCCGCGAGCGCCGCCAGCGCCGCGCGGCTCGCCTCGGCTTCGCGCGTCGTGGCTTCGACCCGCTCTGCATCCAGCGCCGCGAGCTTGTCCGCGAGCGCCGCCAGCGCCGCCCGCTCGCCTCGGCTTCGCGGTTGCTCACCTCGGCGCGCGCCGCGTCACGCCCCGTCGCTCGCCAGCCAGCCCGCAGCTCGCCTCGCTTCCGCGTCGTGGCCTCGGCACGCTCTGCATCCATCGCCGCCAGCCGCTCGCCCAGCGCCGCCAGCGCCGCCCGCTGCGCCTCGGCCTCGCGCGCCGTCGCCTCACCCCGCGCCGTCTCCATCGCCGCCAGCCGCTCGACCAGCGCCGCCTGCTCCGCCCGCCGCGCCTCGCCCCGCGCCGCCTCGTCGGCGACCAGCCGCCCGATCAACGCATCTTGCGCCGCTTGCAGATGCGCCCGCAGCGCCGCGTCCGCCGCGCCGGTCTCCCGCCAGCGCTGCCAGCCGCTCCACCAGCGCCGCGTGCCGCGCGCCGTCCTCGCCCGCCGCGCCTCGATCGCCGCGACCACGTCCTCGACCCGCCCGATCAGACCCGCGCCCGCCGCCGTCCGCGCCGCCTCCGCCGCGTCGACCCGCGCCACCAGCGCCGCGCCCTGCTCCGCGACCGCCGCGCTCAACGCCGCGTGCCGCGCGACGGCCGCCGCCTCGCTCGCCTGCCACCGCTCGCCCCGCGCCGCCTCCGCCGCCTCGAACCGCTCGACGATCGCCCCGCTCTGGGCAGCCCACGCCGCCCCGCGCCGCCTCCGCCGCCTCGATCCGCTCGACGACCGCCCGCTCTGGGCAGCCCGCCGCCCCCGCGCCGCCTCCGCCGCCTCGATCCGCGCGATCACCGCCCCCGTCCGCGCCGCCCAGTCCTCGCCCCGCGCCGCCTCCGCCGCCGCCACCCGCGCCGCCAGCCGCTCGGCCAGCCCTCCGCCCGCGCGTCGAGCGCCGCCATCCGCCGCTGCTCGCCTCGCCTCCACCGTCTCCGCCAGCCGCGCCGCGTCCCGCCAGCGCCGCCGACCGCGCCGCCTCGCCCGCCGCCCGCGCCGCCTCCGCCGCCTCGATCCGCGCCCCGATCGCCCCGAGCCCTCCGCCTGCGCCGCCTGCGCCGCCGCGCCCTCCGCCGCCACCCGCGCCGCCAGCGCCGCGATCGAACCCCCACCGCCTCGCCCGCCGCCGCGATCGCCGCCCGCGTCTCCGCCACCACCGCCGCGTCCGCCGCCCGCCGCTCTTCCACCGCCCGCCGCCACCGCCTCCACCCGCTCCGCCGCCGCGCCCGCCACCGCCGCCACCGCGTCCCGCGTCTCCGCCACCCCCGCTCGAACCCGCCGCCACCGCCGCCCGCAGCCCCTCCGCCGCCTCGACGAACACCCGCGCCGCCTGCTCCGCCGCCGCCACCTGCGCCGCCGCCGCCCGCTCCCCGCGGCCGCCTGCGCCACGCTCAACGACGCCGCCAGCCCTGCAACCCCGCCACCGCCGCCGCCAGCGCCTCCGCCGCCGCCGGCATCGCGTCCCCGCTCCGCGCCAGCGCCGACAGCGCCGCGAGCTGCCGCCCGCCAGGCTCACCCCCGCCAGCGCCACCCGCCCACCGCGCCAGCGCCGCCGACTCTGCCGCTCCGCCCGCCGCACCCACACCGCCGCCAGCCCCAGCACCGCCGACGACGCCACCCCCGCCACCGAGGTCCCGAACGCCCGCGTCAAGCCATCGATCGGACCCGCGAGCCCGCTCCGCAGCGCGCTCACGTCCGCCGCCGCCAGCATCGCGCCCCGCGCCCCCGCCAGCGTCTCGACCAGCCCCAAAAAGGTCCCGAACAGCCCCAGCATCACCAACAGCCCGACCAGATACGGCACGAACCCCACCGGCGCACCCGGCGCCGGCTGCCCCCCCGCCACCGCCGCCGCCCACGCCCGCACCGGCCCCGACGCGCCCGCGATCACATCACCATCCGCCACCGCCGGCAGCCCCGCCACCTCGCGCCCCAGCCGCGACGCCGCCCCCGCCCGCAGCCACAGCTCCACCATGCCCCAGGCCAACCCCAGCCCGATCCCCCCCACCACCGCGAGCGCCAGCGCGTCCCGCCCCCAGTAGAACGAGGCGGCGCGAACCACCACCGCCGCGCCGAGCGCGGCGAGCACGACGATCGCAGCGCGCGTCATCGACGACCTCCAGCCGAGTCGCGGAGGTGGTGCCCGACGGACGTCATCGCTGTCAACCCCACCGCTCGCCCCGCACCCCACCCCGTCACCGCGAAGTCACCGCCCCACAAGCCCGATTCCCCTTGCCACCAATCCTCGCCCGGCGTACAAGGCGCCGCCCACCGCCCGACCCTCAGGGGGTTAGAGACCATGGCCCGCTCCACTCGCAAGATCGGCCTCTCGCTCGGCGCCGACATCTGCTGGCCCGGTGCCTACGAAGGCATCGTCCGCGACCTCAAGCTCGAGGTCCCGCTCGGCCGCGACGTCGTCGACTTCGCCGTCGAGCGCGTCACCGTCGAGCCCTACGACCTCCAGCAGCCCTGCAGCTACGACGTCGTCCTCGACCGGCTCACCCACTGGTTCCACACCAGCCGCGAGTGGATCAAAAAGGCCGTCATCATGGACGGCCTGCACGTCCTCAACAACCCCTGGGCCGTGCAGTCGATGGAGAAGCAGACCACCTACTGCGCCATGATGAAGCTCGGGCTCCCCGTGCCCCGCACCTGGATGGCACCCCCCAAGGAGCACGACGCCGTCGCCACCCCCGACGTCAAGCCCACCCTCGACCGCTACGCCCGCCTCTTCGACCTCGGCGAGGTCGGCCGCGACCTCGGCTACCCCCTCTTCATGAAGCCCTACGACGGCGGCGCCTGGGTCGGTGTCACCAAGATCGACAACGAAGCGCAGCTCAAGGCCGCCTACGAGCAGAGCGGCCGCCGCGTCATGCACCTCCAAGAGGCCGTCGACCCCTTCGACCTCTTCGTGCGCACCATCGGCCTCGGCCCCCAGGTCGAGATCGTGCGCTACGATCCCACCGCGCCGCTGCACGACCGCTACAAGGTCGACTTCTTCTTCGTCGACGGCGACGAGTGGTCGCTGCTCGTCGACCAGATGCTCACCATCAATGGCTTCTTCGGCTGGGAGTTCAACTCCTGCGAGAGCCTGCGCAAGAACGGTGTCTTCCATCCCATCGACTTCGCCAACGCGTGCCCCGACTTCCAGGTGACGTCGCTGCACTATCACTGGCCCAACCTCGTCAAGAAGATGGTGCGCTGGTCGCTCTTCTGCGCGTACGCGGGCCACAAGAACCCGATGAACCTCGACTGGACGCCCTACTACGCCATCGCGAAGAAGGAGCTGCCCTACCGCGAGCGCCTCGCCGCCTATGCCAACGTCACCCGCGAACGCATGAAGGCCGATGCCTTCACCGAGTTCTGCGACAAGCACCTCGGCCACCTCGACGAGGTCGCGTGGCGCTTCTTCCAGAGCGACGCCTGCAAGCAGCTCGTGCGTCAGAAGGTCACCGCGCTCTACCCCGCCCATGAGATCGAGCGCTTCACCGAACACTTCTGGGGACTCATCCGCTTCTGGTGCAAGACCGAAGCAGACCGCCTCGCCCACGCCGGCACGCCCGTCGACGGCCGCTCCACCGCGCCCGCCGCGCCCGCTGCGCCCACCGCGCCCGCTGCGCCGTCGGAGCCCAAGGCATGAACAAGATCACCTCCGCGTGGCACAGCGACCGCATCGGCCAGACCGTCAACGTCGCCCGCTGGGGCCACCATGGCACCCCGGTGCTCTTGTTCCCCACCGCCGGCGGTGACTTCGAAGAGTGCGAGCGCTTCCAGATGCTCCGCGTGCTCGCGCCCCTCATCGACGCCGGCCGCGTCAAGATCTACAGCGTCGACAGCGTCGCCGGCCGCGCCTGGATGAACGACCGCTACGGCGGCGGCCACAAGGCCTGGATCCAGAGCCGCTTCGACGCCTTCATCGTCCATGAGCTCGTCCCGGCCATCCGCACCGACTGCCAGCGCGGAGACATCGAGATCATCACCGCCGGCGCGAGCATCGGCGCCTTCAACGCGCTCTCGACGCTCTGCCGCCACCCCGACATCTTCCGCGCCGCGATCTGCATGTCGGGCACCTACGACCTCGGCCGCTGGACCAAGGGCGAGCACACCTTCGACTACCACGTCTCATCGCCGCTGCACTTCGTGCCCACCCTGCCCGAAGACTCGGCCCAGCTCGCCGCCCTGCGCCGCCGCTTCGTCCTGCTCGCCACCGGCAACGGCCGCTACGAGGCCCCCGGCGAGAGCTGGGACGTCGCCAACACCCTCGGCGCCCGTGGCATCCCCAACCGCGTCGACATCTGGGACGGCTACGAGCACGACTGGGTCACCTGGCGTGCCATGCTCCCGCAGTACCTCGACAAGCTCGCCTGATTCATTGACTGGCATGCCACTCATGTCATCCGCGGCCAAAGGATCCTGACATGAC
>JACKDM010000074.1 GCA_020633515.1 Myxococcales bacterium
GAGATGGCACCGTACCTCGGCCGCGCGATGACGAACGCCGAGCTGTGCCGGGTGTTCGGCGCCTGGGATCGGAGGCATGGGTGATGCGGGCTTGCTGGGTGCTGGTGGCGGCGGCTGCGGCGGGCGTGGCCGCGGCGGGCGGGGCGCGGGCGGAGAGCGACGCGGGGGTCGAGGGGCTGGTCGTCGAGGCGTGCGTCGCGGGCTTCATCGACGCGGATCGCGACGGGGAGCCCGATCCGGTCGGTGATGTGGACGCGCCGACGGAGCGGGCGCTGGCCTTCCCCGGCGCGCTGCCGGCGGCGAGCGTTCGGAGCGGGGTGCTCGAAGTGCACCTGACGGCGCCGCTCGATGACTCGACGGCGCTGGTCTTCGGGATCGGCCGCACGCGCTGGCTGCCCTTCGAGGGGTCGAGGGGCGATCCAGCCTGCGCGGAAGGCTGCGGGGCGGCGCCGCGGATCTTCGTGGGGCCGTTCGGCACGCAGGCGCTCGATCCCGCGGAGCCGGTCGTCGTCGGGCTCGCGCAGACGGCGGGCGGGCCGGTGTGGGTGGAGCGGATCTGTCTGTCGCTGCTGCAGTGGCCGCGGCTCGATGCCGGCGTGGGGTCAGGGTCCGAGGGCGCGGGGCGCGCGTCGAGCGGCTGCGATCAGTCGGGCGGGGCGCCGGGTGCGTGGGCGGGGTTGGGGATCGCGCTGGTAGCGCTCGGGCGACGGAGGCGGCGCGGGGCGGGTGCGAGCCGGTAGCGGCGCGCGGGTCACCAGTTGGTCAGGGCGATCGTGGAGTTGGTCGGATCGACCATGTGCCAGCCATGGACGGGCGCGAGGCTCGCGCTGAGCACGTCGTTGTAGCCGCCGTTGTAGTAGAAGCCGGCGCGCGCGGTGCCGATGCCATGCTGCCAGGGTACGTCGGCGTTGCGCTGGTACTTGAGGCGGGCGGTGGTCGTGTGGGGGATGCGCTCGAGCACGATCGAGACCGAGTCCTGGTTGAAGCCCTTGGGACCGAGGTGTTCGTTGACCCGCACGGTCATGAACCTGCGCACCCCGCCGAGCGCCTGGGCGTAGTCGAGGACCTCGCGGTACACGCCGGGTCGGTTGGGGCCGTTCATGACCGCGTAGAGGCGGGCCGTGCCACGGTTGAAGTGAGGCTCGACGCCGTTGACGTGCGCGGCGAAGGCGAGGCGCCCGGCGGCGAAGTTCGCCGGGGTGTCGGGGATGTGGATGGCATACAGGCGGGCGCCGGTGTCGAGGAAGATGCCGAGGCATCCACGGATGCCATCGACGCCGACGGCCTGAAGGTCGTCACCATAGGAATACATCGTCGCGATGAACATGAACGGGCTCCCCCCATGGACCGCTGGAGATGCGGTCTCGGAGCGGGATTATGCCCGCAGGGGCCGGGTCGCGTCGACGGTTCGCGACCTCACTCCGGTCCGCAGAAGCAGGGCGCGCCGCCCTGGCAGGGGGCGAGGCCGAGGGGCTGGCAGGCGCCGATCGCGCAGTCGCGGGGTACGGTGCATTCGATCGTGCAGTGCGGGGCGCCGCCCTGGGTGATGCACCAGCCGGTGCCGCAGCCGCCGCCGTTGACCGCGCAGCGCCAGCCGGCGTCGACGCGGTAGCCGCGGCCTTCGCCGGGGGTGGTCTCTTCGCAGGGGGCGGGCACGGCGCAGGGGCCGAGGCCGGGGCCGGCGGCGGGGAGGCGGGCGGTGTATTCGACGCGGAGCTCGGCGGCGGGGGGGAGCGGGCGGCGGGCGCGGACGGCGAAGCCGCCGCAGGCGCGGGAGTTGATGACTTCGTAGTCATCGGGGAGGAGGTGGCGCCAGGGTCCCTCGCAGCGGGCGGTGGGGTCGCGCTCGTCGAGGCAGCGGCCGGCGACGCGGACGGCGCGGTTCTGCGGCTGGCTGCGCTCGATGGCGTCCTGGCAGGGGCGGTCGCCGACGAAGCACTCGGGCGGGGGGTCGAGGCAGATCTCGGCGGGCTCGGCGCGGGCGAAGGCGGCGACGCGGGCGGCGAGGGAGGCGCCGACGTCGGGGGCGCAGATCGCGGGGCCGGAGGGGTCGCCGAGCGCGGCGGCGAGCGCGCGGTAGCGGGGGGCGTCGGTGGCGCCCTGGCGGGCAATGGTGCAGGTGGGGCGCGGGGGGCCGACGCACTCGCCGCGGTCGTCGCAGCAGCGGGCGGACCAGGTGGCGAAGTCGTCGTCGGGGTGCGCCTCGGGGTCGCAGTCGGGGCCGTCGGTGCTCGCGACGTAGGGGCGCCAGCGGACCGGGTGAGGCGTGGGGGGGGCGATCCAGGGGAAGACCTGGAGGCGGGCGTCGGCGGCGCGGGCGGCGAGGCGGTCGGCGACGGCGTCGACGGTGATGAGCTGGCGGGCGTCGTAGGCGCAGCGGGCGGGGTCGTCGTGTACGAAGCCTGGCGGGGCGGAGCAGTCGTCTTCGTCGGCGATGACGATGACGGCGCGGGGTACGCCGGGGCGGAAGAAGCGCGCGGTCTCGGCGCCGCAGTGGCCGAGGAGCTCGCCGTTGGGGCCGTCGCAGGCGGTGGCGGCGTCGAGGGCGGCGACGCCGGCGGCGAAGTCGTCGCCGCGGACGCCGAGGGTGGTCATGCAGGCGAAGGTGAAGCGGAGCTGTTCGCGGTAGCAGTCGCCGTCGGGGCAGCCTTCGCCGATGGCGCCGTCGGGGCCGAAGCGGGCGATCGGGGGGAGGCGGCCGGCGACGGCGCGGACCTCGCAGGCGTCGGTGGGGGGCACGTAGGGGAGCCCGGTGCGGAGGTCGATGCAGCCGGGGGTGGGGATGGCGGGCGCGGGGCGGGCGATGAAGCGGCCTCGCAGGCCGCGGCCGGGGTCCATGTCGGTGCTGATGGCGGTGACGACGAGGTCGAGCGCGGGGAGGTGCTCGAGGAGGGCGTCGGCGAAGGCTTCGATCTCGGCGGGCACGACGACCTGCTCGTCGCACATGGAGCTGGAGTCGTCGACGACCCAGAGCAGGTCGAGCGCGACGGGCTCGGGGTGGGCGATGAGGCTGCGGAGGACCACGGGGGCGAGGTCGGCGCCGGGGAGGGGCGCGCCGTCGGTGGGGGGCGTCGGCGTCGGTCGGTGGGGTGGCGGCGTCGGCGGGGGGGGCGTCGGGGGGCGGGTCGTGGGGGCTGGCGGCGGGGTCCTCGCAGCCGAGGAGGGTGAGGAGGGCGGCGAGCAGGGGCGCGGGGAGGCGGGCGAGGCGGCGGGCGAGGCGGCGGGCGCGGCGCGGCATGGTGACCTCCGGGTCGGGGGGCCATGGTAGCGCGTCGGGGGTGGGGCGCGAGGGGCTTGTGGGGGTGGGATGCGCGGGGATGACTTCGCCGAGGATGCAGAGAGCATACCCCGGGGCGCGGGGCGGATGGCAGCTTGTTTCGCTCGGGGGCTGGGCGGTAGGCAGCGGGCGAGGAGGTGTGGCATGGCAGCGTTGACGGAGGACCAGCGGCGATGGCTCGAGCGGCAGCAGGCGCTCGCGGCGGCGGCGCGGCGGGTGTGGCCGGACGCGGCGGCGCCGTACGCGGGCACGATGCGGATCCGGTCGGGGGGGCGGGCGCGCGACGTGCTGGTCGGCGATGGGGGGCATGTCGGCGCGGTGGTGCGGATCGACCACGCGAGCGCGCCGCTGGCCGAGGTGTTCTATGGGTGCCGGCCGGGGGATGCCTACGAGGTCGAGGCGGGGGCGCGGGTGTTGACGGGGGAGCTGGTCGAGCGGGCGCGGGTGCGCTTCGCGGGCGGGGCGCTGGTCGAGGTGGCGGGCGATGGGGTGCGGCTGCGGCGGGTGGGTGATGCCTGGGTCGCCGAGCCGGATCCGCCGCTGGTGACGGTGAGCGGGCCGCGGCGGGCGGGGGGGCTGGTCGGCTTCGCGCAGCTCGACGCGGCGCAGCGGGCGGCGGTCGAGGCGCCGGGCGGGGCGGCGCTGATCCTGGGGGAGGCGGGCGCGGGCAAGACGACGGTCGCGCTGCATCGGCTGGCATGGCGGCGGCGGGCGCTGGAGGCGGCGGGGCGGCGCTGTCGGGCGCTGGTGGTGGTGCCGAACGCGGCGCTCGGGCGCATGGTCGAGGGGCAGCTCGCGGCGCTCGGGCTGCCCGAGGTGCCGGTGGTGACCTTCGACGACTGGGCGTGGCGGCAGGCGGCGCGGGCCTTCGTCGACTGGCCGCGGCGGCGCAGCGGGGACGCGACGGCGGCGACGGTGGCGCTCAAGCGGCACCCGGCGTTGCTGGCCGAGGTCGAGGCGCTGGCGCGGGGCGCTGCCGGCGGCCGAGGGCGCTGCGGGCGGCGAGCGCAGCTCATCCACTTCGGGGACCGCGATCGCGTGGCGCGGGTCGCGGCGGCGGGCTGACGGCGGGCGCGGTCGCCGAGACGCTGGAGCACTGCCATGCAGTTCAGTGATCCGGCCGAGGTGGAGTGGTCGCACGTCGACGCGGCGCGGCTGCGCACGATCGACGCGCGGCTGATCGACGAGGGCACGCCGATGGCGGACGCGGGAGCGCCGACGTGGAGGACGCGGCGGTGATGTTCGCGCTCGACTGGCGTTGGCGGCCGCGAGCGGGCGGGCGGCGGCGCGGCCGCGGCGGTACGACGTGCTGGTGGTCGACGAGGCGCAGGCGCTGACTGCGGTCGAGCTGGCGCTGCTCGGGCGCGGTGGCGGCGGGCGGGGATCTGGTGGTCGCGGGGACGCGGGCAGCACTTCGACGAGGGCGTGGCGTTCGCGGGCTGGCCGGCGGCGCTGGCGGCCCTGGGCGCGCTGGGGCGCGGTGACGACGCTGCGGACGTCGTACGCTGCTGCCGCGCTGGCGGCTGGGCGCGGCGGTGGGTGGAGCTGGGTGGACGGCGGCGGTGGAGCGGCGCGGTGCCTCGCCGCGGGCATCAGCAGGGCTGGGCGCGGCGGTGGGTGGAGCCGTCGGTGGGATCGGCGGCGGTGGGGTCGACGGCGGTGGGATCGGCGGCGGCGGGAGCGGTGGCATCGGAGGCATCGGAGGCATCGGCGCCGGTGGCCTCGGTGCCAGTGGCATCGGCAGCCGCTGGCATCGGCGATGGCATCCACCGCGACGACGACGCGCGTGATGTCATCAACCGTGGTGGCATCACCGGGCGAGGTCCCCTCCCCCGCCGGGTCGCCGGCGGCGGTGACGCTGCACCGCGCCGCGCATCGCTGCCACCTCGCGCTCGCGATCATCGAGGCGCTCGACGCGCTCCCGGCGGGGCACACGGCGGCGGTGATCACCCGCACCCCGGCGGGGGCGGCGGCGTGGGCGGCGCTGCTCGGGCACGGGCTCTCGGTGCGGCACGCGGCCGATGGCGATCTGCGGCCCGGGGCGGGGGTCGCGGTGCTGCCGGTGGCGCACGCGCGGGGGCTCGAGTTCGACGTCGTGGTGGTCCCCGACGCCGGACCCGGCTGGGCCGACACGGCGGCCGATCGGCGGGCGCTGTATGTCGCGGCGACGCGGGCGGCGGGGCGGCTGGTGCTCGCGACCGTCGGGCGATGGACGCCGATCCTGCGCGGGTCGGGGGTCGAGCGAGACGGTTGAACACAGCGCGGGCACTTCGGCGAACGGCGCACCCGTCTTCTGCCGCTGCGGATGCTTCGCCGCGATCGCAGGTGAGCAGTGGTCACAACGGTTCGATCGCGCATTGATTCCCGCGGTGAGCACCGCTTACGGTTGCACCATGAGCACCGCCGCCCAAGTCGAGACCATGACCACCGCCGATCCCCGCGCCGTGCCCGGTCCCCGGGGGTTGCCCCTCCTGGGGGTGGCACGCGAGCTCCTCGTCGATCCCTTCACCCTGATCGAGCGCTGCACGGTCGAGTATGGTGGTCTGGTGCGGCTCCCGCTGCCGGGGCGGTCGGCGTTCCTGCTCAGTGATCCCGAGCTGGTCAAGTTCGCGCTGCTCGAGACCGAGCGCGCGGTGCGCAAGCCGCCGTCGATGATCAAGCGGGTGCATCTGGCGCTCGGGCTCGGGCTGGTGACCTCCGAGGGTGATCTGTGGCGGCGCAACCGGCGGATCGCAAACCCGGTCTTCACCCGCGAGCGGCTGCGGGCGATGGAGCCGCAGATCAGGCAGGCGGCGCAGGAGACGGTCGATCGGTGGCAAGGCAAGACGGTGATCGATCTCAAGGAGGAGTTCTCGCGCACGCTGCTCGAGCTGGTGATCCGCGGTCTCTTCGACGCGAGCTCGATCGATCGCTTCGATGACATCGCGGCGAGCCTGCTCGAGCTGTTGCGGTTCACGGTCAAGATGTTCGTCTCGGCGATGCCACCGCATATGTACTTCCCGACGCCGACGCGGCTGCGGGCCGAGTTCCACCGGCGGCGCTTCGATCGCATCGTCGCCGAGATGATCGCGGCGCGGCGGGCGGCGGGGGTGCAGCACGAGGACGTGCTGGCGTTCTTCATGGACGCGGTCGACGATCACACCGGGGAGAAGCTGACGGTCGAGGAGATCGCCGACGAGGTGCGCACGATGTTCCTCGCCGGCTACGAGACGACGGCGACGGCGCTGGTGTTTGCGTGTCGGCTGGTCGCCGAGCACCCGCTGGTGCGCGAGCGGCTGGAGGCGGAGCTCGATTCGGTGCTCGGGGGGCGGATGCCGGGGATCGAGGATCTGCACCGGCTGCCGTACACGGTGCAGGTCTTCCACGAGGCGCTGCGGCTGTATCCGCCGGCGTGGCTGATCGGTCGGGAGATGGCGGAGACGGCGGAGCTGGGTGGCTACCTGATGCCGAAGGGTACGCTGATGTTCGTCTCGCCGTGGGCGACCCATCGCAGCCCGCACAACTGGGAGTCACCGCTGAGCTTCGATCCCGATCGCTTCGCGGCGGAGAACCGCGATCGCTATCACAAGTTCGCGTTCATCCCGTTCGGCGGCGGGTCGCGCAAGTGCATCGGCACCAACCTCGCGATGCTGGAGGGTCCGATCCTGCTGGCGGCGGTGGCGCAGCACTATCGGCTGGAGATGCTGCCGGGCGAGCGGCTGGTGATGCACGGCGGGGTGACGCTCAACATCGAGTCGGGCACGCGCATGGGGGTGCGGCCGCGGCGGCGGGAGCTGGCCGGCTGAACGTGCTCAGCGGCGGCGGCGGCGGGTGAGGGCGAGGGCGGCGATGAGGAGCGCGAGCGCGCGGGGGTCGCCGGCGGCGTCGGCGCGGCAGGCGCAGCCGTCGCTGATGGGATCGGCGGTGATCTCGCCGGCGTCGGGCTCGCCGGGGTCGCAGGGCGAGCCGGGGATGCAGATGCCATCGTCGCGGTCTTCGATGCCACCGCCGTCGCGGTCGGGATCGAGGCCGAGGTCGGGCGCGGCGGCGTCGGGCGCGGCGGCGTCGGGGGGCTCGGGGCCGAGGTCGGGGAGCGGCTCGTAGAGGCACTGCGCGACGCCGCGGCTGTCGAGCACGCAGCGCTCGGCGGGCGGGCAGTCGACGGCGCGGCAGGGGTCTTCGACGCAGCCGTCGCGGCAGATCGTGCCTTCGGGGCAGTCACCGCAGTCTTCGGGGTGGCAGGTGCCATCGCGGCAACGCTCGCCGGCGGCGCAGGTGACGCCGTGGCAGGGGTCGGGCAGACATGCGCCGTCGGCGCAGCTCTGCCCGAGCGCGCAGGAGATGGTCGCGCAGCTCGCGACGCAGGCGCCGTCGCGGCAGAAGGTGCCGCGCGCGCAGTCGACGGCGGCGCAGGCGTCGGGCACGCAGCCGTCGGGCGCGCAGCGCTCGCCGTCGGGGCAGCCGGCGTGGGCGCAGGTGTCGGGGCCGCAGGCGCCACGGGCGCAGACCTCGCCCGCCGGGCATTGCATGTCCTCGCAGGGGTCGAAACATTGGCCGGACGCGCACGGGTGGCCGGGCGGGCAGTCGGTCTCGAGGCAGCGATCGAGGCAGAAGCCATTGACACACTGCTCCCTCTCGCTCGGGCACTCGCCGTTCACGCAGCCGTTGGCGCACACCCCGGCGATGCAGAGCTGGTACGGGAGGCACATGGCGTCTTCGTCGATGGCATCGTCGCAGTCGTCGTCGATGCCATTGCAGCCGTCGGCGGGGTCGTCGCCGCAGCGGCCGCACTGCCCGCGGAGCGCCTCGTCGACGCGGCCGTCGCAGTCGTCGTCGAGGCCGTTGCAGCGCTCGGGGCGGGCCTCGGCGAGCGGCTGGCAGCCTTCGACGCCGGCGACGCAGACGCGGGTGCCTTCGGCGCAGATCCCGGGCGCGCCGGTGGCGCAGGGGGTGGGCTCGACGCCGCCGTCGGCGGGGATGTCGAGGGTGATGCGGGCGGCGTTGTTGCCTTCGTGGCACTCCTGCCAGGCGGCGAAGCCGGCGTCGTCGTCGACGGCGAGGACGAGCTCGAGCGGCTGGCCGAGGTGGCGGATCCCGAGCTGGTCGTCGCGGAAGGCGAGCGGTTCGCCCTGGCCCGGTTCGAGGCGGCGGGTGGTGCGGGTGGTGGCGATGGGGTCGCCGCCGGGGCCGTAGAGGGTGACCGCGACCCCGGCGGGCACGGCCTCGCTGCCCTGGTTGAAGAAGACGAAGGTGATCTCGATGACGGGCGGGCAGCCGAGCGCGGTCGCGCGGACGCGGGCGGGGACGAGGTCGGGCGTGGCGAAGACGCCGCTGCCTTGCACGTTCTGGCGGAAGCTGTTGGCCCACGGGAGCTGCCAGTGGGGGATCGGGCGGCGGGGGATGCCACCGCTGATGTCTTCGGCGCCCTGGCAGGCGTCGCCGGTGCCATCGCAGACGTGGGTGACGGCGTAGGCGTGCTGGTTCCAGATCGCGCGGGTGCCGACCCAGTTGCCGAGGCGGTCGCCGAAGACGCGGACGCCGGGGGTGGTGAAGGGCGGGACGTTGAGCGCGGGATCGCGCGCCCAGGCGCAGCCGCCGCCGGCGCCGTTGGAGACGGCGATGATCTCGGCGCGGCCGTCGTTGTCGACGTCGACGATGACCGGGTACTCGTAGGTGGTCGCCGATGGGTTGGGGATCTCGGCGAGCACGAAGCCATCGGCGCCGCGGTAGACGCGCAGCCAACACTCGTCGCCATAGACGACCTCGGCCTGTCCGTCGCCTTCGAAGTCGAAGACCGAGGAGCCGGTGACCCGCGAGGAGGCGTCCTGGGTGATGGCCGACCAGAGGATGTCGATGCCATCGAGCGCGGCGTCGGGTTTGAGGACGACGTAGCGGGTGGAGCCGGCGGTGGCGAACTCGAGGCGGCCGTCTCCATCGAAGTCGGCGATGGTGGGCGGGCCGCCGGGGTCGCCGGCGCCGGGCACGGCGGCGCGGGCGAGGACGCGGCCGGTGTGGTCGACGAGGCGGACGCCGCCGTTGTAGACGACGACGATCTCGGGGTCGCCGTCTCCGTCGAAGTCGGCGACGGCGGGGAAGCCATCGAGCTCGTTGGCGTCGGCCCAGACGGTGCCACAGTCGGCGTCGTAGACGGCGTTGCCGGCGACGATCTCCTGGCGGCCGTCGCCGTCGAGGTCGGCGGCGAAGCTGAGCGGGCGGCGGAGATCGTGGTCACCCTGGCCGCCGGCGCCCTGCGCCTGACAGCGGCGCGCGCCGGTGGCGCCCTCGATGACGACGCGGCCGGCGATGACCTCGACGGCGCCGTCACCGTCGAGATCGGCGAGCGCGGGGCCGCCCCAGCCGATCGACCACGCCTCGGCGGTCGCCCACTTGGGGGTGCCGTCGTGTTCGAAGGCTTGCAGGCCGGACTCCCAGACGCCGCGGCCGCGGAACTGGCTGGTGACGATCTCGACGATGCCATCGCCGTCGATGTCACCGGCGGCGATGGCGCCGAGGCCGTTGACGCGGCGGGTGGGATCGAGCACGTCGAAGATCGGGGTGCCGTCGGCGCCGGAGACGGCGCGGAGGATGCCTTCTTCGGCGTGGCTGCCGCCGCCGACGTAGGTGCTGAAGACGACGTCGGGGATGTCTCGGTGGTCGATGTCACCGTCGCCGTCATCGTCGGTGAGCTGCACGACGACGGGGGTCATCATGACGTTGCGATAGGTGGGCTCGACGGCGGGGTCGCCCCAGGCCCAGCGCACGATGGGATCGAAGCGGCCGACGGGGGGGCGGAACTCGCAGGCGGGGAGGTCGGCGGCGGTGTAGCAGGCCTCGACGAGCGGGTCGCAGAAGGCATCGGGCGGGCAGTCGGCGTCGCTGGCGCAGGATGCCATCGGGGCATGGCAGGCGTCGGCGCGGCAGGCTTCACCGGGGGCGCAGCAGGCGGCGGCGCAGGGGGCCCGGTCGGGGGGGCAGGGCTGCGCGGCGGCCGTGGCGGCGCCGAGGGTCAGGGCGAGGAGGGTGAGCGACCGCAGGGCGCGCATGGCATGACTCCCGAGGGTGTGCGGGAGAGTCTACCATGGCAGCGGCGGCGGGGGAGCGGTGCTTTCACCGCTGTGGGCGGGGGTCAGCCGGCGATGCTGACGGAGGCTTCGGCGAGGAGGTCGGTGTCCTTGCCACCCTCGGTGATGTCGGGCCAGGCGGCCTTGCACTTGCCGTCGAGGACGCGCCAGACGTTGACCACCTCGTGCTCGAAGTCCATCGAGCCATCGGGGCCGGGCTTCTTGCGCCGGGCGGTGAGGCGGGCGCGGAACTTGACCAGCTCGTCGGGATCGCGGGGGTGGTACTGCTTGTCGCCGTCGGTGAGGTCGAGGAACTCGAGGTCGACGGCGATGGTGCCCGGCTCGACGATGGGCCAGTACAGCGAGCGGATGAGGTACTCGAACTGCTTGAGGCCCCGCAGCGTGCCCATCTCGGAGTGGAAGCGCACGTCTTCGTGGAAGTAGTCGGAGAGTTTGTCGGCGTCCATCGCGAGCTGGACTTCGTCGAAGTAGCGCTTGACGAGGGTGTGCTTGTCCACGGTGTTCACTGGGATCTCCATCCTTCGTTCTCAGGGGGCGCCGGGTCACTGCACGCCTTCCCGGCTTCGAAGTCAACCGCAACCGGCGGGGAGGCGCATTTTCCTCACTTTTCTCACCGGGCGCGGGGCGGGCGGGGTTCGCCGCACGGCGTCAAGATGGCGCGGCGTCGCGGCGCGAGCTAGTTTGGCCGCGATGGAGATCCGCCCGCCCGATCCGATTGTGTTGGGTCCGTTCGATCTGCTGCGCCCCGCCGGGAGCGGGGCGACGGCCGTGGTGTGGCGGGGGGTGCATCGGGCGAGCGCGGTGCCGGTGGCGGTCAAGGTGATGACGCTGCCGGCGACCGATCGGGGCTCGGGTCCGGCGGCGCGGGCGCGGGCGGCGCAGTTTCGCGATCTGTTCGCGCGCGAGGTGCGGGCGATGGCGACGCTGGATCATCCGGGGATCATCCGGGTTCACGATCACGGCGTGGTGCCGGGCGCGGTCGCCGAGGCGAGCCGGGGGCGGCTGGCGGCGGACGCGCCGTTCATGGTGATGGACTGGATCGACGGCGGCACGCTGGCCGACGTGGGTGATCTGGGGTGGAGCGAGGCGCGGGCGATCGTCTTCGCGCTGCTCGACGCGCTGGCCCATGCGCACGCGCGGGGGGTGATCCATCGGGATCTCAAGCCGCGCAACGTGTTGATGGGGGGGCGGGGGCCGGTGCTGACCGACTTCGGGATCGTGCATCAGACGAGCCTGGAGGGGCGGCGGGGCGGGACGGTGCGGGCGGGGACGCCGGGGTACATGGCGCCGGAGCAGATCAAGCACGATCCGCGGCGCTTCGGGCCGTGGACCGATCTGTACGCGCTGGGGTGCGTGGCCTACGAGATGGTGTCGGGCTTTCTGCCGCACGCGCCGCGGGGGCCGCAGAGCGCCGACGCGCTGCTCGCGCCGACGCGGGAGGAGCCCGAGCCGCTCGAGCCGCGGATGTCGGTGCCGGCGGGCTTCGAGCGGTGGCTGCGGCGGATGCTGGCGCGCGAGCCGGCGCAGCGGTTCCGGTACGCGGCGGACGCGGCGCGGGCGCTGGCGGCGCTGGGGTCGCCGCTCGGCCCCGATCGGCGGGCGCGGGTGGCGGCGCCGTCGACGCTGACGGGGATCGCGGCGCTGGTCGATGACGACGACGTCGACGAGCTCGACCCCGAGATGACCCTCAAGGACAACCTGCTGCGCTTCGAGAGCGTGGCGCTGACCGGCTCGCTGGAGCTGGAGCCGACGCTCGACGAGTCGATCGAGGAGATCGAGCCGATCGCGGGGCCGGAGCCGGGTGATGTCGACTCGTTCGCGCCGCTGCGGGCGCGGCCGGGGGATCCGTTCGAGGACGCGGAGTCGACGCTCGACGAGGCGGCGGCGCGGTCGGCGTCGACGTGGATCGATCCGAGCACGCTGGTGCGGCCGGCGAATACGGGGTCGCTGGGGGCGCAGAGCGCGCGGGTGCCGGTGCCGAGCGATTGGCAGCGGCCGGATGTGCCGCCGCCGGTGCGGCTGTGGGGGACGGGGAGCGCGCTGGCCGATCTGCGGGAGCCGTCGCTGCGGGGGCGGACGGCGGAGCGCACGGTGCTGTGGCGGACGCTGGACGCGGTGACGCGGGACGAGCGGCCGCGGGCGGTGTTGATCCGGGGCGGGGCGGGGTTCGGGAAGACGCGGCTGGGGCAGTGGCTGTCGATCCGGACGCATGAGCTGGCGGTGGCGGAGTCGCTGGTGGCGACGCACTCGCCGGCGTCGGGGGTGGCGACGGGGCTGGGGGCGATGCTGGCGCGCCACGCGCGGAGCGAGGGGGTGGAGGGGCCGGCGCTGGTGGAGCACTTCATCGAGACGATCGACGCGCCGCCGCCGCTGGCGATCGTGGCGGCGGCGCTGGTGAGCCGGGATCGCTCGATCGCGCTCGACGAGCGCACGGTGACGCTGTGGACCGAGGAGGAGGCGATCCGGGCGATGTCGCTGGTGCTTCAGCATCTGGCGGCGCGGCGGACGCTGGTGGTGCGGATCGAGGACGCGCAGTGGGGTGAGGAGGCGGTGCGCTTCGTCGACGCGGTGCTGGCGCGCAATCCGCGGCTGCCGGCGCTGTTCGTGCTGACGGCGCGCGATGGGGTGCCGGGGCCGGCGGGTGAGGCGCTGCTGCGGCTGGCGGCGCGGCCGGCGACGCGGACGGTGACGCTGGGGCCGCTGGACGCGACGGCGCAGGGGGAGCTGCTCGACGATCGGATCCGGCTGGAGCCGGAGACGCGGGCGCGGCTGGTGGCGCGGGCGGCGGGGCATCCGCTGTTTGCGACGGAGCTGTGCTGCCATTGGGCGCGGGCGGGGGTGCTGGAGTCGACGCCGACGGGGTATCGGCTGCGGGCGGGGGACGGGGATCGGCTGGCGGATCTGGACGCGGTGTGGGACGCGCGGCTGGCGGACGTGCTGGGGCCGTTCACGGTCGATACGCAGTGGGCGTTCGAGGTGGCGGCGGTGCTGGGGACGGAGGTGGCGACGGGCGAGTGGAAGCGGGCGTGCGGGCTGGCCGGGCTGCCGATGGACGAGGTGCGGTGGGCGCTGGAGCGGCTGGTCGAGGGGCGGTTGATCCATCTGCTGGGCGAGCGGCGGTGGGCGTTCACGCACGGGCTGTTGCGGGAGGCGCTGGAGCGGCGGGCGGCGGTGAGCGGGCGGCTGATGCGGTGGCACGCGTTCTGCGCGGCGATGCTGCGCTCGGAGCCGGAGCCGGATCTGCGGCGGCTGACGAACCATCTGGTGCGGGCGGGGGAGCCTTCTGCCGCGCTGCCGCTGGTGATGCGGCGGGTCGAGGGGGCGCTGGGGCGCGAGGATCTGGTGGCGCTGCGGCGGCTGGTGATCGAGGGGGTGCGGCTGCTGGGCCGGAGCGGGGTGGGGCTGGACGAGCGGGAGGGGATCCGGCTGCGGGCGACGTGGGCGTGGCTGATGGCGCAGGTGGGGAGCGAGAGCGCGGCGCGGCATGGGGAGCGGGCGCTGGCGGCGTCGCAGGCGGCGGGGGATCACGGGGCGGTGGCGCTGGCGCTGGCGGCGCTCGGGCAGGTGGTGCGGACGCGCGACGGGGACGCGGTGCAGGCGGCGGTGCATCTGCGGCGGGCGATGACGGCGGCGCTCAAGGCGCGCGACGCGCGGCTGGTGGCGCGGTGCAGCCGGCAGCTCTGCACGCTGTTGGAGACGACGGGGCGGCTCGACGAGGCGGAGGCGGTGCTCGACGCGGTCGAGAAGATGCCGGGCGCCGATGACGATCCCCGCGAGCAGGGGCTGCGGCGGCTGCGGCGGGCGGCGATCGCGCTGCATCGGCGGCTGCTGCCGACGGCGCGGGTGCATGCCACCGCGGCGCGTGATGCCTTCGTGCAGGATGGCATGCGCACCGATGTGATGCTCGCCGAGAACCTGCTCGGTGAGATCGCGAGCGCGGCGAAGGATGGCACCGCGGCGGATCTCCACTATGGGATCGCGCATGACATCGCGCGGGAGCTCGATCACGCCGACGCGCCGATCTATCAGGTCAACCGCGGGCGGGTGCTGCTCGACGCGGGGCGCTACGACGAAGCGCGGAGCCGGCTGGTGGTGGCGCTGCGCGAGGCGTCGCGGCGCGATGCGTGGCTGGCGACGATGCTGGCGCGGCTGAGCCTGCTGCCGTGCGCGGCGCACGCGCGGCACTGGTCGAGCTGGGATACGCAGTGGGCCTGCCTCGAGCCGCTGCGGAGCGGGCGCTACGTGCACCGCGACGTGGCGCGGATCGCGCGGATCGCGGCGCGGCTGGCGGACGCGGCGGGGGAGCCGCTGCGCGCGGCGGCGGCGCGGCGGCTGGCGGTCGATCAGTATGCGCGGCTCGGGCTCGTGACCGAGGCGCAGGCGACGCGTGACGAAGGACAGAGCAGATAGGGTCTTCGCGGGCGCTTGTCAGGCGCGCGCCGACGACGCAGACTCTCGGCGTTCATGGTGGGAGTGGACGATGAGCGACTCGGATTTCTGCCCGCTGTGCGGGGTGCCGCTCGATGATGCGCCCGGGCGGGTGACGCAGGGCAAGTGCCCGGTGCATGGCGTGATCGGGCGGATGCGGGGCGATGGGGGCGCGGTGCCCGACGGGCTGCTGGGGCAGGAGACGGGCGAGGGGCTCGCGACGCGGAGCGAGTTCGGCGACGTGCTCGACTTCGGGGGGGTGGCGTGGCGGCGGGTCGACGAGCTCGACGTGCTCAACCCCGAGACCGAGGAGATGAAGCGCTTCGAGGTGCGCGAGCCGGTCGACAGCTATCGCAGCCGGCAGAAGCTGCGGTATCCCGACGGCACGGTGCTCGACGACCAGGGGGTCGCGCACGAGGGCGGGTCGGCGGTGTTCACGGTGCAGGGGCTGACGCCGGGGCACGACGTGCTGCTCATCGGGCGGACCGATGTGATGTACGTCGAGGGGGAGATCGCGGTGCGCGTCGAGGGGCGGCCGGCGATCGTGTTCCCCGACTTCGCGGCGGATCGACGCTATCGGTGGCGCAACCGGGCGGTGCCGATCCCGGGGGAGTGGATCGAGGGCGAGGCGCTGTCGGTGAGCGTGGCGCGGGTCGAGTCGACGAAGGATCTGAGCCACTTCCGCTATTGGGTCTACCAGTGCGAGCGGCCGGTGGGGGCGAAGGACGAGGGCTCGACCGATGGGCCCGACGCGGCGGCGCCGGTCGAGGACGACGAGGACGACTCGCTGGTGGATCCGCCGGTCGAGGTGCGGGTGGAGCGGCAGGTCGTGGTCGAGGCGATCCGGCCGTCGTTCCTCGAGGAGGCGCTGCGGGGCGAGGGGCTGTTCCCGGGGGGTGGGCCGGGGTCGGCGGGCGTGGGTGGCGACGGGGGCATGGGTGGCTTCGGGGGGGGTGGGCTCGGCGGTGGCATGGGCGGGCTCGGCGGGCCGGATCTGGCGGAGATCATGCGGCTGGCGGAGGAGCGGGTCCGGGTGGTCGAGCAGCCGCGGCCGGTGTCGCGGCCGCCCGAGCCGGCGCGGCCGGTGTCGCGGCCGCCGGAGCGCGCGGTGGCGCGCCGCGGGCCGACGTGGGGCGGTCGCTCGAGGCGGCGCTCGCGCCTGAGGCGAGCCGGCGGCCGACGACCTCGCGCCCGCGTGGCGAGCCGGCGCGGCCGGTGGCGACCGAGCGCCCTGCCGAGCCGGCGCGCGCGGCCGAGCCGCGGCCGGCGACGCCGCCAGCGACCGAGATCACGCGGGTCGAGGCGCTGGCGACCGCGCCGACGGCCCAGCTGCGCCGACGACCGCGCCGGCCGCCGAGGCGGCGCCGCGGGCGCGGTCGGCGGCCGGCAAGGCGCAGCGGCTGCTGACGATCACCCTGCGCGACGACGACGCGCGCAACGGCGCGGTGCAGGAGCACCTCGGCGCCGAGCTGGCCGATGGCTGGCGGATCGCGCGCGTCGAGTGCGTGCCGCATCCGACCGGCGGCTGGCTGATGGTGCTGCTCGAGCGCGAGCCCCGCTGATCTGCCCAGGCCGGGCGTCGGTGAACAGCGCGGCCGCGCTGGCGTCCGGCGGCCGGCACGCTTTAGAGTGCCCCCGAAAGCGGCCTCGCCGCACCCACCCGGAACGAGGAGAACTCGTGATGATCTCTCGCTTCAGCCGCCTTCTCGGCCTCGCCGCCGCGTTCGCCTTCGCGGCGATCGCCCTGCCCGCCGCCGCCTCGGCGGCCGATCCCACCGGCTACTGGAAGACCATCGACGACGACGGCAAGACGCCGCGCTCGGTGGTGCACATCACCAAGGACGAGAAGGGCAAGCTCGTCGGCAAGATCGTCAAGCTGTTCCGCAAGCCCACCGAGAAGCCGATGCCGATGTGCGATGACTGCGACGAGGGCTACAAGGGCGCCAAGATCAAGGGCAAGCAGGCGCTCGACCTCGTGATCATGTGGGACGTCGAGCACGACGAGGGCAATGAGTGGGAGAACGGCGAGATCCTCGATCCGGCGAACGGTGAGACCTACTCGGTCGACCTCGAGGTGCAGAACGGCGGCAAGAAGCTCAAGGTGCGCGGCTACCTCGGCGTCTCGCTGCTCGGGCGCACCCAGTACTGGCATCGCACGGAGCAGCCGACCGACACGCTGGAGATCCTGCCCGCGGACAAGTGACCGCGGCCTCTCGTCCCCACCCCCGCCGCCCGGTGTGACGCGCAGGTCTCGCGACCGCGCGGTCTCTTCCCCTCCCCCGCCCGCCTGTCTCCTCGATGACGCGCCCCCGATGGCTGCGGCACATGGCTTGCTGTGTGGCTCGGCGAGCGGATCGGGAGGTGGTGCGTGGCACGACGGAGCCCTTGGATCGCGGCGGTGACCGCGCTGCTGTGCGGCTGCGCGAGCGGTGAGCAGGGCGCGGAGAGCGCGGCGCCGTTGCCTCCGCCGCTGCCCTGGAAGCCACCGGCCGCCGATGGCTTCACGCCGCCGGCGGAGGCAGACGCGGATCCGTGCGCGGGGCTCGGGTTCACCGGGCGCTGCGAGGGTGATCTCGCCGTGTGGTGCGAGGCGGGCGCGGTGCGGAGCGTGGACTGCGCGGCGTATGGCACGCGCTGCGTGTGGGTGGATCCGGCGACGGGGTTCTACTGCGAGGCGCAGGCGCCGGAGCCGGAGGGGCCGGGGGCGGCGCCGGGGCCAGGGATGGGGGCGGGGCCGGAGCCCGAGCCCGCGCCGGGTGCGCCCGCGCCGGAGCCGGAGCCGGAGCCGTGGGGGGAAGACGAAGGCAAGCCGCCGCCCGCGGGCGGGTCGCCGTCGCCGAGCCCGTCGCCGTCGCCGTCGCCGAATCCG
>JACKDM010000075.1 GCA_020633515.1 Myxococcales bacterium
GCCTCGACTTCGACGCCGCGGGCAACATGTACGTCGTCGGCTTCAGCACCTCGCCCGACGCGCCGATCACACCCGGCGCCTGGCAGGCTCGACACGGGGGCGCGACCGACGCGCTCGTCGCCCGGTTCGACCCCGAGGGCCGGCTGGTCGCTTCGACCTTCTTCGGCGGTGCGGCGGGCGACGGCGTCGACGGGGTCTCGGTGAGCGCCGATGGCTATCTCGTGTGGGTCGGCGAGACCCACTCCGACGATCTCTTCACCACGCCGGACGCTCACCAGGATGCCATCGCCGCCGACGTCGATGGCTACACCGTGTTGATGGATCCCGACCTGCGGCCGGTCTATGCCAGCTACCTCGGCGGTCAGGGTCACGACAACATCCGCGGCGCCTACATCGACGATGCCTGCTCGTTCTACGTCGTCGGCGCCTCCGCGGGCCCGGGCTACCCCACCGTCAACGCGTGGCAGCCGGACTTCGCCGGCGGCGCCGAGCAGTGGGGCAACGGCGACAACGTCATCACCCGCATCGTCGTCGCGCCCTGATCGGTCGCCCCTACCCCACCACCCGCCGCAGCTCGATCGCGCCGCCCTCCGGCACCACCACCCGGGCGAGCGCCTCGGCGACCTCGATGCCGCCGTCGACCACCGCGAGCGCATGCGGCAGCGCGACGGCGAGCCCATCGATCCGCGCGCCCCACCGCAGCGCCGGGCCGGGCTCGCCGGGATCGAGGCGGATCCACGCGCGCAGCGCCGAGTGCACCGGCACGACCGGCGGCGCGACCCCGTAGCACAGCATCGCGCACTGCCCGGCGGGGCGCTTGCCGTCGCGCGGGAGCAGGTGCGCCGAGGCGACCCGCCGCGCCGTCACCCGCTCCGCCGGCATCGCGCGCGCCAGCTCGACCGCGGCCGCCTCGTCATCCACCGTCACCAGCGCGTAGCTCATCACCGCCGCCGTCGCGAAGCTCCCCTCCCCCGCCGTCGCCTCGCCGCCGCTGCGCCGCACCGTGCGCGCGCTCGCGGCCGGGTGCAGGCGATCGGCGGCGCGCAGGTGGCCGCCGTCCATCAGCCGCCGCACGAAGCGCGCCTGCACCGCGCGGGCGGTGGCCTCGTCGCCGGGCGGCTCGTCGTCGTGGCTCAGCAGCAGGTAGTGCACGGGGCCTCCGGTGGCGCGGTCAGGGGCACGCGGCGGCGACCCGGTCGACGAGCCGGGCGACGCCGTCCGCGAACGCGGCGGGCGGAGTCAGGAGGCTCAGGACCAGGTGCCCGTCACGGGCGAAGTCGTAGAAGAAGCCCGGCTGCACCCGCACGCCATCGCGTTCGAGGAGCCACAGCGCCCACTGCTCGTCGTCGACGATCCGCGGTACTTCGACGATCGCGTACCAGCCGCCCTCGGCGCGCAGCACCGTCGCAGATGAGCCGCGGACCGCCGCTTCGAGCGCGGCGAGGTTGTCGCGCACCCGCGCCGCGATCGCCGCCGTCGTCGGCCGCGCGGCATCCAGCAGCGCCGGCAGGGCGTGCTGCACCGGCGCCCCGACCGAGAGCCAGGTGTCGGCGATCAGCTCCAGCCGCGCGAGCGCCTCGTCGACCGCGTCGTCGGGGCCGGCGAGCGTGATCCAGCCCGCCTTGAGCTGCGGCAGCCCGGCGAGCTTGCTGAGGCCGCCGAGCACGAAGGTCGGGACCCGCGTCGCCGCCTGCGCCGAGACCGCGCCGGGCGCGGGGTGCAGCGGGTAGGCGGCGAAGACCTCGTCGGCGATGATCGGGAGCCCGAGCGCTTCGAGCGCGTCGAGCTCGTCGCGCTTGAGGCGCTGGCCGGTGGGGTTGTTGGGGCTGACGACGAGCAGACCGCGGGTGCGCGGTCCGACGCGGAGCGGCGTCGCGTCGAGGTGCCACGCGCCGTCGTAGGCGAGCGCGTAGGGGTCGAGGGTGACGCCTTCGAAGGCGGCGAGCTGCTCGAAGAGCGGGTAGCTCGGCCGCGGCGCGAGGATCACGTCGCCGGGGTCGCACAGCAGCTTGAACAGCCACCCGTAGGCCTCGCTGCTGCTCGCGGTGAGCACGACGCGCCGCGGGTCGACGTCGAGCTCGGCGGCGACCGCGGCGCGCGCCTCGGGGAGCCCGAACGGCGCCGGCGTGTACCGCAAGGCGCGCGGATCGGCGAGCGCGCGCCGGATCGCCTCGCCGTCGTAGGGCAGCTCGGCGCGGGTCGGGTTGGAGACGGTCAGGTCGATCACCGGCTCGCCGCGCGACCGCCGCTCGGCGAGCGCGCGGGTGAGGCGGTTCTCGCGCGGGTCGAACGCGGTGCGGGTCGAGAAGCGGGTCACTGCTCGCCGCGCGCGGCTCATCGGGCCCGGAGCGCGACGCCGAACATGTCGTCGCCGTTGACATCGCCGCCGAGGTCGAGGCGGTTGAAGCGCCCGTCGCCGCGGGTGCCGACGCAGCGGGTGTCGCCGATGTAGGAGCGCGACACCGCCGGGCAGCCAGCCCAGCCGGGGGAGCCGTTGGCGGGGCCGCGGTCTTCGTCGGCCCAGCCGAGGAAGACCTCGACCTGCGACTGCATCACCGCCGCGAGCCCGGGCCGGGCCGGGTCTTCGCTGCACTTCCACGCGATCGCGAGGTCGTCGTTGTCGTCGACGTCGCCCTCGGTGTTGAGCGCGCGGAAGAGGCCGTCGTAGCCGGTCGAGGTGCACGAGAGGCTGCCCGATCGGCCCTGGATCGCGGGCGGGCAGGCGCCGAAGACGTCGACGTCGCCGGGCGCGCGGTTGTTGTCGGCGTAGCCGAGGTAGAGCGCGCAGTGGCTCTGCACCCACGCCGAGAGCGCGGGGTCGCCGGTGTCGCGGCAGGTGAGCGAGAACGCGAACTGGTCGGTCTCGTCGACGTCGCCGTCGACGTCGAGCACCGCGAAGTTGCCGTCGTAGCGCGTGCCCACGCAGTGCACGGCGTTCAGCCGATACACGTCCTGCGCGGGGCAGCCGCCCCACACCGGCGAGGCGCCGGCGGGGCCGCGGCGGCTGTCGGCCCAGGCGAGGAAGAGGCGGCAGCTCTGCTGCACGAAGAGGCCGCAGACGCTCGCCTCGTCGACCGCGCCGTCGCAGTCGTCGTCCCGGCCGTTGCAGCCCTCGGGCGCGCAGCAGACCCCGCCCTCGTCGATCGCGCCGTCGCAGTCCTGATCGGCGCCGTCGCAGACCTCGTCGACCGGCGCGCAGCAGGCGTCGCCCTCGTCGGCCACGCCGTCGCAGTCGTCGTCGGCGCCGTTGCAGACCTCGACGCCGCAGCAGACGTCGCCCTCGTCGACCGCGCCGTCGCAGTCGTCGTCGAGCGCGTTGCAGGTCTCGACCTCGTCGCCCACGCAGCAGCCCGCGCCCTCGTCGACCGCGCCGTCGCAGTCGTCGTCGCGGCCGTTGCACTGCTCGGCGTTCATCCGGCAGCAGACCGCGCCCTCGTCGACGGCGAGGTCGCAGTCGTCGTCGCGCTGGTTGCAGATCTCGTCGGTGGGCACGCAGGGGCCGATCGGCTCGATGTCGGCCTCGGCGTCGGCGGCGGGCGCGGCGTCGTCGGGATCGGGCGGGGTGATGTCCTGGTCGGGCGCGTCGAGCGGCGGGAGCGCGAGGTCGAGCGCGGCGTCGAGGCCGCCGTCGGCGAGCGGCGGCTGGATCTCGGCGCAGCTCGCGAGCAGCAGAGAGGCGACGGCGACGGTTCGAGCCAGGGTGCGCATGCGGCGGCGAGGATAGCCCGCCGGCGCGGCGGCACGCTACCCGATCACGTCGGCGGTCACCGCCGAGAGCGGCCGGATCGGGCCGGTCGCCGGGACCGGCGCCATCGGCGCGGTGACGCCCTGCACGAGGAACATGGGCAGCTCGCCGCGCCCCTTGACGCCGATCTTGCCCCGGCTGGTGCAGCGGTAGTGGGCGGCGACGAGGTCGTAGGTCGCCTGCGAGATGTTGATCCGCCCCGGCAGCCCCGACGCCTCGAGCCGCGCCGCGACGTTGACGGTGTCGCCCCAGACGTCGTACGCGACCCGGCTCCGCCCCACGACGCCGGCGACGAGCGGCCCGGAGTGGATCCCGATCCGCACCTGCCACCCCCGCTCGCCCCGCGCCTGCGCGTCCGCGGCGTCGCTCTGCACGTGCGCGAGGATGTCGAGCGCCGCCGCCACCGCCCGCTGCGCGTGCGCCGGATCGGGGGCCGAGACGCCGCCGACGTACATGTAGGCGTCGCCGATGGTCTTGAGCTTCTCGAGCCCATGCGACTCGACGATCAGGTCGAGCTGGGCGAAGAGGTGGTCGAGCGCCGCGACCACCGCGTTCGGGGTCATGCGCGCCGCCGCCGCGGTGAAGCCGACGAGGTCGACGAAGACCACCGTCGCCGCCGGGTGCAGCACCGGCTCGACGCGCCCCTCGCGGGTGAACTCGTCGGCGATCGCGGCCGGCATCACGTTGAGCAGCGCGTGGCGGTGCAGCGCGTTGGCCGCGTCGAGCTCCGAGGCGAGCCGCTGCAGCTCCTCGTAGCGCCACGCGTTGCGGAACATCGCCGCGGTCTGGAGCGCGAGCATCGTCACGATCCGCAGATCGTCGACCCCGTACGCGCCCCCGTCGCGCCCGAAGGCCAGCGCGCCGACGACCTCCCGCTCGACGTGCAGCGGCACGACGAGCAGCGAGGCCACCGGCGCCGCGCGGCCCTCGATCACCGCGTCGGGGTAGATCCCCGGCTGCCCGCGGGTCAGCGCGCGGTGCAGCGGCCCGCCCGCCTGCACCGCCGGCCCCGCCGCCTCGGGCCGGCTCCCGTGCGGCTGCACCCGCCAGCCCTCGCCCTCGACCGCCCGCACGACGACGAAGTGGTCGAAGCCCACCACCCACTTCGTCTGCTGCCAGAGCACGTCGAGGATCGCCTTGATCGACAGCGACCGGCTCACCGCCACCGCGATCTCGGCGACGCGCGCGATCCGCAGCGACATCGCCTGCAAGTCGGCCACGGCGCCGTGCAGCGCCGCGCGCAGCGCCTCGGCGTCACCGGGATCGGCGCCGAGGCGAGCCTCGTCGACGAGGGGATGGGCGCGCATCGGCCGCTCCTCAGAGCGCGTCGATCTCGAGATCGATCGCGTCGGTGTACTGGTTGACCCCGTTGAAGAGGTGCGCCGTCGCGATGAGCTCGAAGACCTCGTCGGCCCCGAGCCCGGCCTGCTTCAGCGCGGCGAAGTCGGCGGCGGCGAGCCCCTTGGGATCGGTCCCCGCCTTGAGCCCGAAGCGCAGCGCCGCCCGCTCGGTCGCCGGCAGCGGGCAGCGGTCGACGTCCTCGACGAGCAGCCGCAGCACCTCCTCGCTGATGCCGAGCGCCGAGAGCCCGTGCAGGTGCACCCGCAGCGCGTACTCGCTGTGGTTGTGCTGCGAGATGAGGATGCCGACCATCTCCTTGAGCGTGCGGGGCAGCGCGCCCTCGAGCACCGTCGATCGGAAGTGATTCCAGTTGGCTTCGAGGAAGCCGGGCCGACTCGCCATCGAGCGGAAGAGGTTCGGCACCATGCCGAAGCCGAGCTCGACCCGGATCTCGTCGTACACCCGCTTGACGACCGGATCGGCGGCGTCGTGCTCGCCGATCAAGGGCACCCATGCCATCGCGCACTCCTCGGGCGCTCGCGGCGCGTCTCGTGGCACTCGAGGCTTCGCGATGTCATGATTGACATCGGTGACGTGGCGCGCCTGTCACATGAATGACAGAGGTGACACGGCGAAACATTCACTCAACCAGATGTGACACGAAGATACGGCCGGGCGCGAAAACTCATTATGATAAGGCCAATTACGTGGCGCGCCATGCGCCGGCCGGGTCGAGCCCCATCACTCGACGCGGCGTATTGAGTATACTCCGGTTCTCATATTGTGACAACGGGATCTGGCAGGCAGATGACGCGGGCGTTGCAAGCCGGGGCCGATGCCTTCAGGATGCACAGATGGTTGGTCCGCGCAGAATGTCACGGCATCACCCCTCCTACCCGGCAAACCCCGCTCCCGGGCGCCGCGCGGCGGTGGCCGCGCTGTGGGCGCTGCTGCTCGCCGCGTCGTGGGCGCTGCTGCTCGCCGCGCCGCCGCCGCCGCGCCCGACGCCGCGCTCGACGGGGCGCTCGACGGCGACCTCGGCGACGCCGGCCCGGTCGACGCGCAGCCCGACGCGCCGCCGCCTGAGCCGCAGGACAGCGGCCCTCCCCTCCCCGGCGAGGTCGACGCGGCCGCCGCCGAGCCGGTCGCCATCGACCGCGACACCTCGACCGACACCCTCCGCCGCCAGATCGCGGCGCTCTCGCCGCTCGCCGAGGGCAAGCCGCCGGCCGAGGGGGTCGAGATCGCGACGCTCTTCCAGGTCGACCTGCGCGACGACGCCGGGGTGCACGCGCGCATGGCCGAGCTGCGGGCGGCGATCGACGCGGCGCGCGCCGAGGTCGACCCGCTCGTCGCGCGCAAGACGGCCGCCGAGCAGGGCCGCGCGGCGCAGCCGACGCTCGAAGAGGCGGCGCGGCTCGAGCGCCTCGGGCTCCTCGTCGAGCGCGAGGGGCTGCGGCTCGCGGTGCTGACCCGGCCGCTCGCCGAGCGGATCGCGCTCCTCGAAGCGGAGGCGGCGCGGCGGCGGGCGGCGACGGAGCAGGCGTCGGCGGCGGCGATGCGGGTCGAGGCCGAAGAGCGGTGCGCCGCGCCGAGCTGGCCCGCGAAGAGGCGCTGCGCGAGGCGGAGAGCGCGCGCAGCGAGGCGGCGCGGGCGCTCGCGCAGGCGCGGGCGGCGGCGGAGCGGGTGCGCGGCGAGCTCGCGGCGCTGCGGGGCACGGCCGCCGAGCAGCGCGCGACGCGGGCCGAGGCGGCGCAGCGGCGGACCGATCTGATCCATTGGGTGCGGACGACGCTCGCCGAGCCGCAGACGAGCGCGGCGACGGTCGACGCGCTGCACGACACGATCGTGCCCGAGCTGATGACCGCGCGCGCCGATCTGGCGGCGGCGCTCGACGTGGTCGACGAGCCGGTCGCCGCCCCCGCGCTCGAGGCGCCGGTCGACCTCGACGCGGCGGTCTACCGGGCGCTGCCGCTGGAGCGCGACGCGGTGCTGCGGGCGTTCGAGGCGGCGGGCAAGGAGCGGGCGACCTACGTGGCCGAGGTCGAGGCCGACCGCCGGGCGGCGGTGCCGGCGACCGCCGAGCAGGTCAAGACGCTCAACGACCTGCGCCTCGCGCTGCTGCCGCGGCTGAGCCCGACGCGGCGCGAGGCGGTGCTCGGGCTCGGCACGCAGGGCATCGAGCAGCTCCGGCGCGAGCTCGGGCACCTGCAGTTGATGACGCGCTACTACGTCTTCCAGCGGCGCGCGAAGATGCGGCAGGCGAGCGGCTGGCTCGTCGAGACGCTCGGGCGGGCGTCGACCCGGTGGACGCTGATCGAGCTGTTGCTGCTCGCGCTGCTCGCGGTGCCGCTCGCGCTGCGGCGGCGGCGCATCCTCGACTGGATCGACGCCCGGATCCAGGGCTGGGCCGAGGACGACCACCCGCGGGCGCAGGTGCGCTGGGATCGCGCGGTCGCGGCCGATCGGCGCCAGCTCGTCGAGCGGTGGTGGCCGCCGATCAAGGCGCTGGCGTTCCCGCTCGCCTTCTATGCCTTCGTGCAGCTCGCGTTCGGGCTCCTCGTCGAGCTGATCGACGCGCCCGAGACGCGGTTGATCGCGCGGGTCGCCGAGGTGATGGCGACCTACTGGCTGGTGATCGCGCTGGTGCATTACGTGCTGGTGCGGATCGCCTCGCGGCCGGGCGCGCCGATCGACGAGCAGTTCAGCGCGCGGCTGCTGCGCACGGTGCGCCTCGCCGGGCGCACGGCGGCGGTGCTCTCGGTGTTCCTGATCGTCGCCGAGGTGGTGCTCGGGCGGGGCTACCTCTACACGCTGGTGCTCGACTTCGCGTGGTTCGCGGCGGTGCCGATCGGCTGGGTGACGATCCGGCGCTGGCAGCCCGACATCTTCGCGGCCTACCTGCGCATGGCGCCGGGCGGCTCGATGGCGTCGCTCGTCGAGCGCGCCCGCGGCAAGCTGTGGGGCGCGTTCGTGGCGGTGCCGGTCGCGCTCTACCTCGGGGTGCGGCGCAGCGGGCAGATCGTCGGGCGCTGGGTGATGCGGCTGGAGCACGTGCGGCGGGCGCTGGCCTTCCTGTTCTTGCGGCGGCTCGAGAAGCAGGCGACCGCCGATCGCGCGACCGCGGCGCCGGATCGGCCGCCGCCGGCCGAGGTGGTCGCGATCATCGAGCAGAAGCCGATCGACGACGCGGTGCGGGTCGAGCACTTCCCGGGGCTCGCGGCCGCGGTCGGCGACATCGCGGCGTGGCGCGCGGGCGCGATCGGGATCTCGTGGGCGGTCGTCGGCGAGCGCGGGATCGGGCGCACGGCGTGGCTCGACACCTTCGTCGCGCGGATCGGCGAGGGCGCGGCGGTGCTGCGGATCGATCGGCCGGTGCCGACGGCCGAGGCGCTGTGCCGGTGGCTGGTCGACGCGCTCGGGCTCGGTGAGGCGCCGGCGACCGTCGATGGCATCGTCGCCGCGCTCGAAGGCGGGTCGGCGCGGCTGGTGATCCTCGACGACGTGCAGTTCTCGGCGCAGCGGGCGGCGGGGCGGCAGGCGGGCTTCGAGGCGCTGTTGCAGATCGTGCGGCGCTCGCACCGCACGGCGTGGGTGTGCAGCGTCAGCCGCTACCTGTGGGCGTGGCTGATGTTCGCGCGCAAGGGGCAGGATGTCTTCCGTCACACCGCGGTGCTCGACCGCTGGAGCGAGCGCGACGTCGCGGGGCTGATCGACCGGCGCATGGCGGCGGCGGGGCGGAGCGTGACCTTCGAGGATCTGATGGACAACCCCGATCAGGTCTTCGAGCGCGAAGAGGAGCTCTTGCGCACCCGTGAGCGCTACCTGCGGCTGCTTTGGGACTACGCCGAGGGCATCCCCGATCTGGTGCTGCACTTCTGGGCGCGCTCGCTGGTCGACCCGGGCGACGGCGGGCCGCTGCGGGTGCGGCTCTTCGAGGTGCCCAAGCCCGACGAGCTCGAAGACCTCTCCGATCCGGCGCGCTTCGCGCTGCACGCGGTGGTGATGCACACCCGGCTCTCGCTCGACGACGCGCCGACGGTGTTGCAGCTCGCCCCCGCGGCGGCGCACGCGATGCTCGAACAGCTCCGCGCGCTCGGCTGCCTCGTCGCCGAGGGGTCGAGCTACCGGATCCCCATCCACTGGCACCGAGCGGTCGTGCGCTTCCTGCGGCGCAAGCACCTGCTGTTGTCTTGAGGCCGATCGAAGGAGCGATCTGACATGGACGAGAGCCTCAACATCGTCGAGTTCATCCGCATCGGTGGCATCGTGCCGGCGCTCTTCGTGCTGTTCGTCACCTGGATGATCAGCGCGACGATCACCCGCTTCACCGATCGCATGGGGAGCCGCTTCTCCGAGCGGCGGCTGGTGTTGCAGCAAGCCAACACCGTGATGCGGTTCATCTTCTCGTTCGCGGGGATCGCCGGCGCGGTGGTGCTGGTGTTCCGGCTGAGCGAGCAGATGCTGCTCGCGATCGGCGGCACGCTCGCGGTCGCGGTCGGTATCGCGCTCAAGGATCTCGCCGCGTCGATCGTGGCGGGGCTGATGATCCTCTTCGACCGGCCGTTCCAGGTCGGCGATCGGGTCTCATTCGGTGGCTTCTATGGTGAGATCCAGCGGATCGGGCTGCGATCGGTGCGGCTGGTGACGCTCGACGACAACCTCGTGACCATCCCCAACAACAAGTTCCTGACCGACATCGTCTCGTCGGGCAACGCGGGCGCGCTCGACATGCTGGTGCAGGTCGACTTCTTCATCGGGGTCGATCAAGACATCGCGACGGCGCGGCGGATCGTCGAGGACGTGGTGACGACGTGCCGTTATGCCTACCTCGACAAGCCCTGGTCGGTGCTCGCCGCGCAGGTGATGCAGGAGGGCTACTACGCGGTGCGGCTGCGGGCCAAGGTGTACGTGCTCGATGTCATCTACGAGAAGGCATTGGAGAGCGACCTGACGGTGCGGGTGCTCGACACCTTCCGCCGCGATGGGATCCGCCCGCCGGCGCTGCTGCACCGCGACGTGGCCGACGAGAAGCGGCCGCCGGTGATCCGGGCGGTGGGGTGAGCGGCCGGTCAGTTCCCGCGGGTGCTGCGCACGACCTCGGCGCGGATCCAGTTGAGCAGCCGCACATGGCGGCTGTCATCGCTGCCGCGGAAGACATCGCGGCCGCCGTGCATGGGATCGCGGGGCTGGGTGAGCAGCGGTGACTCGAGCGGGTTGAGCCAGTCGATGTAGATCTGCGAGGCGACGAAGTTCCACTCGATCGCGCACTCGGAGTCTTCTTCGAGGAGCCAGTAGTCACCGCCCTCACCGGCGAGGGCATGGCAGCCGCCGTTGCGCGCGCACGAGCCGACGAGGACGTCGTTGTGCGAGACGCCGTCGGGGTCTTCGCGCTCGAAGTCGTCGCGGTACGTCTGCGAGCGGGCGCCGCCGTTGCCTTCGGGGCCGAGCAGCGCCTCGCAGGGCGGGCGGACCGGGTTGCCCCCGTCGGGTCCGTCGACCCCGGCGTCGCCGCAGTCGCCGGGCTCGGGCTCGACGATGCGGGTGCCGTTCTCGATCCACTCGATGATGGCATCCTTGAGCGGCCCGTCGCCGATGTAGCCGGGGTGGCCGTTCGGGTGCCAGTCGATGAGATCGCTCCCCGCCGGATCGGCTGCGTCGACGAAGGAGAGGCACTCGGCGACGTTGAGCTGGTTCTGCTCGGGGGTGAGGCCGGCGGGGCCGTTCCGCACGAGCGTGAACGGCGCGCCCGGCCGTGGCTCCGGGTCGTTGTGGCACACCCCACAGGCGATGTAGAGCGGCTGCGCGATCTCGGCGGCGAAGTACTCGGGGTCGGGCTCGAAGACGCTGCGCGGTCCGCAGAGATCGGGCTCCATGTCCATCCCGGGCTCGGGCTCCGGCTCGGGCCCCGGCGGATCGACGGGCATGTCGGTCATGACTCCCCGGTCGAGGGGGTCGTACTCGGGCCCGAGCGGCGGCTCGCTGCAACCGACGGCCACCACGCCGAGGAGAGCGGCCCCTGCGAGCGCGCGCCTGCCCATGCCTGTCTCACCGCGCATCTTCCACTCCCCCGCTGCTGCGACATGCCATGTCGAACGCGACCTCGGCCTCGATGGCTACTGCAACAGGTTGGCCGCCTGACCCTGGGCGTTGCCGTCGGCGTCGAACCAGGCGTCGAGGATCAACCCGTTGTAGATGTTGTCGCCGCCCACGAGCCGCTGGAGCTGCGCGCTGCCGAGGGGGCCGCCCATCTGCGAGTTGGTGGCGCCGCCGCGCTGCGCGCCCTGCAAGGTCTCGCGGGGGTGGGCGTTCGACGAGTTGGGGATGCCGTTGAACTCGACCATGCGGTCGAGATCGTAGGCGACGTTGTTGACCTGGTCGGCGAAGTTGACCGCCGGGGCGACGCCGTTGCAGTTCTGCCGGTTCGCGTTGTTGTCGAGCGGGTTGACCGGGCACCCGTTCGCGTCGAACAGGTAGGTGCCGGTGCCCATGCCCGACATCATGCGGACGAAGAACGGCGAGTTGTTCTGGTTGCCGGTGTTCTGGCCGATGTTCGCCGCGAGGACGTTGAAGTCGAGGTTGGCGAAGTCCTGGTTGTCATACGCCGCCACGAAGGCATCGTACTGCGCCATGAGATCGGCGTTGGCGATCATGGCGTCGTTGAGGTGGCAGGCGACGCAGTAGCTCGGGCCTTCGTTCTGTCCGTCGACGGCGCCGCGGATCGAGTGGGGCATGAGCTGGTTCATGGCATTGGCGGGGAAGTCGTTGCGGCCGCCGAGCGCGGGGTTGTTGCCTTCGCCGAGGCGGTCGGAGAAGACGAAGACGTCCGAGGTGTCGCCGTTGAGGTCGACGAAGCGCCAGAAGACCTTCTGGCCGGCGTAGACCTTGGTGATCTTCCCGCGGCTGTTGACGCCGAGGTACTGGTTGACCGGGTTCTGGTAGACGAAGTCGGCCGCCGTCTGGTTGAGCAGGATGCGCTCGCCGGTGATGTTGCTGAAGAAGTAGTTGGCGGGGTTGACATCGTAGGCATTGGCGAGATGGCAGCCGATGCAGTTGTTGATCCACGACGCATGGCAGCTCTGGCAGTCCATGGTGTCGAGGTGGCTGAAGCCTTCGGTGTACAGGTTGGGGTTGGCCTGCAAGGGGCCGGTGCCGGTCTGCGGGTTGCCATCGGCGCGTCCCATGGCATACGAGGCCTTGGGGCTGTAGAGGTTGTTGAGCGTGATCGGGTGGGTGCGCTGCGAGAGGATGGTGACGTCCTTGGTCTGCGGCAGGTAGTGCCGCTGGCCGTCGACCCGGCTGATGAGCCAGTAGTGGCCCTGCGGGTCCTTGGTGACGTGCTTCATCGGGTTGCCGTTCTTGTCGGTCGTGCACTCCGCGGCCTGGCCGCTGTAGGTGGTGCAGGGCACCGTGCGCGCGAAGCCTTCGACCGTGCCGTGGCAGTTCTCGCAGGTGAGCGCGGTCGCCTGGTTCATGCGGCTGACGACCTGCCCCGAGGTCGCGTCGCCCGCCGTGCCGCCGTGCAGGTCGCGGCTGCCGTGGCAGTCGATGCAGCCGAGCCCGCGCTCGTAGTGGATGTCGGGCGGGGTGTCGTCGCGGCCGTCGGCGTCGTAGTCCTCGGTGAGGATGTACTGGTTGGCGTTGCGGCCGTTGAAGGTGTTGTTGGCCACCGCCGGGTTGTACAGCCGCTGGTCCTGCGCGGTGTTCTCGAAGTCGTCGGGGTTGGCCGGGTACTGGAAGTTGTTGACGAGGTCCTGGTTCTGGTCGAGCCGGATCCCCCAGAACTGGAGCACGGTGCGGTTGCTGCCCTGGTGGCAGCCGACGCAGGCGCGGTCGCTGATGCCGCGCACGAACGCGCCGTTGGGCAGGATCTTGGCGACGTTGCGGATCTGGTGGCTGAGGACGTGGGCGCGCTCGCCGGCGGCGATGGCGTCGGGGTTGGCGGGCTCGTCGCGGGGCACGTTGGGGTCGAAGCCGGCGTGGCGGCCGTCGTAGCTGTACTCCATGTGGCAGGCGGTGCAGCCCGAGGAGCGGAAGTCGGCGTAGCGGTTGTTGGCGCCGGCGCTGTAGAGGTGGCAGTCGCCGCAGGTGATGCTGACCTGCTCGTCGATGAGGGTCTCGAGCGGGCTGCCGGCGCGGACGCGGTTGGGCTTCTGCTGGTCCTGGTTGGCGTTGATGATGTGGTTGTTGAGGTTGGCGGCGAGGTAGTTGCCGTTGTCTCGCATCTGGCCGTTGTACGCGGCGAGCTCGGGCTGCTCGACGAGGCGGCCGATCTCACCGACGCGGGCGCTGGCGGCGTCGAACGCGGGGTTCTGCACCGTGCGGGGCGCCGAGTCGGCGAGCGAGTTGGCGTCGCGGTTGCCGCGGTACTCGGGGATGCGGTTGTCGACGCCGACGAGGAAGCGGGTCGCCGAGAAGATGCCGGTCGAGGTGGCGATCATCGAGCGCGGGACCCACTGCGCGTGCTCGTCGTAGTGGCAGCCCTGCTGGCCGCAGCCGCGGCCGGCGGAGACGACGCGGAGGTCGCCGGGGTTGATGAACTGGAGGTAGTCGAGGTTGGAGTACTGCTGGCCGTTGGGGCCGGTGTACGGGTCGGGGGTGAGCTTGTCGACGCCGGCGAGGGTGACGCGGTTGAAGAAGGCCTTGTTGTTGTTGGCCTGGAAGATGCGGTCGCCGATCTCGGGCGGGGCGGGGACGTGGCTGCCGTTCTTGCCGGCGCCGCGGCCGTTGCCGCCGTGGCAGCCGGTGCAGGGCACGTACTGCGCGGGCGCGAAGGGGTGGGGGTTGCCGATGCCGTTGCCGCTGTAGTCGTTGGCCTGCGCGCCGTTGTGGCATGCCATGCAGCTCTCGGCGTTCTGCGGGATCGGCGCCTCGGGCTCGGGTTCGCCGGGCTCGGGGGGGGGGTCGCAGGCGCCGGGGTCGGGCTCGCAGTAGCGGGGGTCGCACTCGCAGCAGGCGAGGCGGTACTGGAAGTCCGCTTCGTTGCAGCGGTCGAGCGCTTCGCAGTCGTAGGTGGTGCCGCGGTAGTCGTACGCGCCGCAGTTGTTGTCCTCGCCGATCGGCGCGGCGTCGGGCGTGAGGTTCTCGGCGTCGACGATGACGTCGCCGTCGAGCTGCGGCGCGGCGCCATCGGGCGTCACGAGCACCTCGGGGTCGTCACATCCGGCGAGCAGTACGAGCGCGACGGCGAGCGTCGACGCGGTGCGATTGAATCGAAGCATGCCCACTTCCCCCTTCCGGCTGTCGACCATCATTGCAGTCGGTCGGGCGCAGCGTCCAGCACAAAAAAACCGGCGTCAGGGGTGAAGTCACCAGCGGTCACCATGCGTTACGTGCGCGTCGAATCGCGGTTTTCGAAGTCATGGTGCGCCGCCGGTGGCGAGCGCGCTCCACAGCCGCTGCTCGGGCGCGGTCGGGGCGGCGTCCCCGCGGCGGATCGCGTACCAGGTGCGTGTCGGGAGGCCGGCGATCGGGCGGGCGACGCAGCCGGGCGGGGGCGGGCAGCAGTCGTTGACGACGGCGCGGCCGAGGCCGAGCGCGACGGCGTGCAGGGTGAGCGGCCAGCCGGTCGCTTCGAGCGCGACGGTCCACGGCACACCGGCGCGGTCGAGCGCGTCGGCGAGCGCGCGGCGGTGGGGGCGGCCCTCGGGCGGCACGATGAGGCGGGCGTGGGCGAGATCGGCGAGCGTGAGCCGGTCGCGGGCGGCGAGGGGGTCGTCGACGGGCATGACGAGGTGGTGGCCGACGGTGGCGATCGGGTGGCACTCGAGGTCGTCGGGCGCGCCGGCGAGCGGGGCGACGCCGACGTGGGCGGCGTGGGTGCGCACGGCGTCGACGGTCGCGGGCGCGTCGCGCACGAGGAGGCGCAGCCGGTCGCGGGCGGTGAAGGCGGCGATCGCGGGGCCGAGCAGGTAGAGCAGCGAGCCTTCGCCGGCGGCGAGCACGACCGGGCCGTGGGCGAGCCCGCGCAGCTCGGCGACGAAGCGGGCGCTGCGGGCGAGCTGGTCGCGGGCGAAGGTGCGCACCGCCTCGCCGGCCTCGGTGAGCACGAGCTCGCGGCCCTCCTTGCGGTAGAGCGGCATCCCGAGCAATTCCGAGAGCTTGCGCACCTGCCCGTGCACCGCCGGCTGCGAGAGGTGCAGCGCCTCGGCGGCGCGGGTGAAGTTGCGGTGCTCGGCGAAGACGGCGAACGTCTGGAGCCACTCGAGCTCGGGCAGCGGGTGCACGGCGCCTCCAGCCATCGCCTTTGGCGAAGGTCTATCAAGTTTCGCGTCTTCCGGTCGACGGCCCGGGTCGCCATCATCGGCGGCGTTCATGCACAACCGAGAGCGAGGACGCGATGACCGCGGAGCAGATCAAGGAGAAGAGCCGCAAGCTGTCGTGGCTGCTGCGGCACGGGGCGGGCGAAGAGGGGCTGCCGATGGACGCGGCGGGCTGGGTGCCGGTGAGGGCGGTGCTGACCCGGCTGCGGCTGTCGCCGGCGGCGCTCGGCGAGATCGTCGAGCAGAACAACAAACAGCGGCTGGAGTGGGTCGGCGACCGGATCCGCTGCTGCCAGGGGCACTCACGGGAGGGCATGCCGGTGACGCAGGCCGCGCTCGAGGCGTCGTGGACGCCGTGGACGGGCGGGGTGGTGTGGCACGGGACGCGGGCGGCGGTGGTGCCGGCGATCGCGCGGGAGGGGATCGTGCCGGGTCGGCGGACCCACGTTCACCTCGCGCCGGGGCTCGACAGCGGCGTCGGCAAGCGCGCCGAGGTCGAGGTGATGCTGGCGGTCGATCCGGCGCGCATGGCGGCGGCCGGGCTCGGGCTGTGGGCGGCGTCGAACGGGGTGGTGCTCGCGCGGGCGGTGCCGCCGGGCTGCATCATCGAGCTGCGGGCGATGACCCGGCGGGCGCGGCCGCAGGAGGCGGCGCTGCGGGGCGCGCTCGGGCTGGGTTGATCGCGCCGGGGCCGGTCAGCGCAGCGGGATGACCCGCACCGCCTCGAGCTGCGCCAGATCGGCCAGATCGTGACGGCCGACCAGCGCGGCGACCGCCGGCGGCGGCTCGCCGGCGACCGCGCGCACGACCAGCGCGCCGTCGTCGGTGACCGTCGCGTCGAGTCGCCAGTCGACCCCGGCGAGCGCGGCCGGCGGCGGCTCGTCGGCGCGCATCGGCGCCGGGCTCACCCGGCTCGCGAGCGGCACCTCGAGACACACCGGCGCCGGGCGGGCGTGGCAGATCCACAGCGACGCCGCGTCGGCGACCACCACCCGATTCGCCTCGAAGTCCCCGTCGGCGATGCGGTTCTCGCCGCGCACGACCAGCACCTCGCCCCGCGTCGCCTCGCCCGCCGTGCGGAACCCGAAGCCTTCGACGCGCCCGACGCGGCCGACGTACGCGGCGCCGGGGAGCCACTCGGCCGCGATCCGCCCCACGAGCTGCCAGCCGCCGCTCGCGGTCTCGACGACGAGGTAGCGCGCGTCGAGGCGCCCGATCCCGCTGCCGGTGAGCCGCAGCAGCGCCGCGGCGACGACGACCCGCGGCTCGCGCGCGGTGATGCCCTGTGGATCGGTCGTGATCACGCCGCGGCTGACCGCCTGCGGGGTGTCGACGAGGCGCTCGACGCGGCAGTCGCAGCGCATGCCGCCGTGGCCGGGGCGCGAGGCCGGCGCGCAGCCCCAGGCGTCGGCGAGCTCGGGGCAGAAGGTCATCGGCGACATCAGCGCGAGGTCTTCGGAGCGCTCGAGCGCGTTGAGGCGCGCGCTCGCCATCGACGAGGCGCTGAGCCCGAGCGCGCGGCTGTAGTGCATGCGGGCGGCGGTGAAGTCTTCGACGGCCTCGGCGAGCTGCCCGAGCTCGACGTGGCGGCGGGCGAGCGCCTCGCGGTCGTCGGTGAGCTCGAGCGCGCGCCGCAGCGTCGCGTCCGCGCGGCGGCGATCACCGGCGCCCCGCTCGGCGGCGGCGAGCTCGGCGACCAGCTCGGCGTCGTCGGGGTCGAGCACGAG
>JACKDM010000076.1 GCA_020633515.1 Myxococcales bacterium
CACACGCCGGCCCCTGGGTGCGATCGGTCTCATACCGATCGACGCCCTGCTCCGGCGTCACCGACGGTCCGACCATCTCCAGCAGGTTGAACTGCGACGCCACCTGAAACACCGCGCCCGCGCTCGCCGGATCCCGATGCAGCGCCTGCACGTCCCCCACCACCTCCCGCGCCGTCACCGGCCCCACCGCGTCGCGCTTCGCCCGCGCCCGCAGCTCGGCCAGCGACGGCGTCTCGAGCCGCCCCCAATAGAAGCTGCGCCCATCGACCGTCGACGTCAGCCGACTGCCCTCCACCGCGATCATCGACCGCACCTGCTCCGGCGACTCCTCGGCGAACCCCATCAACTTCTCGAACCACATGGCACCCCTCCCATCAAGACATCGCTCTCAGCCCGGCACCTCGACGCGCACCTTCTGGCAGCTCACCGCGAACCCCAGCGCGCGCTTGACGATCGGAAACACCCGCACCGCCGCGATCCCGATCGCCATCTCGACCATCGCCGCCTCACCATACCGCACCGTCAAGGCATCCCGCAGCGCGCCCTCGTCCCACGTCGGCCGCACCACCGCCTCGGTGAAGCGATACACATCGGCCAGATCGGACGGCAGCGCCTCGACCCTTCCCTCGACCGTCGCCCGCACGATCGCCGGATCCACCCCCGCCGCCAGCGCCAGATTGACCGCGATCTGCACGCACGTCCCGCAATCCTCCGCCGCCGTCGCGACGATCCGCGAGACATGCCACGGCTCGATCGGCAGGTGCTTGCGATACTCGCCGAACGACCGCACCCGCGCGAACGCGAAGAACGCCGGCCGCGACACCCGCAGCATATGGCGCAGATAGGCCTGCTCGACGCCCAGCGCCCGCTCGCTCGCGGCGATGCGACGCTCGATGAAGGCACGGATCATCCAAGACCTCCCAGCGAAGACGGAGCGATCGATGCCCCGACGCCGGATTCGGCCGCGCGCCCGCGCACCCGGCGCCGCCTTCGGCCGCGCGCCCGACCACTCCCCACCGTGCCCCTTGCCTCCCCCGACCGCCCGCGCCACCATGCCACCCCATGACCGGCCGCCCCGACCCCGACCGCCCCGCCCGCGTCCCCCGGCGCGTCACCCCCGACAACCTCCGCGCCCTCGCCATCGCCCACCTCGAACGCTACCCCTGCTCCACCGCCCACCTCCGCCGGGTCCTGCACCGCAAGATCCACCGCTCCACCCGCCACCACGGCGACGACCCCGCCCCGCTCCTCACCGCCGCCGAGGCCGTCATCACCGCGCTCGAAGGCGGCCCCCACCTCGACGACGCCCGCTATGCCGGCGCCGTCGCCGAGAGCCTGCACCGCCGCGGCGTCTCCCGCCGCGCCACCGCCCAGCGCCTCCGCCACAAAGGCATCGCCCCCGCCGAGATCGACGCCGCCGTCGCCGCCGTCGCCGACGACCTCGCCGCCGCGACCCGCTACGCCCGCCGCCGCCGCCTCGGCCCCTTCGACCCCGACCCCGCCCGCCGGGCCGAGCGCCGCGCGAAGCACCTCGCCGCGCTCGCCCGCCAGGGCTACGACTACGAGACCGCCCGCCGCGTCATCGACGCCGCCGACCCCGAGACGCTGCCCTGATCAGTTCAACCCGCTCGTCAGCGTCCCCAGCAACGCCGCCGCGCGCGCGCTCCCCATCATCCGGGCGAGGTCGAGCGCCGAGATCCCACCCGGATCACGCCGCGCCGGATCGGCGCCCCGCGCGAGCAGGGTCTCGATGACATCGATGCGATCGAACATCGCCGCGAACATCAGCGGCGTGCGCCCGCTCGCGTCGCCGCCCTCGATCGCCGCGCCATGGTCGAGGAGCAGCTCGACCATCGCCGCGTCGCCGTGGAACGCCGCGCCCGCGAGCGGGCTCTGGCCGCGATCGTTCGCCGCGTCGGGATCGGCGCCCCGCGCGAGCAGCAGCGCGGTCGCGTCGTGGTGGCCATGGTAGCTCGCGAGCATCACGAGGCTGTCGCCGCGTTCGTTGCACAGCCCCGGTGGCACCCCGAGCGCGATCAGCGCCGCGAGGCGCTCGCTGTCACCGGCGCGGGCGCGGTCGAAGGCTTCGCGCAGCACGGCGAGCACGTCGGGATCGACGCTCGCCTCGGTCGCGTCCGGGTTCATCGGAGCCTCCCGATCGCCGCCCGCAGCCGCTCGCCGAGCTCGGCCGATGCCTTCTGGAAGTGACCGATCGAACGCTCCACGACGCCGGGCAGCGTCACCTGCGCGAGGCTCCCCGCGATCCGCTGCACGAGCCGATCGCGCTCGGCGGCCGTCATCACGCCGTACAACATGCCGGCCTGCACGAAGTCATCGTCCGCGGCGTGCCGCGCCGGCTTCTGCGCCTGCGCGCGCCCCTCGACGGCGATCCCCGTCTCGACCTGCCCGGTCTCGACCGGCCCGCCGCGGCTGTTGGGCTCGTAGTTGGCGCTGCGGCCGCCGTTGTCACCCGATGCCATGAAGCCATCGCGACCATAGTTGCGCGCGCCGCCCTTCACCCCGCGCGGCGCGTTGACCGGCAGCAGGGTGTGGTTGATCCCCAGGCGGTAGCGATGCGCGTCGCCATACGCGAAGAGGCGCGCCTGCAACATGCGATCGGGCGAGGGGCCGACGCCGGGCACGAACTCGGCGGGGTCGAACGCCGCCTGCTCGACGTGCGCGAAGTAGTTGTCGGGGTTGCGATCGAGCACCAGCCGGCCGACCTTGTGCCGCGGGTAGTCCGCGTGCGGCCACACCTTGGTCAGGTCGAAGGGGTTGAAGCGATAGGTCGCCGCGTCCGCCTCGGGCATGATCTGCACCTCGACGCTCCACGCCGGGTGCTCGCCGCGCTCGATGGCGTCGTGCAGATCGCTCTGCAGGTACTCGGGATCCTGCCCCGCCGCGATCACCGCCTCCTCGTCGAGCATGCAGGCGATGCCTTGCTCGGTCTTGAGGTGGTACTTGACCCAGAAGCGCTCGCCGCGGTCGTTGATCCAGGCGAAGGTGTGCGAGCCGAAGCCATCCATCTGCCGGTACGACGCCGGCCGGCCGCGGTCGCCGAAGAGCCACACGAACTGATGGGTCGCCTCGGGCGAGTGGCTGAAGAAGTCCCAGATGTTGTTCGGCTCCTGCCGGTGGGTGAAGGGATCTTGCTTCTGCGAGTGGATGAAGTCGGGGAACTTGATGCCATCGCGCAGGAAGAACACCGGCGTGTTGTTGCCGACGAGGTTGTAGTTGCCGTCCTCGGTGTAGAACTTGACCGCGAAGCCACGCGGGTCGCGGGCGAGGTCGGGCCCGCCCTTCGACGCGGCGACGGTCGAGAAGCGCACGAAGACCTCGGTGCGCTTGCCGGGCTCGGCGAGCATCTTCATCTTCGTGTAGGCGGTGACATCATGGGTCACCTCGAACCAGCCATAGGCGCCGCTGCCGACCGCGTGCACGACCCGCTCGGGGATGCGCTCGCGGTTGAAGCGGGCGAGCTTCTCGATGAGGTGATGGTCTTGCAGCAGCACCGGCCCGCCGGTGCCGGCGGTCTGCGAGTGCTGGTTGTCACCGACCGGCGCGCCGGCTTCGGTGGTCAGGGTCGGGCGGGTCATCGGCTCCTCCTCGGTGCGGGCCGCCGTCGCGGGCGGACGCCGCGGGGTTGAGCAGCAGCCGTGCCAAGGCGCGAGATCGAGGCGGAGCGCGGCTCTCCGGCGGGCGCCGGTCACGATTGACGATATATCGTCGAGCCTCACACCGAAATGCCGCCATATAGAACGAAATACCGGTGCAGATCACAATCCACCGAGATATCGGCCGACCGTCCGAGCCGCCGGCCGCCTGCGCGCCCGAGCCTACTGCCCGACGAAGCCCGCCGGCGGAAACGCCGCGTCAGCGAAGACATACTGGTGATAGGACTGGGTCAGCGCGTCGCGCACGATGTTGTAGTAGCAGTGCCCCTCCCCGCGCGGCGTCAGCACGAGCGGCGCGTCGATCGCCTTCGTCGCGAGCGTCCACCCGGCGGGCAATGGCACGCCCTCGACCCGGGGCCGACCGTCGGCGGTCGCGTGCATGACATAGCGGTTGCCGCGCGGGTCGACGAGCTCGTTGATCGTCGGGCCGGCGAAGGTTATCTCCTGGCACTTGTCGATGGTGGTGATGCTGACATGCCCCGGCTCGACCGTCTCACCCTGGCAGCCATCGGCGGTCGGGTGGCACCCCTGCCCGGAGAGCGCGTTCATCACGAACCAGGTGTGATCGTAGAGCTCGACCCAGCGCACGCAGGCGTCGCCCTGGCAGTCGGCGGGCACGCCGGGCGAGCGATAGAGGCAGTTGTCATCGAAGAGCAGGTGGCGCTTGCTGTTCTTGAGGTGGGGCAGGCGCACCCGGGTGTCATCCCACTCGTCTTCGCTGATCGGGTCGGCGCCGCCGGCGAGGTAGACGAGGTCTTCGCCGAGGTCGATGAGCTCGATCGCGACCGCGGTGTGCCCGCCCTCGTTGATGCAGGCGGCGCCCGCCGGGCGGCCGGAGACGACGGTGGTGTCGTACGCGGGCAGCGGGCCGGGCATGAGCGTCTCCATCATCGAGCCGCACGCGACGAGCGCGAGCGCGGCGGCAGGCAGGGCGAGCGAGCGGGTCTTCATCGGGTCCTCCATCTTCCGGGCGCGAGTGATGTCTCGGGGCAAACCGGCGATGGCGCCCGAGGTTGCGCCGACGCGGTGACTTTTGCCGCGCCGAGCGCGCGACCTCGCCTGCCTCCGGTGGTTCATGGACCCATCACGACCCGGAGGAGGCCGCAATGGCCCGCTCGATCGCTCCCCTGCCCGCGCTCTGCGCGCTCGCGCTCGCCGTCACCGGCTGCGGCAACCGCAACACCTTCGTCTTCGGCGACACCCTCGTCGCCGCCGATCTCTTCTCGCCGCGGCCCGAGATCATGTCGGCCGGTTATGGCTTCGAAGGCATCGTCGGCGTCGGCGACGACGCGGCCGCGGTGCGCGCCGCCGGCGGCGCCTGGAACAGCGCGACCTGCACCCTCGGCGGCGAGCCGCCGTGGCGGGTGCTGACCTCGTCGGTGCAGCGCTCGCCGATGCTCGGTCTCGAGCTGGCCGATGCCATGCCGATCGTCTTCTCGTGGCCGATCGTGCCTTCGACGCTGACGCCGGGTGACTTCGCGGTGCACCTCAGCGATGGCAGCACGGTGACACCGGCGGTCGCGACGCTCCAGCCCAACTACGAGTACAACGAGCGGCAGGTCGCGGTGCTGTTCGGCGAGTTCGGCAACCGGCTGCGCCCCGACGAGGCGGGCTCGATCCACCCGGTGCGGGTCGAGATCGTCGCCGATGAGACCCCGCTGCTGCTGGTGGGACCCGACGGCCCGGTGAGCGCGGTCGGCCTCTCCAAAGAGAGCAGCAACCCCTACGTCGCCGGACCGTCGCTCGTCGCCGCCAAGCTCACCCGCAGCGCGCCCCGCGGCGAGGGCGGCCCCGCGCTGCTCGGCGGGCCGTTCCCCAACGACGAGGTCGCGCTCTACGGCGCGGCGGCGAAGTACCGGCTGCGCACCTACACCTCGGGCGGCTTCTCCCCCGACGGCGTGCGCGGGCTGCGGCCCGACGAGTTCGAGCGCTTCTTCCGGCTGCACCTGCGCGGCCCCGACGGCGAAGAGATCGTCATCGAGCGCGCCGGCGTCGACCACACCGTCGCCGGCGGTCGGATCCAGGTCGTCGGGCTCTCCGATCTGGGTCAGAAGGCATCGGCGACGGTGGCTTACGATGACTGCTATCTGGAGGACTGGGACAACTACATCGACATCGTCCTCGACGGCGACGAGGCGGCGGTGCGCGCGATCACCGCGGTCGAGATCCCGGCGGCGGCGCCGTACGGCGTCTTCTACAACCCCGGCGGGCCCGGCAACCAGCCGACAGCGGGCGTGCGCTACACCGCGCCGGGGCCGGCGCAGCGCCAGCCGGTGACGATCGCGCTCGATGATGCCATGGTGGTCGACTATGGCGAGTGATCAGCGATCGATGAAGGCGAGCAGCGCGCGGCTCCAGCGCGCGGGGTCTTCGAGCATGGGATAGTGGCCGAGGCCGTCGAGCCATTCGAGGGTGGCGCCGGGGGTCTCGGCGGCGATGGCTTCGGCGATGGCGCGCACCGCGACCGGGTCTTCGGTGCCCCACAAGACATGACAGGGCAGGTCGAGGCGGGTGAGCGCGCCGATCCAGCGGTGCCAGAAGCGGCGGCGCTCGACGAGGTACTGCGTGATCTGTGGCATGCGCGCGCGGCCATCCTGGCGATCGAGCAGGGCCCACATCGCGTCGAGGTCGGGCTCGGCGAGCACCTCGGGGCGGGCGAGGATGCGGCGCATGTTGGCGGCGAAGGCGTCGCGGCGCACGAGGCGGGCGACGAGCGGGCCGAGCGCGCGGCTGCGCAGCAACACCTGGATCAAGCGCAGATCGGCGAGCTCGACGTGCACGCTGCCGTTGCAGAGGGTGACGCCGGTGAGCTCGACGCCGATGCCACCGCGCTCGCGGCGGGCGAGGAGCTCGGTGGCGACCGAGGTGCCATAGTCATGGGCGACGAGGTGCGCCCGGGTGACACCGAGCCGCTGCCAGAGCGCGAGCGCGACCTCGGCTTGTTCGAGGAGCGAGTAGCTGTAGTCGGCGGGCTTGGCCGAGAGCCCGAAGCCGAGGTGGTCGTGGGCGATGACCCGGCGCCCGGCGGTGAGCGCGGGCAGGGCCGGGGCGAGGTCGTGAGACGAGGTCGGGTAGCCGTGCAGGTAGACGATCACCGGCGCGTCGCGGGGCCCCTCGTCGAGGGTGAAGACATCGTGGCCGTAGATGGCTTCGACGCGGCCGCGAGCCTGCCAGCTCGCCCGATCGGGGAGCGTCGTCACAGGCCTCCGGGGGTGGGTCGGACCCGGCCGAGGATCTCTTCCTGCGCGGCGGCGAGCGCGTCGGCCCGCTCGGCGCGCTCGTCCTCACCCACCGAGGCCGCCATCGACGCGGCGAGGCGCAGCGAGCGGGCGGCGTCGGGCTCGGCGAGCTTGCCTTCGACGAAGAGATCGAGGTCGTGCCAGCGCGCATCCCATGACGCCCAGTCGGCGCTCCAGGCGTCGCACGGCAAGGCAGTGACCGCGCAGAACGCGAGGATGACCGGGTGGCCGACGCGGCGGGCGCGGGCCTCGACGCCCTCGATGCGCTCGCGCGCCTCGGGGTAGCGACCCATCTCGATGAGGGTGACGGCGAGGTTGAGCTCGGTGTCTTCGGCGATCGATCCCACCGCGTTCTTGAGGCGCAGCGCCTGCCGATACCACCGCTCGGCCTCGGCGAGATCCCCGTCGTAGCGGGCGACGTCGCCGAGGGTGTTGGAGACGTTGCCGAGCCCGAAGCGGTCGCCGGTGTGTTCGAAGCACTCCATCGCCTCGGCGCCGAGGCGGCGGGCGCGCACGAGGTCGCCGGTCTTCCAGGCGACGATGGTGCGGGTGTGCAGGATGCCGCCGAGGGTGAACTCGTCGCCGGTGGGGCCGATGCAGGCGATCGCGGCCTCGTGCATCGCCTCGGCCTGCTCGAAGCGGCCGCTCTGCGCGAGGCACCACGCGGTGCGGCGCAGCGCCTCGGCTTCGAGCGAGGGGTCGCCGGCGGCGCGGGCGGCCTCGCGGGCCTCGGTGTAGAGCTCGACGGCGCGGGTCGGATCGTCGGTCTGGTCGACGCGGCCCCGCTCGATGAGCGCGAGCGCGAGCAGCCGCGGCTCACCGACCCCGCGCGCCGCCGCGACCGCCTCCCGCGCCCGGCGCCGCGCCGGGGGGAGGCGCTCGGCGACGACGTCGAGGCGCGCCCAGTAGATCCGGGTCTCGACCCAGGCGGGGTCGCCGAGCGGTCGGCGCGCGGCGCGCAGCGCGCGCGCCCGCATCAAGAGCAGCCGCCGCATCGCCGGGTAGTCGCCGCGCTCGAGCGCGGTGCGGGTGGCGTCGAGGAGCGGCTCGAGCGCGGCCTCGTGGCGGCCGGCGGCGACGAGGTGACCGGCGAGGCGCGCCGGATCGCGGCCGGGGGTCGCGGCGAGCATCTCGGCGCAGCGGGCGTTCCAGTCGACGTAGCGGCCGGCGTCGCGGGCGCGCTGCACGAGCGTCTCGCGGAGCATGGCGTGCGCAAACGCCCAGCGGCCACCCTCTTCGAGCCGAGCGAGGCGCTCGTCGAGGAGCCGCTCGACCGCGGCCGCCGGCACCGTCAGCCCGGCGCGCGCGCAGACCGCGGCCCACTCGCCGCCCTCGACCGCGATCCCGAGCACGGCGGCGGCTTCGAGCGCCTGCCACGCGGCCTCGTCGGCGTCGCGCAGCACCCCGTCGAGGCGCGCCTGCCAGACCGCGGCGAGGTCGCCGGGCAGCTCGGCCTCGGCGCCGCTCTTGAGGCGGAAGCCGTCGGGGCCGTCGGAGAGCGCGTCGATGCGGATCCAGTGGTGCACGAGCTGCTCGGCGAAGAGCGGGCTGCCGCCGGTGCGGCGCGCGAGCAGATCGGCGAGGCTCGCGCCGATCGGGAGGCGGTTGCGCACCATGCGGGCGAGGGTGTCGCCGTCGAGCGGGCCGAGCCGCAGCCGCTCGACCTCGGGGCGCTCGACGAGCTTCTCGATCGCGGTGAAGGCCGGATCCTGCGCGGCGAGCGCGTCGTCGCGCACGGTCGTGATCACCAGCACCGGCAGGTGCGCGTGGCGGCCGAGCAGGTACTCGGTGAAGCGCAGCGCGTCGAGGCCCCACTGCCCGTCGTCGAACCACAGGATCAGCGGCCGGCGGCGGGTGAGGTGGGCGAAGCCGCGGCACAGCGTCTCGTAGCGTTCGCGGTCGGAGAAGAGCGTCACCGCGGTCGCCTGATCGGTGAAGCGGCGGTGGGTGCTCATCGCGGCGGCGAGCGCGGGCGCGAGATCGGCGTCGCGCTCGGCGAGCGGGTCGCCGTGCGGGTCGCCGAGCGCCTCGCGGATCCGGGCGAGGCGGGCGTCGGGCGGCAGATCGCCGCAGCGCAGGTGCATCGCGAGCATCGGGCCGAGGCCGCAGGCGGGGCTCTGCACGTCGTCGTGGATCGCGCGCATCGGCTCGGCGGCGCCGAGCTCGTGCGCGCGCTGCGCGATCCAGGCCGCGAGGTGGCTCTTGCCCTGCCCCGCCGGCCCCTCGATGAGCACCGCGCGCGCGCCCTGGCCCTCGGCGACGGTGCGCAGCGCCTGCCACAGCCGGTCGCGCTCGGCCTCGCGGCCGACGAACGCGGTCTCACGCAGCCCGAAGAGCGCGCGGCCGACGCCGGTGAGCGGCGGCTCGGGCGGCGGCGGCGGCGGACCGCGCCAGGTCTGCGGCACCGGCGGGCGCCCGTCGACGCCGACCGGACCCGCGCTCCAGCTCACGTCGTCGAGCGGCAGGAACACCGGCGGGGTGACGAGGGTGACGTCTTCGAGCTCGAGCGGGTCGCCATCGGGGAAGGTCGCGTCGGGGTCGCCCTCTTCGACGACGTCGGGGAGCGCGAGCAGCCCGACCGCGGCGTCGGCGGCGAAGCGGAAGCGATGGTCGGGGTGCTTCTGCAGCAGGCGGCGCACCCAGCCTTCGAAGCCATGCGGCACCGCGACCACCGGGCGCAGCGGCGGCGGGTCTTCGTGCAGATGCGCCTGCATGATCCGCCGCGCGCCGCGGCCGGCGAAGGGCGCGCTGCCGGTGACGAGGGTGTAGGCGAGGCAGCCGAGCGCGTAGAGATCGGTCCACGGCCCGAGCGCCCGCCAGTCGCCGGCGACCTGCTCGGGCGCCATGAAGTTGGGCGTGCCGAGGCGGGCGGAGCTCTCGAGATCGGCGTCGACGTGCTCCCGGTCGAAGGCGAGCCCGAAGTCGGTGAGGATCGGCCCGTGCTCGCCGATCAGCACGTTGGCCGCCTTGAGGTCGCGGTGGATGACACCGCGCGCGTGAGCGTGGGCGAGCGCGTCGAGCAGCGCGAGCAGCGTCGCCCGGCTCCCCGGCCAGCTCATGCGGGCCTTCTTGCCGCGCAGCGTGCCGCCGTCGACCCAGGCCATCACCAGGAACGGCGCGCCCTTGGGCAGCCGCCCGCCCGTCGCCTCGGCGACCGCCGCCGGGATCTCGCCGTGGTCGTGCAGCCGGATGACACCCGGGTGGTCGAGGCGGGCGGTGGAGCGGACCTCGTCGGCGAACATGCGCCGATACCGCTCGGCCCGCCCCGACGGCGCGGTGACGACCTTGACCGCGACCGGCACCCCGCGCGCCCGGTGGATCGCACGCCACACCTCGGCCATCGCACCGCGCCCGGCGGGCTGCACGAGATCGAAGGGTCCGAGGGGGATCGCCGCGTTCTCTGACACGGGGCGAGGATACCGGTGGGAACGTTGGAAAAGATAGGCCTTAGAGGCTCTGCGGGCCGGCGCTCAACCGCCCGCCGCGCGCCGCCACGCCCACCCGCAGAGCGCGGCGCCGGTGAGCTCGGCCGCGAGCAGCCCGGCGATCAGCGGCCCGTCGAGCCCGTCGATCACGACCCCCACGCCCCGCCCCGCCGCGAGCCCGGCGAACCCCGCGCCCGCGACCCCGAGCCCCGCCCGCACCGACGCCGGCCGCCGCGCCGCGACCGCGAGCCACCCGCCGAGCCCGAGCTGCAGCCCGCCATACACCGCCCGCACATCCACCCGCGCCGCCCTCGTCGCGAGCGGCTGCCCGAGCAACGCAAAGAGCGCCTCGGGCGCGACGAGGAACGCCGCGCCGGCGAGCAGATACACCCCCGCCGCGAACGCGAGGACGCGAGCGGGGGTCATGGCAGGGGCGGATGGGACGGGATGTCAGGATCCCAGATCAGAGCATCGACTGGAGGGTCTTGCCCATCTCGGCGGGGGTGGCGGCGACGCGGATGCCGGCGTCTTCCATGGCGGCGATCTTGTCGCCCGCGGTGCCCTTGCCGCCGCTGATGATGGCGCCGGCGTGGCCCATGCGGCGGCCGGGGGGCGCCGTGGTGCCGGCGATGAAGCCGGCGACCGGCTTCTTCATGTTGGCCTTGATCCAGGCGGCGGCCTGCTCCTCGGCGGTGCCGCCGATCTCACCGATCATGATGACGGCGTCGGTGTCGTCGTCGGCGTTGAAGGCTTGCAGCACGTCGATGAAGTTGGTGCCGTTGACCGGGTCGCCGCCGATGCCGACGCAGGTGCTCTGGCCGATGCCGAGCGCGGTGAGCTGGCCGACGGCCTCGTAGGTGAGCGTGCCCGAGCGGCTGACGACGCCGACGCGGCCGGGCAGGTGGATGTGACCGGGCATGATCCCGATCTTGCACTTGCCGGGGCTGATGACACCGGGGCAGTTGGGGCCGACGAGGCGGCTCCCGCTGCCGGTGAGCGCGGCCTTGACCTTGACCATGTCGAGCACCGGGATGCCTTCGGTGATCGCGACGATCAGCTCGACGCCGGCGGCGATGGCTTCGAGGATGGCATCGGCGGCGAAGGGCGGGGGCACGTAGATGACCGAGGCGTTGGCGCCGGTCTCACGCACCGCCTGACCGACGGTGTCGAAGATCGGCACGCTGCCTTCGAAGGACTGCCCGCCCTTGCCGGGGGTGACCCCGGCGACGAGCCGCGTGCCGTACTCCATCATCTGCTTGCAGTGGAAGCTGCCGGCGGCGCCGGTGATGCCCTGGCAGAGCAGCTTCGTGTTCTCGTCGACCCAGATGGACATGTCTTCCCCCTCCCCTACGCCCGGGCTTCGGCGACGAGGCGCACGATGGACTTGGCACCCTCGGCCATGTCGGCGGCGGGGGTGAGCTTGAGGCCGCTCTCGGCGAGGATGCGCTTGCCTTCTTCGACGTTGGTGCCGGCGAGGCGCACGACGACGGGCACGTCGAGGCCGAGCTCGCGCGCGGCGGCGACGACGCCGTTGGCGATGACATCACACTTCATGATGCCACCGAAGATGTTGACGAAGATGCCACGCACCGCGGGATCACTGAGGATGATCTTGAAGCCGGCGGTGACCTTCTCGGTGGTGGCGCCGCCGCCGACGTCGAGGAAGTTGGCCGGCTCGCCGCCGTAGTGCTTGATGGTGTCCATCGTCGCCATGGCGAGGCCGGCGCCGTTGACCATGCAGCCGATGCTGCCATCGAGGCTGATGTAGTTGAGGTCGAACTTGGTCGCCTCGATCTCCTTGGGATCTTCTTCGTCGAGGTCGCGCAGCTCGCCGACGTCCTTGTGGCGGAACATGGCGTTGTCGTCGAAGTTGATCTTGGCGTCGAGCGCGATGACCTCGCCCTTGCCGGTGATGACGAGCGGGTTGATCTCGGCGAGGGAGCAGTCCTTGTCGATGAAGGCGGCATAGAGCGCCTTCATGAACCGGACGGCGTTGCCGACGGCCTTGCCTTCGAGGCCGAGCGCGAACGCGAGGTTGCGGGCCTGATAGTCGGCGAGGCCGACGACGGGGTCGACCCACTCCTTCTTGATCGCGTCGGGGTCGCGGGCGGCGACCTCTTCGATCTCGACGCCGCCCTCGGCGCTCGCCATGAAGCAGATGCGGCTCTTCTCGCGGTCGAGGATGACGCCGAGATAGAGCTCGCGGGCGATGTCGACGCCCTCTTCGATGTAGAGCCGACGCACCGTCTGGCCCTCGGGGCCGGTCTGGTGGGTCTTGAGCTGCATGCCGAGCATCTGCCCGGCGATGGCGCGGACCTCGTCCTTGGTGCGGGCGAGCTTGACGCCGCCGCCCTTGCCGCGGCCGCCGGCGTGGATCTGCGCCTTGACGACGAAGAGCTCGCCGCCGAGCTGCTCGGCGGCGGCGACGGCCTGATCGACGTCGAAGGCGACGTGGCCGCGCGGGGTGGGGACCCCGTAGGCGCGGAGGATTTCCTTACCCTGGTACTCGTGGATCTTCATTGGCTTCCTGCCCGGCGGCCCCGGGGGCGACCGCCTCTCGAGGTTCACATGTGCGAGATGATGTCGTCGCCGAACTCGCTGCACTTGCGCAGCGTGGCGCCCTCCATGAGGCGGTGGAAGTCGTAGGTGACGGTCTTCGCGCCGATGGCGCCGTCGACGCCCTTGATGATGAGGTCGGCCGCCTCGGTCCAGCCGAGGTAGCGCAGCATCATCTCGCCGGAGAGGATGACCGAGCCGGGGTTGACCTTGTCCTGGCCGGCGTACTTGGGCGCGGTGCCGTGGGTCGCCTCGAAGATGGCGTGGCCGGTGGCATAGTTGATGTTGCCGCCGGGCGCGATGCCGATGCCGCCGACGCAGGCGGCGAGCGCGTCGCTGATGTAGTCGCCGTTGAGGTTCATCGTGGCGATGACGTCGTATTCGGCGGGCCGGGTCAGGATCTGCTGGAGGAAGGCGTCGGCGATGACGTCCTTGATGACGATCTCGCGGCCGTCGGGCGCGGTGAGCGTGCACCACGGGCCGCCGTCGAGCTCCTTGGCGCCGAACTCGCTCTGCGCGAGCGCGTAGCCCCAGTCGCGGAACGCGCCCTCGGTGAACTTCATGATGTTGCCCTTGTGCACGAGGGTCACCGAGCTGCGGCCGTTGTCGATCGCGTACTGGATCGCGGCGCGCACGAGGCGCTCGGTGCCTTCGCGGCTGGTGGGCTTGACGCCGTAGCCGGTCGTCTCGGGGAAGCGGACCTTGCCGAACGCCTTGGGGAAGGTCTCGCGGAGGAGCGCGCCGAACTTCTCGGCCTCGGGCGTGCCGGCCTGGAATTCGATGCCGGCGTAGATGTCTTCGCTGTTCTCGCGGAAGATCACCATGTCGGTGAGGTCGGGGCGCTTGACCGGGCTCGGCACGCCCTGGAACCAGCGGACGGGGCGGAGGCAGACGTAGAGGTCGAGGATCTGGCGGAGCGCGACGTTGAGCGAGCGGATGCCGCCGCCGACCGGGGTGGTCAGCGGGCCCTTGATGCCGACGAGGAGGTCGCGGAAGGCGTCGAGGGTGGCCTCGGGGAGCCAGTCGCCGGTCGTCTCGAAGGCCTTCTCGCCCGCGAGGACCTCGCGCCAGACGATCTTGCGCTCGCCGCCGTACGCCTTCTGGACGGCGGCGTCCATGACGCGGACCGAGGCGGCCCAGATGTCGGGGCCGGTGCCGTCGCCTTCGATGAACGGGATGATCGGGTCGTGGGGGACGACGAGCTTGCCGCTGGCGTCGAGGGTGATCTTCTGACCGTCGCTCATGGTTCTCCTCGATGGGGGGCGTGGTCGGCGGGTCGGGGGTTCTTACCCCGATGACGGCGCGGGATCAAGCGCCGCGGCGCGTCATGGCGCTTCGTGACGCGGGTGCCGCGGCGGCTTGCGTCGGGCGGCGGCGAGGCGCACGATGCGGGCACCGTCGTCGTCGGCGTCGAGTCGGAGCCGCCTCTTGCAGACGAGTGACATGACGCGCCCGCTCCTGACCCGCCTGAGCCTGCGGGCCAAGGTCACGATGCTCCTGCTCGCCATCAGCCTCGGGCCGCTGCTGGTGGCGGGTGGCATCAACATCAACCGCGCGGTCGAGCAGGGCAAACGCGCCGAGCGGCAGCGGTTTGCGCACCTCGCGCGCTTCGCGGCGTTCGCGGTCAACGATCTGGCCGACGAGGCGCTGATCGAGGTGCGCCTGATGGCGCGGCGCTTCCCGGTGGAGGCGTTCGACTTCGACAAGGTCGCCGCCGAGCTGGGCGCGGGGCACGGGCTGCGGGCCTCGCTCGGGCTCGACTGGCGCGACGCGCCGATGCTCGTGGCGTTGCAGGGCGAGTACACCGGGCTCTTCCTGGCGCTCGCGAGCGGGCGGGTCTTCTATACCTTCCCGTTCTTCAACGCGACCGATCCGCTGCTGCTCACCAACCACCCCGACGCGCGGCGCTTCGAGCAGAGCGGGGCCGTCGTGTCGGGGCCGTTCGAGCCGATGACGACCGCCGATCGGCCGGGCGGGCTCGCGGTGGCGCCGATGCAGACCCGCAGCGGCGTCGTGATGGGCTACGTGGGGCTGGTGATCGCGACCGATCGGCTCAACGACCTGTTGCAGCGCTCGATCCGGGGCTTCGGGATCGACGCCCACGACGGGCTCTCGCTCGCGCTCGTCGACGAGCGGGGGCGGATCCTGGCGCACGACGACGTGCGGCGGCTCGGGCAGGCGCTCGATCCGGCGCTCGACGCGGCGCCGGTGGGCACGGCGGAGATCGACTACGGGACGGGGCGCTCGCTGTTGTCGATCGCCGACGTGCCGTCGACGGGGTGGCAGGTGGTGCTCGTGACGCCGCTGACGGTCGCCTACCGGCACGTCTACGGGCTGATCTGGCTGCTCGTGGTGGTGATCGTGCTGACGTTCGTCTTCGTGCTGCTGCTCGCCGATCGCAGCGGGCGGGTGCTGCTCGGGCCGATCCGGGAGCTCGAGCAGGGCGCGCAGATGATCGGCGCCGGCGCGCTCGACTATCGCATCGAGCTCGACACCCACGGCGGCGACGAGCTCGGCCGCCTCGCGCGCACCTTCAACGAGATGGGTGAGAACCTGCTGCGCAGCCGCAAGCAGCTCGAAGCCTACGGGCGCAGCATCGAGACGGCGCGCAAGGAGCTCGACGCGATCGTCTTCGGGATCACCCACGACCTCAAGAAGTCGCTGCGTGGCATCGAGGCGTTCGCGAGCTTCCTCGGCGAAGACTACGCCGACGCGCTCGACGACGAGGGGCTCGAGATGCTCGGCTCGATCTCGGTCAACGTCGATCGCATCAACCAGCTCGCCGACGATCTGATCGGGCTCGTGGAGCACGAGCGGGAGCATGGCAAGCCGGTGCGCTTCGAGATGACGGAGCTGCTCGAAGAGGCGCGCGATCGCGTGCTCGAGCGGCAGCGGGGCGAGGTGTCGATCGAGGGCGAGATGCCTTCGCTGACCGGCGATCGGGCGCGGCTCCTGCTGGTCTTCGACAACCTGATCGACAACGGGCTCAAGTTCAACCGATCGGCGAAGCCGCGGGTGCGGGTGAAGGTCGCCGATGACATCCTGACGTGGCGCTTCGATGTCATCGACAATGGCATCGGGATCGAGCCGCGCTATCGGGAGCGGATCTTCGAACTCTTCGCGCGGCTGAACCAGCAGGATGCCTTCTCGGGCAATGGCACCGGGCTGAATCTGGCGCGGCGGATCGTCGAGGAGCACCGGGGGCGGATCACGGTGGGTGATGGCGAGGAGGGCGGGACGCGGTTCTCGGTGTCGCTGCCGAAGGAGGCGGCGGCGGCGTTGACGGAGCCGAGCGTGGCCGCCCTGCGGCTGCCGGGCGACGCGGGCGCCTGACGCGGGCGCCTGACGCGGGCTCCTGACGCGCGACGGAGAGCGCGCGCGAGGGTTGTGCTTGAGTCGGCCGGCGTGGCTGACGCAGGATGGCTCGGCTCGGATGGCTTCGAGGTGTGGGATGACGATGGCTCGTTGGTGGTGGGCGCTCGCGCTCGTGGTGGTCATGGGCTGCGCGCCCGCGGATGGGTCGCACGACGGGGACGGGTCGCACGCGGGCGGACACCGGCACGACGGGGTGACCGAGTTCGCGCTGCTCGACGCGGCGGCGGTCGCGGCGCGGCTGCCCGGCGGTGTCGGCGAGTTCGCGCCGGTGGCGGGCGGCACGTTCCGACAGGTGGGGCTGCGGTTCCGCGGGCCTGCGGATGGGATGCTGACAGCGCAGGTGCAGGAGACCTCGGGGCGGTGGGGCGACTGGCGGCCGGTGGAGGTGACGTGGCGGGAGGGCGCGCTC
>JACKDM010000077.1 GCA_020633515.1 Myxococcales bacterium
GCCGTCGCGGCGCATGTCGGGGTCGGGCTCGGGGTCGGGTCCGGGCTCGGGTTCGGGTTCGGGTTCGGGCACGCCGCGGTCGAGGTCGCGGCCGGCGTCGGGCTCGGGCGCGGCGGCGTCGACGGGCGGGATGATCGGGCCGCCGTCGGTGACGAGGACCGTGTGCACCACCGCCTCCGTCTCGAGCGGGTCGATCAGCTCCGCGGCGATGGTCGCGATGTTGCGGATCTCGGCGCCGTCGGGCGCGTCGTCGCGCACCCGGACGGTGAACGCGACCCGGTGCCGCGCGCCGACCTCGATCTGCGGGCCGATCCCGGGCAGGTCGGTGATCGCGTAGCCGCGCTGGAGCGGGAAGGCGCCGCCCGGGCCGTCGGGCACGGGGATCTGGTCGACGACGGTGCTGCCTTCGACGTACTCGACGAGCGGGGAGAGCGGGTCGGTGACGACGACGCCGGCGGCGGGGCCGTCGCCGTCGTTCTCGAGCAGGATCCGGTAGCTGATCGCCTGCCCGGGGCTGACGAACGAGCCGTGGGCGGGGTTGGCCTCCTTCTCGGGTTTGAGCCCTTCGAAGTCGGGCAGCAGGTGGTCGAAGGCGAGCACCATCCAGTTGGTGAAGACCTGTTCGCCGGCGTTGAGGAAGCCGTCGCCGCGGGGGATGGCGAGCTCGATGTTGGCCTCTTCGTCGCCGGCGGCGATGGCGCCGCGCACGGTGAAGCGGTCGAGGTCGACGCCGTGCACGCCGCGGCGGCACATGCCGCCGGCGTTGACCGTCGAGTTGAAGAGGTTGTTGACGGGGTTGCAGGCGTCGCTGATCTGGCGGCCGTTGACGAGGAGCTGGTCGCCGAAGACGCCTTCGTCGCCTTCGAGGACCATGATGGTGAGGTCGACGGCGGGGTCGGGCGGGGGCGCGTTGAAGCCGCGGGGGAAGAGCTGGCGGGCGACGCCCGAGTTCAGCTCGAATCCTTGGTAGTAGTAGATCCGGCGGGTCGGCTGGGTGACCGGGTCTTCGTAGACGATGAGCAGTGACCAGGCCCCGATGGTGAGGCTGCCGAGCGCGGCGATGACGGTGGCGGGGTCCTGGTCGCTGGCGCCGGGCACGGTGATGTCGCTGAAGCGCCAGCGGCCGTTGAGCGCGCCGCCGGCGAGGCGGTGGGCTTCGACGGCCTCGGTGACGTCGGCGTGGTTGGAGTAGAAGCCGAGGTCGCAGGCGCCGGCGATGCCGCAGAGGAGCTGTACGGCCTGGCAGTCGCCGGGTGGGGCGCCGTCGTTGAAGCGCTCGGAGAGCGCGGGATCGGCGTCGACGGCGATCGGGTCGCCGCCGGGCGGGGTGAGGGTGACGGCGTCGTCGGGGGCGTCGGCGGCGGCGGTGGACGCGGCCCAGTTGAGGCGGGCGTGTACGACGCGGAGGGTGGGGGAGTCGGGCAGGCCTTCGAGGGGGACGAATGACTCGATGCGGCCGGTGCAGTTGGGTCCGCCGAGGCCGTTGCAGGCGCCGGCGCCGCATTGCAGCAGGGTGTCGGCGGTGGCGGCGTAGCCCATGCGGCCTTCGAAGACGAGCGTGGGGTCGGGGCCGAGGGGGCGGCCCTGCGCGGCGGCGAGGGCAGGGAGCAGGAGCGCGAGGAGCGCGAGGGGCGCGAGGCGCGGGGCGCGCACGGATGGCATCTGCACGGCGGTTCTCGGTCGCATCGTTGGTCACCTCCCGCCGGGCAGATTACCGCACTTCCCCGGGTCGCGGGTGGCGTGGTAGACCGCGCCGATCCGCAAATTCGGTGGGATGGTCGAGATGGAGCTCGTGAGCATCGAGGCGCCGCGGGGGCGGGCCGACGCGGCGGGGGAGGCAGGGGAGGGGAGCGCGGCGCCGGGGCGGGCGATCCTGGCGCTGGCGGCGCGGGCGATCCGTGACTTCGGGTTGATCGCGCCGGGTGATCGGGTCGCGGTGGGGGTCTCGGGCGGCAAGGACTCGCTGCTGCTCGCGGTGGTGCTGCGTGAGCTGGCGCGGCGGGGCGATCTCGACTTCACGTTCTCGCTGGTGCACCTCGACCAGCATCAGCCGGGCTTCGAGCGGGCGCGCTTCGACGCGGCGCTCGCGCGGCTCGGGTTCGGGTGTGAGGTCGTCTCGCGCGATACGTGGTCGGTGGTCGCGAGCAAGCTCAAGCCGGGGCAGATCCCGTGCGCGCTGTGCGGGCGGATGCGGCGGGGGATCTTGAACCAGTGGTGCGCGGAGAATGGCTTCACGAAGCTCGCGCTCGGGCATCACCTCGACGACGCGGTGGAGACGTTCTTCCTCAACCTGCTGTATGGGCGGAGGCTCGATCCGCTCAAGCCGGCGACGCCGAGCGAGCGGGAGCCGGTGGTGACGATCCGGCCGTTGATCCTGGTGGAGGAGCGGCGGATCCGGGCGTGGGTGGCGCGGCATGGGATCGACGCGGTGCCCTGTCCGGTGTGTGACACGGTGCCGGACAGCAAGCGGCGGGATCTCAAGGCGCTGGTCGATGGCTTCCGCGCGATGCAGCCGGATGTCGATGCCTCGGTGCGGGAGGCGCTGTATGGCATCGATGGCAGGAGTGATTAGGCGATGATGCGGCGCACGGCGTCGAGGTAGCCGGCGCCGAAGAAGTGAACGTGCACGAGCACGAAGTAGAGCCGGTAGCCGGGCAGCGCGGCCTCGACGGCGGGCGGGATGGGACAAAGCCTGCGGTATGTCTGCCAGAAGCGGGGGCCGAAGCCGCCGAAGAGGGTCATCATCGCGAGGTCGACGGCGCGCTCGCCGTGCCATGCGCTCGGGTCGATGAGCGCGGCGCCGGCGGGGGTCATCAGGACGTTGCCGTTCCAGAGGTCGCCGTGGATGAGGGTGGGGCCTTCGAGGGGCGGGTCGAAGCGGTCGATGTAACGAGCGGTGGGATCGGCGAGCGGGCCGAGGGCCTGGCGGGTGGCTCGCCAGAGGGGGCGGAGGCGGTGTTCGGCCCAGAAGGTGCGGCCGTCGGTGGTGGTGGGGGCCGCGCCGAGGGGGAAGCGGCCGATGAAGACGGGGCCGGGCCAGCCATAGGCGGCGGCGGGGGTGGCATGGAGGGTGGCGAGCTGGCGGGCGAGGTCGTCGGGGTCGTCGGGGCCGGGCGGGAGGTGGTCGATGATGAGGCCGGCGGGGTCGCGCCAGCGCACGGCGGGGGCGCGGACGCCGGTGGCGGCGAGCGCGTCGAGGCCGGCGGCTTCGGCGGGGTAGAGGTCGGGCGGTGGGTCGGGCTGGGTCTTGATGACATGGGCGCCGGCGCGGAAGACATCGCCCATGGGTCCCGATGAGATCCGCTGGCAGGGCACCTCGGGGAGGCCGGCGCGGCGGAGGAGCGCGCGGGGGTCGGAGGCCGGTGTCACTCGAAGCGGGCGCGGATCCCGCCGCTGATGGCGCCGAGGAGGAGGGTGTATTCGCCGTTGGCGAGGTCGTAGTCGCTGCCGGTGTTCTCGCGGGGGAGCACGTACTGCACGTGCAGGTCGGCGACGAGGCCGAGGTCGGCGCCCCAGAGCCACGCCTGCTTGCCGAGCTCGAGGCCGCCTTGCACGGCGACGGTGACGCGGTCGCCGTCGGGGCTCGAGACGTCGAGGGTGGAGTCGGGGCTCGCGGGGGTGTGGTAGCCGACGACGCCGCCGGCGAACCAGTCGTCGGTGGTGTACATGACCCGCGCGTCGGCCTGCCAGGTGTCGCTCCAGTCGCGGGGGAGCGCGACGGTGGCGCTGTCGCCGAGGCCGAGCTCGGGCTGCACGAACTCGTTGGAGCGGAGGGTGGCGGTGAGGTCCTGCACGACGGAGTTGAAGAAGACCGAGCCGGTGAGCGCGACGGTCCAGTGTTCGTCGATCGCCCAGCTCGCGCCGAGGTTGAGGCTCGGGGGCAGCGGGAACTCGACCTCGGCCTCGCCGTTGACCTCGGCGGGGTAGCGCAGGCCCTGCGCGACGAGGTCTTCGGTGAAGAGGGGGTCGTTCATGTCGAGCGCGAAGCCGCCGGTGAAGACGAGCGGGACGCGGTGGATGTAGGCGGCGCCGAGCTGGACCTCGGGGATGGGGGCGTAGGCGACGCCGATGCGGCCGGACCAGGAGAGGCCGTAGCCGGGGCCGATGTCGACCGGGCGGCTGAGCGCGTCGAGCTCGCGCACGGTCGAGGGGGCGTTGGGGCCGAAGGAGTTGGGCTGGCCGATCGGGGGGTCGGCGAAGGCGCGGGCCATGAGCGGGGTGCTCGCGAGGTCGACGACCTTGCGCAGCCGGAGCTGGCCGCCGACGACGCCGGCGCCGACGCCGAAGCTGAGCTGGTCGTTGGCCTGCCACGCGGCGGCGGCGGCGGCCTCGACGGCGAAGAGCTCGACCGATTGCAGCGCCCACTTCTGCGGGCCGCCGTCGTCGAACTCGAGGACGGCGCCGAAGGGCACGAAGAGGCCGAGGCCGAGGCTGAACTCGTCGTCGATCCGGTGGCTGTAGAAGAGCTGAGGGGCGGGGAGGGGGATGAAGCCGGCGGCGCGGGCCTCTTCGTCAGGGCCGGAGCGCGTGGGGTCGATGTCGTCCTGGGGCACGGGCGCGCGGAAGCGGAGGCTGTCGCGGTACTGGTAGTCGCCGCGGCGGACCCGGTCATAGGTGACGTCGAGGTAGAGCGCCGAGAGGCCGGCGTAGGCGTCGGCCTGCCGCTCGCGGAGGAGCGGGCCGAGCATGGCCGGGTTCCAGTAGACGGCGGCGGGGTCCTGGCCGACCGCCGAGGAGAAGCTGTTGCCGATCACCGGCGCCGCGAGGCCGCTGGCGTGGGCCTGGGTGGCGAGGAGCGTGGCGCCGAGCGCGATCGCGGTGCGCTTCATCGGACCCTCTCGATCGTCAGGGGCAGGGTGGCGCGGGAGGGCTTCTCGCCGACGGTCACCCGGAAGACGCGGTCGCCTTCGTCGGCCACGTAGAAGACGTCACCCGGCGAGACCCGGAGCTTGAGGTGCACCGCGTCGCCATCGACGACGTCGCGGGTGGCGAGCTGCATGGTCAGCGCGGGGTCGGCGAAGAAGCCGGGGTTCTGGTAGGCGTAGGGGCGCACCGCGACGCCGGCCCGGTCCTTGGGGATGTCGGAGGCGTCGATGAAGAAGAGGTAGTCGGCGTCCTCGCCGCGGGGGCGGCGGTAGAAGAAGTCGGCCTCGCCCCAGGTGTTGTCGAAGAGGGTCGCGGCGACCTGCACGAGCCCGGCGGGATCGGCCTGGAGGCTGCGCTTGACGCCGCCGATGAGGTCGGCCATCGAGAGGCCGAGCGCGACGTCTTCGAGCACGAACGAGACGTTGGCCTCGCCCTCGGGGATGTCGCCGTCGTGGACCCGGATCTGGGCGACCTCGGTGATGAGGTCCCAGATGTAGGTCGCGGGCGGGGGCTCGCCGACGCGGCCGGGGGTGGCGAGCGAGAGCCAGCCGTGGTCGACGTCGAGGGTCAACAGCGGCTCGCCCTCGGCGCGGCGGGTGATCTCTTCGTAGACGGTGTGGTCGCGCCAGCGGGCGAAGGCGGCCTCGGCGACGACGCGCTCGAGGGTGTAGGGCGCGGCGGCCCAGACCTCGCCGTCGCCGCGGGGGGCAGGCTCGGGGTTCGTGCCGCCGCGGATGAAGCGGGGGTCCTCGCCGAGCGCGAAGAGCATGCGGCCGATGCGGGGCGGGTCGACGAAGCTGCCTTCGATGTTGAGCCAGTCGGGGTCGGAGAAGTCGAAGAGGGTCTCGGGTGAGTCGTCGATGGAGTTGACGCCCGCGATGCTCGCCGTCTCGAGGTCGATGCCCTTGTCGGGGGCGCCGTTGGTGTTGGCCTTGACGACCATCACGAGGTCTTCTTCGAAGAGGGTCGCCTCGACCGGGCCGGCGATGAAGCCGGGGTGCCAGGCGTTCTCGGCGGCGTAGGGGCCGTAGCGGCGCTGGAGGGTGCGCAGGTCGGAGAGCACGTCGTCGAGGAAGACGGGGAGCTTGCCCGGCGCGACCGGGTAGAGGCCCTCGGGGTTCGACGGCGTGATCGGGCCGGGGCGCACCCGGGCGTTGGGGTGGCTGCCGATGACGAACTCGACCATCGCCGCGCCGACGTCGGCCGGGCTCAAGAACGCCTGGTCGGGCTCGACGCCGAGCGCGAGGCCGAGGACCTCGGGCACCGAGAAGCCGATGTTGGGCGCGAGCTCGAGCAGCGCCTCCATCGAGGTGCCGCTGAGATCAGCGGTCTGCGGTGACATCTGGAGGAGCGCGACGAGGTTGCGCTTGGCGGGCTCGAGCGTCGGATCGGTCGGGTCGAGCGAGAGGATCGCTTCGAGCGCGTGGTCGATGAGCTGCGGGGCGCCGTCGGGGGCGCCGCGCAGGTCGATGTCGGTGAGCCAGGTGCGCTCGATGAGCCGCGGCGGGAGCTGGCGCAGCTCGAGGCGGGCGAGCGTCTTCTGGAAGTTGCTGACGTCGAGCGGGGTGAACCGCAGCGTCACCTCGCGGCTGTCGCCGACTTCGAGCGGCGTCACCTCGGGCGCGGCCGCCTCTTCGGTGCAGCCCACGAGCGCGGCGCCGCCGAGCGCGAGCCCCAACAAGAGCCTCCTCATCGCCCCTCCTCCGGCATCACGGTCTGCCCGATCGAGACCCGGTCGCCGCGCCACTCGCCGACGTCGAGCACGACGAGCTGCCCGCCCGGCGAGCGGGTCCACCAGGTCTGCGCCGCCTCGCCGAGCTCGACGCGGCGGGTGCTCTGGATGTCCTCGGCGAGCGCCTGCCGGCTCGGGTAGAGCGGCGCGGCGTCACCGGCGATCACCAGCGCCTGCCCGTCGAGCCAGATCGTCGCCTCGCTCGGCAGCGCGTCGGGCGCGCCGACCATCATCGCGACGAGCGTCTCCTTCTGCGCTTCGAGCGCCGGGCGCATCACGTCGACGAGCTGATCGGCGTCGAGGCCGATCGGCAGCAGCGGCAGCTCGAGGCGCACCTTGATGACCTGACCATCCTCGACGCCGTCGTGCAGGCGCTGCTGGGCGACGTCGAGGATGAGATCCCAGATGTAGGCCGGCGCCGGCGGCGGGCCGAGCTCGGCGACGACGTCGACGACGACCCAGCCCGCGTCCCAGCTCACCTGCGCGGCGGGGTCGATCGCGCCGAGCGCGTATTCGAGCGCGAGGCCGTCGGGCCAGAGATCCGCGAACGCGCGGCGCGAGGCCTCGGCGACGATGTGCTCGAGCGTCCACGGCGGCGCGTCCCAGACGGCGCTGTCGCCGGGCGGCGCCGGGCGGCCCATGGCCGGCGGGGCCGGGACGGCGAAATCCATCGGCGACTCGGGGACTTCGAGCGTCAGCGCCGCGCGCGGCTCGGGGTGCAGGCCCTCGATGCGGAAGGTGTCGGGGTCTCGGAAGTCGAGCGCGAGGATCGCCTCGCCGGCGGGCGGGGGCACGACGTGGCTGGCGAAGCCCTCGCCGGGGCGCAGGCCGGGGAGCACGACGACGTTGCCCTCGCCGCGCACGACCATCGCGAACGCCGGGGTGAAGAGCTCGGCGCTCGGCGGCTCGGCGATGAAGCCGGGGTGGTCGCCGCTCGGGCCGTACTTGTCGGCGAGCGGCGCGAGGTCGCCGAGGCCGTCGTGCAGCGTGACCGCGAGGCGGCCTTCGGGGTCGGGCGCCTCGCCGGGCGGGGTGAAGTTGGGGTGGCTGCGGATGAGCAGGTCGAGCATCACGTCGGTGACGATCTCGCTGCTGAGGAAGCGCTCGCTCGGCGCGAGGCCGAGCATGTCGGAGAGGATCCGCGGCGGCGGCAGGCCGAGCTGCGCCGAGAGATCCATCACCGGCGCGAGCGCGGTGCCGGAGAGATCGGCGGTGTCGGGGCTCATCACCAGCAGGCCGGCGAGGTTGCGCTCGGCGGCGGTCCAGCGGCGCGTGTCGAGCCCGTACGCCGCCGGGTCTTCGAGCGCGGCGAGCGCGTTGCCGACGAGCGGCGCGAGGTCGAGGCGGGCGAGCACGATCTGCTTCTGATCGTCCTCGGTGAGCAGCCGCTCGAGCGCGAGCCGGTCGAGGCGCAGCTCGACGACGCCCGGCGGCGGCGGCGCGACGAGGGTCATCTGGCTGCCCTGCACCACGGTGTGGGTCACCGTCGCCCCGTCGCCGCAGCCGCGGCGGCCCTTGGGGGTGACCCGGACCGTGTGCGGCCCGGGGGTGAGCTGCACCGTCGTCGACCACGAGCGCTCGCCCGCCGCCGTCAGCGGCGCGCCGTCGTCGACGACGACCTCGACCGCGCCGGCGCCGGTCGCCGTGCCGCGCACCTCGAGGAACGCCGCGGTGTGGGCCGATCCGTCGCCCGGCGCCTCGATCGTCGCCACGGGCGCGACGTCGGGGCAGCCCTCGGCGCCGCCCGCGTCGGGCAGCACCGTGATCAGCTCGCCGCCGTCGTCATCGCAGCCCGCGAGCCCGCCCGCGGCCAGCAGCGCGGCGCACAGCAGCCTCGAAGCTCTCATCGTGCCTCTCCCCGCAGCCACAGCCGCACCGTCGTCGCGTCCACCGCCTCGACGTCGAGCCGGTAGATGGTGTCATCGGCGTCCCGGAAGTACAGCGACTCACCCACCGCCAGCGACGCGAGCGGCACCCCGCGCAGCCCCGAGGGCGCGTCGGCGTCGAGCCGCGACGCCGCGTCGGCCGCCGGCTCGCTGTACAGCCCCGCCGCCATCGGATCGGCGCACCGCGTCGCGTCGGGGTGGGCGAGGCCGATGCGGCAGGGGTTGATCATCAGCCAGCCGGCCTCGCCGAAGGCGTCGACGAAGAGGTCGAGCGGGTGCTCGGGGTCGACGTAGCGCCCGAGGAGCGCGTCGGCGAGCGTGAGCCGCTGCGCCTGGAGCTGCTCTCGCACCTGCGCCTCGATGTCGGCGTCGGTGAGGCCGACCGAGACGCCCTCGAGGTGAAAGAGCGCGTCGCCCTCGCCCTCGGCGACCCCGCCATCGCGCATCCGGGCCTGGGCGACCTCGAGGACGATGTCCCACATATAGGCCGGATCGGGCAGCGGCGCGGCGCCTTGGGGCATCCACAGCCGGAACCAGCCCGCCGGGACCTCGATGCATCCGCCCTGGTAGCACACCGTCGCGCCGGCGCACTCCGCGTCGGAGACGCACTCGACCCCGACCGCGCAGGTGCCTGCGAGGCAGCGCTCGCCGGCCGCGCACTGCCGGTCGTTGAAGCACTCGATCTCATTGGCATCGACGCAGCGTCCCTGCGGATGGCACTGGAAGTCGGGGCCGAAGCGATTGGCGCACTCGTTGATGTTGCGGCAGTCGTGACGGTCGAGGCTGTTGGCGAAGTGCTCGGCGAGCCCGACCGCGTTGCGGATGTCTTCGTTGGGACAGGTCTCACCGGGCAGGCAGTCATAACCGAGCCGCCCGATCACCAGCTCGGCGAGGTCGCTGCCGAGCATCGGATCGCTGTAGATCAGCCCCTCGCCGCTCTCGGCGCCGCACAGGTCACAGCCGGTGCGGAGCTCGCCGAACGCGTTGAGCGAGGCCTGGGCGACGACGCGCTCCAGCATCCAGGGAGCGAATGCCCACACGTCGCTGTCGCCGAGTCCGAACGGCTCGAGCGAGTTGCCGGGGGTCGCCGCGGTGTCGCTCTCGATCATCTGGAAGTCCATCGCCACCACCGGCGACGGATCGATGCCACTCAGGCTGAACCGGCCTGGCTGCTCGAACTCCAGCTCGACGACCGGCGACCCCGGCGGGCGATCACCGAAGTAGTCCTTGCGCGACGCGCGCAGGTCGACGCCCTCGTACAGCCGCAGGTTGCTGATCAAGGTCAGCCCCATTCGGAAGTCAGCGGTGAGCACGCCCGCCTCGACGGCGCCTGCGATGAAGCCCGGGTGGTCGGCTTCCGGCCCGAAGCGGTCGCCGAGCGGCCGCATGTCGAGCAGACCGTCTTCGAGCGTCACCGGCAGCGCGCCCCCCGGACCGGCGTTGGGGTGCGAAGCGATCAGCAGATCGACGATGGCATCGACGAGCGGCTCATCGGGCAAGACCACTTCGTCATAGCCCACTTGCAGCGCGTCGCCGAGGATCTGCCCGAACGGCAGCCCGAGGAACGGGATCGCCCGCTCGGCCGCCCCCGCGAGTGAGGTGCCGCTCACGTCGGCCCGCCGCGGCGTCATCGTCAGCAGCCCCCACAGGTTGCGCTCCGGCGCCCCCCACGTTGCCGGGCACTGCGGCACGAAGTCCGGCCCGTCCCACCCCGCCCCGCAGGCGGCGCGGATCACCCCGAGCGCGTTCGTCACCATCGCCCGCGGGTCGAGGTTCATCAGCACCGTGCTCCGCTGCACGTCGACCGGGAACATCTCCAGCACCCCGGCCTTGTCGAGATCGAGCACCACCTCACCGCCCGGTTCGCCCGGCACCCCGAGCGCGACGATCGGCCCGTCGCCGTAGCCATCGTCCATCGTCACCGTGATCACCGCCCGCCCCACCAGCCCCACCGCGTCGCGCGCCACGACCGTGATCGCGTTCGCCCCCGGCCGCAGCCGCACCGGCGCCTCCCACGAGCGCCCGCCGCCCGTCGCCGCCGCGTTCGCCGCGTCGCCGACCCGCACCCACACCGCCTCGATCGGCGCCCCCGACTCGAACTCCATCGACAGCGTCTGCCGCGACCCCGCCACCGTCGCGCCATCGGCCGGCGCGCTCGACACCAGCCGCGGCGCCGCATGCGGCGGGGCCGCCCGCGAGTTCACCGTCACCCGCGCCTCACCCAGCCGATCGGCGCTGTCGCGCGCCCGCGCCACGAAGGTCGTCCTCACCCCCGGCGCCAGCGGCGCGTCGATCCCCCAGGTCGCGAAGTGATCGCCCGTCCGCGCCGGGCCCACCGGCATCTCGTCGCCGTCGATGATCTGCACCACATCGACGCTGCGCACCCCCGACGCGTCCATCGCCGTCCCGCGGATGAACAGCCGCGCCGCGTTGGTCTCGAGCCCGTCCATCGGCTCGGTGATCACCACCACCGGCGCCGTCATGTCGTTCGGCCGCGGCCGCTCCAGCATCACCGTCGCGCGCCCCGGGTGCCCGCTCGCGTCGAAGACCTCGGCGGTGAACTCGACCGGCCCCGCCGGCACGATCGGCACCACCGCCGACCACACCGTATACCCCTCGGGCGCCGGCGGCACCGGATAGGGGCCGCTCCGATCGACGTGGATGAAGAGGGAGACCACCGCCCGATCATCCCCCGAGATGCCGCTCAGGCGGGCGGTGCCATCGCCGAGATCCTCGACCTCGCTGATCTCGACCGTGGGGGCTTCGTCGTCGGCGGGCGGCGCGACCGGCAGGGCCGCGTCGTCCCAGGTGACCGCGTCGACGTCGTCGCCGAGCGGGTCGCGCACGTCGCCGAGGTCGTACGAGCAGGCGGCGGTCAACAGGGCCACCGTCGCCCAGATCAAGCTGCGCATCGTCGCGCTCCGTCGGAGGGCAGGCATGGGCACCTCTCTACCACGGAAGGGAGCCGCGACGTAAGGTGTCGAGCGGATGATGACGCTGATCGTGCGATCAGTGACGGCGACGACGCCCCGTGACCCACACCATCAGCAGAAAGATCCAGCCCGATGGCATGGCATCACGCCCCGGTGCCACCGCGCACCCCCCGACGAACTCCGCCCGCTGCGCCCCATCGGGGATGAAGCCCGCCCCATCCGGCGCCCCCACGCAGCGCCCCTCCGCGTCGAGCTCGCACGCCGCCGCGGTCGAGCAGTAATACCCCGTCGCCGCGTCGATGAAGCCGCAGCCCCGCCCGTGCAGCCCGCAGTCGACCGACGCCACCCGCCCCGTCTCGTCGCACCACTCCACCGTGTTGCCCACGCACCGCCCCGCGAACGACAGCCCCCCGCACGGCCCGCCCTTCTCCACGAGCGGCTCGGTCGCCGCCACCGCCGCCATCAGCCAGTCCCCGAGCGGATCGAGCCGCGTCAGGAAGTCACGCCCCACGCACGAGTCGTCGCCGCCGTGCTCCACCCCGAGGATGACCGGCGCCCCCGCCGCGTTGATCGTGATCACCGGCCCGCCCGAGTCACCGAAGCACAGCCCCTGCAACCCCTGCCCGTCGACCACCACGAAGGTCTCGTCGATCTCGGCGAGCCGCACGCTCGCGAAGAACCGCCCGGTCAGCGACGGATCACCCGTCTCGCCATAACCCGCCACCTCGACCGTGCGCCCGACGATCGCGTCCCCGTCGGCCCCGTCGAGCGCCGCGCGGTTGACCGGCAGCGGCTCGACATCGGGCACCGTCTGCACCGCGTCCTCGGCGAGGAACAGCAGCGCCACGTCGACCTCGGCGTCGGGGAACTCGGCGATCTGCACCAGCGTGAACAACGCCACCGGCGCCGCCGGATCGATCCCGATCCCGAACCCGATCGCCTCGGGCCCGTCGCCGCGCGTGCAGTGCGTCGCCGTCACCACCACCCGCGGCGCGACCAGCGTGCCGGTGCAGAACGCCGACGCCGGATCCCCCGGCCGATACAGCCACCCGATCGCGAGCTGCTGACGGTCGGTCAGCGCCACGACCTGCGGTGAGCGGGTCCCGTTGCGGATGGCATGCTGCCCGCTGCCGATCACCTCGGCCCCCGCGCCGGCGGGCGCGAGCGGCAAGCACATGGCGAGAGCGAAGAGGAGCGCGCGTTTCACGCCGGCATGATACGCAAAGCACATGCCTCGTCGCGAGCCCCGCGACGCCGCGCCGCACCGTGCGTCGCCGCGTTCGTGGTGGGGCCCGTCGACCCCACCGCCGCCCCCCGGGTGCGACCCGCGCGCCTCGCTCCCGAGGCGCCCGCGCTCGGTTCGCCGCCGCTCAGTTCGCCGCCGCTCAGTTCGCCGCCGCGCCCGCCCGGATCCAGGTCACCACCTTCTGCATGTCATCGACCGACAGCGGCGGCATGCCCAGCGGCATCCGCCCGCCCACCGCCGGTCGATCGAGCGCCAGCTTCTGCACCAGGTAGCTCCCCGCCGGCGAACCCCGCGCCACCCGCGGCAGATCCACCTCTTCGGCGTCGTCCTCGACGAGCTCCTCCCACATGCGACCGGGGTCGCGATCGAAGCGCAGATCCCCCGGCTCGATATCATCGACATGGCACCCCGGCACCGCGCACCGCTGGCGGAACATGGGATCCACCTCGCGGAAGAACGACGCCCCCGGCGGGTTCGCGTCGACCACCGTCACCGGGATCGCCGCGCTCTCCACCCCGTCGGCCACCGCGCGCACCGCCGCCTCACCCACCCCGACCCCGAGCAGCCCGCCGGTGCCATCGCTGTACACCACGATGCCATTCGTCGACACCCAGTCGATCCGCGCCTCGACCGCCATGCCATCGGCGTCCACCGCGCGCGCCATCACTCGCGTCACCTCACCGATCCCCAGCCGCAGCGGCGCCGCTTCGACCTCGACCCGCGCGACCGCGCCCGGCTCGGGCTCCGGGTCGGGCCCCGGATCCACGCAGACCTCGGTCGGCGCGCCCGCCGCGATCCAGCCGCGGATCAGGCTCAGCTCGCCCGCCGTCAGCGCGCCGCCGAGCGGCATCCGGCTCCCGACGGGCGGGTTCGCCGAGAGCTTCGCCATCAGATAGCTGCCGGCGGGATCCCCCGGCGCCACCCGATCCATGCCCGGCTGC
>JACKDM010000078.1 GCA_020633515.1 Myxococcales bacterium
AGGTGTTTGTCTTCGGTGAAGCGGGCTTCGAGGCCGGGGAGCGCGCGGAAGGCGGTGAGGAGCGCGTCGAGGTCGGCGGGGGCGGCGGGCGTGGCGGCGGGCGCGGTGGTGGGAGGCGTGGCGTCGGGCGCGGCGTGGGCGCGCGGGGCGAGGGCGGCCGGGGCGAGGGTGAGGGCGGTGAGGGCGGCGAGGGCGCGGTGCTTCATGGGGCGGGGCCTCGGAGGCGGCTGAGGATGGGCTCGGGGGTGGCGGTGAGGAGCGCGCCGGCGGGGTCGAGGGTGGCGAGGGTCGTCGAGGCGCGGGCGGTCTTGCGGCTGTGGGTGAGGTTGTCGATGCCGTAGACGAAGCGGATGAGGGGGGTGGCTTCGTGGAGGCGGGCGGTGACGCGGACGCGGTCGCCGTAGCGCATGGGGTACATGTAGCGGCAGCGGGCGTCGGTGACATACATGCGATAGCCGAGGTCGCGGATCTGGGGGATGTCGAGGTCGAGGCGGCGGAGGAGCTCGGTGCGGGCGAGGGCGAGGTAGTCGAAGTAGCGGCCGTGCCAGACGACGAAGAGGGGGTCGCAGTCGTGGAAGGGCACGGTGGTCTCGATGCTGGCGGCGTGGGTCATTGTTGCTCTCCGCCGTGCTCACTCCGCCGCCCTGCGGGCGGGCGCTTCGCTGCGTCGGGCTCGCGCCCTCCTTGCTTCGGCCCGTCCCCTTCGAGGGGACGGCTTCGCTGCGCTCGGCTCATGGCCTCTCTCCGCCGTCGCGGTCCTCGGGCTCGGCGAGGTGGGGGTCGAGGGCGCCGCGGCGGATGAGGGTGAGGACGGCGGTGATGTCGTGGTCCATGCGGCGGTCGGTGGTGAGGCGGGGGACGGCGGCGCGGAGGGTGTCGCGGAGGGCGGCGGCGGCGGGGGCGAGGGGGGGGGCGTCGCGGCGGTCGGCGCGGAGGTCGACGGCCTGGCAGGCGGCGAGGAGGGCGATGGCGGTGATCTGTTCGGTGAGCTCGACGACGCGCTCGAGGTCGCGGGCGGCGAGGGTGGCCATGGGGACCATGTCCTGGTTGTGCTGTTCGGTGGAGCGGGTGAAGGCGCCGGCGGGCACGGTGAGCTTGAGGGCTTCGGCGGCGAGGGCGGAGGTGGCGATGGTGGCGGCCTTGAAGCCGTTGTGGATGCAGGCTTCGTCGCCTTCGACGCCGACGAGGTTGGCGGGGAGGCCGTGGTTTTCGGCGGGGTTGCAGATGAGCTGGAGCTGGCGGTCGAGGAGCGCTCCGGTCTGGGCGAGGGCGGTCTTGAGGGCGTCGCAGGCGAAGGCGACGTGGCCGCCGTAGAAGTTGCCGCCGTGGAGGGCGGCGCCGCGGTCGACGTCGATGATGGGGTTGTCGCTGACGCCGTTGAGCTCGGTCTCGAGCCAGGTGGCGGTCCAGTCGAGGGCGTCGACGAGGACGCCGATGATGTGGGGGGCGCAGCGCAGCGAGTAGGGGTCCTGGAGGTGGCCGGGGCGGGGGCGGGCGTCGCCGAGGGCGTGGCGGATCCAGGCGGCGACGCGGATCTGGCCGGGGTGGGGGCGGGCGAGGTGGATGGCGGGGTCGACGTGCTCGGGGTTGCCGCCGATGGCGTGGATGGCGAGCGCGGTGGCGCGGGCGGCGAGGCGGGCGAGGCGGGCGGCGGCGGTGTGGGCGAGCGCGGCGAGGGCGGTGGAGACGCTGGTGCCGTTCATGAGGGCGAGGGCTTCTTTGGGGGCGAACGACAGCGGGGCGAGGCCGGCGGCGTGCAGCGCGGGGGCGGCGGGTTCGATGCGGCCGTCGCGCCAGAGCTCGCGTTCGCCGGCGATGACGGCGGCGAGGTAGGACATGGGGGTGAGGTCGCCGCTGGCGCCGACGGAGCCTTCGGCGGGGATGACGGGGAGGAGGTCGCGGTCGAGGAGCTCGACGATGCGGTCGGCGATGAGGGGGCGGACGCCGCTGCGGCCGGCGGCGAAGGTGGAGAGGCGGACGCAGAGCACGGCGATGGTCTGTTCGGGGGTGAGGGGGCGGCCGGTGCCGACGCCGTGCATGCGGAAGAGGTTGTGGGAGAGGGCGGCGGAGAGCGGGGGCGGGACGGCGGTGCGGACCGAGGCGCCGACGCTGGTGGTGACGCCGTAGGTCTTCTCGCCGCGGTCGTGGAGGGCGGCGAGGGTGGCGGCGCTGTTGGCCATGCGGTCGCGGGCGGCGGGGGCGAGGGTGACGCGCACCTGCCGGCGGGCGGCGCGGTCGAGGTCGGCGAGGGTGAGCGGGCGCTCGCCGATCGAGAGGGGGGGCGGGGTGGTCATCGCGGGTCGGTCCCCCAGAAGTCGTAGAAGTTGAACCAGTTGTCGGGTGCCTTGCGGGCGTGGGCTTCGAGGCGCTCGGCGTAGCGTTCTACGATGGCTCGGAGCGCCTCTTCACGGTGGCCGCGGGGGAGCTCGACGCGCTCGGCGAAGGGCTCGCAGTAGAGGTCGTAGCGGTCGGGGTCGAAGTAGAGGCCGAAGACGAGGTAGACGGGGCAGCGCAGGATGGCGGCGAGCAGGAAGGGGCCGGTGGGGAAGCGGGCGGGCTGGCCGAGGAAGGGGACCTCGATGGCCTTGTCGTTGAGGCCGACGCGGTCGCCGAGGATGGCGACGAGCGCGCCGCCTTCGACGAGCTCGCGGATCCGGAGGGCGAAGGCGACGGGGTCGCCGCCGGCGTGGATGACGCGGCCGGCCATCTCGGGCGCGATGCGGGCGAGGAGGGCGTTGATCATCCGGGCGTTTTCGAAGTGGCCGACGATGTAGAGCGGGAGGGTCTCTTCGCGGGCGCCGGCGCGCATGGCTTCGAAGCTGCCGAGGTGGGCGCCGAGGAGCACGGCGCCCTGGCGGCGGGCGACGAGCTCTTCGAGGTGGTGGCTGCCGGTGCGGGTGACGCGGAAGCCGTGGGTGGCGCCTTGGAGGAGGTAGATGCGGTCGAGCGCGACCTGGGCGAAGCGGAAGATGTGGGCGCGGGTCTCGGCGCGGGTGGCGGGGCGGCCGTGCACGCGGGTGAGCCAGTCGTGGCTGGCGCGGGCGGCGGCGGCGTCGAAGGTGGCGTAGTAGAGGGCGAGGAGGCGGACGAACTGGCGGGTGGGCCAGCGGCCGAGGAGGCGGGCCATCCAGAAGACGAGGCGGACGCCGAGGAGGGCGCCGCGTTCGCCGCGGGTGAGCCAGCCGGTGTCGCCGGGGGCGCTGGCGGGGTCGCTGGCGGGGGCGGTCATCGGATCAACCCGAGCTTGCGGAGGCACCAGCGGGTCGCGCCGATGGTGCAGAGGCGGGAGTGCAGCCAGCCGAGGCGGAGGTTGTCGCGCAGCGGCTGGAAGTGCGAGGTGCCGCCTTCTTCTTCGCTGAGGTAGCGGACGCCGACGGGGAGGTTGTGGATGGGGAGGCCGGCCCAGGCGAGGCGGACGGCGATCTCGACGTCGAAGTCCATGCGGTCGCCGCGGACGGGGGCGGCGAGGGCGGCGGCGATGGGGTAGACGCGGAAGCCGACCATGGCGTCGTGGATGACGCCGCGGCCGACCTCGAGGTCGACCCAGAAGCGGGTGATGCGGCGGGCCTGGAGGCGGACGGCGGGCACGGTGGTGTCGTAGCGCGGGTAGCCGAGCACGAGCGCGTCGGGGTGGGCGCGGGCGCAGTCGACGAAGGCGGGCATGCGGTCGAGGTCGTGCTGGCCGTCGCCGTCGACCTGGAGGGCGTGGGTGTAGCCGCGGTCGCGGGCTTCGCGGAGGCCGGTCTTGACGGCGGCGCCCTTGCCGCCGTTGCGCGCGCGGCGGACGACGGTGGCGAGGCCGTCGTCGTGCAGGGCGCGGCAGGCGGCTTCGCCTTCGGGGCCGCTGTGGTCGTCGACGACGATGACGTCGGGGACGTGGTGGCGCGCGCGCTCGACGACGGCGCGGATGGTGCGCGGGTTGTCGTAGGTCGGGATGACGACGCAGATGCGGGGGGCGGTCATGCGGGGCGTTCGGCGAAGGTGAGGCGGCCGGTGGTGCAGAGGGTGTCGCCGCGGGTGATGCGGAAGTCGACGCGGGGGGCGTCGGGGGGCCAGACGAGGGTGACGGCGATGGCGTCGCCGGGGCGGAGGCGGCCGAGGAACTTGAGGTTGCCGATCTGGCGGATGTCGCCGAGCTCGGGGCGGGCGAGGCGGGCGCAGCGGAGCGCGATCTCGCGGAGCTGCACGGCGCCGGCGAGGATGGGGTGGCCGGGGAAGTGGCCGGTGTACCAGCCGTAGGTCTCGGGGATCTCGGCGTCGAAGCGGCGCTCGCAGCGGTCGGGCGCGGTGGCGACGCGGGTGTCGGCGGTCCAGCGGAGCTGCCAGGCGACGGGGCGGCCCTGGGGGTCGAGGTCGAAGAGGCGGAGGAGGCGGGCGCGCTGGAGCTTGCCGTTGTCTTCGCGGGGGAGCGCCTCGACGGTGACGAAGCGGCGGGGGAGCGTGGAGGCTTCGAAGCGGTCGCGGAGCGCCTCGCGGAGCGTGGCGGGGGTCCAGCGGCCGGAGTCGGCGGCGATGGCGGCGAGGAGCTGCTGGCCGCGGCCGCCGGGGTGGGGCACGGCGACGACGGCGGCGTCGCGGACGCCGTCGAGGGCGGTGAGGTGGCGCTCGAGCGCGCCGAGGGTGATCCGGCGGCCGCCGATCTTGACGACGCCGTCGGTGCGGCCGAGGTGGGTGAAGCGGCCGTCGGGGTCGATGCGGGCGAGGTCGTGGGTGAGCGTGGGGCCGGTCTCGTCGGCGAAGGGGGAGCGGACCTCGAGGCGGTCGTCGCGGACGGCGAGGGTGACGCCGGGGAGGGGGGTCCAGCGGTCGTCGTCGGCGCGGTGGCGCCAGGCGATGCCGCCGGTCTCCGAGGAGCCGAGGATCTCGGTGATCGGCGCGTGGCGGGTGGCAAAGTCGCGGGCGAGGTCGCCGTCGAGGGGCGCGGTCGAGCAGAAGACGCGGCGCACGGTCGCGAGGCGGCCGGCGGGGAGCGCGGCGAGGGCGCGGACGTGCGGGGGCACGAGCACGAGCACGTCGGCGGCGCTGCGCTCGACGCGGTCGGCGACGGCCTCGGCGTGGAGCGGGATGTCGCGGTCGAAGGCGGCGCCGGCGGTGAGGGGCACGAGCACCGAGAAGAGCAGGCCGTAGATGTGGCCGGGGGCGACGGTGGCGACGACGCGGGCGCCGGGGCCGATGGCGAAGTGACGGGCGAGCATGCGCGCCTCGCCGATGAGCTGGCGCGGCGCCTTGGGCCACGCCTGCATCTCGCCGGTGGAGCCCGAGGTGTAGACGACGGCGCGCGCGGCGGCAAAGGGCGGCGGCGTGATGGGCGCGATGGAATCGGGCGCGTCGGGATCCGAAGCGTCGATGAGGTCGACGAGGCGGTGGGCGTGGCCGGCGTCGGTGTCGTGCAGCATCGCCACCGCGCCGCTCGCGCTCTCGACCTGCCAGATGGTGTCGCGGCGGGTGTTGGGCGGCAGCACGACGCGGTGGCCGGCGGCCCAGGCGCCGAGCAGGGCGGCGGCGAAGGCATAGCGGTCGTGGCGCACGATGAGGAGCACGCCGGAATCCGGGCCCGCGGGCGGGAGCACGGCGGCGACGTGCGCGGCGTCGCGGTAGAGGTCGGCGACGGTGCGCGCCCCGGCCCCGCCGACGGCGACGAGGTCACCCGGATCGGCGTGGCCGAGGAGCGGAAGGTCGTGGCGGTCGCTCATAGCTCCCTCTCGCCGTGCTCGTTCCGCCGCCCTGCGAGCGGGATCTCCGCCACGTCGGGCTGCGCCCTCCTCGCTTCGACCCGTCCGGCTCGACTCATCGGTGGGGTCGTGCTCAGGCGCAGAGGAGCGCGGGGTCGACGGTCGGGCGGGGCGCTTCGGCCTCGCGCTCGGCGGCCTCGCGGCGGGCGGTGCGACGGGCGGCGGGCACGAGGCGCACGAGCAGCCGCTCGGGCAGCGAGCGGCCGAAGCGGCCGAAGCGCACCTTGCGCAGCACCCACTCGACGGCGACGAGCAGCCCGATGAGGGCGTAGGCGATCAGCCCGTTGTACAGCGTCCACCACCACAGCGGCGCCCACAGCGCGAGCGCGCCGGCGACGAGCAGGTTGGCGAGGAAGAAGCCGCACCAGATCGCGGTCCAGCGGCGGCACCACGCGACCTCGGCGGGGCGGAGGTCGGGGTGTTGCAGGCGGGCGAAGCGCTCGATCATCGGGCGGTCGCTCGCGAGGGTGGCGCCGAAGGTGGCGAGCAGCACCGCGTGGATCGCGCAGGGGATGGCGAGCACGGCGCCGGCGTGGTCGAGGAGCGCCGAGAGCCCGATGAGCGCGGCGGTGATGACGGGGATGAAGGCGAGGGTCGCGACGTCGCCGAGCCGGGCGCGGGGGAGGGCGGCGAGGCGGGTGACGACGAGGGGCGCGAGCAGGGCGAGCAGCACGATCGCCGCGCCGCGCAGGCTCCAGCGGGTGAGGCCGAACCAGACGGCGACGGGCCACGCGATCATCGCGAAGGCGGCGAGGGCGCCGAGCAGGGCGCCGAGGCGACGACGCGGCGCGGGTGCCTCTCGGCCCGCGGTCATGCCGGCGCTCGCCCCGCGGCCCGCTCCTCCCGGATGAAGCGGGCGAGGCTCGCGACCGAGAAGAAGATCTCGCGGTTGCGCTTGTCTTCGGCCGAGGTCTTGATCCCGAAGGTCTTGCCGAGCGCGATCGCCAGCTCCAGCGCGTCGATCGAGTCGAGCCCGAGCCCCTCGACGAACAGCGGCGCGTCGGTGTCGATGTCGTCGGGGGTGATGTCTTCGAGCATCAACGACTCGACGATGACCTCTTTGATCTGCTGTTCAAGCGCGTCCGCCATTCGCTCACCTGCGGTCGGATCCATGGGCGCGGGGAGTGGCCCGTTCAGTCGGCTGCACGTCGTGCAGGGCCGTTGCGAGCGCCTTGTATATCGCATCGCGCAATCGGCGGCCAGAGCTTCCATGGTCGGCGGGCGCGACCGCGGAGAGCGCGCGCAACGTGAGGTGCGGCGTCGTCGGCGGCGCGTGGAAGAACCCTCGATCCTTGTCGAGCCACGGCGGGTCGCAGCGGATGGCGAGCGGCACGACGGGCACGTCGGCGCGGCAGGCGATCTCGAACGCCGAGCGGCCGAAGGGCGAGAGCTTCGCCGAGCGGGTGCCTTCGGGGAAGACGAGCACCCGGAAACCCCGGCGGAGGCGGTCGACGGCGTCGTCGATCATGCGCTCGACCGCGAACGGGTCGCGGCCGGCGCCGGGCACGTAGGCGGCGAGGTCGAAGAGGCCGCGGAGGATGGGACGCCGCCAGATGTCGGGGCGCACGACCGAGACGGTGTGCGGCACGGTCGCGAGCACGATCGCGGTGTCGAGCAGGCTCGCGTGGTGGGCGACGAGCACGCAGGGGCCGTCGGGCAGCGCGGTCACGTCGCGCTCGACGCGGAGCTGGCCGATGAGCTCGAGCCAGGCGAGGAGCAGCCCGAAGGCGCCGCGCACGATGCCGAGGATGCGGCGGGCGCGCGCGTCGCGGCTGCCGCCGGGCGCGAGCCGCCAGAGCCAGAAGGCGACGAAACCCATCGGCAGCAGCATGAGACCGAGGGCGAGCGTCAGCGCCGTGACGAGGTGGCGCGACACGTTGCGGAGCAGGTGCATGGCGGGCTAGTGTACCAGCCTCGATGCGCTCCTCGCTCTTCGATGACACCACCGACAGGGACTTCGCGTGAACGCCCACCCGCTCGTCGATGACACCCCCATCGACGTCCTCATCGCCGGCGGCGGCCTCGCCGGTCTGACCCTCGCGTTGCAGCTCCGCCGTGACCTCCCCGACCTCGCCGTGGTCGTCGTCGAGAAGACGGCCCGCCCGCTCCCGCCGGGATGCCACAAGGTCGGCGAGTCCTCCGTCGAGCTCGCGTCCAACTACTTCGAGTCGCTCGGGCTCCGCGACTATCTGACGAAGCAACATATCTTCAAGCACGGCCTGCGCTTCTTCCCCGGCGGCGGCGAGCTGCCGCTCGAGCAGCGCACCGAGCTCGGCCCCACCCACGAGCCGATCGTGCCGAGCTACCAGCTCGACCGCGGGGTCTTCGAGTCCGACCTGCGCGCCAAGGTGGTCGAGGCGGGCGCGACGCTGATCGAGGGCGCGACGGTGCGCGACGTGCGCATCGAGCCCGGTGAGACGCCGCACGCGGTCACGATCCGCACCGCGGAGGGCGACCGGCCGGCGCGGGCGCGGTGGCTCGTCGACGCGACCGGGCGCAACGCGCTGCTGCGGCGCAACCTCAAGCAGACCCGCGGGAGCCGGCACGCGGCGAGCGCGTCGTGGTACCGGGTCGAGGGGCGCATCGACATCAACGACATCGTGCCGCCCGCCAGCGAGGCGACCGATCCGGCGGCCGCGGCGCGGTGGCACGAGAGCGAGTTCGCCTCGGAGCGCTGGCGGTCGACCAATCACTTCATGGGGCCCGGCTACTGGGTCTGGATCATCCCGCTGTGCTCGGGGCGCACGAGCGTGGGCGTGGTGGTGCACGACGAGCTGCACGACTTCGACGCGATCCGCACCCTGGAGCGCACGCACGCGTTCATCGCCCGCCACGAGCCGGTGCTCGCCCGCCACCTCGAACGCTACCCGGCGCTCGACTTCCTGACGCTCAAGGGCTTCAGCCACGGCGTCGGCCGCGCGTGGTCGCCCGATCGCTGGGCGATGGTCGGCGAGGCGGGCGCCTTCGTCGACCCGCTCTACAGCCCGGGCAGCGACTTCATCGCCTTCGCCAACCTCTTCACCGGCGAGTGCATCCGCGCCGACGTCGAGGGCGGCGACCTCGTCGAGCGCACCCAGGCGTTCAACGTGCAGTACCGGGCGCTCGTCAACTCGGCGATCGACCTCTACGCCGACGCGGCGCCGATCTACGGCCACCCGCGCGCGATGCTGTCCAAGCTGTACTGGGACAACCTGACCTACTGGTCCTTCGTCTGTCAGTACTACATGCAGCGGATCTACCGGCAGGTGGGCGAGGACCACGCCCGCTTCGCGGCGGTCGGGTCGCGCTTCGCCGGCATGACCGCCAACATGCAGCGCCTGCTGCGCGCCTGGGCCGAGCGCGCGCCCGAGGCGCCGGACGGGCGGTTCTATGGCATGCCGCGCTTCCCCTCGGTGCTCGTCGACGCGCACGTCGCGTTGCAGGCGCGCATGAGCCCCGACGAGACGCTCGCCTACATGGCGAAGCGCGCCGATCAGGCCGAGGTCGTCGCGGCCGATCTGCTCGTGCGGGTGCTCAGCGACCTCGGCGCCGACAAGGCGCGCGCGCTCGTCGACGACCTCGGGGTGCGCCATTGGTCGCTGCGGGTCCCGCGCGAGCGGGTCGCCGCCGAGGCCGCGGTGGGGCTCGGGCGCCGGCGGCTGCTCTCGCCGCTCGCGCGCGACATCGAGCGCACCTGCGGCCGCATCGTGCAGCGCACCCCGGTCGAGGTGCTCGAAGCGCTGCTCGCGCCGCTGCTCGTCGACGGCAACGGCGAGGTCGAGGAGATCCCGCCCACCTACGACTACACCGCGTTCACCAACCCCGCGGCCGACGCCACCGCGCCGTGACCGAGGCGCTCTCCGCCGACGAGCACTTCCTGCGCCTGCTCGGCGGCAAGTGGATCACCGCCGCGATCTCCGCCGCGGCCCGCCTCGGGATCGCCGAGGTGCTGTGCGACGACGACGGCGCGCCGCGGGCGCTCGACGCCGACGCGATCGCGCGGCGCGTCGACTGTGCGCCGGCGGGGCTCGAGCGGCTGCTGCGCGTGCTCGCCGCCGAGGGGCTGCTCGCGGTCGACGAGGCCGATCGGTTCACGCTGACGCCGCTCGGCGCCCGGCTCCGCCGCGACGCGCTCGGCGACCTCGCGGCGCTCGTCGGCGAGCCGTTCATGTGGGACCCGTGGTCGGCGCTGCCCGACGCGCTGCGGGCCGGCGAGACCGGCTTCGAGCGGCGCTTCGGGCGCCCGCTCTTCGCCCACCTCGACGCCGAGGACGCCGATCGGGCCGCGTGGCACCGCGGCGTCGACGCCTTCACCCGCCACGAGGCGCGGGCGCTCGCACACGCGCACGACTTCGGCCCGGTGCGCGCCGTGGTCGACGTCGGCGGCGGCCTCGGCACCGTCTGCGCCGAGCTCGCCGCCGCCTGGCCCCACCTCGCGCTGACCCTCGTCGAGCGCCCGCCGGTCGCCGCCCGCGCCGCCGCGCGCTTCGCCGCGCTCGGGCTCGACCGCTGCCGGGTCGTCGCCGGCAGCTTCTTCGACCCGCTCCCCGCCGGCGCCGACCGCTACGTCGTCAAGCACGTCATCCACAACTGGGACGACGACGCCGCCGCCGCCATCCTGACCCGCTGCGCCGAGGCGATGGCGCCCGGCGGGCGGGTGCTGGTCGTCGAAGGCATCCTGCTGCCGGGGACCCGGCGCGACGCGACGCGGCTGCTCGACCTCGAGATGCTCGTTCTCCGCGGCGCCGGCCGCGAGCGCGACAAGAAGCACTTCAAGCGACTCTTCGCCGCCGCGGGGCTCCTGCTTGAGACCACGGCGCCGCTCGCGGGCAGCGCCCGGCTCCTCATCGGCCGGCGGCGTTGACCGGCGGCGGCGCGCCCTCGTCCTCGGGCGGCCGCTCCGCGTGGAAGATCGTGAGCTGCGCCGAGGCGACCACCTCGCCGCCGCCCGCCCGCTCGACCCGCGCCTCGCAGTGGCTCAGCACGTCGTCGCCCCGGGTGCGCACGATCCGCACGTCGAAGACCTCGCCGACGTAGAGCCGCGGCACCGCGATGTCGAAGCGCCGGCTCGCGATGATCATGCCGACCCGCACCCCGCCCCCGCTCTGACGCGCCTCGTAGCCGAGGCAGGCGGCGACGGCCTGCGCCATGTACTCGATCGCGACGACGCAATCGACGACCCCGTCCTCGACGAAGGCCGCGCCCTCGCGGATGACGAGCCGGCAGGTCGCCTCGCCGGGCGCGTAGTCGACGAGCGCGTCGAGCAGCAGCATCGGATCGTCGTGCGGCACGAGCTCGCGCAGCGGCGGATAGCGCGCCTCGCTCACCGCGCCGGCCCCGACAGCTCGACCCGCCAGCCCCCGCCGCCGCCGCGGTCGAGCGCCACCGCCCCGAAGCGGCCTCGCAGCGCGGCGTCGACCAGATCGACCACCCCCACCGACGGGTTCGCCGCCACCGCGTCCGCCACCGCCGCCGGCGCGACCGTCGGCCCCGCCCCGATGAACGGGTGCCCGATCCGCGGCGCCCCGGCCGGCGCCGCCGCGACCGGCACCAGCGCGAGCGCGCCCACCGCCATCGCCCAGCCCTGATCCGCGCCCACCAGCTCGACCGGCACCACGTCGTCGCCGCACGCCACGATCACCGCGTCGTACCCCGTCGCGAGCAGCCCGAGCGCCTCGACGAGCGCCATCGCCGGCGTGTCGTGATCGGCCCCGAGCGAGGTCGTGTACCCCCGGTTCTGCGTCGAGATCGAGACCACCCCCGACGCCGCGTTGTGGACGCTCATCGCGAACGCCATCGGCGACATCGGATCGGCGCCGAAGCACATCTGGTCGAGCAGCGCGATCATCGTGCCCGCCTCCCCGAGCGCCGAGCCGAAGACGGTCGCGACGGTCTTTGCGTCGAGCCCGCTGCCTTCGAGCGCCTGCGCGTAGGCCTCGGCGACCGCGCGGGTGAACGGGCTCGACCGCCGCCGCGAGCGCGGCTCGATCAGCACCCCCCGCGGCGGCGCGTCGCTCGCCTCGCCCGCCAGCCACATCGCCGCGCTCGGATGCTCCGGCAGCCGCAGCCCGAGCCCCACGATCGCCGCCGCGGCCGCCGTCTTCTCGCTCATGCCCCCCTCACCGCTCACGGCGCCCTCAACAGCACGCTGACGTTGTTGCCCCCGAACGCGAACGAGTTGGAGAGCACCCGCGTGTACCGCCCCGTCTCCCGCGCGGTGACCACCCGGATCCCGAGCGCCGGATCGACCGGCGCGGCGTTGCACGACGCCGGGATCCACCCCTCGATCAGCGCGAAGGTCGCCATCGCCGCCTCCATCGCGCCCGCCCCGCCGAGCGCGTGGCCGGTGTAGCCCTTCGTCGACACCACCGGCACCTCATCCCCGAAGACCGCCGCGATCGCCGCCGCCTCGGCCGCGTCGTTGAGCCGGGTCCCGGTGCCATGCGCGTTGATGTGATGCACCGCCTCGGGCCCCACCCCCGCCTGCGCGAGCGCCCCCCGCATCGCCGCCACCGCGCCCGCGCCCTGCGGATGCGGCGCGCTGATGTGATAGGCGTCGGAGGTCTCACCCACCCCCTCGACGAGCGCCATCGGCTCCCCGTCGCGCTCGAGCAGCAACAGCGCGCCGCCCTCGCCGATGTTGATCCCGTTGCGCCCCTCGGCGAACGGCCGGCACGGCTCGGCGTCGAGCGCGTCGAGCTCCCGAAACCCGGTCAGCGTCATCGCACACAGCGTGTCGACCCCGCCCACGATCGCCGCGTCGATCACCCCGCTCGCGATCAGCCGCTGCGCCGACGCGAGCGGCTTCGCCGACGAGGTGCACGCCGTCGAGTGCATCCACGCCGGCCCCCGCGCCCCGGTGAGGTGCTGCACCACCCGCAGCGTCGCGCCATAGGTGTGGTGGCGCCACAGGTCGTAATCGGCCGGCAGCCCGCCCGTCTCCCGGAAGCGCCGCCACGCCACCTCGGTGCGATCGACCCCCGCCGTGCTCGTCCCCATCAGCACCGCGATCCGCCCCGGCGCCCACCGCGCCCGCAGCCGCTCGAGCGCGCCCTCCAGCTCCAGCAGCATCCGCATCACGATCCGCGCCGAGCGCGTCGTGCGATCGGCGATCGCCGCCGGCAGCTCGGGCAGCTCGCCCCGCACCGGCCCTGTCCACGTCGCGAACGGCACCGCCACCGTCGTCGGCTCCAGCCCGCTCCGCCCCGCCCACAGCGCCGCGCGCACCGCCGCGCGATCATCACCCAGCGCATTGCAGATGCTCATGCCGGTGATCGCCACCGGCGCCGGACCCATCAC
>JACKDM010000079.1 GCA_020633515.1 Myxococcales bacterium
GATCTCGGCGAGCCGGGGTGATCTGGCGGTCGACCTCGGCGGGATCAAGGCGACGCTGCCGCTGCGCGAGCTCGCGCCGGGTCGGCGGCGTGATCCGGCGGCGCTGCTCGGGACGCGGCTGACGGTGCGGGTGACCCACCTGCGCGAGAAGAAGAGTCAGGTCGTCGTCAGCGAGCGGGCCCCGATCATGGCCGATCGGGCCGAGGCGCGGGCGCAGACGCTCTCGACGCTGGAGAAGGGGCAGGTCATCGAGGGCGAGGTCGTGCGGCTGACGAAGTTCGGCGCCTTCGTCGACATCGGCGGCGTCGACGGGCTGTTGCACGTCAACGACATGAGCTGGCGGCGGATCAACCACCCGTCCGAGGTCGTCGAGGTCGGCGACGCGGTGACGGTGAAGGTGCTCGACATCGATCCGACGGGCGAGAAGATCGCGCTCGGCATGAAGCAGACGGTGCCCGATCCGTGGCTCTCGGCCGAGCAGCGCTACCGGCCGGGCACCGCGGTGGCGGGCGAGGTGGTCGGGCTGACCGAGTTCGGCGCGTTCGTGATGCTGCCCGATGGCATCGAGGGGCTGGTGCACGTCTCGGAGATGGCGTGGGGCCGGCAGATCAAGAAGCCGCGCGACGCGGTGGCGAAGGGCGACGCGGTCGACGCGTGGGTGCTGCGGGTCGACATCGAGAAGCGGCGCCTCGGGCTGACGATGCGCGATCCGGCGCAGAACCCGTGGAAGACGCTGGCCGAGAAGCTGCCGATCGGGACGCGGCTGGAGAGCCGGGTGGCGCGGGTGGCCGACTTCGGGGTGTTCGTGCACCTCGACGAGGCGAACGACATCGCGGGGCTGGTGCACACGAGCGACTTCTCGTGGGGCGCGGTCACCGAGTCGCCGCGGGCGCTGTTCCGGCCGGGTGACGCGATCGAGGTGATGGTGCTCGACATCGACCCGGAGCGCGGGCGGGCGGCGCTGGGGATCAAGCAGCTCCACGAGGATCTGACGGCGGAGCTGATCCGCAAGTACGAGGTGGGGCAGACGATCGAGGGCCGGGTGACGAGCGTGCAGGACTTCGGCGCCTTCGTGGAGCTGGAGCCGGGGATCGAGGGGCTCGTGCCGGCGGGGCGGCTGGCCGAGGAGCGGGTGGAGCACCCGAGCGCGGTGGTGTCGCCGGGGCAGGCGGTGGTGGTGCGGGTGGTGTCGGTCGATCGGGACGAGCGCAAGATCGGGTTGACGATGGCGGGGCTGGCGCAGCCGGGCGCGGCGGATGACGCGGCGGGGGAGGGCGCGCCGAGCGCGGCCGCCGAGCCCGCCGAAGCTGCCGCGGATGCGGCCGCCGAGGCCGCCGAGCCGGTAGCCGCCGCGGATGCAGCCGCCGAGGCCGCCGAGCCGGAAGCCGCCGAGGTCGCCGAGCCGGAGGCCGTCGAGGCTGCCGCGGATGCGGCCGCCGAGCCGGAAGCCGCCCAAGCCGCCGAGGCGGAAGCCGCCGAGGCCGCCGGGCCGGAAGTCGCCGAGCCCGAGGCCGCGGCGACGGCCGCCGAGCCCGAGGTGAGCGCTGCCGAGCCTGAAGCCGCCGCGACCGCCGAGCCCGAGGCCACGCCGGTCGACGCCTCCCCGGCCGAGGCCGCCGAAGCCGCCGAGCCCGAGGCCGCGCACGCCGACCCCGCGGCCGACGAGGCGCCAGCCATCCGCGCGACCGACGAGTTGCCCGTCACCGAGCAGCTCCCCGTCACCGAGCCGAAGGACCCCGAGCCGGGCCGCTGATCGGCGTCCGTCGCCGAGCAGCTCCCCATCACCGGGCCGAAGGACCCCGAGCCCGGGCGTTGATCGGCGTCGATCGCCGAGCGGAGGCTTCCGTCGCGAAGTGATGAACCCGCTGCCGGCGATGATCGGATACGTCTCCGAGCCGACGACCCGCTCTGGCCGCTGATCCGGCGTTCGTCGCCGAGTCGAGCCCGCGCCCGGGCGCGAAACAGCGTCCGTCGCTTCGGCGGGGGTGCTCGGCCTGCCATGGTCACGATCGAGAAGAACCGCGCCCATCTCTGACGGCGGCGACGCGACCTGGCATCCGGCCCGGGCAGCGGGCAGGCAGCATCGCTTCGGTGGCGCCGCCCGAACGGCACCCGCGGAGCCACGCGGCGCCGGCCGCGCTACCGGGGCACCAGCCGCACGGCGTAGATCACCGGCCAGCGCTTGCCGGTCACCAGCAGGCGCCGGCCGGCGGCGTCCCACGCGATCCCGTTGAGCACGTCGTCGCCGCGCACTTCGGGTGGGCGGATCGCGCTCAGGTCGATCCAGCCGGCGACCCGGCCGTCGCGGGGGTCGATCCGGGCGATGCGATCGGTGAACCACACGTTGGCGAAGACCTCGCCGTCGATGACCTCGAGCTCGTTGAGCCGCTCGACGGGCCGCCCCGCGTCGCGCACGGTGACGTCGCCGATCTCGGCGTAGCTGTCGGGGTCGAGGAAGCGCAGCCGCGCGGTGCCGTCGCTCATGACGAGGCGCGCGCCGTCGAAGGCGAGACCCCAGCCTTCGCCGGCGTAGGCGAAGCCGCCGATCGGGGCGAGCGTCGCGCGGTCGTAGACGAAGCCTTCGCCGGACTGCCAGGTGAGCTGCACGAGCCGGTCGTCGACGCGCGCGAGCCCTTCGCCGAAGTAGCGCGCGGCGAGGTCGTGGCGGCGGAGGACGGCGCCGGTCTCGAGGCGCACGATGCGGACGGTGGACTCCCCGCGCAGGCCGGTGCTCTCGTAGAGGAGGCCGCCGTCGTAGACGAGGCCTTGGGTGAACGCGGCGGGGTCGTGGGGGTAGCGGGCGAGGATCTCGACGTCATACCACGCGGGCGGGCCGTCGGTGGGCGCGGGCGGGATGGGATGCGGCGCGGCGTCGGGGAGGGCGGCGTCGGCTGCGGCGGCGTCGTCTGCGGCGGCGTCGGGGAGGGCGGCGTCGGGGAGGGCGGCGTCGGGCGACGCGGCGTCGGCTGCGGCGGCGTCGGCTGCGTCGGCGTCACCGCGCACCCGCTGGTCGGGCGGCGCAGCGTCGGCCAGGGTCATGGAGCCCCGATCGAGCGCAGGCGCGGCCGAGCCGCCGTCGACCGATTGCGCGTCGGCGCCCGGCGCGCCGTCGGCGAGCGCATCATGGCCCGGATCGACGCCGCAGCCGGCGGCGATCAGCCATGGCAGCAGGACAAGCGCGCCGACGCGCGGCGGGGAGCGATGCACCGTGCCACCGCCCGCGGGCGCGACCGCAGGGCGCGAATCGAAAAAAAGTTTCGCGGGACGCGGGCTTGCCGCTCCCCCGTGCGACCTGTCCGCATCGGACGAATGCCCGCTTGCGACCGACATGCTGGCAGATTCGGGCATATGGCTCGGTGATGTCAGCAATCCATGTTTTCGGTGTGCCATTTGCGGAATACCGAGGCGTTCAGAGGTCGCTAGAGTCGGTGGCATGATGATGACGACTCAAGACAAACTCACTCGTCGTGTCTCGTTCTGGGTGCGGCACTTCGCCGGCAAGCGGGGGATCGCGCTCGCTCACCTCGCCGATCGGGCCGGGATCGGTCGCACCACGATGTGGCGGCTGCTCGACGTCAACGAGCGGGGGCCGAGCGATCCGCGGTTGAGCACCGTCGCGGCGCTCGCGTCGGCGCTCGGGGTCGAGCCGCAGTCGCTGATGGAGCCGATCGCCGACGAGAACTGACGGCGGCCGCGGCGCGCGGCGGGGGCCAGCCGGCGCGCGGACCACGTCGAGCGCGATGCCTTCACCGGCGGGCGCGGTCACCGCGCGGGGCGCCGCGGGCGCGGCGGGCTCATTCGTAGATCACGACGCCGTCGTCGGCGGCGCGGGCGTTGAGGCTGCGTGGGGGCGGGGCGACGTCGCGGCCCTTGATGACGCAGGCGTTGGCCTTCTTCTCGTCGAGGCAGAGGCAGTTGCCGCCGGCGATGCCGCCGCACGAGCCCTTGAGCGCCTTGCCGCGAAAGATCACGCCCACCGCCATGGCGAGCATGAGCGTCGCCATGAACCCGACCGTGAGCAGGATGGTGGTCATCGGGCCTCCTCGGGGTGATGGGTGCGCACGTCGGCGTCAGTTCGATGCCGGCGCCGCGGGCGCAGACGCGGCGGTCGCGCGGCGGAGCTCTTCGAAGGGCGCGGTGGCGCGCTCGGTGAAGCCGCCGTCGGGCGTGCGCACGATGAAGAGCGCGGGGATGCCGCGGGCGTCGGCGAGCGCGAAGCCAGCGTCGGGGCCGAGCACGTTGAGCGCGGTGGCGAGCGCGTCGGCGGTGGAGCAGCGGGCGCTGACGACGCTGACCGAGGCGAGGCGGTGCTCGATCGGGCGGCCGGTGCGGGGGTCGATGGTGTGCGAGAGGCGCTTGCCGTCGCGCTCGTAGTAGTTGCGGTAGTCGCCAGAGGTGGCGAGGGCGGTGTCTCGCAGGGCGATGATCTCGCGGATGTCGCGGGCGTCGTCGTCGGGCTTCTCGATGCCGACCCGCCAGGGCACGTCGTCGGCGTTGTGGCCGCGGGCGCGGAGCTCGCCGCCGATCTCGACGAGGTACTCGCGGTAGCCGAGCGCCTCGATGGCCTGCGCGACGCGGTCGACGCCGTGGCCCTTGGCGATGGCGGAGAGGTCGACGTAGACGTCGGGGCGGGCCTTGTGGATCGTGCCGGCGGCGGCGTCGAGGGTGAGCTTGTCGAGCCCGACGCGCTCGCGGAGCGCGGTGAGGGTGGCTTCGTCGGGCGGGCGCTGCTCGCCGTCGGGGCCGAAGCCCCAGGCGTTGACGAGCGGGCCGACGGTGACGTCGAACGCGCCGTCGGAGAGCTCGCCGACGCGGAGCGCTTCGCCGATGACGGCGCGGAGCGGCTCGGAGATGGCGACGGGCTCGGTGCTCGGGGCGGCGTTGAAGCGAGAGAGCTCGCTGTCCTTGCGGTAGGTCGACATCGAGGCGTTGACCGCTTCGAGGGTGTCGTCGATCGCCGCCGTGATCTTGCCGTGGCTCTTGGGGTCGAGCGGGCCGGTGACGATCTTGACCGCGTAGGTGGTCCCCATGGTCGCGCCTTGGAAGGCGGTGACGCTGCGGGGCGGGGTGGCGTCGTCGTGGCCGCGGGTGAAGACGACGACGAAGAGCGCGATGACGAAGAGGCCGGGGAGGATCCAGCGACGCCAGATGCTCGGGGCGTCGGCGTCGCCGGCGGGGGGCGGGGGGGGCATCGAGCGACCGCGGCTCAGCCGCCGAAGTCGTCGAGCGCGATGTTCTCCGGCTCGACGCCGAGGTCGGTGAGCATGTTGATCACGGCGGTGTTCATCATCGGCGGGCCGCAGAGGTAGTACTCGATGTCCTCGGGGGCCGGGTGGTTCTTGAGGTACTCCTTGTAGACCACCTGATGGATGAACCCGGTGTAGCCCTTCCAGTCGTCGCTCGGGAGCGGCTCGGAGAGGGCGATGTGCCACACGAAGTTCTCGTTCTCGGCGGCGATCTTGTCGAAGTGGTCGACATAGAACGCCTCGCGGAGGCTGCGCGCGCCGTACCAGAACGAGACCTTGCGCTGGGTGTGGATCCGGTAGAACTGGTCGAAGATGTGGCTGCGCATGGGGGCCATGCCCGCGCCGCCGCCGATGAAGACCATCTCGTTGTCGGTCTCCTTGGCGAAGAACTCGCCGAAGGGACCCGAGATGACGGTGGTGTCACCGGGCTTGAGGCCGAAGATGTAGGACGACATCTTGCCCGGGGGCACGTCCGGCTGCCGCGGGGGCGGCGAGGCGATCCGGACGTTGAGCATGATGATGCCCTTCTCTTCGGGGTAGTTCGCCATCGAGTAGGCGCGGGTGACGGTCTCGTCGACGACCGAGACGAAGCGCCACTGGTCGTACTTGTCCCAGTCGTCGCGGTACTTCTCTTCGATGACGAAGTCCTTGTAGTGCACCGTGTGCGGCGGGCACTCGATCTGGATGTAGCCGCCGGCGCGGAACGGGACCGACTCGCCTTCGGGGAGCTCGAGGATGAGCTCCTTGATGAAGGTCGCGACGTTGTGGTTCGAGCGCACGGTGCAGGTCCACTTGCGGACGGAGAAGATCTCGGGCTCGACCTCGATCTCCATGTCCTCCTTGACCTTGACCTGACACGAGAGGCGGCAGCCCTCGCGGGCCTCGCCGCGGCTGACGAAGCCGGCCTCGGTGGGCAGCATCGCGCCGCCGCCGCTGTGCACATGGACCTTGCACACGCCGCACGAGCCCATGCCGCCGCAGGCCGACGGGATGAAGATCTTGCGCTCGGCGAGGGTGTTGAGCAGCGTGCCGCCCGACTGCACCTTGAGGGCGTTGTCGCGGTCGCCGTTGATGATGATCTTGACCTCGCCGCTGCTGACGAGCTTGTTGCGCGCGACCATCAGCACGAGGACGAGGGCGACGACGACGAAGACGAAGACGCCGACCCCGATCAGAATCGTTTCCATGACGGGTCCTGTCCTCCCCTCAGAGCTGGATGCCGGCGAAGGCCATGAAGCCGATCGCCATCAAGCCGGTGACGAGAAATGTGATGCCGAGGCCCCGCAGCGGTCCCGGGACGTCGCTGTAGCGCATCTTCTCGCGGATCGCGGCGAGCGCGACGACGGCGAGACCCCAGCCGAGGCCGGAGCCGAGGCCGAAGACGGCGCTCTCGGCGAAGTTGTAGTCGCGCTCGACCATGAACAGCGAGGCGCCGAGGATGGCGCAGTTGACCGCGATGAGCGGCAGGAAGACGCCGAGCGCGGCGTAGAGCGCGGGCGCGTGCTTGTCGAGCGCCATCTCGACGACCTGCACGATCGCGGCGATGGAGCCGATGAGCGCGAGGAAGTTGAGGAACGAGAGGTCGACGCGGGCGAGGTCGGCGCTGATCCAGGAGAGCGCGCCCTCCCGGAGCAGGTAGTTGTACATGAGGTTGTTGAGGGGGACGGTGACCGCGAGCACGAAGGTGACCGCAGCACCGAGGCCGAGCGCGGTCTCGACCTTCTTCGACACGGCGAGGAACGAGCACATGCCGAGGAAGAAGGCGAGCGCCATGTTCTCGACGAAGACCGCCTTGGTGGCGAGGCTCAGGTAGTGTTCGAGCATGGGTCTCTCACTCCGCCTCGACCTGGGTGGGCTTCCAGGCGCGGTTGATCCAGATGAACATGCCGATGAGGAAGAAGGCGCCCGGTGAGAGCACCATCAAGCCGTTGGGCACATACCAGCCGCCCTCGGTGACCGACTGCAACACGGGCTCGCCGAAGATCTTGCCGCTGCCGAAGAGCTCGCGGAAGAAGCCGACGAAGAGCAGCACGACGCTGTAGCCGAGGCCGTTGCCGATGCCGTCGAGCGCGGCCATCTTCGGGCCGTTCTGCATGGCGAACGCCTCGGCGCGGCCCATCACGATGCAGTTGGTGATGATGAGGCCGACGAAGACGGAGAGCTGCTTGCTGATGTCGAAGAGATAGGCCTTGAGGATCTGGTCGGTGACGATGACGAGCGACGCGATGATCGTGAGCTGCACGATGATGCGGATGCTCGGCGGGATGAAGTTGCGGATGAGGCTGATCGAGACGTTCGACCCGGTGGTGACGACGGTCACCGCGAGCGACATGACGACCGCGGTCTCGAGCTTGGTGGTGACCGCGAGCGCCGAGCAGATGCCGAGCACCTGGAGCGAGATCGGGTTGTTGTTGAACAGCGGGTCCAGCAGGACCTCTCGCGTCTTGCTCACGACGCCCTCCCTTCGCTCTTGAACTTCTGGATGTAGGGGCCGAAGCCGTTCTCACCGAGCCAGAAGCGCATGAGGAACCCCACGCCGCGGCTGGTGATGGTGGCGCCGGAGAGGCCGTCGACCTTGTAGGGGTCGACCGCGGGCGGGCCCGCCTGACCCTTGATGACGTCGATCTTCGGCTCGCCGTCGACATAGACCTTGCGGCCGGGCCAGAGGCCCTTCCAGCGGGGGTTGTCGACCTCGCCGCCGAGGCCGGGGGTCTCGCCGTGCTGGTAGAAGGTCAACCCCTTGATGGTGTTGCCGTCGGGGGCGAGCGCGACGTAGCCGTACATGGTCGACCACAGCCCCTTGCCGTGCACCGGGAGGATCACGGCGCTGACGTTCTCGCCGTTCATCACCTGGTAGATCTTGGCCTTCTTGGGGAGCCGGGGCACGCCGGCGGGGTTGGGGGGCGCGACCTTGCTGGTGGCCGGGTCGGCGGTCGCGGCGAGCTGGTCGAAGCTCGCGGGGTCGTCCTCGGTGTACTCGCCGCTCTGGAGGTCGATGATGCGGGCCTTGATGTTGTCGTCGAAGAGCTTCTGGATCGCCGCGGGCGAGACCTTCTGGCCCTCTTGGAGGAGACCGGCGACGTTGAGCACCTTCTCCTGCTGGTCGAGCACGGCGTTCTGCTGCTGCTGCTCGCGCAGCGCGACGGCCGCCGAGGCGACGAAGATGCCGCAGACGAGGCAGACGGCGGCGGCGAAGCCGACGATGTACTTCTGGCTATACTGCATGGCGCGCCATCCTCCGCTTGATGTTCGCCTGCACGAAGAAGTGATCGATGAGCGGCGCGAACATGTTCATGAACAGGATCGCGAGCATGACGCCCTCGGGGTAGGCGGGGTTGACGACCCGCACGAGGACGATGAGCACGCCGATGAGCGCGCCGTAGATGAACTTGCCTTTGCTGGTGAACGAGGACGAGACGGGGTCGGTGGCCATGAAGACGGTGCCGAACGCCCAGCTCCCGATGACGATGTGCCAGAGGAACGGCACGGTGAACATCGGGTTGGTCTCGCTGCCGACGAGGTTGAGCGTCAGCGACATGAGGAAGGTGCCGCCGACGACGCCGAGCATGGTCTGCCAGGCGCCGATCTGGGTGAAGATGAGGATCGCGGCGCCGATGAAGCACGCGATCGCCGATGTCTCGCCCATCGACCCAGGGACGAAGCCGAAGAGGGCGTCGAGCCAGGGCCCCGTGCCGACGGTGGCGTTGGTGAAGCCTTCGATGCCGGCGGGGCTGGTGCCGGCGGCGGCCTGCGCGAGGTAGGTGGCGCCGGTGAGGCCGTCGGCGAGGGTGCTGGTGTCGGCGGCGATCCAGGGCTGCTCGCCGGAGATGTCGGCGGGGTAGGCGAAGAAGAGGAAGGCGCGGGCGGTGAGCGCGGGGTTGAGCACGTTCATGCCGGTGCCGCCGAAGACCTCCTTGCCGACGATGACGCCGAACGCGATGCCGATGGCGACCTGCCAGAGCGGGATGGTGGGCGGCAGGGTGAGCGGGAAGAGCATGCCGGTGACGAGGAAGCCTTCGTTGACCTCGTGCTTGCGCACGAGCGCGAACGCGACCTCGATGTGGCCGCCGATGAGGAAGGTCATGGCGAGGACGGGCACGAAGTAGAGCGCGCCGTGGAGCAGGTTGCCGACGATGCTCGCGGGGTCGTAGCCGATCCCGATGGCGGCGTAGACGGCCTCCTGCCAGTTGTAGAGCGGGGTGGCGCCGTTCTGGACCGCGAGGTGCGCCTGATAGCCGGTGTTGTACATGGCCATCAGGATGCAGGGCAGCAGCGCGATCACGACGGTGATCATCATGCGCTTGAGGTCGAGCGCGTCGCGGACGTGCACGCTGCCGCGGGTGACCTGGCCGGGCGTGAAGAGCAGGGTGTCGTTGGCTTCGTAGAAGGGGTAGAGCGCCTCGAGCTTGCCGCCCTTCTCGAAGTGGTGGGCCTGCTTGTCGAGGAAGTCACGCAGGAATTGCATCAGCCTTCCTTCCAGATCTCGGTCAGGTTGCGGCGGAGCGCGTAGCCGAAATCTTCCTTGCCGGGACTGACGAAGGAGCACAGCGCGAGGTCTTCCTCGTCGAGCTCGAGGCACCCGAGGGCCTCGGCGCGCTCGATGTCGTCCTTGACGAGGGCGCGGAGGAGGAAGGTCGGCATCATGTCGAGGGGCATGACCTTCTCGTACATGCCGATGGGGACCATGGCGCGGGGCGAGCCGTTGGTGGTCGTGGTGAACTCGTAGCGGGCCTTGTTTTCGCCGCCGCCGAACCAGCGCGAGGCGAAGGCGCGGATGACCGAGTACTTGTCGAAGCCGGGGCGGAGCCAGCCGAAGAAGACGCGCTCGCGGCCTTCGCGGAGGACGCTGAGCTGGGTGTGGTAGCGGCCGAGGAAGCCTTCGACCTCACCCTGCGCCTGGCGGCCGCCGAAGATGGAGCCGGAGATGACGCGGGCCTCGATGCCGTCGTGCAGCTCGCCGCGGAGGAGCGGGTCGATCGCGGCGCCGAGGCGGGTGCGGACGAGGCGGGGGTTCTTGGTGGCCGGGCCGCCGATGGCGATGACGCGGCGGGTGTCGAGGACGCCGGTGGTGACGAGGCGGCCGATGGCGGCGACGTCCTGGTAGCCGACGTGCCAGACGATCTTGCTGCGGTTGACCGGGTCGAGGACGTGGATGTGGGTGCCGACGAGGCCGGCGGGGTGCTTGCCGGCGAACTCTTCGACCTTGATGCCTTCGCTGGTCGGGATCCGGGCGCCCTGGGCCTTGCAGAGGTAGACGGGGCCGTCGGTGAGCTTCTTGAGCGCGTCGAGGCCGGCCTTGAAGTCGGCGTCGCGGCCTTCGAGGACCTTCTGCGGGTCGGCGGCGAGGGGGTGGGTGTCGATCGCGGTGACGAAGATGGCGTGGCAGTCTTCGGTGGGCGAGGGGACCCGGCTGAAGGGGCGGGCGCGGATGGCGCTCCAGAGGCCCGATTCGGCGAGGAGGTCGCGGATGCCCTGGCGGTCGAGACCGGCGCCGTGCGCGAACTCGACCTGCGGGCCCGCGCCGGCGCGGTCGGCGTCGGCGACTTCGATGACGACGGTGAGGAGCTTGCGGCGGGCGCCGCGGTTGACGGCGACGACGCGGCCGGCGGCGGGGGCGGTGAAGCGGACGCCCGCGGCCTTGCGGTCATCGAAGAGGAGCTGGCCGCGGCGGACCTCGTCACCCTCGGCGACGTGCATGCGCGCCTTCATGAGGGGGTAGTCGTCGGCGACGAGCGCGACGCGGGCGGCGGGCGCGGCGTCCTCGATCACCTGGCGGGGCTGGCCGGTGATCGGGAGATCGAGCCCCCGCTTGATGTGATGTACGGGCATCGGATTTCCTCGCGGATCTCCCAACAATCAGGCGGCATAAAGCGGATTTTGGGGGCAAAACGCAAGCATCACGGCGGATTTTTGTGGCGGGGACGATACACACCGTCGCGGCGCCGGGTTGCACCGGCGGGCGCGTCGCGCGGGTGGTGGATCGCGGCTGTTTGGACGGCTGCGAGATGCCGGGGTGGCCTTCGGGGTTACCGCGATCCGACCGTCAGCCGGCGTCGGGGGTGGGGGCGTGGAGCTCGGCGCCGCGGATGAGCGCGGAGAGGGCGTGCTGGGTGAAGTCGATGCGGACCTCGGCTTCGACGAGCGAGCGGCGGATGCCGCCGCGGGCGGCCGCCGGGTCGGGCATGAGCCAGGCGTTGTCGGGGCGGATCTGTTCGCGGGCGAGGGCGTCGAGCGCGGGCGCGATCTGGGCGTCGAGCGCGGCGGCGAGGTCGGGGTCCCGGTGGTGGCGGGCGAGGGCCGCCGTGCTGACGATGGCCTCGGAGAAGCCGGCGGCGCCGGGGGCTTGCGGGACCATGAGGCCGCTGAAGCCGTAGTGGCCGTCGAAGTCGGCGTTGTCCCACCAGGCGCCGTCGTACTGGAGGCGGGCGACGAAGTCGGCGTAGCCGGCGCAGAAGTCGAGGTAGTCGCGCTTGGCGAGGGTGGGCCAGGCTTCTTCGGCGGCGATGCAGGTCCAGTGGTCGGCGCCATAGATGAACCAGCCGAGGAAGTAGCGGCTGTACTTGGGGCCGGTGAGGTGGTCGAGGGCGCGCTCGGCGGCGGCGAGGGACTCGGTGTCGCCGAGGACCTTGTGGGCCATCACGAGCGCGAGCGCGGCTTCTTCGCTGTAGAACATGAGGCGGGCGTCGCGATCGAGGGCGCCGGTGGCGACGTGGTACTTGTGGTCGAAGTCGCCGTCGGCGCGCTGGAGCGCGCGGATGAACGCGGCGAGGCGGCGGGCGGGCTCGGCGTAGCGGGCGTCTCCGGTGCGGCGCTGGTATTCGAGCATGCCGACGAGGGTGAGCGCGGCGCTGCCGAGCACGGCCCAGTCGCCGTCGGGCACGCAGGTGCGGTCGGGCGCGCCGCATTCGGCGGGGAGGCGCTCGACGAGCCAGCGCATGGCGGCTTCGGCGCCGGTCTTGAAGCGGTCGTGGCCGGTGAGGCCGTAGAGCAGCGCGAGCGAGTAGACGGTGCCGGCGTGGCGGGGGATGGAGTACTCGGCGCCGGTGGAGTGGCGGTCGCGGAGCGGGTGGTACTGGTAGTGGAAGCGGCCGTCGTCGCGGATCTGGCGGAGGACGAAGTCGCCGCCTTCGATGGCGGCGTGGCGCCAGGCGGCGGGGCCGGTGGCGCCGAGGGGGGTGTTGCCGCGGACGACGGGGAGCATGCCGGGGCCCGCTGCGGGTTCGATCCAGCTCTCGGTGCGGAGGCGTTCGAGGCGGCCCTGGCCTTGGAGGCGGGCGAGCACGGCGGCGGCGTCGAGGCCGAGGCGGAGCTCGCGGATGCCGGGGACGAGGGGGGCGTGGCCGAAGCGCTGGGCGGCGACGAGGTCGTCGGGGAGGAGGGTG
>JACKDM010000008.1 GCA_020633515.1 Myxococcales bacterium
CCACGTCGCCGCCGCCGAGAGCCCGCCCCCCGGCACCGACGCCTCCGCCCGATCCGAGCGCGCGAAGGTGAACCCCGCCTGCCGCAGCGCCGCGAGCCCCGACGGCCAGTCCGGGTCGAAGTCGGCCTCTTCGAGCGTCTCGAAGTAATCGGCGAGCACCGCCCGCCGCAGCCCCTCCGCCACGATCAGCAGCACCCGCCGCCGCTCGGGCGCTGGCGTCGCCTCGCCCTCCGCGCTCTCGGCCGCGGGCGCCTGGGTGGGACCGGCGATGTGATGATGGGTCACCGTCGAGCAGCCGCCGACGGCGAGGGCGAGCGCGAGCGCACAGCTTCGGGGGGAGGTCGGCACGCCTCAGCGTGTACGGCATGCCGGGCGTGAATGCAATCGCGCGGGCGATCGGGCGCGCGTGCGCCGACGGGGGGAGACCCTTCGTCACGGCGCGCCCCGATCGCGGGGCAGGGGAGGGGAGCTGCGGTTCAGCGCGCGACACAGCCGGGATCGGGCGACACCAGCGCCGTCGCCTCGCACCGCCGCAGCGCGTCGATCAGCCCGCTCACCAGCGCGTCTGCCTCGGCGAGCACCGCCGGCGGGTTGCCCGTCTCGTAGGTGTGCTCGCTCCGCGCCCCCGCCCGCAGCAGGATCACCGCCGACGCGCCGCCGTCGGCGCAGTCCGGGCAGCCATACCGCTCGTCGAGCGCCACCCCGGCCAGCATCTGCGCCACCCCGCGCGCCGCCGCGTGCGCCTCGGGGCTCAGGGTGCCTTCGTGCACCGAGCAGAAGCCATCGAAGTTGTTGTCGCAGACCTCGAGGGTCACCCGATCACACATCGCGCCGTCGGCCGGGATCCCGAGCGAGAGCCGCGACACGCAGCCTTCGAGGCACTCGCCGAACGACCGGCTGCCCCCGAGCACGATGGGATCGCGGCTCTGATCGACACACATCGCCCGCGAAGTGTCATCACAGCGCGCCTCGCAGGCTTCGCGGGTCTCGAAGTTGTTGCCGTTGCCCCCGCAGCCACCGTAGACGAACTCTTCACACTGCCCGCTGTCGTCGTTGAAGTACCACCGCGGGAAGGCACCATCACACTCGCCGCTGTCGGGCGGCAGCGCGCAGAGATCGTTGGGATCCTCGCAGGTCCCGATCCGCGCCGCGTCGACGCCGCCGCGCTGCGCTTCGCAGAGGTTGCCGTAGGTCATGCCATCGCAGCCACACACCGGCGCGTAGATCTCGGCGCAGAACTCCGCCGGGCGCGGCTGGCAGATCCCGGTCGCGTCGGCGTAGTCGCAGCCATCGCCCGCGAAGTCGCAGAATTCATCCGGTCCGCAGGTGTCACCGATCATGCCACCGCAGCGGACCTCGCCCTCGCCTTCGCCCTCGCCTTCACCTTCGCCCTCGCCCTCGCCTTCGCCTTCGCCTTCGCCCTCGCCTTCACCTTCGCCCTCGCCCTCGCCTTCACCTTCGCCCTCGCCCTCGCCCTCGCCTTCGCCTTCGCCCTCACCTTCACCCTCGCCCTCGCCCCCCATCCCCGCGTCGACGGGGTCGTCCTGATCATCACAGCCCGCCAGCGGAGCCATCGCCAGCAGGCACCCGAGCATCAGCATGGAACGCAGTCGCATCGTCGTCTCCTTCGTCGTGGGGCGGGTCATCCCGCCGGTTCGAGAATCCACCCGCGAAGGCTTTGCAGCATCGATGCCATCACCCGCCCGACCCTCTCATCCCGCTCCCCGCCCGCTCCGGTCGCGGATCTCCATCACTCCGCAACTGATTTTCGACCCCTGGCGTCGGTGTCATACCGCCCCGCCACCACCCGCCGGTACACCGCCTCGTAACGCTCGACCATCGGCGCGGCGCAGAACCGCGACAGCACGTCGGCGCGCGCGGCGGCGCCCATCCGCGCCCGCAGGGCAGGGTCGGCCACCAGCGCGGCGATGCGTTCGGCCATGCCACCGATGTCATCGGCACCGGCGAGCCAGCCCGTCTCACCGTGTTGCACCACCTCGCCGAGCCCACCGACGGCCGAGGCGACGACCGGCACCCCCGATGACAGCGCCTCGAGCGCGGCGAGGCCGAAGCTCTCGCTCTCGCTCGGCAGCACGAAGACCGCGCACGCGCGCAGCCACGCTTCGAAGTGCTCCTGCTTGCCGACGAGCCGCACGTCGTCGCCGAGGCCATGCGCCGTGACCTGCGCCTCGACCGCGGCGCGCTCGGGGCCGTCGCCGATCAACAGCAGCCGGGCGCGATGCCTGGCGCGCACCGCGGCGAAGAGCTCGACCACCCGCGGCACCCGCTTGATCGGGCGGAAGTTGCTGACATGCACCACGACCGGCACCGACGGGTCGCCGTCCCACAGCGCGGCGAGCCGCTCGTCATCACCGGCGACCGCGGGCGCGTAGCGATCGGTGTCGACGAAGTTGGGGATGACTTCGATCGGGGTGCCTTCGCGGTCGAGGCCGATGCCATCCCAGGCGGCGTCGCGCAGGAACGCCGACGGCGCGGTGACCGCGTCGCTCGCGGCGATGGCATGGCGGGTGGCCGGGCGGTAGCTGTCGTCACATCCCACCACGGTGACGTCGGTGCCATGCAGGGTCGTCACGAGGGCCGGCGCCTCGGCGCCGAGCATGGCCCGCGCCATCCACGCGCTCGCGGCGTGTGGCACCGCGTAGTGGACGTGCAAGACATCGAGCTTCGCCGCCGTCGCGACCGATGCCATCGCCGAGGCCAGCGCGACCGTATACGGCGCCTCGCCGAAGACCGGGTAGCCCGGCGCCTCGACCCGATGGAACGTGACCCCCGGCATGGCATCGGCGCGCTCGTCGAGGCGTCGGGGGCGCTCGCGGGTGATGAAGTGTACGCGGTGCCCGCGCGCGGCCATCGCGAGGCCGATGTCGGTCGCGATGATGCCGCTGCCGCCGAAGCTCGGGTAGCAGGTGATGCCGATGGCGAGCCGGTCGGGGCGTTGCACTGCGGGGTTCGTCCTCATGGCGGTCGACAGGTCAGGCCGGGAACAGCACCGGCGGCGGCGCGTCTTCCCCGAGGACCGCGAGCGGGTCGGGGAGGGGGATCGGCGCGCGCACCTTGTACGGTTCGCCGTGCCGCACACCGATGGTCGCGCCCCAGTAGCGGTCGCGCACGGCGAAGGCTTCGAGGCCGAGCGGGGCGTTGATGAGGGTCGGGGTGCCATCGCCGCCGAACTGGCTCCGATGACACGCGATGGCTTGCGCCTTGACGTCGGCGAAGGCGGTGATGTCGACGACGAACGAGGGCTGCACCTCGCGGCGCTCGGGGTAGAAGACGAGGCGCACCGGGCGGTGCGGGGCGCCGAGGTCGGGGCGGTAGCGGGTGACGCCGGCGAGGAAGACCGCGCGCTCGACGAGGTGGCCGGTCGCGGCGTGGTCGGGGTGGCGGGCTTCGAGCCAGGGCGCGAGCGCCAGCGTCGGGCGGTGGTGGCGCAGCGCCTCGACGACGGCGGCGAGCTGGTCGGGGTCGTCGCCGCGCAGCTCGCCGTCGGGCAGCTCGAGGTTCTCGCGGCTGGCGACGCCGAGCACCTCGCCCGCCGCCTCGGCCTCCTCGGCGCGGATCGCGGGCGAGCCGTTGGTCGCGAGCTCGCCGCGGGTGAGGTCGACGATGACCACGCGCTGCCCGCGGCTCGACGCGAGCGCGAGCCAGCCGCCGCACGAGAGCTCGACGTCGTCGGGGTGGGCGCCGAACGCCAGCAGATCAGCGCGCGTCTTCATCGGCGAACCTCAGGTCGTGCAGCGTGCCATCGAATGGGATCACAGCGGCCACGATGGCATCGACGAAGGCATCGATGCCATAGCGCGCGCCATACCATGCCCAGCCGAGCAGGCGTTCTTGCGGGCCGCCCTTCGGTTGCAGCCGGGCGAGGAGCCGGTCGAGGCGATCGGTCGCGACCGCGTCGCTCTGGGCGAGCGCGCGGCGGTAGCGCTCGACGAGGCGGCGGCTCTGGTCGACGAGGGTGTCGCGGGTCTTGTCGGCGAGCTTGCCGAGGCCGCGGTCGAGCGCCTCGGCGTGGGGGGCGAAGGCTTCGAGCGCGGCCGTGATCGGCTCGACGAGTGATGCTTCGAGCGCGTCCGGATCGGGCTGCGCGCCGCTCGCGCCGCCGATGCGGGCGAGCAGCTCGTGGCGGGGCGCGGCGAGCGCTTCGGGGGTGAGGCCGAGCTGGTCGAGCAGGCGGTCGGCGGTCGAGTCGATGAGCCGGAAGCGCGCGCGGTGGATGACGAGCGGCAGCGGGAGGCCGAAGTGCGCGTAGAGCGGCGGCAACTGCGCGAAGTAGGCGATCTCGCCCGGCCCGCCGACATAGGCGGCGGTCGGCAGCCAGGTGTCTTGCAGGATCGGGCGCAAGAGCGCCGAGGTGCTGAACTTCTCGGGCGCGTCGGCGAGCGCGGCGGCGACCTCGGCGGCGGGCACGGTCGCGTCGGCGCCGCAGAGCCGCCAGCCGTCGGCGTCGGGCTCGATGCGGTGGCGCGGCCCGTCGCGGCCGGTGGGGTGGTAGAACGACAGCGGCGCGCCGGGGCGGACGTGGACCTGCACCGCGAAGCCGGCGGCGTCGAGCGCGGCGACCCGGGCGGTGAGCGCGGCGGCGATCGGCCCGGCCTCGGCGACGGCGCGTTGATGCACCGGCGCGGCGGCGGCGGCGAGCGCGCGGGGGTCGACGACGAGCAGGCCGTGGCGGGCGAAGAGGGCGTCGATGAGCCGGCCGAACGCCTCGGTGATCGAGCGTTCGGGGCGGTAGCAGCCTTCGATCAGCGCGGTCACGTCGTCGGCGGCGGCGAGCCCGGTGAGCGTGTCGGCGAGCGCCGCGCGGGCCTCGTCGACGGCGGCCCCCATGGGGCGCGCGGCGACCGAGCAGCCGGCGGCGTCTTCGGGCGCGGGCAGCGTGATCGCGCGCACCGCGCCGCGGGCGTCGAGGGTGCAGGCGGTCGCGATCTCGGCGAAGTCGTGGTCCTCGCTCTGCAGCCAGAAGATCGGCACGCAGGGCACGCCGGTCTCGGCGGCGAGCGCCGCGGCGTCGCGGATCGCGGCGGCGGCCTTGTGGATCGAGTAGAGCGGCCCGCCGAACAGCCCCGCCTGCTGGCCGGTGACGACGCAGGCGGCGCCGCCGGCGGCGAGCGCGTCGAGGTGGGGGGCGCGGCGGGGGTCGTCGGGGTAGCGGGCGCGGAGCGCTTCGAGCACCGCCGGGTCGACGCGGCGGGCGGCGGCGGCGGCGACGGCGGCCGCCCGCCCGGCGGCGTCAGCGGCGGCGCGCGGCAGCAGCGCGGTCGCCCGCGGGTCGTCGGCGAGCCAGGCGGCGGTGAAAGAAGCGGACATCGGAGACAACCTCAGGGGAATTCGGCGCATCATCACCGGGTTCGAGGCGACCACGAACCGACGGGAGGCGCGGTGAATTCCGGTCGAAAGCCCCACAATAATGCGCGGCGCCTGCGCGGCGTCGCGCCGGCCCTGATCTCTGCCGGTCTCTGGATGACCCCCGCGCTCGCCTCTCCCCCCGAGCAGCTCCCCGCTGGCGCCTTGCAGAAGGCGATCGACCGCCTCTCGGTCGTCGGCAGCGTGCTCTATGTCGCCGCCCACCCCGACGACGAGAACACCCGCCTCATCGCGTGGCTCGTCGGCGAGCGCGGGCTGAGCACCGCCTACCTCTCGATGACCCGCGGCGGCGGCGGCCAGAACCTGATCGGCACCGAGCAGGCCGAGCTGCTCGGCGTCGTGCGCACCGGCGAGCTCCTCGCCGCCCGCGGCGTCGACGGCGCCGAGCAGCGCTTCACCCGGATGCGGGACTTCGGCTACAGCAAGGGCCCCGACGAGACGCTCGCGATCTGGGGCCGCGACGCGGCGCTCGCCGACGTGGTCTGGACGGTGCGCTCGTTCCGCCCCGACGTCATCATCACCCGCTTCGACACGGCCGGCCCCAACCACGGCCACCACACCGCGTCGGCGATCCTCGCCGCCGAGGCGTTCGACGTCGCCGCCGACCCGACCCGCTACCCCGAGCAGCTCGCCCACGCGCCGGCGTGGCAGGCCGACCGGCTCCTCGAGAACAAGTCGCACTGGCGCATGACCCCCGAGACCGACACCTCGGGCTTCATCGCCGCGCAGGTCGGCACCTACGACCCGCTCCTCGGCGCCTCGTACGGCGAGATCGCCGCCCACAGCCGCACCATGCACAAGAGCCAGGGCTTCGGCAGCGCGCCCGATCGCGGCCCGATCGTCGAGTACTTCGGCCCGATCAAAGGCACCGCGCCCAAGCCCGGCGACGACCTGCTCACCGGCCTCGACCTCACCTGGGGGCGCTTCCCCGGCACCGAGAAGCTCCGCGCGACCCTCGCCCGCGCCTCGAAGTCATTCGACCCCCGCGACCCGGCCGCCTCCCTGCCGGTGCTCGCCGAGGCGCACGCGCTGATGGCGACCGTGCCCGACGCCCACTGGCGCGCGATCAAGACCGCCGAGCTCGAGGCGGTGATGCTCGCCTGCGCCGGCCTCTGGCTCGACGCGACCGCGCCGGTGCCCGCGGTCGCGCCCGGCGGCAAGCTCGAGGTCGCGCTCACCGCCCACGCCCGCGCGCCCGGCGCCGCCCGTCACGTCAAGCTGATCGGCGTCGACCTCGACCCCGGCCCGCCGGTCGTCGGCGGCGCGCTCGACGGGCAGACGCCGTGGACGGCGAAGACCACCGTCAACGTGCCGACCGACCAGCGCCTGAGCCTGCCGCACTGGCTCGCGACCCCGCCCACTGACGCGCGCTATGTCATCGACGCCCAGCCGCTCCGCGACCTGCCCGACCTGCCCGGCGTGCTGCGCGCGGTCTTCACCGTCGAGCTCGCCGGCCGCCGCTTCACCGTGACCCGCGCCGTCGACTTCACCCGCACCGACGCCGTCCTCGGCGAGCGCCGCCACCCGGTCGAGGTGCTGCCGCCGGTCACCGTCACCTTCGAGAGCCCCGCCGTCGCGCTCCCCCGCGGCCAGAAGAGCCGGGTCCGCATGACGCTCGCGGCGACCACCGACGAGCCGGTCAAGGGCCCCGTCGAGCTGCGCGCCCCGCCCGGCGTCACCGTCGAGCCGGCGTCGGCGCCGTTCGCGGTCAACCCCAAGGCCCCCGAGATGACCGTCGAGGTGCAGATCACGCCCCGCGCCGACGCCGCGCGCGGGGCGCTGCTCGCCGAGGCGGTCGCCGGCGGGCACCGCTTCGCGTGGCAGCGCGAGGTCATCGAGCACGACCACCTCCCCCGGCGCACCGTGCTCCGCCCGGCCACGCTCGAGCTCGTCCCGCTCGACCTCGCCCGCGGCCCCGCCCGCATCGGCTACCTGCGCGGCCCGGGTGACAAGGTCGCCGAGGCGCTGCGGCAGGTCGGCTACGCCGTCGAGGAGATCGGCGTCGACGACGTCGCCGGCGGTGACCTCGGCCGCTTCGACGCCATCGTCACCGGCGTGCGCGCCTACAACACCCACGAGCGCCTGCTCGCGCTGCACGCCCCGCTGATGGCCTACGTCGCCCGCGGCGGCCGCCTCATCGTGCAGTACAACACCAACAACCGCTTCAACCCGCTCGACGGCGCCATCGGCCCGCACCCGTTCGCGATCGGCCGCGACCGCGTCACCGACGAGCGCGCCGCGATGACCGCGCCCGACCCCGAGCACCCCGCGCTCACCCGCCCCAACCGCCTCGTGCCCGCCGACTTCGACGGCTGGGTGCAGGAGCGCGGCCTCTACTTCGCCGAAGGCATCGACCCGAAGTACGAGCAGGTCTTCCAGATCAACGACCCCGGTGAGGAGCCGCTCGGTGGCAGCCTGATCGTCGCCCGGCATGGCAAGGGCGTCTTCGTCTACACCGGCCTCGCCTTCTTCCGTCAGCTCCCCGCCGGCGTGCCCGGCGCCTTCCGCCTCTTCGCCAACCTGCTCGCGCTGTGACGACGACGCCGTGACGACACCCCCGAAGACCCCCGCCGACCCCTCGCCCGCGGCGCGCCCCGAGCTCGACGAGATCCCGCCGCTGCTCGGCTCGTGGCGCAACATCTACCTCGTCGTGCTCGGCAACCTCGCCGTGCTCGTCGTGATCTTCTGGCTGGTGACGAGGGTCTACCGGTGAGCCTCATCGACTGGGTGGTGCTCGTCGGCACCATCGCCTTCATCGTCGTCTATGGCATCTACAAGAACCGCCACGTCGACACCAGCGCCGGCTACCTCAAGGGCGACGACCTGCGCTGGCCCACCATCGGCCTCTCGATCATGGCGACGCAGGCGAGCGCGATCACCTTCCTCTCCGTGCCCGGGCAGGCCTACGAAGATGGCATGCGCTTCGTGCAGTTCTACTTCGGGCTCCCCATCGCGATGGTGATCATCAGCGCGGTGATCGTGCCGATCTATTACAAGCTCGATGTCTTCACCGCCTATGAGTACCTCGAGCGCCGCTTCGACACCAAGACCCGGGTCCTCGGCGCGTTCCTCTTCCTCATCCAGCGTGGCCTCGCCGCCGGCATCTCGATCTACGCGCCCGCGATCATCCTCTCGTCGCTGATGGGATGGTCGCTCGATCTCACCTGCCTCGTCCTCGGGCTGACGGTCATCGTCTACACCGTCAGCGGCGGCAGCAAGGCGGTCAGCCAGACCCAGCGGCAGCAGATGGTCGTCATCTTCGCCGGCATCATCATCGCCGCGGTGGTGATCGCATGGCGGCTCCCCGATGGCATCGGCGTCGGCACCGCGGCCGGCCTCGCCGGCGCGCTCGGGCGCATGAACGTCATCGACTTCGAACTCGACCCCGACACCCGCTACACCTTCTGGTCGGGCATCACCGGCGGCCTCTTCCTCGCGCTCAGCTACTTCGGCACCGATCAGAGCCAGGTGCAACGCTACCTCGGCGGCCGCTCGATCACCGAGAGCCGCCTCGGGCTGTTGTTCAATGGCATCCTCAAGATCCCGATGCAGTTCCTCATCCTCTTCATCGGGGTGCTCGTCTTCGTCTTCTATCTCTTCAACGCGCCGCCGGTCTTCTTCAACCAGCCCGCCGCCGAGAAGGTGCGCGCGACCGTCTACGCCGACGAGTACGCCGCCATCGAAGACCGCTGGCAGGTCGCCTTCGGCGAGCGCCGCGACGCCGCCGCCGCGCTCGCCGGTGCCATCGACCGCGGCGAAGACACCGCCGCCGCCGAAGACACCCTCCGCGCCGCCCATGCCCGCATGGATGGCATCCGCGCCGAGGCCAAGACCGTCATCAAGGCCGCGGTCCCCGGCGCCGAGGTCAAGGACAGCGACTACATCTTCGTCTCGTTCGTGCTGCAATACCTGCCCGCCGGTCTCATCGGGCTGTTGCTCGCGGTGATCCTCTCGGCGGCGATGTCATCGACCGCGAGCGAGCTCAACGCGCTCGGCTCGACCACCGTCATCGACCTCTACCGCCGCCTGTGGCGACCCGACGCCGACGACCGCCACACGCTCCTCGCGAGCAAGGTCGCGACCGCGTTCTGGGGCGTCGTCGCGCTCGCGTTCGCGAGCTTCGCGGCGCTCATCGACAACCTCATCCAGGCGGTCAACATCCTCGGATCGCTCTTCTATGGCACCATCCTCGGCATCTTCCTCGTCGCGTTCTTCGTGCGATGGGTCCGTGGCACCGCGGTCTTCCTCGCCGCGCTCGTCGCCGAGGCCGGTGTCATCGCGCTCTACTTCACCACCGACATCGGCTACCTCTGGTTCAACGTGATCGGGTGCGCGATCGTGATGGCCGTCGCCATCACCCTGCAAGCCATCTGGCCCGCCGCGCGCCCCCCGACAAAAGGGACCGTCCTGCCCGACGGTGCCCAGGAGGCATGACTCGATGAGTCGACCGCTCGCTCGCTTCGTCCTCGCCGCCGCGCTCTGCGCCGGCACGCCCGCGCTCGCCCAGAGCCTCGATCTGCCCGCGCCGAGCCCCAAGGCGCAGGTCATGCAGACCGTCGGCGTCACCCCCATCACCGTCACCTGGTCGAGCCCCGGCGCCAAGGGCCGCACGGTCTACGGCGAGCTCGTGCCCTTCGGCGAGCTCTGGCGCACCGGCGCCAACGCCGCGACCACCATCGAGTTCGGCACCGACGTCACCGTCGGCGGCCAGAAGGTCCCGGCCGGCAAGTACGCGATCTTCACCATCCCCACCGCCGACAAGTGGACGGTGATCCTCAACAAGAACGCCAACCAGGGCGGCACCCGCGAGTACGACCAGAAGCTCGACGCCGCCCGCTTCGAAGTCACCCCGTCCGACGCCCCCGCGCGCGAGCGGCTCACCTTCGTCTTCAGCGACACCACCGACGACGCCACCCGCCTCGACCTCGAGTGGGCCGGCAAGCGCGTCTCGATCCCCATCCAGATCGCGACCGGCGAGCTCGTCGCCGGGGGCATCACCGGCTACAGCAAGGCATCGGCCCGCACCCTCGCCAACGCCGCCCGCTACTGGAAGGACCAGAAGCAGTACGACAAGGCGCTCGCGCTCATCGACGCCGCGCTCGCGCTCGACGAGAGCTGGTTCGCGCTGTGGATCAAGGCCGACACCCTCGCCGCCAAGGGTGACAAGAAGGCGGCGCTCCCCGTCGCCGAGAAGGCCTACGCGCTCGGCAAGAAGGACTCGTACTTCTTCTGGGAGCAGCAGATCGCGGCCGCCATCAAAGACTGGAAGGGCGGCAAGAAGTAGTCCGTTCTGATCGGCTCGGGAAGCGAGTATGGTGTCTCCCGGGGGCGCGATGGGGCGCCCCGTCAAGGAGGGAGACCCATGGACCCATTCATCGGCCAGATCATCCTGTTCGGTGGCAACTTCGCCCCGCGTGGGTGGGCGATGTGCAACGGACAGCTCATGTCGATCGCGCAGAACAGCGCGCTCTTCTCGGTCCTCGGCACCACCTACGGCGGTGACGGGATCAACACCTTCGCGCTCCCCGACCTGCGCGGCCGCGCCCCGATCGGCTGGGGCAACGGCCCCGGCCTCACCCCGGTGGCGCTCGGGCAGATGGGCGGTACGGAGACGACGACCCTCACCCTCGCCAACCTGCCGAACCACACCCACAACGCGATCGCCAACCTCCAGGTCGCGCAGGGCGCGAGCAGCAACGGCGGTGACACCGACACCCCCAACCCCGGCGCGGTGCCCGCCGCGACCGGCGGCAGCGCGATCTACAGCCACGCGACCCCCGACACCACGCTCCTGCCCGCCCACGCGACCGGCACCATCACCGTCGGCGCGACCGGCAGCAACGCGCCGGTGAACAACCACATGCCCTACGCCGGCATGAACTACATCATCGCGCTCGAAGGCATCTACCCCAGCCGCGGCTGAGCGTGCCCCGCGTCTGAATCCGCTCCCCACCGGCCTCGATCGGCTATGGTCTCTCCCACGGCGCATCGTCCGTCGCGCCGACGAAAGGAGAGCCCATGGAACCCTTCATCGGCCAGCTCATGCTGTTCGCCGGCAACTTCGCGCCGCGCGGCTGGGCGCTCTGTCAGGGCCAGATCCTGCCGATCGCCCAGAATCAGGTGCTGTTCGCGGTCATCGGCACGACCTATGGCGGCAACGGCCAGACCACCTTCGCGCTGCCCGACCTGCGCGGCCGGGTGCCGCTCTCGTCGGGGCAGGGGCCGGCGCTGTCGGCCTACGCGCTCGGTCAGGCCGGCGGCCGCGAGAACGTCACCCTCGTCACCGCCAACATGCCGGCCCACACCCACCCGGTGCAGCTCGCGCTCACCTTCGCCCCGCCCGCGAGCACCGCGCCCGCTGACACCGACACCCCCGGCCCCGGCGCCGTCCCGGCCGGCGCGAGCGGGAGCGCCATCTACGGCCAGGGCGCGCGCGACACCACCCTCGCCGGCGCCGCGGTCGGCGGCAACGTCAACCTCGGCAACACCGGCGGCAACCAGCCCTTCGACAGCCGCCCGCCCTACCTCACGCTCAACTGGTGCATCGCGCTCGAAGGCATCTTTCCCGCGCGCGGCTGATCACAGCGCGCAGCCCGGCACCGGCGCCGTCGAGCCTTCGAGCAGCCGCGCGGCCTGCACCCGCTCGCGGCGCCAGTAGCAGAGCGTGTCGGCGTGGTGCAGGTAGCCATACTGGTAGATCGTCGCGTTGCCGCCGCGCTCGACGAGACGCGCCCGGTCGTGATGGTTGAGATCGGCGTGCCGCCGCGCGACCGCCGCCGCGCCCGCCGTGTACGCCGCGTCCGCCGCCGCGAGCGCCGCGGCGGGATCGGCGTCGAGCGCGGCCCGATACAGCGCCGCGACGAACTCGAGCCGCCGCGCGGTCACCGTCGCGCCATCGCGCGCCTCGCGCAGCCAGCGATCGGACGCCGCCGGCCAGGTGATGCCATCGATCCGCGCCGCGATGGCATCGACCTCGGCCGCGAAGGCATCGAGCGGATCGAGCACCTCGGCGACGAACGCCGCCTTGTCGTCCGATGCCATCGCCGCGACCTCGTCGAAGGACCACCGATCGGGCGCGGCGAGCACCCCGACCCGGTCGCCGAAGTCGATCGTCGCGTCGCGCCCCGAGAGGTAGGCCGCGAGCCGCTGCTCGATCAGCGCCCGATGCTGCGCGTCGCCCATGTCTTCGATGGCATCGACCAGCGCCGCGCCCGCCTCGCCCCACGGCGCGAAGGCATCACGCAGCGGCGCGGCCCAGTCATCGCTCGCGCCGGCGTACGAGGCGCGCAGCGCGACGAGGTCGCCCATCCAGTAGCCCCACTCCCAGCCCGACGAGAAGAGCACGTGCCGGTCGAGCGGCGGGTGGTCGCCGGTCGCGAGCAGCCGCACGTCCCGCGAGCGGGAGCGGGCGTAGAGCGGCAGCCACACCGGCACCGAGACGTCGAACGCGACCCAGTACGCCGTCTCGGGGAAGTACGCCGCCGGCTCGCCGGCGCGCAGCCGCTCGACGAGGAAGGCACGGTGCTCGCCGAAGTCCTCGTGGTGATAGGCCCCGCCCGCGTCGTCGAAGAGCGTGTAATACATGACCGTGTGCACGAACGGCACGATCCGCGGGTCGGCGAACTGCACGAGGAAGTAATAGATCATCTCGCGTCCCATGTACTCGACGCGGAGCTGCGGCTCGTCGCCGACGTGGATGACCGCGGTGAGCTCGGCGTCGGGCAGGTACTCGAAGACATGCGCCGCCGCCTCGTCGGCCGCCGCGACGAACGCCGCCGGATCGGCCGCGATGAACTCACCGAACGAGAGCGTGATGCCATCGAACGGCGGCTCGGTCACCACCCGCGCGAGGCGGGCGTCGATCGCCGCCTGCCGCTCGGTGTCATCGACGATCTCGCGATCGAGCAGGTCGTAGGCCTGCTGCAGGTTGCTCATGCCGAAGAGCTGCACCCCGAGCCCGATCCGCACCCCGAGGCGGTGGGCGTGCGCGATGATCGCGCCGGTGTGCGCGGCCCAGGCGGCGTGCTTCTCGTCGTCGCGGGCGATGTCGTCGAGCCCCGGCCAGTAGAGCCCGTTGCCGCGCTGCCGCAACAGCCAGCGCACGATGCCGCGCGCGTCGTCGAAGCTCGCCTCGCCGGGCTGCCACATCGCATAGTGTCCCTCGATGGGATGCAGGATGTGCAGGTGCAGCGCGCGCTCGCTCATCGCCGGGTGATGTTCGCCCACGGCCGCCGTGCCATCGCCAGGGTTCGGCGGGGCGTCGACGTGCTCGGGGTGGAGGAAGCGATAGCCGATGGCTTCGAGCCAGTGGGTGATGGCATATGCCTTGCCCGCCGGCCCACCGGCGGCGAGCGTGACGCCGCCGTCGGCGCGCTCGACCCGATAACACTCGGCGCAGCCGATGGCATCGGGCGCGAGCGCGGCGGCGGGGGGCGCGGCGGCGGCGGGGTCGGCGGTCTGGGCGCGCGCGGGGAGGAGCGCGAGCGGGGAGAGGCCGACGCCGAGGGCGAGGCCGAGGCCGGTACGAAGCGATGCCATCACGCGGAATCCTCCGGTCGGCGCCGGGCCCCTGTCAAGAAGCGGTCAGTCGATGTTGTGGCCGATGAGACGCCGCACCTGGAAGTACTCCTCCGAGTAGGCGTAGCGGATCAGCTCGGTCGCGCGCTCGCCGACGCTGACGGCCGCGCTGTCGGCGGGCTCGGCGCGGATGATGGCGAGGGCCTTCTCGAGGTCGTTGGCGAAGATGAGCCCGGCGCGGTCGGCGGTGAGGTCGACGGCGCGGAGCCAGCGGTCGACGTCGAAGTGGCGGCTCGGGTCGGCGTTCATGCGGGCGACGAGCTCGCGCAGCCCGGTGACCTCGCGGGGCGGGAGGTTGCGCTCGAGCGCGGCGCGGGCCTCGGCGTCGTGGTCGACGTTGCGCGCGGTCGGGTCGAAGGTGGCGCGGAGCGTGGCGATGATCCAGGCGAGCCACGCGCGGCGCTCGTCGGTGCGGTCGCGGACGGAGGCGAGGAGGTGGCTCGGGCGCATCCGGGTGAGCTGGCGGGCGCCGATGAAGGCGAGGAGGTAGAGGTCCTCCTCCATGATCTCGGGGTTGATGAGGAGCGCGGGCGGGTCGAGGAGCACGGGGCGCATCGAGGCGACGTCGGGGGAGCGGAAGAGCTCGCTGGGCGGGACGGGGAGGAACTCGAAGAGGTAGCCCATCACGTTGGTGAAGCGGCTCATCTCGGCGAGGTCGACGGCGTCGCGGCGGCGCTTGATGCCGTAGCTCTTGGGCGGGCGGGCGACGAGGGTGACGAGCGCGTCGGTGGTGCGGGCGAAGAGCTCGTCGAGGAGCGGGCTCTTGAGCGGGTGGTCGATGAGCGCCCAGTGGATCGCTTGCAGCGGGCGCTCGGCGCGGGTGGGGGTGGTGGTGGCGTAGCGTTCGTAGAACGAGAGCTCGTCGGCGTTGGCCTGCCCGAGCACGGAGAGGACGCGGCAGACGCACCAGCCGGCGTCGTAGCGTTCGCTGTTGAGGAAGAGGCGGCGGAGCGCCTGGTAGCTCTCGACGTGGCGGGGGTTTTGCGCGAGGACGCGGCGGTGGTGCTCGGCGGCGCGGGTGACGTCGCCGAGGCCGTCGTAGAGCTCGGCGGCGACGCCGTGGGCGGCGAGGTCGTCGGGGCGGCGCTCGAGGATGAGGGTGATCGCTTCGAGCGCGGTCTGGGGCTGGTCGAGGTGGGTGCGGGCGAGCTCGGCGAGGTTGCGGGCGAGCGCGACGACGACGCGGTCTTCGGCGCCGCTGTCGATCGCGCGGCGGATCATGCGCTGGTAGGAGCGGGCCTGCTCGGCGAGCTCGCCCTGCTCGACGAGGAGCTGGTCGAGCGATTCGAAGGCGCGGAGGCGGCCGGGGTCGGCGTCGAGCGCGCGGTCGAAGAGGCGGGCGGCGGCGGCGGTGTCGCCGAGGTGCTCCTGCTGGATGATGGCGGCCTGGTGGTACTGCTCGCCGCGGGCGGCGGGCTCGGTGAGGCGGTCGGCGAGCTTGACGCGGGCGTCGACGGCCTGCGTCCAGCGCTGCATCTTCTCGTAGCGGTCGGCCTGGGTGGAGAGCCGGTGGGGCTCGTCGGCGACGGCCTCGCCGCAGAACATGCAGAAGAGGTCATCGGAGCGGATGGTGGCCTGACAGGCCGGGCACTCGATGCTCATGCGGGGGAGTCTACCTGCTGTCTTCTCGGTGGCCAACGTCAGATCTTCGCCGAGACCCGCCCGCGACCGCCGCGTCCGGCGTGCCAGGCGACCTCGATCCGGCCGTGGCCGCGGATCCACCACGTCGTGGCGGCGCGGTGACCGCGGGGGGCGAGCGCGGGGTAGATGGGGTGGCCGCCGAAGCCGCGGACCGAGCCCCAGCCGTCGAGGTGGTCGAGGACGCGGCCGGCGCCGCCGTCGGCGAGCGCGGCGTCGTCGTGGCAGGTGAGCACCGCGGAGACGGCCGGGGTGGCGACGAGCTTCTCGCCGCGGCGGAGGCCGGCGGTGGAGAGGTAGCCGACGTTTTCGAGGACGAGCGTGACGCGGGTGTGCTCGCCTTGAGGTTCGACGCGGAGCGTGGCCTCGACGCGGGGGAGCGCGCGGCGGAGCGCGTCGGCGACGCGGAAGCCGCGCTCGCACTCGGCGGGCAGGAGCGGCGGCGGGGGGTTGCGGATGGTGCGCAGGTAGTCGATGCCGCCGATCTCGACCGGGCCGAGCTGGGGGTGGGCGAAGGGTCGCCAGGGCGCGGCGGCGTCGGGGAGCGCGGCGAAGGCGGCGACGAGGCCGCGCACGACGGCGGGGTCGGGGTCGCCGAAGAACTTGGCGGGCTTCTTGTTCTCGACGCCGGCGAAGCGGAACGGGTCCCACAGCTCCAAGGTGTAGCCGGGCACGCCGAAGGTGTCGGCCATGGTGTCGGCCCAGACGCCGACGATGGGGTTCTTGTCGTCGTAGGTGAAGTCGGGGTGTACGCGGAGCGCGCGGTAGTCGGTGCCTTCGACGATCTCGCGGCCGAGGCGCTCCATGAGCTCGATGTCGTCGCCGCCGAGCGGGCTGTCGGGGCGGTAGGGCTGGGTCAACAGCGCGCCGGCGTAGGTGTGCAGCGTCAGCCCGGCGGCGATGGCGCGGGCGGCGAAGGCGTCGACGACGGCGCGGCTCTCGGGCTCGCTGAGCGGGTAGGCGCCGCCGTCCATGCCGAACATCGAGAAGGGCGACCAGCGCACGGGGAAGTTGCGGTTGAGGTCGAGGCCGTGGGCGAGGCTCGCGCTCGACCAGCGGGCGCCGTCCCATTCGAGGAGGTGGCCTTCGTCGCAGACGAACCACGCGTCGGCGGGGTCGTCGTCGAGGCGGCGGGGGCGCATGTACATCGGGAGCGCGGGGTCGGCGACGAAGGGGCCGGCGGGGTGGCGCCAGCGCATGAGGCGGATGGCGCCGTCGCCGTCGATGTCCTGCGGGTCGAGGCCGACGCGCACGGTGCCCTCGGGCGGCGGGCGGCGGCCGGAGCGGAGGTAGGGCTCGCCGCGGCAGACGGCGTCGAAGCCGTCGGGCGAGATGCAGGGCATGATGTGCGCGGTGTGGGCGCCGAACCACGCGCGGGTCGCCGGGTCACCCGCGGCGAGCGCGGTGATCCAGCGCGAGGCGGTGTAGAGCGCGGCCATGACGCCGGTCCACTCGCTGGCGTGGGTGCCGCCGTCGAGCCAGAAGCCGGGGCGGCGGTCACGGTCGCCTTGCGCGCCGATCGTGAGGAGGAGGAGGGGTCGGCCCTCGCGGGAGCGGCCGGCGGTGGTGAGCGCGACCCACTCGGGGTGCGCCGCCGCCGCCGCCCGGCACCACGCCTCGACCGCGGGCCAGTCGAGGTAGCTGTCGCCCGTGTAGGGCTCGAAGTCGCCGCCGTTCACCTTCGGGCTCTCCCTGGTGGTGGTCTCGGGTTGGATGCGGGACAGCCCTCATCATGTTCGATCTGGCGCCGGGAGGCAGGTTTTTTGGCGCCGTGCTCGTCGGGCCGCTTCAGAAGCGGCGGCCGCCGGCGACTTCGAAGACGACGCGCACGCCGCGGATCTCCTCGGCGGCGCCGGGGACCGAGGCGGCGGCGGCGTCGGCGTAGGCGGTGTCGTAGAGCAGGTAGAGGCGGCTCCGGGCGAGCCCGGGCAAGAGCGCGTCGAGGTCGGCGAAGAGGCCGCCGCCGAGGAGCCGGCGGGTGATGACCTGGCCGTCTTCGGGCTTGCGGTCGAGCTGCCAGCCGCGCACCGCGACGCCGAGCCACTCGGCGACGAGGCGGGCGTCGGCCCAGACCTCGATCGCCTCGGCCTGGTCGTCGCCGCGCCCGGCGAAGCCCTCGGCCCGGATCCACATCGCGCCGAGGCCATAGTCGGGGTGGGTGACGGTGAGCGCGCCGCCGAAGCGGTCGTTGCGCGCGGGATCGGCGCCCGGTCCGACGCGGCCGCGGCGGTAGACGCCGTGTACGCCGACCGCGAGCGGGGCGCCGCCCATCTCGGCGACGGGCAGCTCGACGCTGAGGCGGACGGTGAGGTCCTTCTCGTCGTTGAGCTCCTCTTCGGCGCGGCCCTCGCCGTTGAGCACGCCGACGGCGAGCTCGATGCGGTCGTCCCAGAAGCGGAGCCCGACCTTGGCGCCGAGCTCGTTGGCGTCGAAGACCCCGGCGCTCTCGGCGAGGAGCGGGCCGGTCGCGCGCAGGTGGAAGCGGGGCAGGAGCGCGGCGAGCCAGGGGTCGGTGACGAGGCCGAGCTCGACGTCGAGGCCGACGTCGCCGATCTCGCCGGTGTAGAAGCCGCGGGCGCGGCGGACGCGCATGACGAGGGAGTTGCCGACGACGCCGGTGTAGCTGCCGGGCTCGGCGGTGCGGACGGCTTCGAGGCGCAGCTCGGCGCCGAGGCCGCTTTGGGCGAGGTAGCCGGCGCCGAGCTCGGCGCGGTCGACGAAGAAGGCGTCGAGGCGCTCGGAGTCGTCGCCGACGGTGCGCTCGGTGTTGGCGTAGCCGAGGAACATCTCGGCGTCGACGGCGAGGGTCGATCGGTCGTCGGCGGTGCCGGGGAGCGGGTCGCCGGGGAACGGCTGGGGGCGGCGCTCGGGGCCGGTGCAGGCGGCGAGCGCGAGCGCGATCAGCGCAAGGCAGAGGGGCGGTATCCGAGCCACGGGCCTTCCTCTTCGACGAGGGCGCAGAAGACGTCGAAGTCGGCTTCGACCTGCGGATGATAGCCCATCACGAAGTCGACGGTCTCGGTGACGAAGCCGGCGCGGTCGCGGTCGATGACGGCCGCGATCGGGCCGAGGCCGGGGTGGCCGTCGAGGGTGGGCGCGAGCGCGTGGCCGCGGGCGAGGAGGCGGCCGGCGAGGCGGGCGAAGTCTTCGACGTCGGCGAGGTCCCAGTCGCCGTCGGCGAGCTTCTCGGCGATGCGGTCGACCTCGATGCCCTTCTGGTACTTGGTGCGCTCGCGCACGCGGGCGTGGAACGCGCCGCGGGCGGCCCAGCCGAGGAGCGGGTCGCGGTCGGGGGTGAGGTGCAGCGCGCGCTGCGCGAGGGTGACGCGGGCGCCGTTGCCGGTGAAGCCGCGGGGCGCGAGGTGCGGGCGGCGGTCGGGGCGGGGCGGGTCGGGCAGCTCCTTGAGCTCGAGGATGCGGTCGTCTTCGAGCGCGGCGGTGTCGCCTTCGACGAGCACGTACCAGCGGCGCAGCGGGTAGCTCGAGACGCCGGCGCCGAGGCGGCGGGTGATGCCCTTGATCGCGAAGAACGCGGCGGGGCGCGGCGCGGCGAGGGTGGCGGGGTAGTCGGCCATGAGCCGCTCGACGAGCTCGACCTCGGTGGGCGTGGGCAGCACGACGCGGTCGGTGATCAGGCCGGCGAGCGGGGCCTCGACGTCGCCTTCGAACATGATCCGGCGGCCGTCGACGACGCGGGTGTACTCGGCGAGCGCCTCGCCGGCGTCGCCGTCGCGCTGGCCGCGGCGGAGCAGGTCTTCGGCGATCTTGCCGAGGTCGTCGCCGCGGCGGGCGTCGAGGGGCGCCTCGCCGGCGGCGAGGGCTTCGATCTCGGCGCGGTAGCCGCGCACGGCGGCGGCGGCGACCGCTTCGACGGCGGCGGCGTCACCGCCGCTCTCGGCCATGGCGACCGCGAAGCCGAGCGCGAGGCGGCGCACGTCGGAGACGAAGGGGCCGTGCTCGGCGGCGTCGAAGTCGTTGTATTCGAGGACCATCACGCCGTCGGCGAGGCGGAAGCTGCCGAGGTTCTCGGGGTGGGGGTCGCCGACGAGCAGCACCCGCGAGCTCTCGGCGGAGGTGAAGCGGCTCGGCGCGAAGCCGGGGCCGGGGCGGCCGGCGTCGCCGAGGAAGACGGCCATGTTGCCGCGGAACCAGTAGTAGGGCCGCGAGGCCATCTTGCGGAACTTGTCGGCGGTGAGCTCGGGGGCGCGTTCGAGGAGCGCGCGGTTGTCTTCGACGAGCGTCGATTGCAGCCAGGCGCGGCGGCCGGGGTCTTCGGTCTGGCAGGCGGCGAGGGTGGTGAGGAGCGAGAGGAGGGCGAGGGCGAAGAGGCGTGTCTTCATGCCGCCCCGTCTACCGCGGCTCGGTGACGGGATGGCGACAGCAGCGGAGCGAGATCGGAGCAGCTTCGCGAGCCCGACGCGCGCGTCAGGGGTCGAGGCGGTAGTACCAGCCGAAGTTGATCGTGTCGAGCTGCGGCTGGCCGTTGAAGCTGCGCAGCGGGCCGGTGTAGGTGACGCAGTCGCCGGGCTCGACGAACATGCTCGCGGTGCGGAAGGTCACCGTCCAGCCGCCGTCGACGCTCTGGAGCGGGAAGCAGCGGCTCGTGCCGCCGCAGGCGACGGGGGCGCCGGCGAGGGTGCCGGCGACGCGCACGATGCGGTTGACGTCGGCGACGGCGGGCGGGGCCTGCGGTTCGAGGATCGAGACCTGCGCGCCCTCGCTCTCGAGGATCCAGTCGGTGGCGGCCTGGATCTGGGCGAACTCGCCGAAGCGGCCCATGCGGGTGACGGTGAACGAGATGCGCTGGCCGACGCGCACGTCGAACGGGGGCAGGCCGGCGACGTCGTTGAAGTCGAGGTAGGTCTCGCTGGCCGCGACGCCGTCGCCGAGCCAGAAGCGGCTCTGGCTGCGCGGGATCGCGACGCCCTCGCCGCGGAAGTCGGTGGCGGTGACGGTGGCGCCGGTGACGCGGACGAGGGTGTCGACGACCTCGCCGTCGGTGGCGGGCGCGGCGGCGATGGCCTGGTCGAGGTTGCTGTCGTAGTTCGCCGGCCAGCGGCCGAAGAGGGGCACGCCGCCGTCGGGGAGCATGCCGGCGGGGTCGACCTGACCATGGAAGCCGTCGATCGCCATGCATTCGAAGGGGGGCGCGCCGCCTTCGCCGCCGATGCCGCCGATGCCGCCTTGGCCGCCGGCGCCGCCCTGACCGCCCATGCCACCCTGTCCGCCGGCGCCGCCCTGACCGCCCATGCCGCCTTGGCCGCCCATGCCGCCCTGACCGCCCATGCCGCCCTGGCCGCCCATGCCGCCCTGGCCGCCCATGCCGCCCTGGCCGCCCATGCCGCCCTGGCCGCCGACGCCGCCCTGACCGCCCATGCCGCCGGCGCCGCCCTGACCGCCCATCCCGCCCATGCCGCCGTCCTCGCCCATGCCGCCCGCGTCCTCCTCGGGCGCGCACTGGCACGGCTCGAAGCGCCCGTCGACGCACTCGCGCTGGCTCCGGGTCCCGTCGGCGCAGGTGCAGCTCGCGACGTCGCCCTCCTCGCAGTCGCTGCCCCCGCCGCCCCCGCCGCCCGCGGGCGCGCAGCCGAGGACGAAGCCGAAGAGACCGGAGACGAAGAGCGGGGCGCGGGTGATCATGACATCCTCCACGGGTGGTCGAGCGCGGCGCATCCTACTCGCACGGGTGGCGTCGGCGCGACCCCTGACGCGCGGGCCGGCGGGATCAGACGCTGGCGGTGATGATGCGCTTCTGCGCGGCGAACGGGTCGTCGGCGCGGGGGGTGGCGGCGAAGTCGCGGGCGAGCACGAGGCAGCGGTGGGCCTCGTCGCTCGGGTAGGGCTGCACGACCGCGGTGAGCGCCGCGCAGCGGGGCTGGCCGCCGCGGGGGTCGATGAAGAGGTTGCCCCGGCTCCGCATGAGCCCGTCGATCCGCGAGCGGCTCTTGGGGTGCAGCCCGAGCTGGTCGACGTCGTGGAAGAAGGTGCGATAGACGAGCCGCCGCCCGCCGACCTGCTTGACGAGCTCGGCGTAGTAGGGCGCCGGCGCGTCGCTCTGCGCCCCGGCCACGAACTCCAGCTCTGCCTCGTCGAGCGCGAACTGCCCATCGGCGGGCAACGCGTCGGCTGCCCAGTCATCGAAGGAGGGACGCCCCGCCATCGGGTCTCCTGTCTCTCGGTCGTCGTCCACGCCGACCGCTTTGCCATTCTTCGGGGACCCGGTCCCACCGGGCCGGATCGGCGCCGCTTATAGGGGCAAGGTGCGGTCGGGGTAAAGCCAAATCGGCGTGACCATGGCCGCGTCGGTGATATCTTTCGCGTCGCCGAGTAATGGTTTTGCGACCGGCTGGTCGCGGTGAGGGACGATGCACGAGAGCCCGCCTCGGGCCTCCGGTCGGCGGTGGCGTGTGTGGGTCGAGGCGGCGGCGGCGCTGGGCGTCGCGGTGACGCTCGACGTGCTGCTCGGGCGGCTGGGCGCGCCGGCCGAGGTGGGGCTGCCGCTGTATCTGGCCGCGGCGGTGATCGCGGGGCTGCGGGGCGGCTTCGGGCCGGGGCTGTTGACGGCGCTGCTCGGGCTCGCGGCCGATCTGGCGCGGCTCCCCGACGGGCGGAGCGCGGCGCAGGTGCTCGCGGGGGCGGCGTGCTTGATCGGGGCGAGCCTGATCGGGCTGGCGGTCGAGCGGCTGGTGGGGCGGGTCGGGCACCTGGAGCACGTCGTCGCGGCGCTGCGCGCGGCGCCGGAGCCGGCGGCGAGCGCACCGGCGCGCGGCCGCACCGACGGGCTGCCGCGGCTGCTCTACCGCTACGCGCGGCTGCTCAACGTCACCGACGAGGGCGCGCTGTACGCCGGGCTCGCGCTGACGCTGCCCGAGGCGCTGCCGGCCGAGGCGGTCGCGGTCTTCCGGCTGACCCCGGCGGGGCCGGTGCACGCGGCGGGCGACGCGCTGCGGCCGCCCGATCCGGCGGCGCTCGACTTCGGCGGGGGACGGGTGGTCGAGGTCGAGGGGCTGGCGGTCGCGCAGATGGGCGAGGCCGGCGGGCCGCCGGCGGCGCTGGTGGTGGCGCTCGGCGTGGGCGCGCCGGGGCGGCAGGCGTCGGCGCTGCGGCTGCTGGCGGTCTTCGCCGAGTGGGGTTCGACGGTGCTGGCGCACGCCCGCGCGCAGGCGGCGCTGCCGGCGGCGAGCCGGGTCGAGTCGGCCGAGCGCGCCGAGGCGCGGGGCCGGGCGGCGGCGCGGACGTTCGTGCGCACCGGGCGGCTGCCGCTCGTGCCGGCCGCGAGCGGGGCTCCCGGGCGCGACACGCTGCGGGAGCGGGCGGCGGTGCCGTTCGGCTTCGACGAGGGCGACACCCCGATCGGGCCGCCACCGACCGGCGCCGAAGACACCGAGAGGGTCGACGCGCCCTTCGTCGACGAGCTCCTCGACTCGGGGCTGCTCGAAGAGGCGAGCGGCGACGAGCGGGTCACGGCCGACGACGCGGTCGATCCGCCGTCGCTGATCGTCGGCGCGGCGCGGGCTTCGATGCGGCTCGAGGCGATCGGCGAGGCGCGCGACCGGCGGCGGCGCTCGGGGCGGCTGCCGGCGCTCGACGGCAAGACGGTGATCGATCCGGCGACGCCGCCCATCGACGACGCCGAGCCCGCGCCCCGCCCGGCGCCGACGCCGCGGGCGAATGGCGCGGCACCGCCGGTGCGGGAGGCCGACGCGATCGCGCCCGAGGTGCGGCGCGCGATCGAGCGCATGGCCCGCCGCCTCGCCGCGCCGCCGCTGCCGCGCCCGGTGGTCGAGGGCGAGGAGGCGCTCGGGCGCGAGGTCGCGGTCGCGATGGAGCACTACGCGATGCCGGGCTTCGAGGGGGAGACGGTCGCGGCGCACGAGCTGCCGCTGATCGGGGGCGCGGCGTTCGGGGCGGGGGTGGCGCAGGAGCTCGGGCGCAGCGTCTCGGGGCGGCGCTTCGCGACGCTGCTCGCCCACCTCGGCGACCACCTCGACGACGAGCCGGGGCCTACTCGCGGTTGAGCAGGTCGACGCACCAGGCGTGCAGCGGGCGCACGGCTTCGAAGCGGGCGAGGCACCAGTCGACGAACGCGGCGTCGCCGAACTCGGGCGGGAGGGGGCCATCCATCGTGGCGTGGATCGCGTTGAACTTGAGCAGCTCGGCGCGCGGGTGCTCGGCGGGGTAGCCGCGCGGCACCGTCTTGTAGTGGCGGCCCTCGACGACATAGCCGGCCTTCTCGGCGGTGGTGACGGCGTCGGCGAGGCGCAGCCCGGTGACCTCGTGGGCGACCGCCTCGCGATACGCCCGGAGCTGCGGCGGCTCGAGGTACATCAGCCCGGCGCCGAGCGCGACGCGGCCCGGCGCGAAGGTCACCATGAACGCGCTGTTGGCCTTGCGCACCGGGAGCGGGCCCTCCCAGAAGATGATCTGGGCGTAGGTCTTGAGCGGCGGGCGGTCGCGGAAGCGCTGGTCGGTGTGGAGCTTCTTGAAGCTGCCCTTGCCATTCGGATCGACGTCGTAGCCGAGCTCGGGCCGCCACGCGCGGAGCCGCTCGCCGAGCGCCTCGATGAACGCCTGCGCCGGCGTGAGCACGTCGCGCACGAAGCGCTCGCGGTTGTCGGCGTACCACTCGCGGCTGTTGTTTCGCGCGACGTCGGCGTAGAACGCCAGCGTCGCGTCGGGGAAACCGGTGAAACCGTGCTCGGCCATGGTGCTCCTTGTCGATCAGCAAAACTTGCCGGTTGCTTCACCTCGACACACGATCGCGCCCGGTGGATGCGGAGAATCACCCCACCGCGTCCGAGACCGTCGCCCGCCGCGCCCTCCGCCCGGTCGGCACGGGGGTTGCTGACGTCGCGCGCCCCGCTTCGCCAGGGGAGGGAGGCCATGCCCGATCTCGCCGTCATGGGCGGTCTTTTTGGTCTGCTCGCCGGTCTCGGCGTGCTCGAAGACCGCCGTCATCGCCGCCACCGCAACAAGATCCCGGTGCGGGTCCACGTCAACGGCACCCGCGGCAAGTCGAGCGTCTGCCGCCTCATCGGCGCCGGGCTCCGCGCCGGAGGCCGGGTCACCGCGACCAAGACGACCGGCACCCTCGCCCGCATGATCTTCCCCGATGGCAGCGAAGCCCCGGTGTTTCGCCCCGCCAAGCCCAACGTCGCCGAGCAGATCCGCATCGTGCGCACCGCCGCGCAGCTCGGCGCCGAGGCGCTCGTCATCGAGTGCATGGCGCTCCAGCCGTCGCTGCAGTGGCTCTCGGAGTGGCGCTTCGTGCGCGCGACCCACGGCGTCATCACCAACGCCCGCCCCGACCACCTCGACGTGATGGGCCCGACCGAGACCGACGTCGCCCGCGCGCTCGCCGGCATGATCCCGCCGGGGCAGAAGCTCTTCACCGCCGAGCGCGACCACCTGCCGATCTTCGCCGACGCCTGCGCCGACCGGCGCTGCCAGCTCGTCGCGATCGGCGAGCCCGAGGTCGCCGCGATCACCGAGCGTGATCTGGCCGGCTTCGCCTACAAGGAGCACCCCGACAACCTCGCGCTCGCGCTCGCCGTCTGCGCCGATCTCGGCGTCGACCGCCAGGTCGCGCTCGACGGCATGTGGGCGGCGGTCCCCGATCCGGGCGCGATGACCGAGCACATCGTCGAGTTCTTCGGGCGGCGCATCGTCTTCGTCAACGGCTTCGCCGCCAACGACCCGGAGTCGACGCGCTACATCTGGGAGAAGACGATCGAGCGTCACCCCGAGGTGACGAAGACCATCGCGGTCTTCAACTGCCGCGCCGACCGGGCCGATCGCAGCCGCCAGCTCGGCGAGGACTACGTGAAGTGGGCGCAGGCCGACCACGTGGTCCTGATGGGCACCGGCACCTACCTCTTCGCGCGCGCCGCGGTCGCGGCGGGGGTGCCGACGAGCCGGTTCGTCACCGTCGAGGACATGAGCGTCGACGAGATCTTCGAAACCATCGTGGGCCTCGGCGGGCGCTCGGCGCTCGTGATGGGCATGGCCAACATCGGCGGCCAGGGGCTCGACGTGGTGCGCTACTTCAAGAACCGCGAGGTGCTGCCCGAGCGCGTGCCCGCGGCGGTCGCCCGAGGAGGCGTCTGATGGTGGAGCTGTTGCCCGAGGCCATCGGGACGGGGCTGCTCGTCAGCCTCTTGTTCACCGAGCTGTTCGGCCTCGCCGCCGGGGGCATGGTCGTGCCCGGCTATATCGCGCTGTACCTCACGAGCCCGCTCAGCGTCGCGGCCACGCTCGCCGCGGGGGTCATCACCTTCCTCGCGGTGCACGCGCTCAAGTCGGTGGTCATCCTCTACGGGCGCCGCATGACCGCCATGGCGATCGTCGTCGGCTACCTCGTCGGCATGGCCGGGCGCTACATCACGCACGGGCAGGTCGCCGGCGTCGGCGAGTTCGAGTTCATCGGGTACATCATCCCCGGGCTCATCGCGATCTGGATCAACCGGCAGGGCCTCGTCGAGACGCTGACCTCGATCGTGACGGTCTCGGCGGTGACGCGGCTGGTGCTCGTGATGGTCGCCGGTGAGGAGCTCTTGCGATGATCCGCATGTACTGGCGGCCTCACAAGGTCGGCCGCATCGAGCTCGGGCTCGTGATGCTGCTCGCGCTCGCCGGCGTCTTCGCGGTCGAGCGGTACACCGTCGTCGTCGAGGAGCCGCACTACGAGGAGAAGATCGACGCCGCCCGCCGCGCGCGGAAGGCGTTCGAGGCGATCCGCTCCTCGCGCATCGCGCAGGGCACCCGCTTCGACCCGGAGACCGATCCGGCACAGACCGGGCTCATCGGCACGCTCATGAGCCCGGTGACGACCAACTCCGGGCACCTCGCGAGCAAGCAGATCTCGATCAACCCCAACTTCGCCGCGCTGGTGCTGCACTACCTCAAGCGCCTCGAGGTCGAGAAGGGTGACGTCGTCGCGGTCGGCTTCTCCGGCTCGTTCCCCGCGATCAACATCGCCGTCATCGCCGCGATCGAGACGATCGGCGCCGAGCCGATCGTGATCTCGTCGGCGTCGGCGTCGCAGTGGGGCGCCAACGACCCGGTGATGATGTGGCCCGACATGGAGCGGGTCCTCGTCGACCGCGGCGTCTTTACGACCCGCTCGGCGGCGGTGAGCCGCGGCGGCATCGAAGACCGCGCGCTCGGCGTCACCAAGGAGGGCCGGGCGCTGATCGACGCGACGATGGAGCGCAGCGGCGCGCGGCAGATCCGGGCGCCGAGCTACGTCGCGAGCGTCGACGAGCGGATGAAGGTCTACGAGGACCGCGCCGGCGGCCGCCCGATCAAGGCCTACATCAACGTCGGCGGCGGCACGACCTCGGTCGGCACCCGGATCGGCAAGCAGCTCTTCTCACCCGGGATCAACCGCACGACCCCGATCGGGGCGAGCGAGATCAACTCGGTCATGACCCGCTTCGTGCTGCAAGGCGTGCCGGTGCTGCACCTCATCAAGATCGCGCAGCTCGCCGACCGCTACGGGTTCCCGCTCGTGGTCACCGAGATGCCGCAGGTCGGGCAGGGGCGGATCTTCTCGCGGCGCGGCTACAACGTGTGGCTCGCGGGCGCCATCGTCGGCGTGGTGCTGCTGCTGATGATGGCCTTCGTGCGGCGGGACTGGGGCTTCCGCATCCTGCGGGTCGCCTCGCGGCGCGACAGCCGCAAGCCGCCCGAGCAGATGGTCTGATCCCGCCTCGCCGCTACCGCCCCGCGGCCTCGCGGCGGTGGGCGTTGCACATCGACAGGTAGCTCGTCTTCTCCCGCTCCCGGCGCTTCGCGGCGGCGGGCGACTGCCCCGGCACGTCGTCGGCGAAGCGGGCCGCGCCCCGGCAGACCAGCTCGGCGCCCGCGCGCGCGTCGGTCTCGGCGAGCGTCTGCCCGGCCCGGATCTCGAGGAGCGCGCAGTGGTTGCCGCGGTGCAGGTAGCCGGCGACGTGGGCGGGCGCGCAGGCGACCTCGAGCGCCTCGGCCGAGAGATCACCCGACAGCTCCTCCGTCAGCTCGATCGCGGTCTTGTAGTGCGCGAAGTTCTTCGTCGGATCGGTCAGGTTCATCGCCGCGAGGAAGTCGTCGCGCGCGCGGGTCAGCGCGACGCGGCGGTCGTCGCCGAGCCGGGCCTGCGCGATCTGCCGCCAGAGGCGGGCGCGGCGCAGCAGCACCTCACCGCGGGCGGCCGGATCGTCGACGGTGCTCATCCAGGCGTCGACCGCGGCGGCGGCGGTCTCACCGCGGGCGAGGCCATCGGGCGCGAACGCGAAGCGGCGCGCGGCGGCCATCAGCTCGCGCACCTCGGCCTCGCCCGGCGGGGCCGCCTCGTCGGCGACCGGCGCCGCGGGCGCGGCGTCGGGCGCGGCGTCCGCGGCAGCGTCCTCAGGCGGCGCGGCATCGGCCGCTGCATCGGCCGCGAGCTCGGCTGCGGCCGCGGCCGCCGCGTCGGAGCGCGCCGCGTCGACCACCACCGCCGCGTCGGGCGCCTGCGCGACCGGCGCCGCGTCGGCCACGCCGGTCAGCGTGGCGACCGCCGCGCGATCATCCGCCGCCTCCTCGCCCGGCAGCAGCACCAGCATCGCCGCCGCCGCCACCGCCACGAGCCCGAGCCCCGCGAGCGCCCACGGCAGCGCGCTCCCCGGCCGCCCCACCCGCACGCTCCCCGAGGTCAGCGCGCTCAGCTCGCCGTGCGTCGCCGACGTGCCCTGATCGAGCGCCTCGTGATCCACCGGCGGCGGCCCCACGCTCGCCGCGATCCGCGTCCCCGGCATCAACGTCGCCGTGCGCGCCGCCACCGCCCGCAGCGCCGCGTCCGACAGCTTCGGCGCCGCCTCGCCCGCCATCGCCTCCATCTCCCCCGTCGTCGGCGGCCGCGGCCGCGCCACCGGCCGCATCGACGCCCGCGTCGTGCCCGGCACCTCGGTCGCGATCAAGGCGTCGAGCATCTCCTCGGCGTCGCGGAAGCGATGCTCCACCTGCTTCGCCATCGCGTGCCGCACCAGCGCCTCGAGCGGCGGCGGCACCCCGAGCGCCGGATCGAGCGGCGGCACCTCGGCGCTCGTGTGCAGCATCAGGAGCTCGAAGGTCGACGGCGCCACGAACGGCGGCCGACCGGCGAGCATCTCGTACATCATCACCCCGAGCGCATAGACGTCGGTCTGCGGCCCCACCTCGCGCGCGAGCGCCTGCTCGGGCGACAGGTAGCGCGGCGTGCCCACCACGATCCCGGTCCGCGTCGCCTCGTCGCCCCCCGCCGGCTCGGCGAGCATGACCTTCGCCATGCCGAAGTCGAGCACCTTCGCCCGCTCCTCGCCGGTCTTCTCCCGCGTCAGCATGATGTTGGCGGGCTTGAGGTCCCGGTGGATCAGCCCGATCCCGTGCGCCTCGACGAGCGCGCCGAGGACCTGCATCGTCAGCGCCGCGACCCGCTCCGGCGCGAGCGGCGCCTCTTCGACGATCGCGTCGCGCAGCGTGCGCCCGCGGATGTACTCGAGGACCATGTAGAGCAGCCCGTCGTGGTCCTCGCCGTAGTCGAAGAGCGTCACCGCCGACGGATGGGAGAGCCGCGCGACGACCCGCGCCTCGCGGAAGAACCGGGTGCGCAGCTCCTCGTCGCGCGCCGCGCTCAGGTTCATCACCTTGAGCGCCACCTCGCGCCCCACCGGCTGCTGCACCGCCCGATAGACCGTGCCGTACGCGCCCTGCCCGATCAGCGCCACCACCGGGAAGCGCCCCGCCACCACCCGGCCGATGATCGGATCCCGCTTCTCCCGCTGGGTCGCGGCCTCTTCGGAGGTGACGAGCGCGACGCCGTCGGTCGGACAGAGCGCACCGAGCGCGCCGGTCGTCTCCCGACCGCACGCGAGGCACACGAGGTTGACCGACTCCCTTGCCAAGGGCTTGCTCTCGCTCGAAGTCTGGCCCAGCGTATCAGGCCGGGGCCAAAATGAAACGTCTCACGACGGCGACCCCTCCGCGTGCGATCACGGATCTTTTACAACCTTCTCCCGGGGGGCTGACCACCGCGTCGCGTGTTGTGTGACAGGTTCTGCCGGCACCCCTGACGAGGAGTCCCGAACATGCAGCATCACCCGCCGCTCTCCCCCATCCTGCTCGCCGCCGCCCTGCTCGCCTGCGGCCCCGCCGTCGCCCAGACCGCCCGCCTCGAGGTCGCCCCCGCCCAGCCCGCCGTCGTCGCCGGCCAGAAGAACAAGGTCTACCTCAAGGTCGGCCTCACCGGCCTCGCGCTCGAATCGGCCGACGCCCGCCCGCCCGTCAACGTCGCGATCGTGCTCGACAAGTCGGGCTCGATGAGCGGCGAGAAGCTCGCCCGCGCCAAGCAGGCCGCCCGCTTCGCCGTCGACCGCCTCTCCCCGCACGACATCGTCTCGATCGTCGCCTACGACTCGACGGTGCAGGTCGTGGTGCCCGCGACCAAGGCCGTCGACAAGCAGAGCATCCACCTCGGCATCGAGCGCCTCGCCGCCGGCGGCAACACCGCGCTCTTCGCCGGCGTCAGCAAAGGCGCCGACGAGCTGCGCAAGTTCTTCGACCACAACCGGGTCAACCGCCTCGTGCTGCTCTCCGACGGCCTCGCCAACGTCGGCCCGAGCTCGGCCGCCGAGCTCGCCCGCCTCGGCGGCGCGCTGATGCGCGAGGGCATGAGCGTCACCACCCTCGGCCTCGGGCTCGACTACAACGAAGACCTGATGAGCCAGCTCGCCCGCGCCGCCGACGGCAACCACGCCTTCATCGAGCACGCCCAGGACCTCGCGCGCTTCTTCGACCTCGAGTTCGGGACCGTGCTCAAGGTCGTCGCCCGCGACGCCACGCTCACCATCGACTGCGCCCCCGGCGTGCGCCCGGTGCGGCTCCTCGGGCGCGAGGGCGACATCGTCGGCCAGCAGGTCGTCGTGCGGCTCAACCAGCTCTATGCCGGCGAGGAGAAGTTCGCGCTGCTCGAGCTCGAGGTCGGCCCCGGCGAGCTCGGCGGCCGCGCGCTCGTCGCCCGCGCCGCGGCGAGCTACGGCAACCTCGTCAGCAAGCAGACCGACGCGCTCACCGGCGCCGCGCACGTCGAGTTCGTCGCCACCGCCGCCGACGCCGAGCGCCGCATCGACCAGAGCGTGATGGTCCGCGCCGTCGAGCTGATCGCCAGCGAACAGAGCCGCCTCGCGGTCGTGCTCAACGACCAGGGCCGCACCCAGGAGGCCGAGCGGGTGCTGCTCGACAACGCCGCCTGGCTCGACGAGAACTGGCAGCGCTACAAGGCGCCCTCGCTCAAGCAGCTCCAGCAGCAGAACATCGAGGACTCGAAGAACCTCGCCCCCGACGACTACCGCCGCCAGCGCAAGGTGATGCGCAAGCGGCAGGTCGAGTTCGAGATGCAGCAGCTCTACTGAGCCGAGCGCAGCGCAGCCGCCCCACGGAGCCCCCCCGGTGCAAGTCCGCCTCGCCCTCGCCCTCGCCGTGCTCGTGATCGCCCCGCTCGCGGCGCTCGTCGGGCTCGGGGCGCGCCTCGCCGACGAGCAGCAGGCCGAGGTCGCGCGCCGCTTCGACGAGGTCATCGCCGCCCGCCTCGACGAGACCGCCGGCGCGGTCGCGAGCGTCATCGGCGGGCTCGAGCGCGCGCTCCTCGAGGCCACCGCCGAGCTGCCGGCCGATCCCGCCGCGATCCGGGCCCGGCTGCGCGAGGAGCGGCGCTTCGGGCACCTGCTGATGTTCGACGCCGAGGGCCGGCTGATGCACCCGCCGCCCGCCGGACCGATGAGCGACGAGGAGCGCGCGCTGCTCGAACGCACCCGCGGGGTGTGGGAGAGCCGCGACTTCGCGCGCGGCGCCCGCGGCGGCGGCGGGTGGTTCATCTGGTACTGGGGCGGCGGGCTCAACCTGCTCTATCGCCGCGCGCTGCCCGACGGCCGGGTCGTCGCCGTCGAGCTCGACCGCCCGCGGCTCCTCGCGGCGGTGATCGCGACGCTGCCGGTCACCGAGCCGCCCCGCCCCGTCCGCGGCGAGGGCGCGCCCGACCCCGGCGAGCGGATCGCGCTCCTCGACTCGAGCGGCCGCGTCGTCTACCAGTGGGGCCGCTACCGCCCGCCGCGCGGCGTCACCCCCCGCGTCGACCGCCCGCTCGCCGCGCCGCTCGAAGCCTGGCGCCTCACCTGGACCGGCCCGCCCCCGCCCGCGCCCTCGCGCGCCTGGCTCTACGCGAGCCTCGCCGCCATCGCGCTCGTGCTCACCGCGCTCGCCGCCTGGTTCTACCGCGAGAGCACCGCCGAGCTGCGCCGCGCCGCGCGCCGGATGAGCTTCGTCAACCAGGTCAGCCACGAGCTCAAGACCCCGCTCACCAACATCCGCATGTACGCCGAGCTGCTCGACGCCTCGCTCGACGACGCCGACGACCGCACCCGCCGCCACCTCGGCGTCATCGTCGAGGAGAGCCAGCGCCTCAGCCGCCTGATCGGCAACATCCTCACCTTCGCCCGCCACCAGCGCGAGAAGCTCACCCTGCGCCCCGCGCCCGGCCGCCTCGACGCGGTCGTCACCGCGGTGATCGAGCAGTTCCGCCCCGCGCTCGACGAGAAGGGCATCACCGTCGAGCTCGACCGGCACGCGCCCGCCCCGGCCCGCCTCGACGCCGACGCCATCGGCCAGATCCTCGGCAACCTGCTCGGCAACGTCGAGAAGTACGCCGCAAACGGCGGCCTCGCCCGCGTCGCCACCCGGCAGGACGGCGACCGCCTCACCCTCACCGTCGAGGACCGCGGCCCCGGCATCCCCGCGCGCAACCGGGAGCGGATCTTCGAGCCGTTCTTCCGCCAGAGCGACGCGCTCGACGACGGCGTCGCCGGCACCGGCATCGGCCTCGGCATCGCCCGCACCCTCGCCCGCCTGCACGGCGGCGACCTCGTCCTCGCCCCGTCCACCCGCGGCGCCACCTTCGTCGCGACCCTGCACGCGCCCCGCGTCGACCCCGAAGCCCGGAGGACACCATGAAGGTGCTCGTCGCCGAAGACGACCCCCGCATCCGCGACGGCCTCGTCGAGATCCTCGAAGCCGAGGGCTACACCACCCGCGCCGTGCCCGACGGCCGCGCCGCGCTCGACGCCTTCGAGCGCGAGCGCCCCGACTTCGTGCTGCTCGACATCATGATGCCGCAGATGAACGGCTACGACGTCTGCCGCGCGATCCGCCGGGGCGACCCCCAGCTCCCCATCATCTTCATCAGCGCCAAGTCGGAGGAGATCGACCGCGTCGTCGGGCTCGAGCTCGGCGCCGACGACTTCATCCAGAAGCCCTTCGGCGTGCGCGAGGTCATCGCCCGCATCCGCGCCGTCACCCGCCGCTGCCTGCGCGAACCCCAGGCCGCCCCGCCCGCCGCGCCGTTCCGCTTCGGCGACCTCGACGTGCACCCCGCCGAGCTGCGCGCGTGGCGCGGCGACGCCGTCATCGACCTCAGCCTGCGCGACATGAAGATCATCGAGCTCTTGCACCGCCGCCGCGGCGAGGTCGTCGACCGCGAGGCGTTCTTCCGCGAGTGCTGGGGCTTCGACCACATCCCCAACTCGCGCACGCTCGACCAGCACATCAGCAAGCTGCGCAAGCGGATCGAGCCCGATCCGGGCGAGCCGTCGCTGATCCGCACCGTGCACGGGGTCGGTTATCGCCACGAGGGCTGATATGCTCCGGCCACCTCAACGCACCGGAGTGCCGGGAAAATGATCAAGTCGTCGTGGATGATGCTCGCGCTCGCGCTCGCCGTGGCCGGCTGCAAGGGCGAGACGAAGACCGAGCCCAAGCCCGAAGCCGAGGAGGCCGCCGCGCCCGCCGCCGACGCGCCCGCCGCCGGGGTCGCCGCCCAAAACCCCATCCTGCGCGACCCGAGCAAGGCCACCGAGCAGGCGCCCGAACAGTACACCGTCGAGCTCGACACCACCGCCGGCCCGATCCGCATCGACGTCACCCGCGCCTGGGCCCCGCGCGGCGCCGACCGCTTCTACAACCTCGTCCGCGCCGGCTACTACGACGACGTCGCGTTCTTCCGCGTCATCCCCGGCTTCATGGCCCAGGTCGGCCTGCACGGCGAGCCCGAGATCAACAAGATCTGGCGCGAGGCCCGCATCGAAGACGACCCGGTCCGCGCGAGCAACACCCGCGGCATGGTGAGCTTCGCGACCGCCGGCCCCAACACCCGCACGACGCAGTTCTTCATCAACTTCGGCGACAACAACAACCTCGACGGCATGGGCTTCTCGCCGTTCGGCAAGGTGCAGGACGCGAGCATGGCCACCGTCGACGCGCTGCACGGCGGCTACGGCGAGGGCGCGCCCCGCGGCAAGGGCCCGATGCAGGGCCGGATCCAGGCCGAGGGCAACGCCTACCTCAAGCGGGACTTCCCCGAGCTCTCCTACATCAAGTCGGCCAGGATCGCCGGCGAGTAGCCCTCTCTTCGCCGCGGGGGACCGCTCGCCTCACGGCACCGGCGGATCGGCGAAGAACGGCTCGGCGTCGGCGTAGCGGAACCCCGCCGCCTCGGCGAACTCCCGATCCGAGCGCAGGTCGCCGACGAAGATGCAGCGCGCCGGATCGAGCCGATAGCGCTCGATCAGCTCTACCGCGAACCCCGGCAACGGCTTGCGGCACCAGCACTTCACCGGTCGCGCCGGGTGCGGGCACATGCGCACGTCGAGCCGCAGCTCGAGCTGCCGGTGCGTCTCTTCGAGCCCGGCGAACGCCGCCTCGTAGGTCAACATGCCCGCCGCGACCCCGCCCTGGTTCGACACCCCGAGCAGGTGCCAGCCCGCCTCGCGAAACCGCCGCAGCACCGCGGCCCGCCCCGGCAGCGCGACCACGTCGGCCGGCGAGCGGGGGAAGATCTCGCCGCTCCGCGTCGCCCGCAGCGTCCCGTCGTAGTCGCAGATCAACGCCCGGTTGACATACGCCGGCCCGAGCACCCGCCGGAACGGCGCCCGCGTCACCGAGACGAAGCCCTCCTCGGTCGACGGCGGCTCGAAGCGCTTGAACCACGACGAGATCACGATCGGCGGGAAGGTGTTCGGGTCGTCCTTGCCCGCCGCCGCGATCTCCTCCGGCTCCAGCATGCGCCCGTACTTCGTGTAGATCCGCCGCGCCGCGTTGAACCGCACCGCGTCGGCGTCGGCGTCGATCCACAAGCACCGCACCGGCAGCCCCCGCTCTCGCGCCGCCGCGATCAGCCCCGCGCGCGACTGCCGCGTCGGGTAGGTGTTGTCGAGCACGAAGCGCCGATGCCCTCCGTCGAACGCCCGGGTGAAGTGCGGCACCAGATCGTCGAGCTTGCCGCCGAGCAGGTCGCGGTTGAGGCGGGTGTAGCCCTCGTCGACCAGCGGCTGCACCCGACTGCTCTTGCCCGCCGCCGGCGGCCCCATCACCACCACCACCTCGGGGGCCGCGCCCCCGCTGAACACCACCGGCCGCTCCGCGACCGCCTCGGGGAAGCGCGCGTCCAGCGTCGCCCGCTCCGCGTCGCTCAGCCGCAGCGACAGCGCCGCCGCGCTCGCCGCCGCGCTCTCCGGCCGCGTCGCGCCCGGGATCGGGATCAAGCCGCCGTCCATCAGGTACGCCAGCGCCACCGCCTCCGCCGAGACCCCGTGCGCCTCGGCGATCGCCGCCAGCGCCACGTCCTTCGCGAGCCGCCCCCGCCGCTTGTGCCCCCCCAGCGGCGAGTGCGCGATCAACGCGATCCCGTGCGCCCGACAGACCTCGATCACGCCCCGCGTCCACGCCGTGCGATCGAGCAGGCTCCAGGCGTTCTGCACGCTCACGATCGGCGCCACCGCCCGCGCCGCCGCGACCTGCGCCGCGTCGACGTTGCACAGCCCGATGTGCCGCACCGCGCCCGCCTGCTGCAGCTCCGCCAGCGCCGCCACGCTCGCCTCGATCGGCACCCGCGGATCGACCGCGTGCAGCTGCACCAGATCGATCCGCGCCACCCCGAGCGCCGCCCGGCTCCGCTCCACCGCCGCCCGGATGTGATCCGGCTCCCCGCACGGCAGCCACCGCTCGCCCCGCCGCCGCAGCCCCGCCTTCGTCGCCACCACCACCGCGCCCCGCTCCGGCCGCTCGGCCAGCGCCGCCGCGATCAGCCGCTCGTTGTGGTGCAGGTCGTCCTCGTCCTCGGCGTACACATCGGCGGTGTCGATGAACCGCACCCCCGCGTCCAGCGCCGCCCCGATCACCGCCCGCGCCGTCGCCGCGTCCGGCCGCCCGCCCGTCGACAGCCGCATCGCCCCGAGCCCGAGCGCCGACAGCACCAGCGCGTCATCCGCCGGCCCCACCCGCACCGCCGCCCGGAGAAGCCCCGCCTCCATCACCCGCGGCGCGGCCACCATCACCCGCCGCCCCTCGCCGAAGAGATCCCACGCGTCGTCCTCGTCCCAGCTCGCGACCCGCTCCGGCACCGGCCCGCCCGCCACGTTGAACAGCGCCCACTCCTTGCCGAGCCGCGCCGCCTCCTCCGGCGTGCACACCTGCAACGTCCGCCGCGACGACCGCGGATCGTCGAGCACGCCCAGCAGCAGCGACCCCGCGCCGAGCCCGTCGAGCACCGCCTGCACGAAGCGATCGGGCAGCGCCGCCCGCAGCCGCGTCGTCGGGCTCCGGTAGCGCCCGATCTCGGTCACCGGCAGCTCCAGGCCCACCGAGAGCTCACCATTCGAAATCGGCGGATCGAGCACCCCGCAGATCCGATCGAGCAGCGCCCCCAGCGCCGCCTTGCGCGCCGAGAGCCGCGCCCGCGCCTCCGCCTCCGCGATCCGCCGCGCCGCCGGTGAGAGGCTCATGACCGGACCCCGCCGTGCGCGCCCGGAGGTCCATCGATCAGGCGCCGCGCGCGCAGCCCCCCGCCGCCGCTCGACCACCGCTCACCCGCCGCGCTCGCCCACCCGGCCCTCGCCGAACGCGCGCCTCTCCGCTCGCTCGCCCCGCTCATCACCGCGCTCCCCCCGCGTCATCCAACCAAGCCGCCAGCGCCGCCGCGCCCCGCAGCACCGGCCGCCCCGCGTCGACCGCGCGCCGGACCGTGCGCGCCGCGTCCGGCCACCCCGGCTCCACATAGACCGCGTCCACCGCCGCGTACAGCCCGCCCTCGCGATCGGGCGCCAGCGCCGCGTCGACCACCAGCGCCCGCCGGTCAACCGCCCCGAGCGCCGCCACCGCCGCCGCCCCCGCCCCCGGCGCCGCGCGCAGCCACACCGCCACGCCGTCCGGCAGCGCCCGCAGCCGCCCCGCCAGCGCCGCGACCGCCGCCGCGTCCGCCCACGGCGGCACCACCAGCACATTGCGCGCGGCCGCCTCGACGACCCCCACCGGCGGCACGTCCGGCCGAAAGCCCTCCTCCGCCCCGATCGGCCGCCACAGCGGCCGCGCGGCCACCGGCGGCGTCGGCTCGATCCACAGCGGATCACCGCTCGCCGAACCGCCGACCATCGCCTCGCCGAACGCCGCGTCACCGACCGCAGCGCCCCCGACCGTCCCCTCGCCGACCGTCGCCTCGCCGACCGAAGCACCGCCGACCGAAGCACCGCCGACCGCCGCGTCACCGACCGAAGCGCCGCCCGACCCCGGCTCATCCCCCTCGACCCCCACCGCCACCGTCACCGCCCCGAACCCCGCCGCCGCCAGCCGCGCCAGCCAGTCCGCCACCGCCGCCCCGTCATCCAGCACCGCATCCAACCCCCCCACCGCGTCCAGCGCCCGCCGCGCCACCCACACACACGCCGGCCAGCCACCCACCAGCCCCCCCGCCCGCACCACCGCCGCCGACCGCCCCGCGAACCGCAGCCGCCCCAGCCACCCCGGCGCCACCCGCGCCCCCGCCCGCAGCACCGCCACCCCATCCCCCATCGCCCGCGCCAGCCCCAGGTTCACCGCCTTCGCCCCGCACGCCACCCGCGTCGCCAGCACCGTCGCCCCCGCCGCCTCCGCCCGCGCCACCAACGCCGCCCGCGTCGCCGCCCCCGGCGCGTCGGCCACCACCACCACCGCCTGCGGACACCGCGTCGCCCCCAGCCCCGCCAGCGTCCGCGCGAACGCCCCCGCGTCATCCCCCCCCACCAGCACCACCGCCGCCGCCCCCCCGCCCAGCGGCCAGTCGAACCCCCCCCCCCCCCGCGCCGCCACCAGCCGCCGCCGCGCCTCCCCCCCCGCCCCCCCCCCCCCCGCGCACAGCGCCTCCAGCGCCTCACCCCCCCCCACCGCCGCCGCCGGATCCCCCACCCAGCTCGCCCCCCGCCGCCCGCGCCGGCTCGCCCCCGCGCCCCACATCGAGCACGAAGCCCCAGTCCCCCCCGTCGAAGTCCCCCGCCGCCGCCCGCCGATGCAGCAGCGCCGACAACGGCACCGCGTCCTCGCTCACCCGCCGCGCCGGATCCACCGCCCGCCCCGTCACCGCGTCACCCGCCACCCGCAGCCCATCCGCCACCGCCGCCGCCCCCTCGCCGATCGCCGCCCCCAACCGCGCCAGGTGATCGGGCAGCCACCGACAATCCGCCGTCAACCACGCCACCAGCGGCGTCCGCACCGCCGCCAGCGCCGCCCGCCGCCGCGCGATCGACGCCCCATCCAGCCCCGCCGCCGCCCCCGCCGGCCGGATCGCGGCGTTCACTGCACCGCCCGCCGCCACCCTCGCGCCGGTCGCTGCCTCGCTCGCGCCGCGCCGCCTCGCTCGCGCCGCCGTCGCCGCCTCGCCGCGCGCCAGTCGCCACCTCGTCCGCCGCGCGCCGCCCCCCGCGCCGCGCCGCCGCCGCCTCGCGCGCGCCGCCGCCGCCCTATCCGCGCCGCTCGCCGCCCCGTCGTCTGCCTCAGCCGCCCCGCCCGCGCCCGCATCCACCGCCACCGCCCGCGCGCCCCACCACCGCCCCACCACCACCTCCGACGGCGCCCGCGACTGCGCCCACGCGCTCGCCACCGCCGCCGCCGCGTCCTCCCCCGGCCGCCCGTCCGCCACCACGATCGCCGTGATCGCCTCCTCCCCCCGCCGCCGCCCCCCCCACGAGCGCCGGGAACACCTCACCCAGCCGCCGCCGCATCCCCGCCACATCCACCCGCGGCCCGCTCACCCCCAACGCCGCCGCCAGCCCCGCCACCTCCGCCGCCACCGCCCCGTCATCCACCGCCAGCCGCGCCGCCTGACACAAGAACCACAACCCCTCCCGCGCATCCCCCCCCGTGACCCGCGCCCGCCCCCGCAGCCGCGCCACATCCGCCGTCAACCCGAACCGATTGAAGAACGCCACCGCCCGCTGCTCCGCCTCGCTCGCCCGCCCGGCCGCCAACGCCGCCTCCCCCGCCGCCCGCAGCGCCACCGCCGCCTCCACCCGCGCCCGCATCCCCGCCGCCGGATCGAACCCCGCGCTCGCCCCATCACGCCCTGCGCCCCCAACGCCCGCCGCCCCGCCCTCACCCCCGCTCGCCCCCCCGAACCCCGCCGCCGCCCACCCCGCCGCGAACCGCTCCACCACCGCCGCCGCCCCCGCCAGATCCCCCCCCATCACCCGCGCCTGCACCCACGCCTCCGCCAACCCCGGCTCGAACCCCGGCCCCGCCGCCGCCAGGAACCGCGCCGCGTTGTGCGCGTCGTGATACGCCAACATCAACCGCCCCACCTGCCCCCACGCCGCCCGCCGCGCCCGCGCCGCCGACTCCCCCGCGAGCCCCGGGAACAACACCCCGATCGCATGCCGCGCGAAGTGCCGCCGGATGATCTTCGAATCGTAGCTCAGATCGACAAACGGCCCCCACGACGTCCCGCCCTCGTGCTTCCGATAGCGATACACCACCTCATCCACGAACCGGAACCGCGCGTGCCCCACCAGCCGCGTCCACAGCTCGTAGTCCTGCGCCCGCGAAAACTCCGGATCGTAGATCGGGCTCCCCACCCGCCGATACAGCGCCCGCCGCGTCGCCGTCCCCCCATCGGGCACACACGAACCGTGCAGCTTCGCCCCCAGCAGCGCCGCCTCCCGCCCCGTCCAGTCATTCGGCGTGAACACCTCGAGCTCGCGCCCGCTCCCGCCATCGAAGATCTGCAGCTTCCCGTAGATCACATCGACCTGCGGCTCCGCCCGCAGCACCGCGTCGTACCGCGCCAGCACCCCATCGACCAGCAGATCGTCATCGGCCATCCACAGCACGAACTCGCCCCGCGCCTCGGCCATCGCCCGATTCCGCGCCGCCGGCCGCCCCTCGTTGCGATCCTTGCGCACGTACCGCAACCGCGGCTCCCCCGCCGCGTACCGCGCCACCACCGCCGGCGTCTCATCCGTCGACCCATCGTCGACGATCACCAGCTCCCAATCCGCGAAGTCCTGCCGCAGCACGCTCTCGATCGCATCCCCGATCAACCCCGCCCGATCGAACGCCGCCATCAGCACCGAGAACCGCGGCGCCCCCGCCTCATCCGGCCGCAACACCGCCTCGCCCGCTCCCGAATCACCCGCCGCCGCGCTCGCCCCGCGCTCCCCCGCCGCCCCGCCCGCTCCGCGCTCACCCGCCGCCACGCCCACCGACCCCGGCCGCGCCACCCCGACCGGCGCCACCTTCCGCTCGCCGGCCCGCGCCGCCTTCCCCCGCTTCTTCGTCCGTCGCGCCATCCAGCGACCGTAGATCGCGCCCCCGAGCCGGTCAATCCAGCGCGCGCCGCACCCGCTCCGCCACGGCCGCCGCGGTGAAGCCGAACTTCTCCGCCAGCACCTCCGCCGGCGCCGACGCCCCGAAGCGATCCAGCCCGATATGCACCGCGTCCGCCCCCGTGATCCCCGCCCACGGCAGCGTCACCCCCGCCTCCACCGTCACCGCCAGCGCACCCGCCGGGATCACCCCCTGCCGATACGCCCGATCCTGCGCCCGGAACAACGCCACGCTCGGCATCGACACCACCGCCACCCGCCGCCCCTCAGCCGCCAACGCCGCCGCCGCCTCCACGCACAGGTGCAGCTCGCTCCCCGTCCCGATCAGCACCACCTCCGGCGCCTCCGCCGCCCGCACCACGTAGCCGCCCTTCCACACATCGCGCGCCGCGAAGCCCGCCGGCCGCGCGATCTCCGGCAGCTCCTGCCGCGTCAACGCCATCGCCACCGGCCCGTGCGCCTGCTCCAGCGCGTACGCCCACGCCAGCGCCACCTCCACCCCGTCCGCCGGCCGGAAGTCCACCAGCCCCGGGATCAACCGCAGCGCCCACATGTGCTCCACCGGCTGATGCGTCGGCCCGTCCTCGCCGAGGAAGATGCTGTCGTGCGTGAACACCAAGGTGTTGCGCACCTCGCTCAGCGCCGCCAGCCGCATGGCCGGGCGCAGGTAGTCGCTGAACACCAGGAAGGTCCCGCAGTACGGCCGCACCCCGCCGTGCAGCGCCAGCCCGTTGCACAGCGACGCCATCGCGTGCTCGCGGATCCCGAAGTGGAGCTGCCGCCCGTCGTAGCCGAAGTCCTGCCCCTCGATCCGCGGATCGCCCACGATCCCGGCGCCCTTCAGCCCCAGCCCGTTCGAGCCCGTCAGATCCGCCGAGCCCCCCACCAGCGCCGGCACCAGCCCGATCGCCGCCTGCACCACCGCGTTGCCGATCTTGCGCGTCGCGCCCTTCTTCGGCGCCGCCGCCACCAGCTTCTCGACCAGATCGGCCGGCGTCGCCCCGCTCCACAGCGCGTCGTAGAGCTTCGCCGCCTCCGGGTTGCGCGCCCGCCACCCCGCCATGCCCTCGCGCCACGCCGCGTGCTCCGCCGACTTCCGCTCCCGCGCCTCGGCGAAGTACGCCGCCACCTCCGGCGGGATGTGGAACGCCGGCTGATCATCCCAGCCGAGCGCCGCGCGGGTCAGCTTCAGCTCGTCCTTGCCCAGCGGGCTCCCGTGAACCCCCGCCGTGTCCACCCGATTCGGGCTCCCGAGCCCGATGTGGGTCCGACAGATGATCAACGTCGGCCGCGTCTCCTCGTCGACCGCCTTCTCGAGCGCCCGATGCACCTGCTCCGCGTCGTGCCCGTCCGCCCGCTCCACCCGCCAGCCGAGCGCCTTGAAGCGCCGCTCCACGTCCTCCGAGAACGCGAGCGCCGTGTCGCCATCGATGGTGATCCGGTTGTCGTCGTACAGCCACACCAGGTTGTCGAGGCCCCAGTGCCCGGCCAGCGACGCCGCCTCGTACGAGATCCCCTCCATCAGATCGCCATCCGAACAGATCGCGAAGACCCGCTGCGGCATCGGCGCGAACTCCTCGCCCTCGACGTCGAGCCGCGCCGCGAGCATCTTCGCCGCCAGCGCCATGCCCACGGAGTTGGCGACCCCCTGCCCGAGCGGCCCCGTCGTCGTCTCCACCCCCGCCGTGACGTGCACCTCCGGGTGGCCCGGCGTGTGCCCGCCCCACTGCCGGAAGCTCTGCAAGTCCGCCATCGACAGCGGAAAACCCCACAGATGCAGCATCCCGTACAGCAGCATCGACGCGTGCCCGCACGACAGCACGAAGCGATCGCGCGCCGGCCACGCCGGATCGGCCGGATCGAAGCGCAAGAAGGCATCCCACAACACGAACGCGAGATCGGCCTGCCCCATCGGGGCGCCCGGGTGGCCGGAGTCGGCCTTCTCCACCGCGTCGGCGGCGAGCAGGCGCAGCGTGGTGACGATCTGTCGGCGGAGCTCGGGCGAGAGCGACATCGGCGTCTCCTCGGTTCGGGGCCGCGGGCGCGGCGCGCGCAGTCTGCCCGCTGCGGTCGGGCGGGACAAGCCACGCCGTCATCGGGTATGCGTTGCAGCCATGAGCGATGACCCCGTCACCCGCCAGTTCACCGCCCACCCCTACCCCGCGATCGACCCCGACGCCGCGCTCCTCGACGGGCGCGCCACCCTCAACGACCCCGGCGTCTTCGCCCCCATCTACTGGCCCGACCGCCCGCCCCCCGCCGGCCTCGCGATCCTCGTCGCCGGCTGCGGCACCTTCGAAGCCGTCGCCCTCGCCCGCCGCCACCCCGACGCGCGCGTCGTCGGCGTCGACGTCAGCGAACCCGCGCTCGCCCGCCAGCGCCGGATCGCCGACCGCCACGGCGTCACCAACCTCGAGCTCGTCGCCTGCGCCCTCGAAGACATCGAGCGCCTCGGCCAGACCTTCGACTTCATCAGCGCCGCCGGCGTGCTCCACCACCTCGCCGATCCGGCCGCCGGACTCGGAGCGCTCGGCCGCGTGCTCCGCAAGCGCGGCGTCGTCAGCGCCGCCGTCTACGGCGCCACCGCCCGCGCCGGCCTCGCCGCCGTGCAGGCCGCGCTCGCCGGCGCCGGCCTCGGCCACGACCCCCAAGACCTCCACGTCGCCCGCCAGCTCCTCGCGGCGCTGCCCGCGCACCACCCCGCGCAGAGCTGGATCGCGCGCACCGGCGAACGCGGCGCGCTCGACGCCCACCTCGTCGACAGCTACCTCCCCGCCCGCGAGGCCAGCTACGACGTGCCCGCGCTCCTCGCGCTCGTCGACGCCGCCGGCCTCGCCTTCGCCGGCTGGCTGCACAACGCGCCCTACCACCCCGACAGCCTCTTCGTGCCCGGCACCCCCGCCCACCACGCGCTCGACCGCCTCCCGCCCGCCGCGATGTGGGCCGCCTGCGCCCGCCTCACCGCCCCGCTCGACCACTGGTTCATCGCCGCCCGCGAGGACTCGCCCACCCGCCGCGTCGACCTCGACGCCGCCGACCTGCTCGACGCCGTCCCCGGCCGCCGCCACCCGCCCGGACCCGGCCGCCCGCCCATGCCCTACGACCCCCGCGACCCGCTCCAAGAGGCGCTCTACACCCCGATCGACGGCCGCCGCACCGTGCGCGAGGTCCTCCTCGCCTCCGGCGTCGAAGGCCCCTTCGCCGACCGCGTCGCGCTCGCCCGCCGCTTCGTGCGCCACCTCTGGCGCACCGACGGCCTCTACCTCCGCCTCCCCGCGGCGCCTACGGTGAATCGCGGTTGATTCGCGCGAGGCGCGCGTCCACCATGCGCCGCGCACAACCCCGGCCATCGAAGCGGCATCTCGGGACCTGACAGCAACTTTCCCGCCCGATGGGATTGCAGCGGCCGCGGTTCCCGGCTACGGTAGTTGACCATGCGACACCAGCACACATGTGCCACCCGCCCCGCCCTCGCGGCGCTCACGGCGATCCTGCTCGCCGCGTGCGCCGGCAGCACCGGCGACGAGCGGGTCGAGCCCCGCCCCGAGAACCCCCCGCCCGTCGAGCCCGGCGCCACCGGCGAGCCCGCCCCCGGCGAGGCCCCCGCCGAGGCGCCCCGCGCCGCACCCAAACCCGCGAAGCTCGACCCCCTCCGCCACCGCGACGACCTCGCCCCCCACGAGCGCCTGCTCGTCGTCATCGACGGCGAGGAGCGCGTCGTCGCCCTCGACGCCGCGCTCGCCGCCGGCTACACGCCCGTCGACTTCACCACGAAGTGGACGCCCTACATCTTCCAGCCCGTCGTCGGCCCCGACGGCGAGGTCCTCGAGAACCGCTACCGCAACATCTACCTCGGCCTCGCCAACGACCAGACCGACGGCGACGGCCGCGCGCTCCCCGACAACGAGCTCAACTTCCTCGAAGTCTTCGGCATCCCGCCCTCGATGGGCGTCATCCGCAAGCGCTTCATCGAAGACGCCGACAAGGCCTGCCACGCCGCGATCGACTACCCCGCCATCGCCGCGGTCGAGTCGATCCCGTGGGAGGGCGGCCGCCTCGCGCGCAAGGCCAAGGCCAAGGCGGCGGCCGCCCGCCGCGCGATCGACCGCGCGCTCAAGGACGCCAACGTCGAGACCTTCGAAGCCCTCGCCGTGGCCGACCCCAAAAAGGCCGCGTCGCTCGAAGACGAGCGCGAGGTCGCCGAGATGGGCGAGGGGCGGGAGAAGGCGTTCGCCGAGATCGAGAAGCGCCTCGCCTGCGACGAGCACGACCGCGACCGCTACAAGCACAAGACCGGGCAGTTCGACAACGGCCTGCGCATGGCGCTGCGGCGGTTCCAGCGCAAGCACAAGATCTACGAGTACGCCAACTTCAGCCGCGAGACGATGGAGATGCTCGGCAAGCCGCCGATCGAGACCAACTTCCTCGCCTTCGAGCGGGTCTTGACCGAGCGCGTCGTCGCCGCGACCCACATCATCGAAGACGGCACCGCGCAGACCGGCGACGAGGTCCCCACCTGGACGGCGGCCGACGGCACCACCCGCCCGCTGCGCAACCTCGTCGACGAGTTCGTCGGCGCCGCCAAGACCCAGCTCGGCCTCGACACGCCCGAGAAGGTCCTCGCCTTCTTCCAGCGCCACCCCGCCGAAGACCTCGCCTGGCTCCGCGTCGGCGTGCGCTTCCCCGAGCTGCCCGAGTACTACAGCCCGCAGATGGATCTCTCGATCGTCATCGACCGCGGCGACGTCTGGTACGACCTGCCCTACAACGACAAGGGCAAGGAGATCGCCCAGCCCCGCGCGCGGCTGCCCAAGCTCTCGCTCTACCTGAACTACAACGGCCAGCGGATCCGCCTCGTGCGCTGGCCGACCACGATCGGCGGCTGGCGCAAGGATCTGGCGAAGAACGGCTACGAGTACATGCGCTACAAGGGCAGCGACGTCGGCGACCGCGTGATCCGCAAGATCATCTCCGGCCCCACCTGGGTCCCGCCCGAGAGCACGCCCTTGTCGAGCCTCGCCAAGCGCAAGTGGATCAACGGCCAGGGCCAGGGCATCGTCAACTACGACGAGCTCGGCCCCGGCTACCTCTCGGCCTACGGGCTCGTCGCCGGCTACTTCGTCATCCCCAACGACGACGACCCCAGCCGCGACGTCGACCGCGGGATCCGGGCGCACGGCTCGTCGGACTACATGTCGATCCAGAGCAGCCAGCGCTTCAGCCACGGCTGCCACCGGCTCCTCAACCACCTCTCGGTGCGGCTCTACGGCTTCATCCTCAACCACCGCAACCACACCGTCGCCGGCGACCAGAAGATGAACCACAGCCGGCAGTTCTACCACGGCGAGCAGGTCTTCGAAGTGCGGCTGCCCACCCGCGGCTTCGCGTACTTCCTCGACCCGCCGCTGCCGGTGACGGTCACCGAGGGGCGGATCCGCGGCAAGCGGCAGCGGCCCTACGAGGACTACGTCAAGATCCCGGGCCAGGAGTACCCGGCGCACATGCCGGGCGAGGCGCCGGAGGGCGAGGGCGACGACCGCGCGGGCGGCGGCGCGGCGATGGCCGACGAGGACGACGACGCATGAAGCAGGTGTGGTTGACGGCGGCGCTGTGTGCGCTCGCGGCCCCGGCGGCGGCGCAGCCGGGCGACGAAGACAAGCCGGCGGTGGTGCGCGCGGCCGAGGCCAAGGTCAAGGCGGCGGGCGCGAAGTCACAGACGACGGTCGCCGAAGAGGTCGCCGCGCACGACCGCGCGCTCGCGGCGGCCGACAAGCAGGAGAGGAGCCACGTCAAGCTCTCGTTCGCGACCCGTCCCTCGGTCGCGGCGCGGGTCTACCACGGCAAGAAGCTGCTCGGCACGACGCCCTTCTCGGTGCAGTGGAAGCACGACTCGGGGCCGGTCGACGTCGTCGTGCGCGCGCCCGGCTACCTCCCGGTCAACACCCGCGCCTACAGCTTCCGCGACGACGACGTCGTCGTCGAGCTGACCCGCCCCGCCGACGCGAGCCGGCTCCTCGGCTACAAGAAGAAGATCGAGCCGCCCCCCGACGAGGCCGCCGCCGGCGACGAGAAGCTCGTCCCCCCCGCCGGCGCCCCCGGCCCCGGCCTGCCCAAGCCCGCCCCGCCCCCCGCGCCCGCGACGCCCTGAGCGCCCCCGGGCCCGCGCCCCGGCATCCCCCGCTCCCCACCTGCCCGCCGCGCGCGCGCCCGCCATCCGTGCAGCTCGCCAGGCTCCCCCCGCCGCCTGCGCGCCGAGGCCGCCCCGGCGGCGCTCACCGCGCAACGGCTCAACCGTACAGACCGAATCCATGGGTGGATCTACCCCCCGGTTTCGGTGCACCGTAAACGGGACGGCGCCCGGCGCCGACAGGGGGGATCCAATGAATCGAAGACTGCATCCGGCAGCAGCGGCCATCACATGCGCGATCGCCGCCTTCATCGCCACGACCGCTCACGCCCAGAACGAGGGCTTCCGCGTCGTCACCGTGCCCTGGGTCGCGACCAACCCGGCCGTGCCGCACGACGGCGTCGCCGGGCAGCCGCACTTCCTGCAAGCCGTCGCCGACGGCTGCGTCGAGGGCCAGCTCCAGTTCCGCTGGGACCTCGACGGCGACGGCACCTACGACACCGACTTCGCCGCCGCGCCGAACCGCTGGAACCTCGGCGCGCAGCACACCTACGAGGCGGCGGAGACCCGCCTCTTCTACCCGCGCGTCGAGGGCCGCTGCGGCGAGGCGACCGCCAGCGCCGAGTTCCCGATCCGGGTCAACGTCGACCCCCCGCTCGGCATCCGCGTCAACCGCGCGATCAGCAACGGCCTCTGGGCCGGCCACATCCAGCTCCTGCGCGACCCGGCCCTCCGGAGAGCGCGCTTCGGCGGGCAGGCGCACAACTGGGCCGACACCGCGATGCTCGCGCAGGCGATGATGAACCGCGGCCACCGCGCCGGCGTCGACGGGGCGACCGACCCCTACCTCGAAGACGTGCAGTGGATGCTGCACCACGTCGCCAGCAACCTCACCGTCCAGCCTGATCCGGCGCCGCAGGCGGGCGAGGACCCCGACTTCAACGACAACGGCGTCCTGCTGCGCGTCGAGGGCGAGGAGAACTACGTCGGCGGCGGCTGCCTCGAGGCGCTCGCGAGCTACGGCGACATGGACTACGTGCCCCCGCCCGAGGCCGGCCTCCCCGCCCCCCTGCGAGGCATCTCGCTCGGCGAGCTGGTGCAGGACGCCGCCGAGTACTTCGCCTGGTCGCAGAGCGAGATCCCGTTCAACGACGCGATCGCCGGCGGCTGGGACTACAGCGTCAACGCCGGCCAGATCGACACCTCGCAGGTCGGCTGGGCCGCCGTCGGCCTCTTCGCCGCCCGCATCAACGGCGGCGCGCAGATCGCCGACTGGGTCACCGACCGGCTCTACCAGGGCGTGCTCTTCAACGACGCCAGCCGCGGCGGCGACCCCAACCTACGCGGCGGCTATGGCTACCGCACCTTCAATGAGTGCGGCGCCAACTATGCCCGCTCCGGCGCGATGCTCAACGCGCTCGGCTTCGCCACCGCCCGCGACCGCGACGACCCGCAGGTGCAGGCGACGGTGGACTACCTCGGCCGCAACTGGGGCCCGGCCCTGCCCGACTGCTGGGGCGGCACCAACATCAGCAACTACTACGCGATGTACCAGATCGCCAAGGGCATGCGCTCCTTCGTGCCCGCGTTCGACGTCATCGGCGACGGCGTCGACTGGTACCGCGAGTACGCGCAGTTCCTCGTCGACACCCAGCCGGCCGACGGGCGCTGGAACAACGACACCGTCTGGATGGGCGGCCGCGAGATCACCCACGCGCTCGGCCTGCTCGTGCTCATCCCCACCCTCTTCGAAGCGCCGCCCACCGCCGTCGCGCAGGGCACCCCGCTCGATATCGGCCCCGGCGACACCGTCACCTTCACCCACGGCAACTCGTACGTGCTCGACCCCACCGCCCCGATCGTCACCTATCGCTGGGACTTCGCGAGCTACCCCGACGGCCTCGACGCCGACGGCGACGGCCGCTTCGACGGGCCCGACGACATCGCGCCCGAGGACCTCGACGGCGACGGCCGGGTCAGCGGCGACGAGATCCGGTGGGAGATCGAGACCGACGACCCCGACCTGCACCCCGAGTGGACCTTCGACCCGGCGCTCGCCTTCGGCGACGAGCTCGTCGTCACCGTGCGCTTGCAGGTCGAAGACACCCTCGGCCGCACCGACGACGACGCCGAGTCGGTCGTCATCCGCATCGCCTACGTCAACCACCCCCCGGTCGCCGCCGCCCACCCCGAGCGCGGCGGTGAGTACCGCGTCTCGCCCGGCGGCGTCGTACGCCTCGACGGCCGCGGCAGCTTCGACCCCGACAGCGACGACGACCCCGCGCCCGGCTTCCCCCGCGACAGCCTCACCAGCATCGCCTGGGACCTCGACGGCGACGGCACCTTCGAAACCGACGGCGCCCTCGTCGACTACGCCGCGCCCCAAGGCGCGCTCGAGGGCCAGACCCGCGTCGCCCGCCTCCGCGTCTGTGACGACGGCACCTGGATCGGCCAGACCGACGCCGAGTGCGGCGGCGACTGCTCGCTCTGCCACATCGCCGACGCCCGGATCCGGATCCAGACCGGCCCCGACGCCGTCGTCGACCCCGCGTTCGTCGTCACCGAGGGCGACACCGTGCTCGTCGACGGCGGCGCCTCGAACCACCCCGCCGGCCGCCCCTACCAGCTCGCCTGGGCCTGCGCCGACGGCCTCCCGTTCGTGCCCGCCGCCGACGGCCGCTCGATCACCATCGACGCGAGCGACATCGACGGCCCCGCCGCCGGCCGCGTCTTCGACTGCACCCTCACCGCCACCGGCGACGGCCTCACCGACGTCGCGACCTTCACCGTCACCGTGCAGAACCGCGCCCCGACCCTGACCGCGGTCCTCGTCGGCGAGCCCGCCGAGGGCGCCACCGTGCAGATCCGCGCCGAGGGCGACGACGCGCCCGCCGATCGCGACGGGCTGCGCTACAGCTTCGACTGCGACGGCGACGGCCGCTTCGAGGTCGTCGACAGCGCCTCGCCCGTCGCCGACTGCCCGCTCGACGACGGCGACTACGCGCCCCGGGTGCGGGTCGACGACGGCGACGGCGGCGTCACCGCGTTCGACGTGCCGCCCTTCACCGTGCCCAACCGCCCGCCCCAGGCGCCCCCCGTCGTCTGCCCCGCCGACGTGCGCGAGGGCGTCGAGGTCGTGTGGGTCATCGAGGCCGCCGACCCCGGCCGCGGCGCCGTCGCCTGCGCGCTCACCGCGCCCGTGCCCGACGCCGCCGCCATCGCCGCCTGCGTCGTGCGCTGGACCCCCACCTACCAGCAGGCCCTCGCCGGCCCGATCGACTTCACCGCGACGGTCAGCGAGCCCGACGGCCTCACCATCGAGCTCCGCTGGAGCTGCGACCCCATCGTGCGCGACGAAGACGCCGACGGCCTGCCCGACACCTGGGAGGAGGACAACGGCACCGACCCCGGCGCCGACGACTGCGACGACGACCTCGACGGCGACGGCGTCAGCAACTGTGACGAGTTCGGCGACGGCACCCTGCCCGGCGTCTTCGACGGCCCGAGCGACCTCGTCCTCGTCTCCCCGATCGACGAGGCCATCGTCGACACCCTCACCCCCGACCTCGTCGTCGAGAACGCCACGAGCCCCCGCGGCCGGCCGCTCACCTACGAGTACGCCCTCTTCGAGCCCGGCGCCGACGACGCGCTCGCGACCTCGCCCGCCGTGCCCGAGGGCGACGCGACGACCATCTGGACCGTGCCCGAAGACACCCTCGAAGAGAACGCGACCTACGAGTGGACCGCCCGCGCCGACGACGGCATCGTCGGCGGCGCCTGGGCCGAGCGCGAGAGCTTCACCATCGACGCCGTGCCCGAGCCCCCCACCGCGCCCGTCATCCGCCGCCCCGAGTCGGGCGACGCCGCCGGCGACGACCCGCTCCCCGTCGAGCTCGACAACGCCACCGACCCCGACCCCGGCGCCACGCTCACCTACGAGTGCGAGTTCGGCGCCGACCTCGACTTCGACCCACCCATCGCCACCGGCGACGGGCCCGAGGGCCAGCCGACGACCACCGTCGAGATCGACGGCGCGCTCCCCGAAGACGCCGTCGGCTGGATCCGCTGCCGCGCGATCGACGAGACCGGGCTGCCGAGCGACTGGAGCGAGCCGGTCGACGTCACGATCAACCGCAGCAACACGCCCCCGACCGCGCCGGAGATGATCGACCCCGCGCCCGACGACGTCATCGTGCGCGCCGACGACCCGGCGAGCATCGCGCTCACCACCGGCCGCGCGACCGACGCCGACGGCGACCCGCTCACCTACCGGATCTGGATCAGCGACGACCCGGCGTTCCCCGAGGCGACGACCGTCGAGTCGGAGGAGCTGACCCCCGACGCCGCCGGCGAGGTGGTGTGGACCCCGCCGCCGCTCGCGGTCGGCCGCACCTGGCACTGGCGCGCCCGCGCCCACGACGGCACCGCCGCCGGCCCGTTCGGGACCGCGCAGTTCACCCTCGAAGGCGAAGCGGACCCCGACATGGGCGTCGAGCCCGGCTTCGACGCCGACCTCATCCCCGCCGACGGCGCGATCCCCGACGGCGGCTTCGCCGACACCGGCCTCGGCGGCGACGTCATCAGCGGCACCGGCTGCGCCTGCGACGCCACCGACGACCGCACCGGCGCCCCGCTCTTCGCGCTCGCCCTCATCGCGCTCGGCCTCACCCGCCGCCGCCGCGGCCGCCGGTAGCGCCGAGCCCGGCCCCGCTCCGCGGGCCGATCTCGGCGTCGCTCAGCCTCGCCAGGCCTTCGGGCCTTCCTGCGGCTTCGCTCCTCGACCCGCCCGCGGCCCGGCGCCGTCCTCGACCGGTCATTCGCGACCGCGACCGACCGGGCGCGCCGGTCAATCGACCACATCCACCCGCAGCGTGTAGACCGTCTGCCCCGCCCCGAACATCGACACCGCCACCCACAGCCGCGCCCCCGCGACCTCCCCCGGTACCTCGACGATCTCCACGTCGCCGTTGCCATCCGCCCGCCCCCGCCAGCGCCCGTCAGCGTCGAAGACCGCCAGCGCCAGATCGCCCGCGAGGTGGCTGAACGCCAGCGAGACCTGCACCGAGACCCCCGGCGGCCGGTCGAAGACGAACCAGTCCTCGATCCCCCCGCACGCGATCAGCCCCCCGTGCGCGATCGGAAACCGCCCGCCCAGCGCCGCCGCCTCATCGCGCGCCTGATTCGGCGCGAAGCCATCATCACCCACGCACGCCGGCGCCCCGAGCCGCGTCGCCAGCCGATAGCGCAGCGCCCCCTGGCACGCCCGGCACACCACCTCCACCCCCACCTCGTCGACGCCCGCCGGCAGCGCCAGGCTCATCGGCTCGATCGACGTCCGCGAATCCAGCACCGCGTCGCCCCGCCACAGCGTCACCGCCAGCGGCCCCTGCCCCGCCTCCGGCTCGACCTCCACCACCCCCGCCTCGCCCCGCGTCCGCACCCGGAACCAATCGGCATCCCCCGGACACGCCACCCCATTGACCAGCGCCCCGCCCCCGATCACCGTCGCCGCGCCCGCCGCGTCGTTCTCCTCGAAGCGATCGTCCACGCACCCGCTCGGCCGCTCGACCAGCGACAGCACGTAGCCCACGTCCGCCGCCACCGCGCTCGACACCCGCAGCCACGCCGCCTCCGCCGGCACCGCCACCTCCACGCTCCCCCCCGCCGGCACCCGCACCTGCCGCAGCGCCCCCTCCGCCGCGTCCAGCACCTCGACCGACAGCTCCCCCGCCGTCGCCACCGCCAGCGACGCCTCGGCCCCCGGCAGCGCGAACCAGTCCACGTCCCGCGCGCAGACCACCGCCTCCACCCGCGCCGCGGGCGGCAGCACCACCGCCTGCGCCGCCGCGTCGTTCGGCTCCAGCGCATCCACCCCGCACGCCACCTCCGGGCACTGCCCCTCCCGATCGAGGCACAGCGCGATCCCCCGATCGATCGACACGCACGCCAGCGCCTCCCCCGGGCAGTCACCCCCACCGCACGCCACCGCGCAGCGCCGCACCCCGCCCACGAACGGCAGGCACAGCGCCGGCGAGGCGCAGTCGCGGTTGAAGGTACACCGCCCGCACGCCCCGCCCGGCCGCCCCATCGCGCAGCGCCCGCCGAGGCACACGCTCCCCGCCGGGCAATCCCCCGGGTTCTGGCACCCCGGCGCCAACACCACGCACCGCTCCCCCTCGCACCGCCGCCCCGCCGCGCAGTCCGCGTCCCGCGCGCAGAGCTGCGCCGCCTCGCAGTACCCCGCGAAGCACACCCCGCTCCCGCAGTCCGCGTCGATCCCGCACTCGACCCCGCTACAGAACCGCCGCCCCGCCGGCAGACACAGCCGCCCATCACACGCCGCCCCCGGCGCACAGCCCCCCGCCGCGTCACACAGCGGCAGGCACACCCCGCCCAGATCGGACGGGCACCCGAACCCCGCCCCGCACGGCAACCCCGGCCCGCACGGCACACACGGCTGCCCCCGCGCCCCCTCCGCGCAGCGCAGCGCCGTCACGTCACAGTGCCCGCCCGGACAATGCCCATCCGCCGTACACGCCACGCACCGCCCCGACGGCGGATGACACACCTGCCCCGCCCCGCACGCCACCGGGCACGGCTGCGCGATCTCGGGCTCGCAGGTCCCCGCCACGCAGATGAAACCCGCCTCGCAGTCCCCATCGCCGACGCACGACCCCGGCGGCCCGCACCGCCCCGGCGGGATCAGACACACCCCCCCCGGACAATCCACGTCGCCCCGACACCGCGCCGGCGCCACGCACTCCGCGTCCACGCAGGTGAACCCCGCCGCGCAGTCCCCATCGACCGCGCACCGCGTCGGCCGGAACCGGCACGGCTCGCCCGGCGCCGGACAGAACCGATCCTGCGGACAGTCCTCGTCATCCGCGCACACCGCCGGCCGCGGCCCGCACACCCGCCCCCGGCAGATGTCCCCGCCCAGGCAATCCCCATCGACCAGGCACCGCCCGCTCGGATCGAGCACCGCGAACCCCTCGCCCACCACCTCCACCGCCCCCCCCGGCCCGCTCGCCGCCACCGCCACCGCCACCACCGACCCCACCGGCTGCCCCGGGATCTGCCCCACCCACCGCTCGCCCCCCCCCACCAGCGCCGTCGTCTCCGCCGCCGCGTCGCCCACCTGCCAGACCAGCGCCACCCGATCGACCGCACCCGCCGTCACCACCGTCACCGTATAGGGCCCGAGCGGATCGCGCGTATCTCCCGGCCACGCCACGTCCACGATCACCGGCGCCGGCGGCGCGCACCCGGCCAGCACCGCCAACACCAGCGCCACCGCCCACGCACCACCCGGCGCCGCCCCGCGCGCGCTCATTGCCCCCCCGCCCCCCGCGCCCGCGCCAGCGCCGCCCGCCACCGCTCATGCACCCCCGCCCCCCAACGCGCCAGCGCCAGCGCCACCACCACCCCGCCCGCCGCGAGCACCCCGAGCACCACCCCCACCATCACCCCCGCCCGCCGCGGCCCCCCGAAGCGCGCCCCCCGCAGCTTCGCCGGCCGCGTCCACCGCCGCTGACCCATGCGCTTCATCGCCACCTCCCGTGCCAGACCCCGCCACTCCACCACGCCCGCCGACTCCGGGTCGAGTTCGGCGCGGCCTCGACGACCGAGGCCCCACCGCCCCCGACCGTCACCCGCCGCACCGCCCGCCGCCGCACCGCCCGCCGCCTCACCCCGGCCGACATGACAGCCGCACGACACCCGGCGCCAGCTCCACCGCCGCGCAGCGCCGCGACGGGCACGCCGAATCATCCACGCACGCCGCGAAGCACACCCCATCCACGCACACCCCGCTCGCGCACGCCGCGTCCACCGCGCACGCCGCCTCCGCCCCCCCGTTCCCCGCCGCCGGCACGCACCGCAGATCGGCCGCCCGATCCACCCCCGGCCCGCACGCCGCCCCGAGCGGACACTCCCCATCCGACGCGCACCCCCGCGGCGCGCACCCCCGCGTCACCGGATCACACACCCCCGGCGCGCAGCCCTCCCCCTCGACCCGGCACCCCGGCCGACACGCCCCATCCGCCGCGCAGAACCGCTCGTCGCTGCACTCCTCATCGACCCGGCACAAGCACCGCCGCGTCACCGCGTCGCACCGCCCCCGCGCGCAGTCATCGGGCGCCACCCGACACCCCGGCGCGCAGCTCATCGCCCCGTCGTCGCAGAACGCCCCCGCCGGACACTCCCCATCGGCCCGACACCCGGCCGGCACACACCGCCCGCTCTCCCCGTCGCACACCTGCCCCGCCCCACACGACGCCGGCTCCACCCGGCACCCCACCACGCACCGCCCCCCCGCGCACCGCTCGCCCCGCGGACAGTCCCCATCGCCCCCGCACCCGCCCCCCGCGTCACCCACCGGCAGCAGGCACCGCCCCTCCACACACGCTCCCCCCGCGCAGTCCTCATCGCCCGCGCACCCCGCCGCGCACCACCCCCCCGCGCAGATCCGCCCCCCCGGACAGTCACCCCCATCGCGACAGCTCCGCGCCGTGCACCCGCCATCGAGGCAGATCCCATCGACGCAGTCCCCATCCTCGGCGCACGCGCTCGGCGCCACGCACCGCCGCTCCACGCAGATCGCGCCGCTCGCGCAGTCATCCGTCGCCTCGCACCGCCCGCCCGTCTCCGCGCAGCCCCCAATGAGGGCCAACACCAAAAAAGCCAACCACCGAGCGATCATGCGCCGGTTGTAGCACCGGCCTCGAAGCCTAAGCAAAGCCACCCCGGCTCAGCGCGGCAGCATGAAGAACGCGACCCACGGGCCGGTGACGACGTCACTGCACCCCGGATCCGGCCGCCCATCGACCGCGCGCGCGCTCTCGACATAGGCCCGATAGCGGCGGACACCGAGCATCAGATCGGCCACTCCGCCCTCCTCCGCCTCGACGACGCCGCCCTCACCCGCGAAGCGCAACGCCAACGCGGTGTAGGTCGCCTCGGCCACGCAGACCCACTCGACGGGTCCTGCGCACACCTCGCGCCGGCTGATCTCCGCGCCGAGGAAGCCCGGCCCCGCGAAGACACCCTCGTCGAGCCAGGCCGCCGGCCCCACGTAGGCCGCCACGAGCACCTGCCGCTCCAGGTCGCGCACCACCACCGCCACATCCGATCGGCGGTCGTCGCTCTCGGCCCACAGCGCCACCTCGACCCGCGCGCCGAGCGCGAGCGCCGGCAGCAGCGCGGCGTCGGCCGAGAAGTCGAGCATCACCGGCTCCGGCCGCCCGACATCGAGCGCGATCTGCGCCAGCGTCGGGCTGCGCTGCACGACCTCGCCCATGCCCTCGAAGCGCACCGACTCGCTCGCGGTGACCGTGAACCACCCGCCCCAAAGCTGCATGTCCCGCACCACGCAGCCGATCGGATCGGGCCCCCCGTCGGGCCCGATCCGCGCGTCGGGCGGCGGCGGGGCGCCATCGACCGCGCCGTCCGCCGCCCCCGCGTCGTCTGCCGCCACCGCGGCATCCGGCGCAGGCAGCGGCGCGCCCTCGTCGCAGCCGGCGAGCCCGACGAGGACCACGAGCGCCAGCCACCCGGCCGAAGCGTGGCCTCGTCGTGAATAGATGCGAGCTCGGTCCGGGCGATGGAATGCGACGGGCATGGGATCATCCCTTCTCTCGCGGTCAGGCGTGCTCGGGCTCGGCGATCGGAGGCCGACCGCAGCGACCTCCACCGCCACTCGAGGCCGCGCCCGGCGTTCCTGACAAACCGCGCCCGCTTTCGAAGTCGCCCGCCCCGCCCCTCACTCCCGCTTCGGCCGCCCCTTCTCGTACACCACCGTCCGCCACACCGCGCCATCCGGCCGCCAGAAGGTCCACGCGCCCGACTTCTCCCCGTCGATGTACACGCCGGCCCGCTCCTTCGCCCCGCTCGGGTACCACGCCGTCCACTCCCCGATCTCGCGCCCCTGGAAGAACTGCCCCGCCTCCTTCTTCACCTTCCCGCCCGGGTGCCACCACGACCACTCCCCCTCGCGCACCCCGTTCGCGTACGCCCCCTCCGCCGCCGTCGAGCCATCCGGGTGGAACTGCGTGAAGACCCCGTCCTCCACCCCCTGCCGGTACGTCCCGATGAAGCGCCGCATCCCGTCGCGGTACCAGCCCTGCCACCGCCCGTGCGCCCGATCGTCGCGGTAGCCGCCGCGCACCATCTCCTGCCCGTTGTCGTAGAACGTCACCCACTCCCCGTCCTGCTCGCCCCGCTCGAACTCGCCCTGCTTCTCCAGGTGCCCGTTCGGGTGCCACCAGCTCCACGCGCCCACCCGCACCTCGGTCGGCTCCCCGTCCGCGCTCGGCTTGCAGATCCGACACCCCGCCAGCCGCTCCTCGGGGTCGACGAACCACTCACCGTCGCGCTCCTCGCACGCCCGCTGCGCCGGATCGGACGAGACGCCCTGGTCATAGCTCACCGTCCGCCACTTCTCGCCCGAGTACCAGTACTCGGTCCACTCGCCCTGCTTGCGCCCGTCCTGGTACTCGCCCTCGCCGCTCTTGTGCCCGTTGTTGAAGTACTCGACCCACGGCCCCGCGCGCTCGTCGGCGGTGAAGCCACCCACCGCCTCGGGGAACGACTCCCAGTGGTTGATCTGCCAGTCGCCGACCCGAAAGCCCCGGTCGTACTGGCCCTGCCACGCGACGCGGCCGTTCTGGTAGTAGGCCGTCCACGGGCCGTGCCGCCGGTCGTCCTCGAAGCCGCCCTCGCTCTTGAGCTCGCCGGTGATGAACCACGACCGCGACGGCCCCTGGCGCACGCCGCGCTCGAAGGTCTCTTCGAGCTCGCGCACCCCGTGCTCGGTGTAGGTCGTCCACACCCCGCTCTTCGCGCCGCCCTCGTAGCGCCCCGTCTCGCGCACCGTGCCGTCGGCGGCGTAGCGGGTCCACTCGCCGCGGCCGTCGAGGATGATCGAGGCGCCGTAGGTGCCGCCCTGCGCGTCGCGGAAGACGTGCGCCCCCTCCGGCGCGCCGCCGCTGTAGCGCCCCTCGCGCAGGATCTCGCCGGTCGGGTGGTAGTCGATCCAGGTCCCGCTCGGCACCCCGCCGTCGAAGTCCGCCTCCCACTGCTTGCGCGCCTCGGCGTCGTAGCCCGTCCACCGCCCCACCCGGCGCTCGTCGATCAAGCAGCCGTCGACCCGCTCCTGGTGGTCGACCTCCCACTCGCCGTCGAGCGCCGCGCAGGCGAGCGCGTGCGGGTCCTGGCGCTGGTCGTCCTGGTAGACCACCTCCCGCCACTTGCGCCCGCCGAGGGTGTACTCGGTCCACGTCCCCTCGCGGCGGCCCTCGACGTAGGGGCCCTCCTCGATCTTGGGCCCGCGGCGGTGATGGAAGACCCAGACCCCGTGCCGCTGGCCGGCGACGTACGGGCCCTTCTCCTGGATCCCGCCCTCGGGGAAGTAGCGGGTCCACTCGCCGCTGTAGACGTCGTCGGCGTAGGCGCCCTCGGCGGCCTTCTGGCAGTGGGTGTAGTACTCGACCGCCGGGCCCTCGCGCTTGCCGGCCTTCCAGGTGACGGTGAACGCGACCTGCCCGCCGGGGTGGTAGCCCTCCCACACGCCCTCTTCTTCGCCGTCGACGTTCTGCCCGCGCAGCCGGGGGCGGCCGTTCTTGTGGTACTCGACGTGCCGGCCGTGCAGCTTGCCCGCCTTCATGTCGGCGCGGGCCTTGATCCAGCGGCTCGTGCCCCGGCCCTCGTAGAAGGTCCACTCGCCCTCGGGCTGGCCCTTGACGCGGCAGCCCTCGACCGCCTCGCTCGTCTGCCAGCGCCCGCCGGCCTTCTTGCAGCTCGCCCGGTCGTCGATCACCGGCGCCGACGGGGCCTCGGCCGCCTCGGCGGCGGGCGCTGCCGGCTCCTCGGCGGCGGCCGGGAAGGCGAGCGCGAGGCACGACAGCCCCGCGAGCACGATGGCGAGAGCCTTCACTTCGCCTCCTCCTTCTTCTTCTCCGGCCCGAGCAGCCCGTCGAGCGCCCGCCGCGCGTCCTGCCGCACCGCGCGCCCGTCGAGGCTGTTGATGTCGCTCTGCGTCAGCTCGATCGCCGGCGACAGCACCGTGTCGTGGAAGCGGTCGAGCGCGAGCGCGATCGGATCCTCGGCGTCCTTCAGCTCGTCGTCCGCCAGCTCCGCGCAGCGGCGCTTGGCGACCGTCAGGCACAGCGCGATCCGGTCCTCGGCGTCCTCGATCCGCACGCTGAACGGCGCGCCCGCCTCGACCGCGAACCGCGGCGAGTCGGCGAGCCGATCGGCGAGCTCGGCCCCGCGCGGGCCGCGCACGTCGTCGATCACGATCGGCACCGCGACGTCGAGGTGGCGCACCACCGTCGGGTAGAGGTCGAGCACCGCCGCGAAGTCCCGCCGCGCGCCCTCGCGGTCGCCGGTGCGGCGGCGCGCGTCGGCCATCCACGCCATCATGCGGTGCCGCAACAGCCGCGGCTCCTTCGGCAGCCGGGTCAGCGCGTCCTCCCCGAGCCGCAGCGCCGCGCCCGGATCGCCCTCGCGCCACGCGAGCTCGGCGAGGTAGGCGTCGAGGAACGCGCCCGCCGGCGCCGGGTAGTCGGTCTCGATCGCGCGCACCTCTTCGATCGCCTGCCGCATCACGCCCGCGCCGAAGAGGGTGAGCATGTCGGCGCCGTACCAGGGCATCACGTCGGTGTAGTAGGGGCGCACGTGCTTGTGCAGCAGCCCGGGCAGCGCCGCGAGCCGCGTCGCGTCGCGCGCGGTGCGCCAGCGGGCGGCGGCGACCGTCTCCGCCGCGTAGCGCAGCGGCAGGCTCTCCATCAGCGGCCGCACCGCGACCCGCTCGCGGAGCTGGTGCTCGCGCGCGGTGAAGACGCTGTAGCCGAGCAGGGTGTTGGAGAGCTCGACGATCTCCGACGACGCGCTGATCATGCCCGCCCGATCGGGCGCGGCGAGGATCTCGCGCACCCGGGTCTCGGCCTCCTCGAACTGCCCGAGCGCGAGCAACAGCTCGACGAAGCGCGCCCGGATCACCATCTCGTTCTGCACCCGCAGGTCGGGCGGCCGCGGCACCTTGCGCAGCGCTTCGAGCGCCGAGAGGCTCTGCTGGAACTCGCCGAAGACGAGGTACATCGCGGTGAGCTGCGCGTGCGGCGAGGTCGGGCAGGTCAGATCCTTCGCCTTGAGCGCGATCTGGTCATAGGTGATGGTCTTCTGCAGGTCGAACGCCCGCCGCGCGCCGAGCGCGGTGTTGGTCGCGAGGATGCACGAGTCCTCGCCGAGCGCTTCGAGCGCCTTCTTGCCCCACTCGTAGCTCGGCCGGCGGTTGCCCGCCTCCTCCTCGACCGCCATCAGGCCGTTGTAGGCCCGCTCGCGGGTGTCCTGGTTCTCGTCGTGCAGCAGCCGCTCCCCGATCGCGCGCGCCTCGTCGAAGCGGCCGAGCTTGAGCAGCGGCCAGATCCGCCGCGCGGTCATCGGCGGCTGGTAGTGCGCCTCGTAGAGATCGTAGACCCGGAGCTGTTCGAGGCGCCGATCCATGTAGCCGAGGGTCGACGACTCCCAGTTGAGCATCAGCTTGTGCCACCGCTGCGCGTCGGGGTGCTCCGGCCAGCGCCCGTAGTGGCCTTCGAGCATGCGCCGCGCCTCGCGGATGAGGAACAGCGCGCGCGCGAGGTTGCCCTCGGCCTCGGCGTGCACCCGCCCGAGCACGAAGGTCGCGATGAACGAGCGCGGGTTCTTCGCGAGGATCTTCTCCGCCTGCTCCCGCGCGGTCGCGTACTTGCCGGTGTCGACGCTGACCATCGCCGCGCGCTCGTCGACGTCGCCGCCGAGGTCGTCGGCGATCGCGAGCGGATCGTCGGCGGCGACCGCGGGCGCGGCGAGGCAGAAGGCAAGCAGAATCGGGAAGATACGGACCATCGTCACCGGCGCAGGGTCGAGCGGGAGAGGGTCTCGAGCGGGCGGGTCAGCGCGTCGCGCACCACCCGCTCCGGCGCGTCGGCGCCCGGCATCAGCGCGAGGCGGTGGCGGAAGATCGGGATCGCGAGGTGGTCGATGTCCTCCGGCGCGACGAAGTCCCGGCCCTTCATCATCGCGCGCACCTGCAACGCCGGGATCGCCTGCACCAGCGAGCGGGTCGAGACGCCCTGGGTGACGCGCTTGTCGGCGCGCAGGATCGCGGCGATGTCGACGAGGCACTCGTGCACCCGCGGCGAGACGGCGACCTCGTCGCGCACCCGCGCCCGCGCCGCGAGCACCTCGTCGCGCGTCACCCGCGGCAGCGCCTCGGGCCGCCCGCGCGGCTTGCCCCAGCTCGCGAGCACCTCGAGCTCGCTCGCCCGGTCGACGTGCTCCATGCGCACCTTGAACAGGAAGCGGTCGAGCTGCGCGACCGGCAGCGGGTAGGTCCCGACCGAGTCGAGCGGGTTCTGCGTCGCGATCACGAAGAAGAGCGCGTCGAGCCGGTGGCTGATGTTGTCGACGGTGACCTGCTTCTCGGCCATCGCCTCGAGCAGCGCGGCCTGCACCTTGGGCGAGGTGCGGTTGATCTCGTCGACGAGCAGCACATGCGCGAACGCCGGCCCGCGGCGGAAGTAGAAGTCGCTCGTCTGCGTGTCGAAGACCATCACCCCGGTGATGTCGCCCGGGAGCATGTCGGGGGTGAACTGCACCCGCCGGAACGCCGCGATCTCGGCGTCGCGGGCCGTGTCGGCGATCGACTCCCCGAGCGCCTTGGCGAGCGTCGTCTTGCCCGAGCCGGGGTAGTCTTCGAGCAGGACGTGCCCGTCGCCGAGGAACGCGATCAGCACCAGCTCGATCACGTCGTCGCGGCCCATCACGTCGTAGCGCACCCGGTCGCGGATGCGGTCGATCACCCGGCGGGCGTCGTCGAGGGAGCCGATCGCGCCGGGCGCATCGGGCGCGCGCGGGGGCGCAGGGCGGGGGTCGAGGTCGAGGTCTTGCACGTCGTGTCCAGTCATCGGGTGAACCACCATCCCCACGGGTTGAGCCAGCCGAGCGCCCGCTTCCAGCCGGGCAGCGCGCGGCCCACCTCGCGGCGCACCCGGCGCGCGAGGTCGTCGATCGCGTCGGCGTCACCCGGCCCCGGGCGGCCGAGGCTCTGCCGCAGGTGCACCGTCGTCAGCGCCGCGAGCGAGGGCGTGAGCCCGGCGACCCGCTCGGCGTAGCGCTCGCGCGTCTCGCCGCGCTGCCGCGCGATCCCGACGTCACTGAGCCGGTCGAGCGTCGCCGCGAACGCAAACCGCGGCGAGGGCCGCATCACCGGCACGAGCAGCCGGCCGAACTTCACCGCGTAGCCGAGCAGCAGCATCACCGAGAGCGCGCCGAGCAGCGCGTGGCCCATCGTCGCCCACGGGATCGCGAACCGCGTCTCGGGATCGGGCGCCCGCCCGCCGGTCGGATCGTCGCGCGCCAGCTCGCCGAGCAGGCTCTCGAGCGACTGGTCGACGAAGCGCGGCGGCGGCTCGTCGCTCTGCTCGGGGTAGACGTCGAACGGGATCCAGCCCACGCCCGCGACGTGGATCTCGGGCCACGCGTGCGCCCGGTCGCCGAGGATGAGCACCGCCGAGCCCGAGCCCCGCATCTGCGCGTCGACCGCGTAGCCGACCGCGACCCGCGCCGCGATCCCGCGGCTGCGGAAGAGGTTGGCGGCGGCGTGCGCGAAGTGCACGCAGTAGCCGCGCAGGCTCCCGAAGAGGAACGAGCCGGTCGGATCGTCGCCGAGGTGGCGCTCCTTGCGGGTGTAGAAGCCGTTCTGTTCGAGGTAGCGGCGGATCGCGAACGCCTCGGCGATCGGGTCGCCGGCGAAGCGGGGGTCGACGTCGCGCACGATCTCGTCGGCGAGCGCGGCGTAGCGCGGATCCTCGGGGTGGGCGAGGTAGTGCGCGGTCTTCTCCGGCGGCCAGTCTTCGGCGATCGAGCCGTGGCCGAGCAGGCGCGAGACATCCGCCGTGGGCACGAGCGAGACGGCCTCGTACGCGGCGACGAAGCGGCGCGGCGCGGGGTTCTTGTGCGGCGCGACCTCGACCGAGGCGGTCAGCGCGAGCGGCTGCGGGTGGTCGACGAGCAGGAACATCGTCGTCGGCACCCGCTTGTGGAACGCGGGCTCTTGCGCCGCGCCGGCCTGGATCGGGCCGTCGACGGGGAAGCGGGTGATCACGTCGTCGTCGAAGCCGCCCGGATCGGCGGAGAGGCGGGTGCCGTCGAAGCGGGAGAGCACCTGCTGGCGGAAGTAGTAGAGCCCGCCGTCGGGCTCGTGGTCGGCGTGGAAGAGCGCGACGGCGACCGGCAGCGGCGGCGGCGGCGGCGCGCCGCCCGATCCGTCGCCGAGCCCCGAGCTCGCCCCGCCCCCGCTCTGCTCGTCGTCGGGCTTGCCGTCGCCGTCGCGGTCCTCCCCGGTGAGCCCGGCGGTCGGCTCGACCTGCGCGTCGATGCGGCTGTCTTCGAGGAGGTGGTAGACCGCCGCGCCGAGCCCGAGCAGCAACAAGAGCGTCAGCGCGAGCTTGAGCGGCCGCTGGCGGCGCAGCGCGAGCATCACCGCGGCGGCGGCGGCGAGCACGCCGAACGCTTGCAGCGGCACCTGCGGGTCGAGGCCCTGCGTCAGCGCCCAGTCCGACAGCCAGCGCGGGCGGCTGATCATCAGCTCGCGGTGGCGCGCGAAGAGGTGGGCGACGGCGGCGACGACCGCGGCGGCCTCGACGATCGACCAGGTGCGGTTTCGCGCGGCGAGCAGGCGCACCGCGAAGACGAGCCCGAACGCGAGCCCGGCGATGCGGGTCGCGTCGGCGGCGATGAGCGTCTCGCGGCTGCCGATCGCGAGCACGCCGTCGGCGATGAACCCGGCGGCGGGCGAGGCGAGGCCGGCGATCGCGAGCCCGGCGGCGACGCCGACGACGGTGCGCAGCCCCGCCGCGGCGGCGAAGCGGGCGGCGAAGACGGCGACGATGGTCGCGGTGACCCCGGCGCCGATCGCGACCGCGCCGGCGAGCGGCCAGGTCAACAGCAGCGTCGCCGCGCCGAGCACCGCCGCCTTGGCGATCGCGAGCGCCCACGACTCGTCGGTCGCCTCGCTCGGGTCGCGGCGGATCTCGTCGGCGGTCTCGTTCATGCGTGCCTCAGGGCGTCGATCTCCGACTCGGCCAGCACCCGCCCGCCGCTGCGATGCACCACCTTGACCGGCGCGTCGAGCGCGCGGAGCGCGTCGTAGAGCCGCGGCAAAGCGCGCAGGTCGCTTCCGCGCGTCGGCGGCGGCTGACGCAGCCAGCTCCGGCGCCGCGCGAGCACCCCGTCGGCGCTCGTGATCAGCACCGGCGGCGCGGGCAGCCCGCGCACGAAGGCGGCGAGGTGATCCTGCCAGGGTCCCGGGTCGCCGGGCACGAACAGGATGCAGCGGCCCAAACGTTCCCGCGGCACGGCGGCGGCGAACGCGGCGAGCCCGGCGCCGCCGCTGTCGCGGTGCGCGACCGCCTCGATGATCGCGTCGATCGCCTCGGCGGGCGTGGTCGCCGGCTTCTCGGCGCCGTCGGCGCCAAAGGTGAAGTCGGGCCCGAGCAGCCCCGCCTCGACGAAGGTGCGCGCGACCGAGGCCGAGGGCTCGTCGCCCTCGCCGGCGACGAAGTAGGCGACCGTGCTCGGCTGCGGCGCGACCGCGCGCTCGGGCATGCGCACGAGCAGGCGGCGGGTGCGGGCGTAGGCCTTCCACAAGATCATGCGGACCGGGTCGCCGGGCGCGTAGCGGCGCATCTCGACGAGGTCGCCCTCGACCTCCCCGGCCGGGTGGGCGTGCCCGTCGCCGGCGGCGTGGCGGATCGCGGCGGCGAGGTCGACGGTGGTGAGCGCGGGGCGCACGACGAGGTGGGCGGCCGCGCGGCGGGTGAACGCGAGGCGGGCGAGGCCGAAGAGGTCGCTGACGGTGAAGACGCGCACGACGCGCTCGGCCTTGCCGCGCGCGGTGAAGACGACCCGCTCACGGGCGAGCGCGCCGTCGCCGACGAGCGCGACCTCGACCGCGGCCGGCCGCTCCCAGGCGACGCCGATCGTCACCAGCGGCCACCCGCGCAGCCGCGGCACGCGGAGCGCGGTCTCGTGCCGGTCGCCGACGTCGACGACCGCCTCGACCCGCCCGTCGCCGGCGCGATCGAGCCGCCAGAAGACCCACAGCGCCGCGAGCGTGACCCCGAGCACCGAGATCGCGAGCACGGCGAGCACCACGATCGCCGCCGCGCGCACCACGAAGTCGCTCTGCCCGCGCCCGTACCACGCGAACGCGCCCCACGCCGCCGCGCCAGCGAGCAGCCCCGGCCCCGAGATCGGCACGTAGCCCCACCAGCGGGCGAGCCGGGCGCGGAGGCGGCGCAGTCGGGTGCGGCGGCGGGGCATGGCGTGATGATTCCTCTCACCCTCGGGGCGGCGGCGCAAGCGGCCCCGGTTGGGAAGCCCGAGGCACGGCATCGGTTGCGGACGCGGCACGTCGCCGCGCCCGGCCGCGGCGACTCACCACCTTGCGCCGCGCGCCAGCCCCGCGCTATCCCCCCGCCCATGCGCCGCCTCGCCCTCGCGCTCCTCCTCGCGCTCGCCGCCGCGCCCCGCCTCGCGCGCGCCTGCGCCGCCTGCGCCTGCGGCGACCCCACCCTCACCGCGATGGGCACCGGCAAGAGCTACGCCGGCCGCCTCCGCCTCGCGGCCGAGTGGCGCCGCCGCGCCGAGACGCTCCCCACCGCGTTCGGCGACGCCCGCGTCACCGAGGACCGCTACACCCTCGCCGTCGCCTTCTCGCCGCTCGACGCGCTCCAGCTCGCCGTCGCCGCGCCCTTCGTCGACCGCACCCTCACCGCGCCCACGCTCGCCCGCGACCGCGCCGCCCACCTCGGCGACGTCGAGGTGCTCGGCCGCTACTTCCTCGTCGGCGCCCGCGGCTTCGACACCCACCAGCTCGGCCTCACCGCCGCGCTCCGCCTCCCCACCGCGCCCGAGCTCGACGGCGCCGACGGGCCGCTCCCGCTCGACGCCCAGCCCGGCACCGGCGCCTTCATGCCCGCGCTCGGGGTCTGGTACGGCCTCTTCGCCCACCCCTGGTCGGCCCACACCAGCGCAACCGTCGTCGTGCCGAGCGAGGGCCATGGCGCGCTCCGCACCGGCCTCACCGGGCTCGCGACCGCCCACGTCCAGCGCCAATGGCCCATCGATCTCGCGCTCCGCGTCGGCCTCGACGGCCGCCTCGGCGCCCGCGACGCGCTCGCCGGCGCCACCGTCCGCGACTCGGGCGGCGCCACCCTCTTCGCCACCGCCGGCCTCGGCTACAGCCCGCTCACCGACGTGCTCCTCGACGCCACGCTGCGCTGGCCGGTCTACGACGACCGCCGCGGCGGCGAGCGCGCCGAGCCCTCGCTCAGCCTCGCGGTCGTCTGGGACCTGTGAGCCTCACTCGAACGGATCGGCGAAGCGCGGATCGCTGACGAAGCCCTCGTCGGTGAGGCTCCACAGGAACGCGATCAGATCGGCCTTCTCGCCGTCGCTGATCGAAAACCCGCTCACGAAGCCGCTCTTGAAGCGGTTCGCCCGCCCGTCGCCCGCGTGCGGCCCGTCCTCGATGAGGCGCCCGCCGGCGGCGTAGATGTCGACGACCTCTTCGAGCGTCGCGACGCTGCCGTCGTGCATGTAGGGCGCCGTCAGCGCGACGTTGCGCAGCGTCGGCGCCCGGAAGCGGCCCATGTCCTCGGGGCGGCGGGTGATCTCGTAGAGGCCGGTGTTGTCGAGCGGGTAGCCGCCCTCGCCGTCGATGTCGTAGAGCCCGGTGTTGTGGAACGGCCGCTCGGCGACCGACTGGCCGGCGTGCACCGTCGACTGGGTGAAGTTGAAGCCGCCGTGGCAGTGGTGGCACTCGAGCGCCTCGCTGAAGAACAGCGCCATGCCCCGCTTCGCCGAGAGCGAGAGCGCGGACGAGTCGCCGGCGACGAGGCGGTCGTAGGGGCTCCCGCCCGCCACCATCGAGCGCAGGAAGCAGGCGAGCGCGTCGACGACCCGGTCGAACGAGATCGGATCGGCGTCCTCGGGGAACGCCGCCGCGAAGCGCTCGACGTAGCCCGGATCCGCGCGCAGGCGGTCGAGGACCTCGTCTTCGTGCCCCGCGATCCCCAGCTCGATCGGCGCGTCGCCGAACATCGGGACGACGATCTGCCGCTCGAGCGTGTCGAGGCCGGGGTTGGCCCAGGTGAGCGTGGTGTTGTAGGCGACGTTGGCGAGCCCCGGCGCGTTGCGCGGGTGGGCGGCGCCGGTCGAGCCGAGCGGGGTCGCGCGGCCGTCGCTGAACGCACGCGCCTGCTCGTGGCAGCCGGCGCACGACTGGCTGCCGTTGCCGCTCAACCGCTCGTCGTAGAAGAGGAATCGCCCGAGCTCGACCTTGGCCGCGCTCATCGGGTTGTCGGCCGGCACCACCGGCGTCGGGAAGCCCACCGGCAGCGCCCACGTCCACGCCTCGGCCGCGACCGGCGGCGTCGGATCGGGCGCCTCGTCGCCGCCGCAGCCGGCGAGCGCGACCGTCAGCGCGAGCGCGCGCCGCATCACGGCGCCTCTTCGACCCGGAAGAACGCCTGCCCCGCGCAGTCGGCGACGCACGCGCCCGAGTCGAAGGCGAGCCCGAGCCGGTCGAAGATCGCCGGGCACTCGTTGATGTCGTTGGCGCCCGACATGCAGCCCGGCGGCGTGTCGGCGGTGTCGGCGGTGACGTCCGAGCCCGCGAGCAGCGCCGCCGCGTCGACCACGATCACGTCGCGCCCCGCGTCGAAGCCGTCGAGCGTCACCGTCGCCCGGTTCTGGAACATGCACGGCCCGGTCGGCGGCGCGACCGCGACGTCGCCCATGCAGCCGCTGCTGCCGAGGTGAACGAACCAGCGGTTGTCGGGCGCCGGGTTTTCGTTGGCGAGGTCGAGCCGCAGGAACTTGTAGCCGAACTGCCAGACCCAGAACATCGAGCCCACGTCGAGCGGCGGCGCGGCGCTCGTCACCTCGGCGTGGTTCTTGTCGACGGGCACCCCGAGCGAGAAGCGGATCCCGGTGTACTCGCCGGGCGGCGGGGTGCCGACGATGTAGTCGCGGGTGGCGGCGTTGCCGGTCTCGGCGCAGCCCTCGGTGCCGTCTTCGAAGTCGATCAGCGCCACCCCGCCGTTCTGCCACTGCCCGTCGTCGTCGAGCACGATCGGCGCCGTCTCGCCGGTGGCGGTGACGAAGGCGAGGTCGTGGATGTAGAAGCGGAAGTCGAGGAGCCGCACCGTCGCGTCGGTGGTGCCGACGCCGGTGAGCGCGGCGCCGCAGACCGCCGGCTGGTCGCCGAAGCGGCCGGCGAAGCGCACGAAGACCCGCGGCTCCCCGCCGCCGCCCGCGCCGCCGATGCCGCCCTCGCCGCCGACTCCGCCCTCGCCGCCGATCCCGCCCTCGCCGCCGATCCCGCCCTCGCCGCCGATCCCGCCCTCGCCGCCCGCGCCGCCGTCGGCCGCGTCGTCGCCGCCGTCGTCGTCACAGCCCCCGAGCGCGAGCGCCGCGAGCGCGAGACCGCGCAGCGTCATCGTCACAAACCGCATCTTCGACCTCCGTGCCGTCGTCGTGTGCGGATGGATAGCACAGCAGACGGTCGCGGCGCGCGCGGTGAATTGTCCTTGCCACCGGGCAATTTGCCGCACCGCGCTCACCGCACCCCGCCCTCGACCGTCGCCGACAGCGCGGCGAGCGCGTTCGCCGCGATCACCCGCGCCTGCGCCGCCTCGTCGCCGGGCGGCAGGTCGGCGGTCCACAGCGCGAGCTCGACGTGCAGCGTCACCGTCGCCGCCCGATTCGCCGCGTCGAGCCCGAACGGCGCCACCGGCAGCGGCGGCCCGGCGAGCGCCCCGGATGACCAGTCGTGGCGCGCGCCCGCGATCGTGCCCGCGAGCCCGACCGCGACGCCCGCGCCCGGCACGACCCGCAGCCCGCAGAAGCGCTCGCCCGGCGGCACCGCGATCGCCGCGAGCGTGCGCGGGCCGGCGAGCGGGTCGATCGCGCCGTCGACCGCCGCCGAGAGCCCCGCGTCGCCTTCGCCGCCGTGCGCGTGCGCGACCCCGACGAAGCGCCAGGCGGTCGCCGTCGCGCACGGCACGAGCTCGACCGCCGCGACGTCGAGCCGCGCCGCGCTCACCGCGAGTGATCCCATCGGCGTCTCGACCGCCGCCGGCACCACCGGCGCGACCGCGACCGTCACCGTCAGCGGCGCCGTCTGCTCGACGCAGCCCGCGAGCAGCAGCGCCGCGGCGATCAGCGCCGGTGCCCGCACATCCACACCATCGAGTCGCTGTCGTTGGTCAGCGCGCCGCCCTCGAAGTCGCCGAGCGTGTAGAGCACCTCGAAGCCCGCGTGGTGCAGCAGCGCCTCCATCTCGCGGGGGAAGTAGTAGCGGTGGCTGAGCTGGATGACGAAGTGCTCGGGCCCCGGCGCGTCGGGGTCGGCCTTGTCGTAGTGGAACCACATCTGGTTGATCTGGCTGACGCCGTCCCACGCGCTCTGCTCGCTGTAGGTGTAGTGGGCGCCGAGGGTGGGGTGCTTGAAGCGCACGCCGGGGAAGCGCTTGTGCGGCGAGCGCATGAAGTACTCGAGGTCGGGCATGAGCACGTCGACGATGAACATGCCGCCCGGCGCGAGCGCGCGCTTGACCGCGGCGAGGCAGCGCTCGGCGTCCTCGCGGGTGTACATGTGCATGAAGGCGTTGAAGGGGCAGGTGACGAGCCCGAAGCGCCGGCCGAGGCGGAAGTCGCGCATGTCGGCGCGCAGGAGGTGCAGCTTGTCGCGGCGGGCCTTGGGCAGCTTCGCGCGCCGCTCGGCCGCCCGGCGCAGCATCGGCCACGCGAGGTCGATGCCGACGACCTCGGCGCCCTCGCGCACCGCCTTGAGCGCGATGCGCCCCGAGCCGACCGCGAGCTCGAGCACCGGGCCCTCGGTGTCCTTGTATTGATCGACGTAGAAGGCCACGTCGCCGGTCCGCTTGGCGAACTCGTGGTCGTAGTAGACCGGGTCCACGTAGAAGTCGGTCGTGCCGGCTTCGAGATCGAAGAGGTTCACCGCAAGCTCCTCGCCATCACCCGTCGCCGCCCGAAAGTCACCGGCCGGGGCGCCCACGGCGGCGGCCACCACGCGGGCAGCCGGCGGGCGAGCGCGCAGGCGGCGCCGGCGCCAAACCCGCCGACATGCGCCCACCACGCCACCCCGCTCGAAGGCCCCGCGGTCGCCGCCTGCCAGAGCTGCACCATCAGCCACGCCCCGACGAGCGCCGCGACCGGCAGCCGCGCCGTCGTCGGGAACGGGATCGGAAACACCAACAGCACCCGCCCGCCCGGCCGCAGCACGAGGCAGGCGCCCATCAAGCCCGCGACCCCGCCCGAGGCGCCGATCATCGGCGAGACCGAGCCGGGGGCCGCGAGCGCGTGCGCCGCCGCCGCCGCGAGCACCGCGCCGAGCCAGATCGCCGCCGTCGCCCGCGCGCCGATCCGCGCCTCGACCGCGCCGCCGAAGACCCACAGCCCCCACAGGTTGCCGGCGAGGTGCAGCGCGCCTTGATGCAGGAACGCGTGCCCGACGAGCGGCCAGAGCTGCGCGATCGGGCCGAGCAGGCGCCAGCTCTCGGCGCTCGACAGCCGCGCCGGCACGAAGCCGTGCGCCCGCACCGCGGCCTCGGCGGCCGGGCCGTCGGCGGCGAGTACAGCGAAGGTGACGAGGCTGAGCGCGATGAGCGCGAGCACGAACGGCGCGCGGTGGGGGGCGTCGTCGACGCGGAGCGGGATCACGGGGCGGGTCGATCGGCGGTCACGGCCGCGCATCATAGACGAGGCGCGCGCCGCTGCCGACTTCGTGTGGACGGCTACTTCTTCGCCTGCCGCAGCTCGACCGCGCTCGCGACCAGCCGCAGCTCGTGCTGGGGGATCTCGTCGATCGACTTGCCCGCGTCCTCGGCGAGGTGCCGGCGCTCGCCCTCGTCGAGGGTCTTCACCTCGACGACGCCCTCGACGATGACGTCGTGCCCGTCGCTGTCGAGCGGCACGAAGAACGCGTAGTCCTTGAAGGTGATGCGCGCGCGGGCCTTCTCGCCCGCCATGGTCATCCAGCAGCCCTTCTTCTGGCAGACCGTCTGCACCTTGCCCGCGACCTGCACGGTCTTGCCCGCCATCTCGGGCGCCTTGGCGGCGATGGCGTCGAGGGTGGTGCGGTCCTTCTCGGCGAGGGCGAACGGCGCGCCGCGGTGCACGACCGCGGTGTCGGCCATCTTGACCGCGGTGTCGGCGGCGGGCTGCGAGGCGGCGGGGCCGAACAGCGCGGCGATGAGGAACAGCGTCTCGAACATGGGTCGACTCCTCGAGGATCGGTGGGCGCCCGGTCCACTATCACGGACCGCGCGGCCCCTTCAACGTCCGGTCTGCGCGCGGCATTCGAGCGCGCGACGACGGCGCGAAGACCCGCCGCAGGCGGCGGGCGGCGAAGACGCCGAGGAAGATGATGATCACGACGAGCGCGATGCGCGCCCGCCGGTCGGGCTCGGGCTTCGCCGCGATCGCGTCCTGCACCGCCGGCCGCAGCGCGTCGAGCGCGCGCGCCGCCTCGAGGTGCCGATCACCCGCCGCCGGATCACCCTCGCCGTAGCGCAGCGACGCGAGCAGCCCGTGCGCGTCGGCGAGCCGCGCCCGATCGGCGTCGGCGCCCGCGATCCAGTGCGCCGGCCGATACCAGCCCACCGCGCCCGTCAGATCACCCCGCCCCCGCGCCGCGTCGCCCCGCGCCCGCAACAGCGCCGCGACCCGCTCCCGAAACGCGCCCGTCGGCCCGCACCAGGGCCCCGCGAGCAACAGCCGCCCCTCGGCCGCGATCAGCCGCCCCGCGCGCAGATCGGCCGCCGCGGCGGTGTCGAGCGCGCCGCAGACGAGGCGGCCGTCGTCGACCGCGCCGGCGAGGACCGCGGCGGCGGCGAGGCGGGCGGCGTCGTCGAAGCGGGCGGCGTCGAGCGCTACGGCGAGCGCGCCCGGCGGCGGGGCGCGACCGGGGCCGGCGCCGGATCGAAGGCGGCGCGCACCAGCGGGTCGAGCCCGCGATCGGCGGCCCAGGCCGGGTGGCGGTCGAGCGCGGGGAGCGCGGCGGCGCCGTGGGCCTCGATCGCGCGGCGCACCCCTCGGCGAGCGGCGGGAGCGCGGCGTAGGCTTCGGGCCACGCGGGCGAGGCGGCGTCGGGCGCGACGGCGGCGAGCAGCGGATCGAGCGCGGCGGGCGCGTGGCGGGCGGCGCGGGCGACGAGCGCGAGCCGCAGCGCGGGCGGGGCGACCCAGGCGGCGGCGACGTCCGGCGGGGCGGCTTCGAGCAGGCGCAGGTTCGCCGCCGCGCGCGGGTCACCGGCCGGGCCGGGGTCGACGGTGTCGAGGTAGTGCCCCGCGGTGCGCAGGTGGGCGTCGGCGGCTTCGGGGGAGAGATCGGCGAGCGCCGCCGCCCAGTCGGCCGGATCGTGCCGGCCGGCGACCGGCGCGTCGGGCGGCGCGTCGACGGTCACCGCCTCGCCCGGCCCGAGCCGCGCGATCCGCCGCTCGCCGATCCGCAGCGCGACGACCGGCGCCGGGCCGCGGTTCTCGACCAAGATCCCGCCCGCGACCGGCGTCGCCCCGAGCCCCTGCCCGGCCGCCGGCGCCGCCGCGAGCAGCGCGAGCGCGACGAGCGCGGCTCTCACAGCACGGATCCGATCCGCGGTCAGCGCCGGAAGAGGCTCGCGAGCAGCCCCTTCTTCTTCGCCTCTTCGGCCTTGAACGGGCACTTCTCGATCACCGCGTCGGCGAGAGAGAGGAACGCCTTCGACTGCGGCGCCTCGGGCGCGGTCGCCATCACCGGCCGCCCGGTGTCGCCGCCGCGCTGGATCGCGTCGTCGACCGGGACCCGCGCGAGCACGCCGACCTTGAACTGCTCCGAGACCCGGTCGGTGCCGCCGCGGTTGAACGGGTGGCTGTGGTGGCCGCAGCTCTCGCAGACGTAGTGGCTCATGTTCTCGACGAGGCCGATCACCGGCGTGTCGACCTTGCGGAACATCTGCAGGCCCTTGACCGCGTCGACGAGCGCGAGCTCGCTCGGCGTCGTCACGATTACCGCGCCGGTGAGCGGCGCCGACTGGCTCAGCGTGAGCTGCGCGTCGCCGGTGCCGGGCGGCATGTCGATGACGAGGTAGTCGAGCGCGCCCCACTCGACGTCGTCGAGGAACTGCTTGACCACCGACGCCACGATCGGGCCGCGCCAGATCACCGGGGTGTCGTCGTCGACGAGGAAGCCGATCGACATGATCGAGACGCCATAGGCGTCGACGGGGATGAAGCGCTTCTGGCTCGGCGAGACGCCGGGCTTGGCCTGCGCGACGCCCATCAGCGTGGGCACCGAGGGGCCGTAGATGTCGAGGTCGCAGAGGCCGACGCGGGCGCCGCGGGCCTTGAGCGCGAGCGCGAGGTTGACGGCGACGGTGCTCTTGCCGACGCCGCCCTTGCCGCTCGCGACCGCGATGATGTGGCGCACCTCGCTGAGCGCGGTCTTGGCCGCCTTGACCTGCGCGCCCGCCGGCTTGCCGCCGCTCGGCTTGCCGCCGCCGCCGCCGTAGACCGTCACCCCCGGATCGGCCGCCGGGGCCGCCGGCGCGGGGGGCGCCTCTTCGAGCTCGACCTCGATGAGCACGTCGTCGATCCCCGGCTGCCCGCGCAGCGCGCCGAGGACGGCGTCTTCGATCGCGTGGCGCGCGTCGCGGTCGAAGCCGTCGAGCGTCAGCACCACCGTCACCTCGCCGCCCTCGATCTCGAGCTCGCTCACCCGCCCCGCCGAGACCACGTCCTCGCCGCCGCCCGGCAGCTTGACCGCGGTCAGCAGCGCCTTGACCTTCTCCGCGTCCATCTCGACTCCTTCGGCCGCCGCCGCTTGCTGGTCCCCGAGGCGCGGCGCGAACAAGGACGTCAGGAGAGCGCGCCCGGTTGCAGCGGGGGCGTGCTTCCCGGCGTCGGCGGTATATACTGCGCGTCAGGCTGAGGCGGAGCTTTGACACAGAGACTCGGCGAGATCCTGGTCGAGCGGGGCTTGATCGACGAGCGGCGCCTGCGCGCGGCGTTGTCGGAGGCGGCGCTGTGGGGGCGGCGGCTCGGCGAGGTGCTCGTCGCCCGCGGCGACTGCGACGAGGCGGCGGTGCTCGACGCGCTCTCCGGCCAGCTCGGGGTCGCGCTCGCGCCGCTCGCCGCGATCGACCGCGTCTCGCCGACCGTGCTCGCCCACCTCGGCGCCGACGACGCCCGCCGCCACCACGCGCTCCCGCTCGGGCTCGACGAAGACGGCACCCTCGAGGTCGCGATGAGCGACCCCGGCGACCCGGCCGCGCGCGCCGCGGTCGAGGCGCTCACCGGCCGAAGGCTCCGGCCGCTGCTCGCGCTCGGGCCGCAGATCGAGGCGGCGATCGATCGCTGCTACTTCGGCGGCGTGCCGCCCGCGCCCGACCCGCCGTTCCGCCGCCTCGCGACCCCCGCCCGCGGCATCGCCCGCCGGCAGAGCGTCAACCGCACCCCGACCCCGCCGCGCGGGATCCCGGTCGCGCCGACGCCGACCCCGCCTCGCGGCATCCCCCAGGGCCCGCCCCCCCGCGCCCGGCCGCCGGTCGACGACGCCGCCCGCTCCGGCGAGTGGCGCGCGTCCGAGATCGGCGCGCTCCAGGCCGAGGTCGAGGTGCTGCGCCGCCAGCTCCAGCGCGCCTACGAGGCGCTCCGCGAGACCCAGATCGCGCAGCGGGTGCTGCTCGAACACCTCGCCGCCGCGGGGCAGCTCGACCTCGAGACGTGGCAGCGCGAGGTCAAGGCGCAGATCGAGCACGCGCGCCGCCGCCGCTGACCTCTTCCTGTCATCCGCTATCTCTTTGATCTGGATCGCTTTTTGCCTTGCGCCCGCGCCGAGACGCGGTCGCGGCGCAGAACATCCTTTTTCGTGGCAAGGGCTTGTGCCACCATCACGACCCGTTGGCGACGCGTGCGCCGGCATGGACGAGCGCCAAAAGTTTGCCTGGCCGCACCCGCTGAACTAGAAAGATCGGGTGGTCGGGAAGAGAGGGTGAGGACGCCGCCGGCACGCAGAGGCCCGCTCCCACGGGGGCGCGGCGCGGCCGGCACGGCACCTCGCAGCGGTCGCCGCGGGCGATCGCGCCTCGGTGAGCGGTGGCCGTCGGAAGCGGCCGCGCCCCGAGGCGGCGAGTGACTTCGCCGCGCTCGTCCAGACGACGTGCAGACAATGCCCGGTCGGGTCGCCGGGCGAAGTGTGCGTGAGGTCTCGGTGAAGAAGCAAGCGGATCACATCTCCACCACCACCACGGTGGTCGCCGACGGGCTGACCGCCGAGGAAGAGCGCATCCTGCGCATGCGGTCGGGGGCCTCGCTGCCCGGCACGGCCGCGCTCGGGAACAAGCTCGACGCGGTGACCGGCCCGGGGCGCGAAGAGGCGGTCACCCGCCTGCGCCTCATCGAGGCCGCGCTGCTCGCCGAGCACGCCGAGCGGCAGGAGGCCGACCCCGAAGACCCCGCCCTGCACCAGGGCCGCAAGGCGCGCATCATCGCGGCGCTGCGCGACAAACCCGAAGAGTGACGCGCCCCCGGCCCGCCGCCGGACACCTCGCCGCGCCACCCCCGCCCGCCGCCTCCTGACGCGCCCGCCGCCCCCGGCTCGCCGTCGCGCGCCGCTCGATCGGCCCCCCCTGCCAAATACCGATGACGCCGGCCGCCGCGGTTGGCTATCGTCCCTCACCCTCGACCGCCAGCGGAGGACCCTCATGCGCCGGCTCGCCGTGCTCACCGCGCTCTTGCTGTGGCCCGCCCTCTCCGTCGCGCAGCAGACCGCGCCCCGGGTGTTCATCATCTTCGACACCTCCGGCTCGATGCTGTGGAACCCCACCGGCGACCAGGACTGCCAGGGCGACGGCAGCCCCGGCTTCGAGCACCGCGGCTGCCGCGAGGGCAGCAAGATGTTCCACGCCAAGGCGGCCGTCTCCGCGGTCGTCGACGAGGTCCGCGGGGTCGAGTTCGCGCTGTTGCGCTACGGGCAGCTCGAGCGCGGCGAGCCCGGCTTCGACACCCGCCACGTCGGCGCCCGCTACCGCGACGCCAACGGCGTCGAGATGGCGATCAACTACGACGGCTCCACCCCCGGCTGCGGCCCGGCCGATCTGCTCGTGCCGCCCGGACCGATGAGCCACGCGGCGATCCTCGGCTGGATGGACGGCGTCGAGATGTTCCCCGCGAGCAAGGAGCTGCGCGCCGACGGCTACACGCCGCTGACCGACTCGATCGCGACCGCGCAGGCCGAGATCGCCGCCGCGATCGCGCAGGACCCGCAGGCGGTGTGCCGGCCCTACTACGTGCTCCTCTTGACCGACGGCTACCAGCAGTGCCCCGACGGCAGCGCCGACGATCCGGCGTACCGGGCGGTCGTGCAGCGGCGGCTCGTCGAGCAGGCGCGCGGGCTGCGGTCGCTCGGGGTGATGGGGCAGCGCCACGACGTGCGCACCTTCGTCGTCGGCTTCGGCGCGGGCACGCGCTTCGCGACCGAGCTCGACGACGTCGCGCGGGCTGGCGGGACCGCGGTCGACGCGGCGGGGCGGATCGACCTCCAGAGCGGCAGCGCCTATCAGGCGGACGATCCGGCGGGCTTGCAGGCGGCGCTCGCGGCGGCGGTCGACAACGCGCGGCCGCGGGAGACCTGCGACGGGATCGACGACGACTGCGACGGGCGGGTCGACGAGGGCTTCGCGCGGCTCGGGGAGCCGTGCCGGGCAGGGCAGGGGGCCTGCGACGCGGCGGGGCGGCTGGTGTGCGCGGCGAACGGCGAGGGCGTGGTGTGCGACGCGCGCGCCGGCGACCCGCGGCCGGAGGTCTGCAACGGGGTCGACGACGACTGCGACGGGCAGGTCGACGAGCGGGTGCAGAACCGCTGCGGTGACTGCGGGCCCGAGCCGGCCGAGCTGTGCAACGGGCAGGACGACGACTGCGACGGGCGCGCCGACGAGGGCGCGCTCAACGCCTGCGGCGGCTGCGGCGCGGTGCCGGCCGAGCGCTGCGACGGGCGGGACGACGACTGCGACGGGCGCGCCGACGAGGGCGCGCTGAACGCCTGCGGCGCGTGCGGCCCGGTGCCGGCCGAGGTGTGCAACTGCGAGGACGACGACTGCGACAACCGGATCGACGAGGGCGGCCTCGGCTGCCCGCGCTGCGACTGCACGCCCGCGGCCGAGGTCTGCAACGGGCGCGACGACGACTGCGACTACGCGGTCGACGAGGCGACGCTCAACGCCTGCGGCCGCTGCGGGCCGGCGCCCGAGGAGCTGTGCAACGGGCTCGACGACGACTGCGACGGGCGCACCGACGAGCGCTTCCCCGACCAGGGCGCGGCGTGCGGCAGCGACGAGGGCGCCTGCGCGGCCGGCGTCTCGATCTGCCGCGACGGCGAGGTCGTCTGCCAGGGCGAGACGCCGCCGTCGACCGAGGTCTGCGACACGCTCGACAACGACTGCGACGGCGCCGTCGACGAGGGCACCCACAACGCCTGCGGCTACTGCGGCCCGACCCGGGTCGAGGTCTGCGACAACGTCGACGACGACTGCGACGGGCGCACCGACGAGGACGTCGTCTGCCCGGACGACGGCGCCTGCATCAACGGCGAGTGCGCGCCGCCCTGCGAGATCGGCGAGTGCTTCGGCGGCCGCGTCTGCCTCGACGCGCACTGCGTCACCCCGTGCCGCAACACCGACTGCCCCTCGGGTGAGGTCTGCCGCGACGGCGCCTGCGCCGATCCGTGCGCCGGGATCGACTGCCCGGTCGGCGCGGCGTGCAGCCTCGGCCGCTGCGGGCCGGTCGACTGCCGCGCGACCGGCTGCCCCGACGGCGAGCTGTGCCGCGGCGGCGAGTGCGAGCGCGACCCCTGCGCCGACGCCGGCTGCGGACCCGATCAGGGCTGCTACGCCGGCGAGTGCTTCGACGACTGCCGCCGGATCCGCTGCCCCGAGGGGACCTTGTGCATCAACGGCGGCTGCACCCAGGACCCGTGCGCGCGGGTGAGCTGCCCGTTCCCGCAGACCTGCGTCGACGGCGCCTGCGCCGAGGATCCGTGCTTCGGCGTCGCCTGCCCGCCCGGGAGCGTCTGCCGCGACGGGCGCTGCGCCGACGACCTCTGCATCGGCGTCACCTGCCCCGAGGGCGCGACCTGCCTGCGCGGCCGCTGCTCGGGCGGCACCGCGGGCGGCGGGCTGCCCGACGAGGTCGACCCGGAGATCCCGAGCCAGGAGCCCGAGCCGACCGCGCCGGTCGATCTGCCCGAAGACGAGATCCAGAGCTGCAACTGTGACGCGGGCGGCGACGCGGGCGGCGGCGCGCCCGGCCCGGCGGTCTGGCTGCTCGCGCTCGCCCTCGCCGCGCTCGCCCCGCGCCGTCGGCGCTGACCCCCGACTTGCGACGGAGCGGTCAGCGCGGGCATCATCCCGCCCTCCCGACCAGCCCCGAGTGTGCCCCGATGACCGACACCCCCTCGCTCAAGCCGAACCCCGTCTCCCTCACCGGCGCCCAGCGGCGGGCGCTGCGGGCGCTCGGGCACGCGCTCAAGCCCGTCGTCCGCATCGGCAGGAACGGCGTCACCGACGGCATCGTCGGCGCGACCGCCGCGGTGCTCGACGACCACGAGCTCATCAAGGTCTCGCTCGCCGGCGAGAGCGAACCCGAGCGCCGCGAAGAGGCCGAGGAGCTCGCCCGCCGCACCGGCAGCCACGTCGCGCAGGTCATCGGCCGGGTCGGGCTCCTCTACCGCCGCCGCCACGACGACCCCGAGGTCGTGCTGCCGGGGCCGATCGAAGAGGCGCCGCGATGATCATCCAGATGGACGAGCGCCACCCGAGCCCGCACCGCGTCGAGCGGGTCGTGACCTACCTCGAAGACGACGGGGTGATCGCGATGCCGACCGATTGCACCTACTCGCTCGCCTGCCTGCCCGACCACAAGGTCGCCGTGCAGAAGCTCATGGCGCTGCGCCGGCTCGACCCCAAGAAGCCGCTCGCGCTGGTGTTTCGCGACATCAAGCACATCAGCGAGTACGCGCTCGTCGACGACCGCTCCTACCGCATCCTCAAGCGCGCGCTGCCGGGCCCGTACAGCTTCATCCTCGAAGCCAACCGCAACCTGCCGCGCTTCATCGGCGACAAGCGCAAGCGGATCGGCGTGCGCGTGCCCGACCACAGCGTGCCGCAGGCGATCATCGACGCGGTCGGCAAGCCGCTGATCGTCACCTCGGCGGTCGACCCCGACGACGAGGACGTGATGCTCAACGACCCGTGGACGGTCGACAACGTCTTCGGCCACGGGCTCTCGTGCGTGCTCGACGCCGGGCTCGTGCCCGGCGGGGTCTCGACGATCATCGACCTGACCGCCGATCCGCCCGAGGTCGTGCGGCAGGGGCTCGGCGAGGTCGACGAGATCCTCGGGTGAGCGACGGCGGCCCGGTGCTGCGGCCCCACCCGCGGATCGCGGCGCGGCTCGTCGCCGGGCGGGCGTTGATCCTCGACCCGCGCACCGACGCCTTGCAGCGGCTCAACGACACCGGCTCGTTCATCTGGGCGCTCATCGCCGAGCGCCGCCACGACCGCGACGCGCTCCTCGCCGCGGTGCTCGACGAGTTCGAAGTCGACGCCGCGACCGCCGCCGCCGACCTCGACGCGCTGCTCGCCGAGCTCACCGCCGCCGATCTGATCGTAGCTGGCTAGCTTCGCCGAACGCTCAGAACAGCGCCGCCTGCTCCGCCTGCCCGAGCGCCTGCATCACGAGGCTGCGCGCCTCGGCCGGCAGCTCGGGGCGGTTGAGCATCCACCGCAGATAGCCCTCGTCCGCGTCGTGCAGCGGCAGCCCGATGTGCTTGCCGAGCCCGAGCTTGACCACCCCGTCGTGCCGGTCGCGGTACAAAAACCGCCCGAAGCGCGCGAGCTCCGCCGCGATGTGCCGCTCGATCAACGCCTGCTCCCGGAACGCCTCGTCGACGTCGTCGGGGATCACGCCCTCCTGCACCATGCGGATGAGGAGCTGCCCGGCGACGATCGCGTCGGCGTCGGCGGTGTGCGCGGCGTCCTCGGCGAGCGCGATCCCGTACCGCTCGCAGGTCGGGCCGAGCTTGCGGCTGCGTTTGCCGCGGTCGTGCCAGTAGGCCCACAGGAACGGGTCGAGCGGCGCCGGCACCCGCCAGTCGATGCCCTCGCGCGCGTTCTCCGCGTCGATGAGCGGCTTGTCGAAGCCGAGGATGTTGTAGCCGACCACCACCGGCCCGGCGGCGAAGTGGCGTTCGAGGCGGGCGGCGATCTCGGGCCAGGTCGGGGCGCCGTCGACGTCCTCGGTGCGGATCCCGTGCACCTGCGTCGCGCCCGCCGGGATGTACTTGCGCGGGTCGACGAGCGTCACCAGCCGCGGCCCGACCTGCTCGCCCGCTTGCAGGTAGGCGCCGCCCAGCTCGACGATGCGATCGGCGTGCGGGTCGGGCCCCGTCGTCTCGGCGTCGAGGGTCAACAGCAGCGCGTGGGTGAGCTTCATCGCGGCCTGTCGCGGATCGGAGCGTCGATGCGTAGCACAGGGTCGCGGCCGCGTCCACTTGTCAGGAGCGCGGCGGGAGAGCGGCCAGACACCGCGGCGGCCAAGGCGCGGGAACGTCAGCAGGAGGACGGCGTTTTTCCGTTCGGAGGGGCTGCGTTAGACTGCGACTCATGCCCGACACGACGCAACCCCCCGCCGACCGCGACGGCTACGGCCGCAGCTACCGCGCCGCGCAGCGCCTCACCCGCTGGCCCGTCGGCACCGTCTACCGCGGCGAGGTGCTCCCGAGCGAGGCGCCGTGCACGATCGTCTTCCCCGACGTGCTGCAGAGCGAGCTCGGGCCGTTCATGCGCGAGATGAAGGACGAGATCGCGCGCAACCGGCTCCTCGTCGGGCTGCCGGTGCTCGGCGCGACCCACGTCGGGCAGAACCTCGACCACCGCGCCTTCGTCGTGCTGCCGCCGGTCGCCGAGGCGAAGAACCTCGAGGCGCACGTCCGCCGATCGGGGCCGCTCAAGCCGCTGCTCGCGTTGCAGATCGCGGTGATGATCGCCGACGCGCTCGCGCGGCTGCACTACCGGGTCCGCGCGCTCGGCGAGCTGCGGCCGTGGCAGGTGCTCTTGCCCGAGAGCCGCCGCGAGAGCCTGCGCCTCTTCGACCTCGGCATCCCGCGCGGGCTGTGGAAGCGCACGATCGCGCCGCCGCGGCTCGACCCGCACTTCACCTCGCTCTCGGTGCAGAACGGCCACGCGCCGACGGCCGCGGACGACGTCTTCGTGGTCGGGGCGCTGCTCTACTTCATGCTCGCCGGGGAGCCGCCGCCGGTCGGCGGGTCGCCGTTCCCGCCCAACCGCGCGGCGCTCGGGCCGTTCGCGAGCTTCCTCGACGGGCTGCTGATGCAGGCGATGCAGCCCGACCCCGACCGCGGCGCCGAGCCGTTCGACGACATGCACCGCTTCGCGCGCGCGCTCCGCGGCGCCCGCGACCTGCACCGCCTCTCGCCCTCGGCCCGCCAGGCGCTGCTCAAGCGGCGCGCGCCGGTCGAGGAGCACGTCGGCATCCCCGGCGCCGAGCGCATGCCCACCGGCGCGCTCGGCTTCGTCGAGAGCGACGGGCCGAGCTTCCTCACCCAGGCCGATCTCGAGTCGATCCAGGGCCGGATGGACGCCTCGACCGAGCGGTGATCGGGGCGGCGGCGGCGATCGCGGCGAGGTAGGCGGTCGCGGCGAGCGGGCCGCAGATCCCGGCGGCGACGAAGAGCGCGGCGGCGCCCTCGACCTCGCGATGCAGGTGGAGCGCCTGCACCGTCGAGAGCACGCAGTCGGTGAGCGTCGCGCCGGCGAGCGCGAGCGCGAGGCGGCGGCCGGCGGGGCGGGCGCGGGCGACGAGGCGGGCGAGCGCGAGCAGCGCGACGACCATGCCGGCGTCGAAGACGACCCACGCGGCCTGGATGCTCGGGTCGCCGAACCAGCGGCGGCCATCGGCGAGCGCGAGCAGGATCGTCCACGGCACGAGCAGGAGCGCGAGCGCGACGAGGCCCAGGGCCCAGGCGCGGGCAGGGATCCGGGCGAGCAGGCGGGCGAGGGTGTCGAGCGCGAACGGGACGAGGCCGCCGGCGAAGGCGGTGAGCAGCGCGCGGAGCGCGCCGGGGCCGACCGGGCCGGGCACGGCGACGAGGTGCTGCGGCGTCCAGCGGTCGGGGCGGAAGCGGGCCTTGAAGCGGCGGACCCCGTCGAAGTCGTAGAGCGCGCCGGCGCGGGCGGCCGACCCGCGCATGAAGCGGCGCAGCCGGCGGTGCGGGCCGGGGCCGTCGTCGACGCCGGCGAGCGGCGCCATGCCGAGGGTGACGTAGCGGTCGCCCCGCTCGCGCGCGTCGCTGAGCGCGGCGTCGATGAGCAGCTCGGCGGTGCCGTTGGGCGCGTCGGGGGTGCGGCAGACGTCTTCGAGGAACCAGCCGTCGCGGCCGTAGACCGGCACCGCGGCGAGGAAGCCGACCGGCTCGTCGCCGTGGTCGGCGACGTAGTAGCGGCGCCGCTCGGGGTGGGTGAAGGGCTCGACGTCGACCATGAACCGCATCACGCTCATGCGCCGCGAGGCGAGCCAGCGGTCGAGGACGCGCTCGATCTCGGCGCGGAGCGCGCCGGGGCGGTCGGCGAGCTCGTCGGCCTCGACGCGGCGCACGCGCACGCCCTTGTTGCACGCGCGGTTGACCTGCGCGCGCAGGCTGCGGCGCGCGGGGCCGGCGAGGGTGTATCGCGCGGGGTCGAAGTCGGGCTGCTCGGCGATCTTCAGCGCGTCGTGGGGCAGGCCGGCGGCGGCGAGCGCGTCGATGAACGGCCGCTCGGCGCCGACGAAGGCGACCCGCCCGCCCGCGGCGAAGCGGGCGACGACCGCGGCGGTGTCCTCCGGCGCGCAGACCGGCTCGCCGGCGACGACCCGCCAGCCGGCGGCCTCGACGTAGCCGATGACCGCGGTGGGCGCGTCGGGCGGGCCGTCGAACCAGTAGCGGTTGCCGGCTTCGAGGAGCTGGAACGAGGTCGGCGCGCGGCCGTGGCGTTCGAGGAGCGCGAGCACCTTCGCCCGCTCGGGGTCGGGCGGCGGGCTGTGCCAGCGGCCGGGCTCGCGCGCGTGTCGGTCGGGGGGCGCCATGGCGGCAGGATGCGCGCGGCGGGGGCCGGTCACAAGCGCGGCGGCGCGCGACGAGAGGGTGCCGCCCACCACGCCGACGCGATATATTCGGCGACTTCCACCCCCGCGGAGGGCGAGTTGCCCGGCGACGCTCTGGAGACCGCACCCGACGGCCTGCTCGGCACGAGCGAGGGCGTCTTGCGGGTGCGGCGGCTGATCGAGCGGGTCGCGCCGTCGAACGCCTCGGTGCTCATCCGCGGCGAGAGCGGCACCGGCAAGGAGCTCGTCGCCCGCGCGATCCACCACCGCAGCCGGCGCGCGGCGGGGCCGTTCGTCGCGGTCAACTGCGCGGCGGTGCCCGAGCAGCTCCTCGAGAGCGAGCTCTTCGGGCATCGCAAGGGCGCCTTCACCGGCGCCGACGAGGCGCGGGTCGGGCTGTTCCGCGAGGCCGACGGGGGCACGCTCTTCCTCGACGAGATCGGCGAGATGTCGCCGCGCTTGCAGCCCAAGCTCTTGCGGGCGCTGCAGGAGCAGGTCGTGCGCCCGGTCGGCGGCGACCGCGAGCTGCCGGTCGACGTGCGGGTGGTCGCGGCGACGCATCAGGACATCGCGCAGGCGATCGAGGGCGGGCGGTTTCGGGCGGACCTCTTCTACCGGCTCAACGTGGTGACGATCGAGCTGCCGTCGCTGCGGGCGCGCGCCGAGGACATCCCGATGCTCGCCGAGCGCTTCCTCGCCGCGATCTGCGCCCGCGACGGGGTGATCCGCAGCTTCGACCCGGCGGCGGTGACGGCGCTGTTGTTGTATGGCTGGCCGGGCAACGTGCGCGAGCTGCGCAACGCGGTGGAGCACGCGGCGATGATGAGCGACGGCCTGATCGGCCCGGCCGAGCTGCCGACCGCGATCGGCGGCGCGCTCGCCGCCGAGGAGGCGCCGCCGGTGAGCGGCTGGCTGACGCTCGCCGAGGTCGAGCGGCGGCACATCCTGCGGGTGTACGCGGCGGTGGGCGAGAACAAGAGCGAGGCGGCGCGGGTGCTCGGGATCGACCGCAAGACGCTGCACGGCAAGCTCGAGCGCTACGGCAAGGCCTGACCCGCGCACCTGGGGTCGGATCGGACGGTCCAGCCCATCCCGCTGACCACAACCACCCCACCCGCGCCGCCGCACCCCCGCTCGGCGCTGGCCTCGCCGGTGGCACATCGACTGCAAGCCGCGACCCCCCGCCGAAGCGACCCGCGAGACGGAGGTGAGCGATGCAGGCGCCGACCCTGGCCCCCGACGACAGCACCATTCCCACCATCAAGTCCCTCGACCTCGACGCGCTCACCCGCCCGGGTCGATATCGCTTCGCGCTCGACATGGTCGGCAACGGCCTCGGCAGCACCATCCGCATCCCGATCGTCGTCGTGCGCGGCCGCGGCGAAGGCCCCACCCTCGGGCTCACCGCGGTGGTGCACGGCAACGAGCTCAACGGCATCATGGTCATCCACCGGGTGCTCACCTCGGTCGACCCCGACACGCTGCGCGGCGTGCTCGTCGCCGTCCCGGTCGTCAACGTGCCCGGCTTCCTGCAGAACACCCGCGTCTTCAACGACGGCGCCGATCTCAACCGCCTCTTCCCCGGCAAGGTCGACGGCACCTGCTCGCAGGTCTACTGCCACCGCTTCACCGAGCGCCTCGTGCGCCACCTCGACTACCTCGTCGACCTGCACACCGCCTCGACCGGCCGCATCAACACGCTCTATGTCCGCGCCGACATGAGCGATCCGATGACCGCCGCGCTCGCCCGCGCGCAGCGGCCGCAGATCATCCTCCACAACTGCGGCGTCGACGGCACCCTGCGCTCGGCGGCGGCGGAGCTCGGCGTGCCCTCGATCACCGTCGAGGTCGGCAACCCGCAGCGCTTTCAGCTCGGCATGGTCGAAGAGGGCCACACCGGCGTGCTCGACGTGATGGGCCACCTCGGCATGCTCAACCGCGAGATCGTGCCCCCGGCGACGCCGCCGGTGCTCTGCATCGACTCGAAGTGGCTCTACACCACCTCGGGCGGGCTGTTGCACGTGCTGCCGGCGCTCTGCGAGCGGGTCAAGGAAGGGCAGGAGGTCGCGCGGGTGACCGACGTCTACGGCGCGCTCATCGAGAGCTACCGCGCGCCGCGGGACGGGATCGTCATCGGGCGCTCGGTCAACCCGGTCAACCAGACCGGCTCGCGGATCCTGCACCTCGGGCGCATCGGCGAGCAGTCGGAGATCGAGGCCTGCCCGCTCCCCGGCCGCGAGTGATCGCCGCCTACTCCGGGCAGGTGATCCGCAGGTCGAGCCGGTAGCGCGCCGAGCGGAGCCCGACCGGCTCGACCGCGACGAAGACCGGCCCGTCGACCGCCGCGTGATGGCCGCCGATCTCGTCGTCGGTGCCGGTGTCGACGATCGGGCCGAGCAGCCCGCCGCCGGGGCCGATGAAGCCGAGCGCGAGGTCGCCCTCGTCGTGGTCGAAGCGCAGGTGGGCCTCGATCGCGCAGCCGGCGAAGAGCTCGACCCGGTAGTAGTCGACGTCGTCGCCGCAGATCGCGCCGTCGAGGCGCACGACGCCGTCGACGTCGACCGGGCGCGCGCTCTGGAGCGTGTCGTCGCCGTCGGGCGCCTCGGGGCAGGCGCCGGCGAGGCAGAAGCCGTCGGCGTTGGGTTCGAAGCCGGCGGCGCAGATCCCGAAGCCCTGCCGCACGCAGCCGCGCTCCCCGTCGTCGACGTAACCCGACGCGCAGGCCGGCGGCGCGACGCACGCCCCGCCGCCGCCGTCGCGATAGCCCTCGGCGCAGCTCCCGAGCAGCACGCAGCGCCCCGTCCCGTCGTCGCCGTTGAGCGCCGCGCAGTCGACCTCCGGCCGGCAGCGCCCGTCGGGGCCGAAGAGGGCGCCCGGCGCGCACACGTCGAACGCCACGCAGCGCCCGAAGCCGTCGTCGTGGAAGCCGAGCGCGCAGCGGTCGAGCGGCACGCAGACCCCGTTGCCGCCGTCGCGGTAGCCCGCCGCGCACGGCGCGCCCCGCGCGACGCAGCCGCCCGCCCCATCCGGCCGCAGCGGCGGCGCGCACGCGCCCGGGCAGCGCTGCGGGTCGCGCCACAGCTCGACCCGGTAGACCGACTCACCCGCCGCGTCGGCCGGGAACGCCCGCACCCGCAGGTAGCGCGCCGCGTCGTCGGCTTCGAGCACCAGCCGCTCCTCGGCGCCGGTCGAGGCCGTCGCCCGCAGCACCCCGCCGTCGGCGTCGAGCAGCTCGAGGTCGAGGTCGATCCGGCTCGCGTCGAAGACGAGCCGCGCGACCGCCCCGCAGCCCGCCGGCCGCTCGATCCGCCACACCGCGGCCGCCGGCGCGCAGACGACGCCCTCGCCCCGCCCGCCGAGGATCAGCGCCGGCGCCTCGTCGAGCAGCTCGGTCCCCGCGCCGGGGCACTCGGCGACCGGCAGGCACGCGCCGTCGATCGGGCGCCGCCCGGCCGCGCACGCCCCCGGCGCCACGCAGCGGCCGGCGCCGTCGTCGACCCGGTCGGGCGCGCAGGCCGGCGCCGCGACGCACCGCCCGCCACCGCCGTCGCGGAAGCCGGGCGCGCAGACCAGCGCGCAGCGCCCGTCGCCGCCGTCGCGCTCGTTCGCCGGGCACGCCGCCTCGGTCATCCGGCACTCGCCCCACGGCGTGTAGTGGTGCTCGGGCGCGCAGGCGAGCAGCGGCGTGCAGACGCCCTCGCCGTCGAGCTGATGGCCCGGCGAGCACTGCCCCGCCGGCACGCACACCCCGTCACCGCCCTCGTCGCTCCCCGGCGGGCACACGCAGCCGCTCGGGCCACGCACCCGGTCGCCGAGGCACGGCGCGTCGGCCGGCGCGCACACCCCGTCGCCCCGATCGGCGAAGCCCGGCGCGCAGACCGGCTCGGGCAGGCACACCCCCCGCCCGCCGTCGCGGAAGCCGCGCACGCAGCGCCCCTCCGGCACGCACGGCGTCCCCGCCGCGCTCCCGTTCCCGTCGTGATAGCCCGGCGCGCAGCGCCCGATCGGCGCGCAGCGCCCGCCGCCGCCCGGCTGGAACCCCGCCGCGCAGAGCGTGCAGGCGCCGTCGTCGTCGAGCGTGTAGCCCTCGGCGCACGCCCCGAGCGGCTGGCACGAGCCGTCGCCGCCGTCGTGGCCGTCGAGGTCGACCCGCAGCGCATAGCGCGCGCGCTCGCCGTGCACCTCGATCCGCCACGGCCCCGGCCCCTCGAAGGCGATCCGCTCGTCGTCGGTCGCCGTGTCGGCCACCCGCATCGGCCGCGGCGCCACCTCGCTCCACACCGCCAGCGCCAGATCGCCCTCGCCGCTGTCGTGCCGCAGCACCACCCGCCCCGCGCACGGCGGCCCGACGAGCCGGTACAGGTCGACGTCGCCGCACAGCACCCCGTACAGCGTCTCCCCCGCCGCGACCCGCGCCGGCCGCTCGGCGGAGCTCGGCTCGTGCGGATCATCGACGCCGCACTCGAAGAGCGTCACGCAGCGCCCATCGCCGTTGGGCGCGAGCCCCGCGATGCACTGCCGCGCCGGCCCGCAGCGGCCATCACCGCGGTCGACGAAGCCCGGATCACAATCCCCGACCGGCACGCAGTTGCCGCCGCCGCCGGGGTGGTAGCCGAACGCGCAGCCGGCGTCGGCGCTCACGCAGTCGCCGGCGCCGTCGTCGCGCCAGCCCTCGGCGCAGACCGCGCGCCGCCGGCAGCCGTCGCGGCGGTCGAGCCCGTAGCCCGCCGCGCAGGACCCGACCGGAAGGCACCCGCCGTCGCCGCCGTCGTGGAAGCCGTCCTCGCACGTCCCGACCGGCAGACACACGCCCGCGCCGCCGTCGTGGAAGCCGTCGCCGCACGCGCCCTCGACGAGACACTCGCCGTCGCCGCCGTCGCGGAAGCCCGCCGAGCACGACCCCAGCGGCACGCAGACGCCGTCGCCGCCGTCGTGCCAGCCCGCCGCGCACGACCCCACCGGCACGCACGCGCCGTCGCCGCCGTCGTGCCAGCCCGCCGCGCACATCCCCACCGGCACGCAGACCCCATCGCCGCCGTCGTGGAAGCCCGCCGAACACCTGCCCACCGGCACGCAGACCCCGTCGCCGCCGTCGCGGAAGCCCGCCGCGCACGACCCCACCGGCACGCAGTCGCCCTCGCCGCCGTCGTGCCAGCCCGAAGAGCACGACCCCAGCGGCACGCACTCGCCGTCGCCGCCGTCGTGCTCGCCCGCCGGGCACGCGTCCGAGACGCAGTCCTCACCCTCCAGCCGATAGCCCGCGCTGCACGTCCCCACCTCGACGCAGGCCCCGTCGCCGCCGTCGTGCCCCTCATAGACCGCCGTCAGCCGGTACGCCACCCCATCGCCCGTCACCACCGCCGTGAACGGCGCCGCCCCCGAGAGCGCCACCGCCGCCACCAGCGCCCCGCCGCTCGCCGCCCCCGTCCCCAGCTCCACCCCCGCCGCGTCCACCACCCCGAGCGTCAGCCCCGCCGCCGGCCGCGCCGTCACCGTCACCCGACATGCCGCGCCCGGCGCCAGCCGGAAGTGATCGGGATCCCCCGCGCACGCCACCCGATCGAGCCCGTCGATCGCCCCCGCCGTCTCCGGCGTGTCGTCCGGCTCCGCCGCGTCGTCGGCCGGGCACGCGCTCGGCGCGCACTCCGCGCCTGTGCACGGCCGGCACGCGCCCGCCTCGTCGAGCACCTGCCCCGCCGCGCACTCCCCCCGCGGCGCGCAGCCGCCCGCGCCGTCGGCGTGCTGACCTCGCGGGCACGCGCAGCCGGCGAGCCCGTCGCCGGTGAAGCCCGGCGGACACGCGGTGCAGGTGAAGCTGCCGCTCAGGTTGATGCACTCGGTGCGCGGGTCGCAGGGCGGCGGGGTGGCGCGGCACTCGTCGACGTCGACGCAGCCGCTCCCCTCGGCGAAGAAGCCCTCCGCGCAGCCCGCGTCGGGCGCGGCGTCGACCGGATCGGCCCCCTCACCATCGCAGCCGACCATCACGAGCGCGGCGAGGACGAGCAGGTGGCCGCACCACCCGCGGAGTTCGCGGTGCTTCATGAGCCTCGTTCTTTTGGGCAGGACCCCACCCGTACGAAACTACCCGAGGCCCCCCGGCCGACTCCAGGATCAGCCCGCCGTCTCCTCGGCGAGCCGCGGCACGAGCGAAGCCGGCACGAAGTCGAGGAACTTGCGCGCCGTCGCGAGCAGCCCGCGCCCCTCGGCGGCGGCCAGCTCCCCGAAGTTCGCCGCGAGGTTCTCGAGCAGCGCCTGATCCCCCAGCCGGTTGAGCGCGGTGACGAGGTGCGGATCGAACGCCTGCGCCGCCCGCACCGCGCCCTCGACCCGCGCCGCGAGCGCCTCCAGTTCGAGCGCCTGCGCCTCGACCCGCCGCGCGTGACCGCGACCGTGCTCGGCGTGCTCCGCCTCCGCCTGCCGCGTCCGTCGCTCCAGCGCCGCCGCCAGCGCCGCCGCCTCCCGCTCGGCGTCGAGCGAAGCGAGCGCCGCCTGCCGCCGCCGCGCCGCCTCCGCCTCGGCGTGCGCCTGCGCCGCCCGCTCCGCGTCGAGCGCCGCCGTCAGCGTCGCCGTCTCGTGCTTCGCCCGCGCGAGCGCCCGCTCGACCTCTTCCAGCCGCCGCTGCGCCACCAGCTCCGCCTCCCGCGCGCTCGCCTCGAGCCCCCGCTCCATCGCGCCCACCCGCGCCCCGTCGAGCAGCGCCCGCACGTCTTCGTCGACCACCGCGAAGTCGAGCACCTCCACCTCGTGCACCCGCATCCCGTTCTCGCCGAACACCAGCCCCGGCCGCTCCCCGCTCTCCGGCCGCGCGCCCAGCACCCGGTCGCGCACCACCGCCGTGATCTCGCCCTGCAAGGTGTGGATGTCGAGCTGCCGCGCCCGCGCCTTGATCATCGAGCCCGCGTGGTCGCAGAGCAGCTTCACGTAGTCGTCCACCGCGAACCAGTCGCCGGGGTCGCCTTCGAAGTCGACCCGGTAGGTCACCGCCAGCTCGGCCGCGACCAGATCGCGGCTCACCAGCCGCAGCCGGTCGGAGACCTTGTTCCCCGCCACCTGCAGATAGCCCGTCACCAGCCGCTCGGCGTCGCGCTTCGGCGTCCCCGTCGACAGCGACAGCGGATGCAGCAGCTCGTCGTGCGCCAGCAGCAGCGAACACGGCCCCCGCTCGACCCGCCGCGCGCCGCTCTTGTCGACCACCTGCACCGCGAACCCCGCCCACACCTCGACCCGCACCGCGCCCTCGAAGCGCGTATCCAGCGTGATCGTGCGCGGCGGCGTGAAGCTCGCCGGCCGCTCGAAGCCCTCCGCCCCATCGCGCCGCCTCGGCCCCTCCACCGGCCGCTTCACCCGCGGCAGATCGGGCGCCACCTCCAGCCGCGGCGCCCCCCCGTCGCGCAGCGCCCGGTTGAAGACCAGCGCCTCGGCGTTGCCCGGGTACATCACCGCGCACTCCCGATCCGACAGCACCCGCCGGATGATCACCTCCCGCCGCGGATCGGGCAGCAGCATCTTCGGCCCGCGCACGAGGCTCACCTCGCCGGTGTGCCGATCGAGCAGATAGCGCCCCTCGCCCCGCGGGATCGCGACCGCCTGGTGCAGCTCGTGCTCCCCGCAGCGGATGATCGCGTGCTCCTCGCGCGGGAAGTAGATCACCCCGCCGCCGGTGATGAACAGCTCCTCGCCCTCGCGCCGCGCGGTGCCATCGGCCTCGGTGTAGGGCGCCGTCACCTTGACGTGCAGCCCCGTCGTCTCCGAGAGCTCGATCGCGCGGAACCGCCGGCGGCCGTCGCGCACCAGGAAGCGCTGGTCGGGCCGCGGAAACACGACCGCCTCCCCGCGAATGTACCGCTGCCGCCCGTCCTCCCCGACGAGCACGCAGTACTCCAGCCGCTCGAGCCGCACCGCGGTGCGGATGTGCCGCCCCTCCTCGTCGGGCACCACGTCGATCCCGGTCGGCGGCAGGTAGAAGCGCGCGTCGGTGCCGCGGATGATGTGCACCTCGCCCACGATGAAGCGCGGCCTCTCCTCGGCGTGGTCGACCGGCAGCCCGAGCGCCGGCCAGCCCGCGGCGTTCGCGGCGGCGGCGTCGTAGACCCGCACGTTGAGGTACTCGTCGGCCCGCAGCCGATGCCCCTCGATCACCTTCGCCATCTGCCCCGGCCACAGCGCGAACGCGATCGGCCCCGGCACGTTGTGCTTGAGCCCGACCTGCAGCTCGGGCGCGATGCTCGCGACCCCGCGGTTGGGGTGCACGCCGTCGCGGGCGGGGTTCTTGAGCGCGACGTACCAGTTGGCCGGCGCCGTCGCGAAGAGGCTCACCGCCTCCTTGAGATCGGCCGGCTCGAAGCGCTTGCTCGCCGGGTTGAAGACCACCGGCTGGTCGGTCTGCGCGAGGCTGGTCTTGTTGGGGCCGACGTAGCAGTTGATGTGGCCCTTGGTGGTGTCGAGCACATAGGCGTACTCGTTGGGCGCGAGCACCAGCTCGCGTTCGCGGCGGTTGTCCATCGGGCTCTCCGGCGTGGGTGGGTGCCCGGGTCGCGTTCGCAATCACCGTGCCCGCGGCCGCGCCCCGTCGTGGCGCATCTTGGCCGGGCGGCTGCGCCGAAGTGGCGCCCCGAAACGGATCAGGTGATCGAGGACGGCGCGATGCGACGACTGTACTGGGACTTCTTCGGCGGACAGGCCGCCGGCACCGCCGAGCACTTCCGCCGCCACCTCGACGAGTTCCTCGCCCGCGAGGCCATCACCGGCTGCGCGACCGGCACCGAGGCCTACACCCCGCTGCACCACGCCGCGTGGTGCGAGACCCCGCCCGAGCCCGAGCCCGTCATCATCCGCGCGCTCCGCCCCCGCCGCGCGACCGCGCCCGAGCTCGAGACCGAGCCCGAGACCGACCGCTAGACGTGCACCGCCAGCCCCTGCTCGGGCGCGACGAGCAGCGGCACCGTGTGGTCGCCGATCTTGTTCTCCGGCAGCCGATCGGGCACCACCAGCACCCGCGCCAGCCACGCCTCGCCCTCGCCCGCGACCCGCTCCGGCAGCCGCACCGGCGCGCCCGGCGCCTGCGTGCGCACCACCGCCGGCGCGATGTCGGCCGGCGGCGCCGGCGCTTCGATCGCCGAGCGCACCTTGCGCACCAGATCGCGCAGATGGAGCCGGTCGAAGCGCCGCGCCGGATCGAGGCTGAAGACCACCACCGCCTCCTCCGCCTCGTCGCCCGGCCGATACAGCTTGTTGTGCGCCCGCACCACCCCGCCGAGCACCAGCGGCGCCGTCTCCAGGAGCCGCGCCGTCTTCACCGCCGGCGACGCCGTCCGCACGATCTGGATCCCGGCCCCGAGCATCAGCGGCAGCGCGACGAAGAACGCCAGCGCCGGCTCGACCGCGAGCGCGATCGCCGCCCCGTAGGCGCCGGCGGAGAGCACGAGCAGCACGACCGCGAGCCGCACCGTCGGAAACGCCGGCCGCTCCCCCACGTCGAGCCGGGTCAGCGGCCGCAAGCGGCTGTCGAGCGCGCGCGGGGTCTTCTCGTAGGTCTGGCGGATGGTCTCGAAGTCGAGCGGTTCGATCACGCGGGGTCAGCCTTGGTCTTCGATGGGCGATCGCGGCGCAACAGCAGCGCCGGCAACAAAAAAGCGTCGGTGATCAGCGCCACGGTCAGGATGAACGCCACCAGGAGCCCGAACATGCGGTTGGGCACGAACGACGAGAACGCGAACACCCCGAACGCCAGCACCAGCGTCACCGTCGTCGTCACCAGCGCCGGCATCGTGCGGTCGTAGATCACCGCCACCGCCTCCACCGGCGTGCGCCCGTCGCGGCGGTGCACCTCGTAGTGCGACAAGAAGTGCACCGTGTCGTCGACCGCGATCCCCAGGCAGATCCCGAAGACGACGATCGTGCCGATGTCGAGCGCCTGCCCGAGCGCCGCGACCATCGCCGCCCCGAACAGCAGCGGGATGGCGTTGGGGATCATCGCGAGCAGCCCGAGCCGCACCGAGCGCAGCACCAGCATCATCAGCCCGCTCACCATCAACAGCGCGATCACCACCGACTGCAAGAAGGTGCTGACGACGTACGGGTTCATCTGCAACAGCAGCAGGTTCTTGCCCGTCACCGTGACATCGAGCCCCTCGGCCTTGGCGTGCGCGAGCATGTCGTCGATCTCGGGCAGCACCGTCTCCGAGTTGTGCCGCCGCCACAGCGAGGTCAGCCGGATCGCCGACTCGTCGACGGTGACCCGGTCGTTGAGGTCCATGCCCTGCGGCAGGCTCATCGTGTAGAGCAGGTACTGCTGCGCGACCGCGTCGCGGGTCTCGGGCAGCGTGTACGACGCCGGATCGTCGCCATCGAGCGAGCGGTTGGTCGCCTTGAGGAAGTCGACCACCGAGACCACGCTCGTGATGTACTCGTGCTTGCGCAGCCAGTCGGCGTAGCGGTCGACCTTGCGCAGGAACGCCGGATCCTTGATGCCGCCCTTCTCGCCGGTGTCGATGACCATCTCCACCGCGAGCGCCCCGCCCACGTCGGTCTCGAGCCGCTGCGTCGCGACGTTGATCGGCGCGTCGTCGGCGAAGTAGGCGAAGTAGTCCGAGTCGACCCGCAGCGAGAGCGCCACCCACACCGCCGCCGCCGTCACCGCCGCAAACCCGAGCAGGATCCAGTTCTTGCGCCGATCGAGCACCGTCGCCACCCGCGTGCCCCACCGCCACGTCCGCTGCGCGACCCGCCGCGGCGCGAGCGGCAGCAGCGCGAGCAGCGCGCCGGCGACGAGGTAGGTGATCAGCCACGCGATCATCGTCCCGATCCCCGAGATCACGCCGAGATCGCGCACCGGGATGACGTTGGCGCCCGCGAAGCTGAAGAACCCGATCGCGGTCGTGAAGCTCGTCAGGAACGTCGGCAGCAGGTTCGACTGCAACGCCGCGCGCACCGCCTCGACCCGGTCCACCCCCGGCGCGAAGCGCTGGTCGAAGGTCTTGAGGACGTGCACCCCCGTCGCGATCCCGATCGCGAGCAGGAACTGCGGGATCGACGCCGTCAGGTTGTTGATCGGATCGTCGAGCCAGCCCGCCGCCCCGAGCGTCGCCGCGAGCGTCGCGAGCAGCACGAAGACGATGAGCAGCACCCCGCTCGCCCGCTTGAGCGCCGCCGCGAGGCACAGGATCACCAGCCCGCCCACGATCGGCAGCAGCGTGCGCGCGTCCTCGGTCGCCGCCTCGCGGAAGCTGTAGGCGACCATCGGCGACCCGGTGATGTGGAAGCGGTGGTCGCCCTTGCCGCGGAACTCGTCGAGGATCGCCTCGATGCCCCCGATCAGCTTGGGGAAGTCGGCGACGCTGTCGAGCTTGGGCTCGAGGCGCGCATAGACGACCGCCGTCGTCGCGCCCGGCCCGACGAGGTAGCCGGGCACGAGCTCGTGGCTCAGCGCGACCTTCTCGCGCGCCGCGAGCACCGCCTCGTCGAGCGGCCCCTCGTCGGGGATCAGCGGCTCGACGACGAGGTCGCCGTCTTCGTCGTGCACCCAGTTGAAGTTGGCGAGCGAGTCGACCCGGATGACCTCGGGCGCCGTCCACATGCGCTCGGTCAGCTCGCGCAGCAGCGTCGCCGACTCGACGTCGAAGATGCCCGACGGGCTGTGCACGATGACGATCGCCGACTGGTCGTTGCCGAAGCGGCGCTCGAAGGCGTCGAAGGTGCGCAAGAGCGGGTCGTCGTCGGCGAACCAGACCCGGTAGCTGAACTCGGCCCGCAGCCAGCGCACCCCGGGCACGAGCACCGCGAGCAGCAGCGCGCCGAGCAACAACGAGACGAGCGGGCGCCCGGTGATGAAGCCGACGAACGCACGCCCCGCCTTGCTGCCGGTCTCGGCCATCCGTCGTCTCCCGCGCGAGTGGTGCCCCGGTATACCCCGCCCGACGCGCGAGTCAAAGCGGCTCGCTCGGGGGCGAGATCACCGACTCGCTCAGAAGTATCGCGAGAGCGTGATGTTGAGCTCGTTGGCCTCGTGCCACCGCTCGAGCCCTTGCGCGATCCCCTGCTCGGGCGCGGGCGCGTGGATCATGCGCAGGTTGGCGTCGATCGACCACACATCGGAGAGCCGCCGCCGATACTGCACCGCGGCGAGCACCTCCTCGGGGTCTTCGAGGTCGACGATCAGACCCGCCTGCAAGGTGCTGCCGTCGACGTCGTTGAAGACGTGCCGGTAGCCGAGCAGCACGTCCCGCTGGAACGGCGGCAGCTCCGGCCGCGCCGCCTGCGGGTCGTCGTAGGTCACGATCGCCTGCCCCTCGGCGAGCAGCACCCCCTCGGCGCCGCCCGCGTAGCTCCACCCGTACTCGAAGCCCACCGCGACCTGCGTCTGGTCGAGCTGCTCGCGCTGGATGAGCCGATAGCGCGGGTCGAGGTCGGGGAACCCGAACTCCCGGTGCGCCGCCTCGACCTTGATCACGAGCGCGTCGATGACCTGCTGCCACGTCCCGCCGACCTGGGTGACGAAGTGGTAGAGCAGCCGCACCCGCCCGTCGCGCAGGTCGACGAGCTGCGTCGGCTGGCTGCGATCCTGGTGCTGGATGAGGTGCAGCGAGATGTCGGCGTCCCCGATCGTCTGGCTGAGCTGCACCGCCCACTGGTGCTCGACGACCCCGTCCCCGATCTGCCGGTCGCGCCCCGCCCACAGCGCCGGGCCGACGCGGGCGTCGTCGGGCAGCGGCGAGAGCCGCGACGAGGGCGAGGGCAGCCGCGGCGTCACCCGGAACGGCAGGTAGTACGCCGAGAGGCTCCCGGCGAGGAGCCGCACCCGCAGCTCGACCATCGGCTCGCCGAGCTTGTCGGGGTTCTCGATGCGGCTGTCGTAGTTGCGGCTGTTGAGCACGTCGGCCGGGTGGAACGCCTCGGTCGCCGTCCAGTTGAGGAGCTGGTAGCCCACCCGCAGCCGCACCGGGTTCATCTGCCAGCCGACGAACGCCTCCTCGACGACCGCGACCGCGCGCGTCTCGTCGAGCATGTCGGCCCGCGCGAACAACCGGAGCTGCTCCTCGAACGGCCGCGGCTTGTGCGACGCTTCGAGCCGCGCCGCGAGCCCGAAGCCGTAATCCTCGGTGCGATCGTCCCCGTCGGGCGTGAACGCCCGCGCCTCGATGCCCACCTGCCCCTGCGACTTCACCGGCTTCGCCGCCGCCGGGGCGGCCACGAGGCACCCCAGCAGCGCACAACGCCACCCGCTCAGCATGTCAGCTCCTCGCGCACAGCTTCTCCTTGCCGTGCTCATCCGGCCGCCCTGCGGGCGGGATCTCCGCAGCGTCGTCGGGCAGGGCCCTCCTCCTCGCTCCGACCCGTCCGGCTCTGGCCGGACGGCCTCCTTGCGCTCGGCGTCTCCTGGGCTCGGCTCCCGGCTCAATCTTCGAGCGCCTCCCGATCGAAGTCGTCGGGGTCGAAGTCGACGCCCATCGTGCGCGAACTCCACGTCAACTGCGACTTCTTGCCGGTCTGGTGGTTGACCATCTCCAGCGACTTCGGCCGCCACCACTTGCCGTGCTGCTCGAACGCCGTCGCGGTCATCGTCTTGAGGCGCTCGCCCTTGCGGTCGTAGTAGTCGATCTTCACCGGCTGCTGATGGCCCTTGTCCATCCACACCACCTGCTTCGAGTAGCCCGAGCCCCGATCGACCGGGGTGCGGGTCAGGACCCACGCCGGCCGTCCCTCGATCGCCTCTTCGCCGTCGAGCCGCCAGGTGTACTTCGCCGGCTCCTGGCTGCCGAGGTCCTCGAACGCGAACTCGCTGCCCATGAAGGCGCCCGACTTGTTGCGCGAGCTGATCCGCTTCACCCGCTGCATCGCCGGCAGGTAGAGCCACTGGTCGTCGTCGTCCTTCTTGTGCGACCAGGTCAACAGCCGGGTGCCCTTGACGTCGGCGGGCCATTCGAAGGTGAGCAGCGAGCGGTCGCCGTCGCCCTTCATCTCGAGCGTCTGGATGCCGAGCTTGCGCACGACCCGGTCGCCCTGCGCGTTGATGAGCACCATCTCGACGGCGGCCTTCTCGCCGCCGAAGCCGGCGTTGGCCGCGTCGGCGGCGACCGCGATCGCGAGCCCCTTCTCCTCGGGCGTCTCGGCGTGGGCGGCGAGCGGGGCGGTGGCGGCGAGCGCGGCGAAGGCGAGCAGGCGGGTGATGCGGCTCATGGCGACCTCTCGGGGCGGGCCCCGCGGCGGGGCGTCGGCGGTCAGCGTGGATGGCCGGCGAGAACGCGTCAAGGGGTGCCGTCTTCAACGCGCTCCGTATCGAATGTCACACCCTGGCCCAGCGAGCACGGGCGAGGTGGAGCGATGATCGAAACCCTTGTGGGATCACGTATCCAGCGTGACCGTGACACAGTGGGATCCGCGGTTGGCACAGTCGCGCACGGTTGGCACGGATCGCACTGTGCACAACCTGGCACACTCGGGCGCGTCAGCGTGGCACACCGGGCGATGATCCGTGGTGACAGGCGGATCCTCCGCGCAACACCGGCATCGCAATGAGCTTGGCACGGCCGTCGCATAGACGATCCTGCGGCAACGCGCAGAGAGCACCGAGGAGAGACCCATGAGCCGCACGACCCACGACATCGAGAGCCTGCTGATGGCGGAGATCGCCGAGACCTGCCCCGGCTCGGCTCGCAGCTCCACGTCGACGCGTCGCTGACCGGCGACCTCGGCCTCGACAGCCTCTGCCTGACCGCGCTCTTCGGCATGGTCAAGCGCGAGATCGGGCAGGTCGAGCTCTCGGGCTGGTTCATCCGCGCGAGCAACGCGGGCGCCGACACCATCGCGAGCCTCGCGAGCTACCTCGCCGACCAGACCGCCGAGCGCCGCGCCGCCTGATCGCCCGCCTCGCGGGCCTCGCCCCGCGCCCGCCGCGTACCGCGCGTTGCCCCGTAACGGTACACGGCCCCGCCCCCTGCCCCATCCTGCCCCCGACGCGCTGTCAACCCTCCCGCCGCACCGCCGAGCGATAGAACTCGACGAGGTCGCGCCGCATCTGCGCGAGCGAGGGCGGGTGGAAGTACATCATGTGCCCGGCCGGGTACCACCGCAGCGCCACGTTGTCCGCGCAGCAGCGCGTCGACGCCGAGGTGGTCGGCGGTGTACTCGGCGGCGAAGAAGGGGGGTCGCGAGGTCGTAGAGCCCGTTGAGGATCACGACCCGCAGGTGCGGGTTGGCGATGAGCGCCCGCCGGAGGTCGTCGGCGACGTTGGGCGGCCCCATCCGGCTCTTGTCGGCCCAGACCCACGCCTGGTTGACCCGCATCGAGAGCACCTCGTAGCCCTCGTCGGCCTCGTAGCACAAGACCCGCCGCAGGTAGTCGTTGATGAGCGCCGAGAAGGGGCCCGAGCGGGGCGTCGTAGCTCGGGTCGCGCTGCATCATGCGGGCGTCGGGGTCGAGGTCGGGGCCGACGTAGCGGCTGTCGAGGCGGCCGACGGTGTGGCCGGGGCGGCCGAGCACGGTCTTGGCGAAGCGCAGGTACTCGATGCGCAGGTCGAGGCGGAGGATCTCGGCGGCGTCGAGGCCGGTGTAGCGGGCGAGGCGGGCGGCGATCGCGTCGCGGCGGGCGGGCTCGAGCGCGGCGCCGCGCAACAGCGCCGGGGCGTATTCGTCGATCGCGAACGCGCGCACCTCGGCGAGGAAGGCGTCGAGGTCCTCGGCTTGTCGGGGAGCCGGTCGTGGTACCACGCGGTCGCGGCGTAGCTGGGCAGGTAGAGGATGTAGGGCAGCTCGTTGCCGACGTCGAAGACGAAGGTCTGGAAGTTGAGCGCGAGGCTGAGGAGCACGAGGCCGTTGAGCACGATCCCGCGCTCTTGCAGGACGCGGGCGAGCGCGGCGGCGCGGGTGGTGCCGTAGCTCTCGCCGGCGAGGAAGCGGGGCGAGTTCCAGCGGTGGTTCTTGCTGAGGTAGCGCCAGATGAACTCGGCGACGGCGTCGACATCGCCGGCGATGCTGAAGAAGGCCTCGCTTTGTCGCGGGCGTGGGGGCGGCTGAAGCCGGTGTCGACGGGGTCGATGAAGACGAGGTCGCTCTGGTCGAGGAGCCCGAAGGCGTTGTCGACGAGGCGGTACGGCGGCGGGTGGGGCACGGCGGTGTCGGGCATGTCGACCCGCCGGGGGCCGAGCGCGCCGAGCTGCAACCAGACCGATGACGAGCCGGGGCCGCCGTTGAACGCGAAGGTGAGCGGGCGGGTGGACGGGTCGCGGGCGCCGTCGAGGGTGAAGGCGACGTAGAACAGCCGCGCGCGCGCTCGCCGGCGTCGTCGCGCAGGTGCAGGGTGCCGGCGGTGGCGGTGTAGGCGTAGGTGACGCCGTCGATGACGGTGCGGTGGCGGGTGACGACCGCGTCCTCGGTCGGCAGGGCCGGGTTCTTGTCGGGGGCTTCGGTGGGGCTTTCTCTCGCCGCTCATTCGTCCTCTCCCCGTCGCTCGCTGGGCCGTGTTCGATCGCGCCGCCGCCCTGCGGGCGGAGCGGCAGCATGGCACGATCGCGGCCGGCTCAAAAGCCGGTCGCCGTGCGCGGCGCGATCGGAGCACGACTTGCATCGCCCGCGCGTCGCCGGGTGCGACCCCCGGCGCCGTCGACATCCGAACGCTACCCACTCGAAGGAGCGCCCATGCAGACGCACCGCCTCGCCTTGACCCTCGCCGCTTCGGCCAGCCTCGCCTGGGGCTGCGTACCCGCCGACGGCGGGGGCGACGATCCGGTGATCATCCTCGACGACGCCAGGGCCCCGGCAGCGACGGGGCCACCCCCGATCCCCGAGCCCACCCCCGATCCCACCCGACATGATGGTCGAGCCCGCGCCCGACATGATGATCCCCGAAGCCGACGAGCACGACCCGACCGGGGGCCCGGTGCTCGGCAACGGTCGGCACACCGCCGACGCGGTCGTCATCGACGTCATCGCGACGGCCGCCGACGGGCTCGATGTGCCGCGTGACCTCGACTTCAACCCGTGGGCGGCGGCGCCCGAGCTGTGGATCGTCAACCGGGCCGATGACTCGACGACGACGATCTTCGACCCGGGCACGCCCGATCAGATGGCGATCCACCTCATCGACCCGTACGCGCTGCACTTCATGGAGGAGGTCTCGTCGATCGACTTCGGGCAGGAGGGCACCTTCGGGACGTGCCAGGAGTCGCGCAACACCTACAACGGGCAGGGTCAGCCCAACGACTTCATGGGCCCGACGCTGTGGCCGTCGGACATGAACGTCTACGCGCGCAGCAACCCCGAGGCGGTCGCGTTCCTCGGCTTCGATCCTCGGCTCGCACCTCGACATGCAGCACCAGTCGCCGCTGTGCATGGGGATCGCGTGGCAGAGCGAGACAACGTCTACTGGGTCTTCGAGGGGCATGACCGGCTCGATCGCGCGCAACGACTTCCGTGAGGATCACGGGCCGGGCTTCGACGATCACTCCGACGGCGTGGTGATGCGCTACGGGCTGCGTGAGGTGGCGCGGGTCGCCGATGTGCCGAGCCACCTCGTCTTCGACCACGACAGCCGGCAGCTCTACATCGCCGACACCGGCAACGCGCGGGTCGCGCGCCTCGACACGAGCCTGGGCCAGCCGGGGCGGCGCCTGCCGGTGATCGAGCCGGGCACGGCGCTGTATCTGGCGCAGGGGCCGATCCGATCGCGACGGTCTTCGCGCACGAGGAGCTGCTGCGGCCGAGCGGGCTCGCGCAGGACGGGTCGACGCTCTTCGTGGGCGACAACGCGACGGGGCGGATCTGGGGCGGTGGGGCTCGACGGGGAGGTGATCGACTACCTCGACACCGGGCTGCCCGAGGGCGCGCTGATGGGGATCGAGATCGGCCCCGAGGGCGCGCTGTGGGTGGTGGACGCGGTGGACGATCGGCTGCTGCGGATCACGCCGAAGCCGGAGTGAGCCGGGGCGGGCGGCTTCAGTACGGGTAGTACCCCGCCGTCATCGGCCTCGCTGCCGCCGTCCTCCGCGTCGGCGGCGGCCTTGGCCTGCTCGCGGGCGACGGTGAGCGCGGCGGCGGCGCCGGCGACGACGAGGGTGAGGCCGACGGCGGCGAAGACGCCCTTGCGGCCGCGGACGCGGGCGCGGCGAGCGCGCCGAGCGGGGCGACGAGCAGGAGGCCGGCGACGGCGCGGGGCAGCTCGACGAAGTGGTGGGCGTGCACGAGCCCGGCGACGAGCGCGGCGGCGGCGACGGCGACGGCGCCGTGTCTGGCGCGCAGCGCGGGCCAGCGCCAGCCGGCGAGGCCGACGACGCCGGTGACGGCGGCGACGGCGCCCATGGTCTGGCGCCATGCGCACGCTGCCGCTGAGCGCGGTCGCGAGCGCGCCGAGGGCGAGCGCGAGCGCGAGCGGGCCGAGGACGACGGGCGCGGGGCGGTCGCTCGCCCGGCGGCGCCGTCGAGCGCGAACCACACCAGCGCGCCGGCGAGCGCGGCGTCGGCGATGAACGCGGTCGCGAGCGGCTCGGCGGCGCCGCCGGTCCACAGCGCGGCGAGCGCGCCGGCGAGGCGGGCGGTGACGACGACGAACGCGGTGACGGCGAGCGCGACGGCGGCGACGGCGAGGCCGCGCCGGGCGCGAAGCGGTCGAGCGCGAGCACCGGCGAGGCCGCCGATCAGCGGGCCGTAGAGCAGCCAGCCGTCGGCGGTCGCGAGCGAGAGGGCGGCGGTGCCGCCGATGCCGGCGTGGGCGGCGACGAGGCCGGCGACGAGCGCGAGCGCGACGAGCGCGGGCTGGTCGTCGGCGGGGGCGGAGGCGGCGGCCGATGGCGAGGACCGCCACCGCGGCGCCCACCGGCAGGACCACGGTGTAGAGGAGCCCTGCGAGCTGCACCCGGGTGGCGGGGTCCATCGGCTACCTCACTTCTTCTTGATGCCTTCGAGCCGAGAGCATCACGGTGACGTCCTTGCCGAGGCCGTCGGGCATGTAGTTGATGCCGTAGTCGAGGCGGTTGACGGTGAAGGTCGACTCGAAGCCGACGCGGTCGTTGCCCCAGGGGTCCTTGCCGGCGCCGGTCTTCTGGACGGTGACGGTGACCGGGCGGGTCTGGCCGTGCATCGTGAGGTTGCCGGCGACGGTGAAGGTGTCGTCGCTCGCCTTCTTGAACGAGGTGCTCTGGAAGGTCACCTTGGGGAACTGCTTCGTGTCGAAGAAGTCGCTGCCCCTTGAGGTGGTCGTCGCGCTTCTTGTCGCCGGTGAAGATGCTGTTGGCGTCGATCTCGACCTTGATGCTGCTCTTCTCGGGCGCGGCGGCGTCGTAGTCGAAGGTGCCGCCGATCTTGACGAACTGCCCATAGGACGGCGCGATGCCGAGGTGGTCGATCTTGAAGATCGCGTGAGGCGTGCGCGGGGTCGATGTCGTAGGTCTCGGCGTGGGCGGCGCCCGCGATGAGCAGGGCGGCGGCGAGGAGGGAACCGAAGAGGCGCTTCATGCGGTGCTTCTCCCTGGTGGACGGCCGGTCGGCGCCGGCTCGTGGGGAGTGATTCCCTACCGGCGCGAATTGTTGCGGGGCGCTCTCGGCGCGGTCCGGGCAACAGTGTGTTGTCACCGGCCGCCGCCTTGCCGCATCTCGGGTCGGCGTGCTAGCTCTTCCGCCCCTTTTCGTTCCCCCGACCGACCGCTGGAGCGCCCGTGTCGACCACGCCCTCGAAGGATCTCGACGTCTTCCCCAACCCCAAGCCCGCGCGCGACTACGAGATCCGCTTCTCCTGCCCCGAGTTCACCTGCCTCTGCCCCAAGACCGGTCAGCCCGACTTCGCGACGATCCGCATCCGCTACGTGCCCGATCAGACCTGCGTGGAGCTGAAGTCGCTCAAGCTCTACCTGTGGAGCTTCCGCGACGAGGGCGCCTTCCACGAGGCGGTGACGAACCGGATCCTCGACGATCTGGTCGCGGCGACGGCGCCGCGGTGGATGGAGATCGAGGCCGACTTCGCCGTGCGCGGCGGGATCCACACGGTGGTGGTGGCGCGGCACGGCGAGAAGCCGGCGCTGCTCAGTGATCGGCGGTCATGACCGCTGAGCGCAGCAGCAGGCTGTAGCGGGGGCGGATCGGGTCGACCGCGATCCACTCTTCGCTGCCTTCGGGAGGCGGTCGCGGGCGCAGCCGCAGATCCAGAGCGTGCCGCGGCGGGGGCGGCCGTCGGGGTCGTCGAAGCGGTAGGGCAGCGCGAAGGTGCGCTCGTCCTGGCCGCGGAAGAGCTCGTGCAGCAAAAGACGCGGCGGGCGCGGCCGAGGGTGCCGCGGACGGCGGGCGCGGCGGATGAGGCGGAGGCGGATGAGGTTCTGCCCGAGCGTGGCGAGCAGGGCGACGCCGAGCGCGCCGAACGCGGCGGCGAGGCCGAGGGCGAGGGTGTGGCGGTCGTCCCAGGCGAGGCCGGCGAGCGCGGCGGCGAGCGCGACCCAGAGGGCGTCGCGGGCGATCATCGACAGCGGGTCACGCCAGACGCGGCCGCGGTAGCAGTCGCGGAGCCGGTAGGGCGCGGCGGCTGGTAGGGCAGCGTCACGGCGCAGCGTTGGCCGATGGCGTCGGGGAAGCCGTCGGGGTAGTTGAGCTCGGCGTCGCTGGCGCGCACATAGACCGGCTCGAGGGTGGCGAGCGGGGCGGGGGCGTCGAGGTCGGCGAGCTCGCAGAGCAGCGCGGCGCGGGGGTGGTGGGCGACGGCGCCGCTCGGGATCTCGGCGCCGGGGATCGCGTCGAGGAGCGCCTCGCGGTACGCGACGGCGCCGTCGCCGAGCAGCAGCGGCGGCGGGCCGGGCGGGATGTGCTTCGGGGCGTGGGCGGGGTCGCAGACGACGGGCGCGTCCATGCCGGGGCCGTCGAGGTAGATCTGGCCGCGGCGGGCGTCGATGACGGCGTAGGTGCGCGGGCCGGGGCGGTTGTGCGCGAGCATGTGGGTGGTGCGCACGCCGTAGATCGGGCGGCCGGTGGCGAGCGCGAGGCCCTTGAGGGTGGCGAGCGCGATGCGGAGCCCGGTGAAGCTGCCGGGGCCGAGGCCGCAGACGAAGCCTTCGACGTCGGCGAGCTGCCAGCCGGCGTCGTCGAGGAGCCCGTCGAGGTCGTCGAGCAGGCGCGGGCCGTGGCCGCGGGTGCGGTGGATGGCGCGCTCGGCGAGCAGCGTGTCGCCGTCGACGAGCGCGGCGGTCTCGATGCGGGTGGCGGTGTCGACGGCGAGCAGCTTCATCTGGTCTCCTGGTGGGTCAGCCGGTCGTCCAGACGCGGATCATGCGGGTGATGTCGTTGAAGGTCGCGAAGATGAACAGCCTGAGGATGAGCGCGAGCCCGACGTACATCAGCCGGATGCGGGTCGCCTCGGAGGGCGGGCGGCGGGTGATCATCTCGACGCCGGCGACGAGGATGTGGCCGCCGTCGAGCAGGGGCACGGGGAGCAGGTTGAAGAGGCCGATGCCGAGGCTGAGCATGACCATCATCGCGATGTAGTCCTCGATGCCGCGGCGGGCGCTCTCGCCGGCGACATAGAAGATCGAGAGCGGGCCGCCGAGCTGGTTGGCGGGGACGGAGGCGGTGAAGAGGCCGCCGATGACGCGCAGGGTCTGTTCTGAAGCCGCGGGCGAGGTTGGTGCGGGCCTCGTACCAGCCGTGGGCGAGGCGGTCGGCGTTGGGGGTGTCGGGCGCGGGCACGATCGCGACCTGGCCGGCGGGGAAGGTGAAGCCGGGGAGCCAGACGGTCTGGTCGCCGCTGAACGGGTCGGAGAGCGTGACCTGTTCGCGGGCGAGCGAGACCTCGAGCTGCTGGCCGTCGCGGAGCACGGTGACGGCTTTGCGACCTCGGGGCGTTGTAGAGCTCGCGGCCGAGGAAGGCGCCGAGGCTCTGGGCGCGGCCGTCGACGGCGAGCAGGCAGTCGCCGACGCGGAGCACCTGCGCGGCGGGGTGGTCGGGGTCGAGGGTCTGGATGCAGGTGTTGGCGGTGCGCATCCCGGGCGCGGCGCCGGCGGGGGGCGCGGTGTAGGCGAGGGTGAGCGCCAGGACGCGCTGGAGGAACGGGAAGCGCGCGCCGAGGGGGCGCCGTCGCCTTCGAGCGGGGCGTCGCGGGCGATGGCGAGCGGCACGGTCTGGCTGGGCGCGAGCGCGGCGAGCGCGCGCTCGACGTCGACGTAGCGCGGCGTCTCTTCGCCGTCGACGCGGAGGATGCGGTCGAAGGTGCGCACCCCGGCGCGGGCGAGCGGGCCGGCAGGGTCGGTGATCGCGACGAGGTTGGAGAGGAACGCCGGCATGTAGCCGATGAAGTACTCGGTCGAGGTGAAGCCGAGGAGCGGGTCGGTGCGGGTGCGCGCGGTGGGCGTGACCTGGAACGCGCGGCGGCCTTCGCCGGGGCGCTCGACGGTGATCGCGAGCGGGCCGTCGTCGGGGTCGTAGGCGTCGATCTCGCGCTTGATCTGCCAGAAGGCGCCGATCGGCTCGCCGTCGATCTCGACGATCGCGTCGCCTTCGCGCAGCCCCGCGGTGTAGGCGGGCATGCCCTCGTCGAGGCCGCCGATCTGGTTGTCGGGGACCCGGTCGTAGCTCGACGAGAGCCAGACGAGCGGCGGGATGATCGCGAGCGGGAGCAGGATGTTCATCAGCGGCCCGGCGGCCGAGATGAGGATGCGCACGAGCGGCGGCTTGTCGTAGAGGCTGCGGCCGGCGTCCTGCGGGTCGGGGGTGTCGGTGGGGTCGTGGCCGAGGAGGCGCACGTAGCCGCCGACGGGGACCCAGGCGATGCGGTACTCGGTCTCGCCCCACTTGCGGCGCACGATCGGGGAGCCGAAGCCGATCGAGAAGACCTCGACCTTGACCCCGGAGAGCTTGGCGACCACGAAGTGCCCGAACTCGTGCACCGTGATCAGCACCCCGATCATGACGATCGCGCCGAGGACTCCGATCATCCCGCGAAGACTCCCAGGTAGAACCAGCAGAACGGGCCGCAGAAGAGGAGCCCGTCGATGCGGTCGAGCATGCCGCCGTGGCCGGGGATGAGGGTGCCCGAGTCCTTGACCCCGCAGGCGCGCTTCATCATCGACTCGACGAGGTCACCGGCGACGGCGAAGAGGGCGCCGACGACGCCGAGTACGATGCAGTCGACGACGGTGAGGTGGCCGAGGCCGGGGAAGAACGCGCGGGCGGCGAAGGCGGCGGCGACGGCGAGCGCGAGGCCGCCGAAGAGGCCCTCGACGGTCTTCTTGGGGCTGATGGCGGGGTAGAGCTTGTGCTTGCCGAGGAAGCGGCCGGCGAAGTAGCCGCCGGTGTCGCTGAGGAAGGTGATCGCCATGACCATGAGCAGCACCCAGCCGCCGTGCGGGCCGGTGCCGGAGCCTTCGCCGCGGAGCAGGAAGACGAAGGGGAAGGTGCAGCCGAGGTAGAGCAGCCCGGCGGCGTCGGCGCCGAAGCGGGCGAGGCTCGTCTCGATGGGGAGCGGGCGGGCGAGGCGGGTGAGCGCGAGCACCATGAACGCGATGAGGAAGCCGACCCCGTGGGTGTAGAACGGCCACCGGGTCGCGATCACCGGCCAGAGCACGACGGCGAGGCAGGCGACGACGAACGCGGCGCGCTCGGCGCCGTGGGCGTCGGGGCGGGCCATCTTCATGTACTCGCCGGCGCAGAGGAACAGCGCGAGCAGCACGACGAGGCCGAGCGCCCAGGGCGGGGTGAAGACGAGCACGGCGATGATGCTGGCGGCGGAGAGGACGACGCCGGAGACGATGCGGCTCAGCACGTGGGCTGCTCCCGAGTCGGGGCCTGAGGGTGGCGGTCGCCTCATGCGCGCGACCGGCGGACGATGTCGGCGAGCTTGTGGATCGAGTCGAGGATGAGCGCGAGCGGGCGGTTGTCGGGCTCGGTCTCGACGGCGCGGCGCATGGACTCTCGGCCCACTCGAGGTCGCCGAGGCTGCGCGCTTCGAGGCTCTGGAGGACGTGCGAGCGGGCCTCGTCGGTGTTGCACAGCGCCAGCTCGCGGGTCTCGCGGTCGCCCTGCCGGCCTGATTCGAGCTGCGCAGCGAGCCGCGCTTGTGCAGGCTGAGGTTGTAGCTGCGGCGCCGGTCGTCGTCCATCAGCACCGCGTAGGCTTCGCCGAGGCGCTTGTAGAGCGTGCTGATGCGCTCGTAGACGTGCGGGTGGGTCGCGCGCAGCCGCGCGTGGCGGTCGGGGTGCAGCCAGCGCGCGATCTGATAGTAGGCGTCGCGGATCTCCTGCTCCTCGGCGCGGCGGTCGACCTGAGGAGCGCGTAGTAGTCCTGCCGCTCGTGGCTCGCGAAGCGGGCGTCGATCGCGCGGGCGACGTCGGGCGGCAGCACCCCGAGGCGCTCGATCGGCTCTGGCGCGCGCGAGCGCGAGCTCGACCTGCTCGGCGAGCAGCCAGGGCCCGGCCGGCAGCGGCAGGAAGGCGTCGGCGCTGTAGGCCGCGCTCGCGCGGGCGCCGAGCGCCGGGTCGCGGTAGGCCGGGCTCATCAGCACGATCCTGATCGCGGCCCCTGCCGGGCGCGCGGCGGATGAGGCGGCAGAGCGCCGCGCCTGAGGCGCCGCCGAGCTCGCGCCTGATCACGGCGCGAGCGCCGCGCCGCTGCGCCTGAAGGCGTCGAGCGCCGCCTCGCCGCCGTCGAAGGTTCCGTCTGGAAGACTCGGGCGTCAGGCAGGCGGCGACCGCCTCGCGCACCGGGCCGTCGACCTCGACGACGAGCGCGCGCCGCAGCACGACCGGCGGGTCGCTCGGGCGGCGGCGGATCTCGGGGGATCGGTGTCGGCGTAGGCGGTCGGCGCGGTCGACGGGAGCCTCGCCTGCCGGCGGCGCCGACGAGCTGACCGGCACCGCGACCCGCTTGAGCGCGATGCGCCTGAGCGCCGGTACGCTGCCCGAGCGCCGCTTACGCTCCACGCCTGCTCCGCTTCTTCATCTGCCCCACCTCTTCGGCGGTGTAGCCTGCCGACAGCTCTGATCCGCGTCGCCTGCTCGACGCCCGTCTCGCGGTCGCGCGCGGTCACCATCACCAGCCCGTCGGTGTCGATCTCGAACGTGACCTCGACCTGCACCTCGCCCCGCGGCGCCGGCCGCAAGCCGAAGAGCTCGACCTCGCCGATCTGGGTGTTCTCGCCGACCTGCCGCGACTCGCCCTGGAAGATGCGCAGCCGCACCGAGCCCTGGTTGTCGCTCGTCGTGGTGAAGACCCGAGTCTGCTCGCAGGGCACCGAGCTGTTGCGCTGGATGAGCACCTCGTAGAAGCCGCCGACGGTCTGCACTCCGAGCGACATCGGGGTGACGTCGAGCAGGAGCGGCTGCGGGCGGGCGTCGGGCGCGAACGCGTCGCTCGCGAGCGCGGCGCCCTGGATCGCGGCGCCGATCGCGACGACCTCGTCGGGGTTGAGCTCGGTGAACGGGTCCTGCCCGAAGTAGCCGGCGACCATCTCGCGCACGAGCGGGATGCGGGTCGAGCCGCCGACGAGCACGACCCCGTCGAGGTCGCCCGCCTTGAGCCCTGCCTCGCGCAGCGCCTCGTCGCACACGAGGAAGGTGCGCTGCACGATGTCCTGACAGCGCTCTTCGAAGCCGCGCCGGTCGAGCTGGAAGCGCAGGTCGAGCGGCCGCCGCTCGTCGTCGCGGTCGAGCTCGCGCACGTTGACGATCGCACGATCCTTGCGGGTCAGCTCGCGCTTGAGCTTCTCGGCGACGTGGCGCAGCCGGTTCAAGGCGATCGGATCGACGAGCTCGCGCCCGTTCTGCTGCTTGAACGCGAGCGCCATGTAGCGCGCGAGGCGGTCGTCGAAGTCGTCGCCGCCGAGGAAGGTGTCACCGGCGGTCGAGGCGACCTCGAAGACGCTGCCTTCGACCGAGAGCAGGGTGATGTCGAAGGTGCCGCCGCCGAAGTCGTAGACCGCGAGCCGGGCGTCGACGTCGCGCCCGTAGCCATAGGCGAGCGCGGCGGCGGTCGGCTCGTTGATGACCCGCAGCACCTCGAGATCGGCGAGCTCACCGGCGAGCTTGGTCATCTGCCGCTGGGTGTCGTCGAAGTTCGCCGGCACGGTGACGACCGCCTTGTGCACCGGCCGCTTGAGGTAGCGCTCGGCGATGTCCTTCATGCGCCGCAGCACCATGCCCGAGATCTCGGGGAGCCCGTACCGCTCGCCGCGGATCTCGATCTGCGGGACCTGGTTGCGGCCTTTGACGACCTTGTAGGGCAGCGCCTTGATCGCGGCCTGCACCGGCGGGCTGTCGAAGTGCCGCCCGATGAGGCGCTTGGCCGAGAAGACGGTGTGCGCCGGGTCGACGATCGCCTCGCGGCGGGCGTGGTTGCCGACGACGAGCGAGCCGTCGGCCGCGAACGCCACCATCGACGCCTGCGTGTTGTGCCCCTCCTCGTCGGGGATGACGTGGACCTCGCCGTCGAGGACCACCGCGACCACCGAGTTGGTGGTCCCGAGGTCGATGCCGATCACCGGCTCGTTGTCTGCCATCCGCTCCCCCGTGACGCTTCCGGGCCGGAAGCTGCCATCGTAGGCAGGCGCGTGCGCGGGCGCAATCGCGGCGGGGGGTGCCTTGACGGCTCAGGGGCCCCTGCCTACACTCTCCTGCCCGCCGATCGGCCCGTAACCGGTCGGCCCTGCCCGCCGTCGCAACCTCGCACGGCTGCCAGCACCACCGACCGGGACCGACCGATGCTCGAGACGATCAGCAAGGGTTTTCGCACCGTCAAGCACCGCTTCCAAGGCAAGCGCGAGCTGACCGAAGAGAACATCAACGAGGCGCTGCGCGACATCCGCATCTCGCTGCTCGAGGCGGACGTCGACTTCAAGGTCGTCCGCGGCTTCATCGGCAAGGTCAAGGAGAAGGCGCTCGGCGAGGTGGTGCAGGTCGTCGCCGGCCGCGGTGACCGCAAGCAGGAGGTCCGGCCGGGCGACCACTTCATCAAGATCTGCCAGGAAGAGCTCGAAGCGCTGATGGGCCCGGTCGACACCTCGCTCGACTTCGGCGCCGGCATCACCAAGATCATGATGATCGGCCTCCAGGGCTCGGGCAAGACGACCACCACCGGCAAGCTCGCCCGCTTCCTGCTCGACCAGGAGCGCAAGCCCCTCCTCGTCGCCGCCGACATCTACCGCCCCGCCGCGATCCAGCAGCTCAAGGTGCTCGGCGAGCGCCTCGGGGTGCCCGTCTACCACGAGGACGGCGCGGCCCCGCCCGCCATCTGTCGCAACGCGCTCGACGAGGCGAAGAAGCGCGGGCGCGACGTGGTGATCTTCGACACGGCCGGCCGCCTCGCGATCGACGAGGCGCTCATGAGCGAGCTCTCGGAGATCAAGAGCCGCACCAGGCCCGACAACGTGCTCCTCGTCGTCGACTCGATGATCGGTCAGGACGCGGTGCGCACCGCGCAGACCTTCGACGAGCGCATCGGGATCAGCGGCTTCATCATGACCAAGCTCGACGGCGACGCCCGCGGCGGCGCGGCGCTGTCGATCAAGGCGGTCACCGGCAAGCCCATCAAGTTCCTCGGCATGGGCGAGGGCCTCGACGCCCTCGAAGAGTTCCGCCCCGAGGGCCTCGCGAGCCGCATCATGGGCTTCGGCGACATCGTCGGGCTCATGCAGGACTTCGAGCGCGTCGTCGACGAGGAGAAGGCCGAGCAGGACGCCAAGAAGCTGCTCTCGGGCAAGTTCGACATGTGGGACTTCCTCGAGCAGATCCGCACCATCAAGAAGATGGGCAGCCTCGGCGAGCTCTTCGAGAAGCTGCCCTTCTTCGGCGACGGGCTGCCCGAGGGCGTGCAGATCGACGAGACGGCGCTCGGGCGCATCGAGGCGATCATCCAGTCGATGACCAAGCAGGAGCGCAGCAAGCCCGAGCTGATCGAGAAGCAGCCGAACCGGGCCAAGCGCATCGGGCGCGGCTCGGGCAGCGAGCCGAAGGACGTCATCGACCTCGTCGGCCGCTTCAAGGCGATGCGCACGATCATGGGCGCGATCGGCTCGCCGGGCGGCGGCAACCTGCTCTACAAGCTGCCGGGCTTCAAGCAGTTCGCCCAGATGCAGCAGCTCAAGGGCATGGATCTCGGCTCGATCATGGGCCAGTTCGGCGTCGATCCGGGCGCGGCGGGCGGCGGGCTGCCGGGGCTCGGCGGCATGGGTGGCTTCGGCGGGATGCCCGGCATGGGCGGGCTGCCGGGGCTGCCGGGCGGGCAGCCGCCGTCGGCGCAGATGATCCACGAGATGCTGCCGGGGCTGCCGAAGGGCTACCTGCCGCCGGGCACGCCGGGCGGGGCGCGCAAGAAGACCGCGGCGGCCGACAAGGCCAAGGATCGCTCGCGCAAGAAGAACAAGGCCGCCCGCGCCGCTCGGAAGAAGCAGAAGAAGTGAGCCGACCCGCGGCCCGCGCTTGTGCAGACGCCGAGCGGGCGCCATGAGCACCGGCGGGCTCTGCTGCGCCGTGCATCCCGAGGCGCCCGCGGTCGCCGCCTGCGTCGAGTGCGGCCGGCTGGTCTGCGCGGTCTGCCGGGCGGTCGACGTCGACGGGCTCTCCCGCTGCGTCGAGTGCCGCGCCGCCCCATCGCCCCCCGATCGACCGCCGCAGCACGCGCTCACCGCGCCGCCCGAGCCGGCCGCCGACGCGAGCGAACACCTCGGCCCGACCCCGATCCCGTGGGAGCGCCCCGAGGGCGGCGACATCGCCGCGTTCTTCGCGACCGCGCGCGAGGCGCTGCTCGGCCCGACCCGCTACATGGGCCGCGTGCCCTGGCTGCGCGGCGAGCTGCGCACCCCGCTGCTCTTCGCGGTCATCGCCGGCGTGCTCGGCCAGCTCGCGCTCATCGTGCAGACCGCGTTCTTCGCGCCGCCCGCCGTCGCCGTCGGCCTCGCCGCGCTCCCGCCGGGGCTCGCGCTCGCGACCGCGCCGCTGTTGCCGCTCGTCGTCACCTTCGCGCTCTTCCTCAAGGCCGGCGCCGCCCACGCCATGCTGCGCGTCGCCGGCGCGCCGCCGCGCCCGTTCGAGGCGACGTTTCGGGTCTATGCCTACGCCGAGGTCGCCTCGCTCCTGCTCGTCGTGCCCTGGATCGGGCCGTACGCGGCGCGGTTCTACGTCGTCTTCCTGCTGCTGACGGGGCTGCGCTTCGCGCAGGCGGCCGGCTTCTCGGCGAGCCTGCTCGCGATGGCGCCGACCCTGCTGTTGATGTGGGTGCTGGTCTGATCGACACTGACCGCAGATGGAGGGGACAGCCATGCGATCAGCCGTGATCGGCGGCGGGAGCTGGGGCACGGCGCTCGCCAAGGTGCTCTGCGACAAGGGCCCGGTGCGGCTGTGGGCGCGCTCGGCCGAGGTGGTCGACGGCATCAACCGCGAGCACCGCAACGTGCGCTACCAGAGCGACCTCACGCTCCCCGAGTGCCTCACGGCGACCGGGGAGCTCGAAGAGGCGCTCGACGGCGCCGAGCTCGTCTGCGTCGTCGTCCCGAGCCACGCGCTCCGCGACGTGATGAAGCGCGCCGCGCCGCACCTGGCGCCCGGCGTGCCCATCGTCAGCGCGAGCAAGGGCATCGAGAACGAGACCCTGCAGACGATGGAAGAGGTGCTCACCGACGTGCTGCCCCGCGCGCTGTGGGCCGATCTCGCGTTCCTCTCCGGGCCGAGCTTCGCGCGCGAGACCTTGCAGGAGCTCGCGACCGCGGTCACCGTCGCCGCCCGCTTCCACGGCGTCGCCGCGACCGTGCAGGCCGCGTTCTCGACGCCCTACTTCCGCTGCTACACCACCGAGGACGTCACCGGCGTCGAGCTCGGCGGCGCGCTCAAGAACGTCGTCGCCATCGCCGCCGGGGCCGCCGCCGGGCTCGGGCTCGGCCACAACAGCCGCTCGGCGCTCCTCACCCGCGGCCTCGCCGAGATCACCCGCCTCGCCGTCGCCCGCGGCGCCAACCCGCTCACGTTGAGCGGCCTCGCCGGCATGGGCGACCTCGTGCTCACCTGCACCGGCGAGCTCAGCCGCAACCGCCACGTCGGCTTCGAACTCGGCCGCGGCCGCACCCTCGACGAGATCCTCGGCGGCATGAACCAGGTCGCCGAGGGCGTGCGCACCGCCAAGAGCGCGTACCGGCTCGGGGTGCGCGAGGGCGTCGAGATGCCGATCACCGCCGCGGTCTACGCGGTGCTGTATCAGGGCAAGCCGCCCAAGCTCGCGGTCGCCGAGCTGATGGGGCGCGACCTCAAGCGGGAGCGCACCTGATGCGCCCGCTCGCCCTCGCGCTGCTCGCGCTGCTCGTGCTCGTCGGCGCGCGCCCCGCGGACGCTCAGCCGCGCCGGGCCCGCGTCGACGCGGTCGCGCCCCGCGCGGTCGACGTCTACGGCCCCGACGACCCGCTCGCCGCGCAGAAGGCCCGCGTCGACGAGCTGATGGGCGTCTTCCAGGTCCACCCGCCCCGCCGCCACCCCGCCGAGCGCACCCGCATGAAGGGCAAGGCGGTGCAGATCGAGGTCTGGCACCCGGTCGGCCGCAACACCGACGTCGAGCTCAAGACCCGCGCCGTCGAGTGGTTCGTCTTCGGCCGCACCCAGTACGCGCAGGGCGTGCGCGGCGTCTTCAGCGAGCTCCCCGACGTCGGCGACGTGCGCTTCGCCTTCGTCGAGGTCATCCGCCCCGACCAGAAGGGCCGCCGGCAGAGCAAGCAGGAGGACCAGGTCAAGCTCTACCTGCTGTTGCACCTCGACCGCCGCCGCTTCGAACAGCTCCCCATCGAGCAGCTCGAGGGCTGCGTCTCCCGCGGCGATTGCAGCGCCGAGTTCCGCAGCAGCTTCAAGGACGCCCGCTTCGACCGGCAGTACACCCGAAAGGCCCGCGAAGAAGAATGACCGCGCCCTGGACCATCGCGCGGGTCCTCGAGTGGACCATCGGGTTCTTCCGCGAGAAGGGCATCGAGCAGCCCCGCCTCGACGCCGAGCTCCTCATCGCCGACGCGCTCGGCGTCGACCGGATGCGGATCTACCTCGACCACCACAAGCCGCTGCACCCCGACGAGCTCACCGCCGTGCGCGAGCGGGTGCGCCGCCGCGGGCGCCACGAGCCGGTCGCCTACATCACCGGGCAGAAGGGCTTTTGGAGCCTCGACCTCGCCGTCGACGCGCGGGTGCTCGTGCCCCGCCCCGACACCGAGCGCCTCGTCGAGCGGGCGATCGAGCGCCTGAAGGGCCGCGATGCGCCCCGGATCGTCGACGTCGGCTGCGGCAGCGGCGCGATCGCGCTCGCGCTCGCCCACGAGCGCCCCGACGCGACCGTGATCGGCGTCGACCGCTCGCCCGACGCGCTCGACGTCTCGCGGGCGAACGCCGCCGCGCTCGGCCTCGACCGCGTCGAGTGGCGCCGCGGCGACCTGCTCGCCGGCCTCGCCGGCCCCTTCGACCTCGTCGCCGCGAACCCGCCCTACATCCCGAGCGCCGACATCGACGCGCTCATGCCCGACGTCGCCCGCTACGAGCCCCGCGCCGCGCTCGACGGCGGCCCCGACGGGCTCGACCTCGTGCGCCGCCTCATCCCCGAGGCCGCCGAGCGCCTCACCCCCGGCGGCGCGCTCCTCGTCGAGATCGGCCACGACCAGGGCCCGGCGGCCCGCGCGCTCGCCGAGGCTGACGGCCGCTTCGAAGCCGTGCAGATCGTCGTCGACTACGGCCGCAACGACCGGGTCCTCGAAGCCACCCGGAGCGCCCGGTGAGCGCGCGGCGGAGCCTCGCCGCGCTCACGCTGCTCGCCGGCTGCTCGGCCAACGAGCTGCGCCACGTCGCCGACACCTGGCTGCCCGACCGCCCCGTCGAGGAGCAGATCGTCTTCCTGCGCGAGCTCGAGCGGGTCATGCCCTTCTACATCACCGGCGCGATCTTCGCCGGGCTCCTCCTGCTCGCGACCGTGCTCAACGGCTTCGAACACGCCAAGAGCCTCGGCCGCGACGACGCGATCCGCTACGGCGCCTGGCTCGGGCTCATCGGCTTCGTCGCGCTCTTCCTCGCGATGGCGTTCCCCGCCGCCTGGCTCCCGCCCGGCCACCCGCTGCTCGCGTTCGTCGCGAGCGCCGCCATCAGCGCGCTCGGCACCCTGCTCGCCGCCCGCGCGCCCCGCTCGGACGGCGGCCCCGACCGCGCCGTGCTGCGCGCCGGCTACCTCGCCGCCACGCTCGGGATCCCGCTCTTCGGGCTGCTGCTCAACCGCGACGTGCACCTCGTCGACACGACCGCGAGCCTCCTCATCGGGCAGGCGAGCGGGCTCTTGCTCGTCATCGTGCTCAGCGCCCCGCTCCGCGCCGGGCTCGTCGACTTCCTCCGCCGCCGCGACGAGGGCCGCCGGACCCGCTGAGCGGGTGTGCTCCCGCGATCGACGCCGGTTGCAGCGCTCTCCGGCCCTTCCCTAATGTGCGCTCGTGAAGCCGACTCACATCTGGTTCGCCCCGCTGCTCGCCGCCGCGCTCGTCGCCTGCCACGAAGACACCGAGCAGCCCGTCGACGCCGACGCCGCGCCGATCACCGACGCGGGCGCCGACGGCGACGCGCTCCCCGACCGCGCCCCGGCCCCGCCCGACGTCTTCGTCGACGCCGCCGTCGACCCGCCCGGCTGCGTCGGCGACGGCGACTGCGGCGAGCGCGCGTACTGCGGGCCCGACGGCGCCTGCGTGCCCGCCGTCGCCGAGCGCGTCTTCGACTGGCCGACGGACGGCCTCACCCGCGCGGCGGCCGCCGGCTTCGAGCTCGCGCCGCCCTACCTCGAACCCTGGGAAGACCGCGCCGGCCCCGACTGCCCCCACAACCGCCCCGGCCTCTTCGACGGCCGCCTCGACGACCCCGCGCCCGAAGACCCCTGCCAGGACCGCTTCACCGACGCCGACGACGACGGCCGCTTCGACGCCGTCTGGCTCGGCGGCCTCGGCGTCGACCGCCCCGCCACCGGCCTCGAACAGCGCCGCCCCCCCGCCGGCCGCGTCCTGCTCCTCACCCGCGACGCCGCGGTGCACCTCCTCGTCACCCTCGACGTGCACGCCCTCGACCAGAGCCGCCACGACGCGCTCGTCGACCGCCTCGTCCGCCGCCTCGGCCTCCCCGACAGCAACATCGCGATCCACGCCACCGGCACCCGCACCGGCCCCGACGCCGTCGGCCTCTGCGGCCCCTCGCTCGCCATCGCCGCCGATCCCGCCGGCCGCGCGCTCGCCGCCGCGGGCTGGCTCGGCGTCATCGGCGACCTCCCGTATCGCAGCGGCGTCGACCCCGCGTGGTGGGACGCGCTCGCGCCCGCCATCGCCGCCGCCGCCCGCCACGCCGCCGCCGATCTGCGCCCCGTCGCGGTGCGCGCCGCCGCCGCGACGCTCCCGCTGCCCCGCGCGCTCACCGCCGCCGGCCCGCTCGTCGTGCCCGACGCCGACGCCGACGGGGTCGAGAACGACGCCGACGACCTCGCCGCGTGGCGCACCGAGCCGGGCCTGATCGCGCGCGACGAGCGCCTCCCCGCGACCGTCGACCCCACGCTGCGGATCGTCGCGCTCGACGCGATCGACACCGGCGCGCCCCGCGTCGTCATCGCCGGCTGGAGCGCCGCGCCCGCCGCCGCCGCCGCGACGAACCGCCTCGACGCCGACCACCCCGGCGCCGCCCGCGCCGCGCTCGAGGCCGCCTACCCCGGCAGCGTCGCCGTCTGGCTCACCGCCGCCGCCGCCGACACCTTCCGCGCCGGCGGTCATGTGCCCGCGCTCGCCGCCGACGGCGCGATGATCGACGCCGACGGCGCCCCGGTCGAGGACCCCGCCGCCGCCGCGCCCGCCGCCGATCCCGCCGACGCGCTCGGCCGCCTCATCGCCGCCCGCCTCGTCGACGCGCTCGCCGACGCCGAGCTGCGCCCCGCCGCGCTCACCATCGAGCGCCGTTATGCCTGGGTCCCGCTCGAGAGCCCGCGCCTCGCCGCCGCCGCCCACCTCGGGCTCTTGCCCCACCTCCGCGACCGCCTCCGCGGCCGGGTGCAGAGCGCCGCCTGGGTCGACCCGCAGATGGTCCCCGCCTGCGGCGGCCTCGGCTGCCTGCGCTACCGCCTCGACCGGATCGAGCTCGCCCCCGGCGTCACCCTGCTCACCGTGCCCGGCGCGCTCGACCGCGCCTATGTCGACGGCCGCCCCGCCGCCCGGCTCACGATCGGCGACGGCCGCAACCTCACCGATCTCGACTTCGACGGCGTGCCCGACGCCGACGACGAGCAGCTCCGCTTCGACGCGCAGAGCGGCGGCGCGCTCGTCACCGTCGCGCTGCCCGGCCCCGCCAACCCCCAGCGCTTCCCCGCGCTCGACGGCCTCGGCCGCACCGGCGCCTGGATCATCGGCCGCACCGGCGGCGGCCTCGGCTCGCTGCGCACCCCGGTCGAACAGCCCCCCGTCTTCGAAGGCCAGCTCGCCCCGCTCGACGCGCTCGCCGCCGTCGACCTCGCGCTCTGCGGCCTCTACCCGTGCGCCAGCGACCTCACCCTCGCCGCGCTCGCCGAGCGCCTCCGCGCCGCGCAGCCCGCCCGCCTCGCCGATCTGCCCGGCAGCCGCGAGCTCCGCCTCGTCGCCGCCGCGCCCCCCGCGCCCGACCCGCAGCCGTGGCAGATCACCACCCCCGACGGCGCGCTCCGCGCCCGCGGCGACTCGATGCAGCTCGGCCCTCGCGACCGCGCCTATGCCGCCGACGGGGAGCTCGTCGCCGCCGGCGTCGAACCGGGAGACCTGCTCGAACTGCCCGCGCTCGACCTCGCCGTCGAGATCGCCGAGGTCGTGCCCGTCATCGTGCGCCGCCACCCCAACGCCGGCGACGCCTGGCGCTCATCGGCGCCCGGCGGCGGTGACATCGTCTACAACACCGCCTGCGAGCTGCTCTACGTCGGGAGCTGCCCCGACCGCCGCCCGGTCCAGGACGACCCCAACAGCGCGCTGCCCCGCACGCCTTGAGGTCTCGGGACCCGGCAGACAATCACTCGGAGGGGGCCTCCTGCTCGGCCTGGTTGCCAGGGCGATCAAGGCCGCTTAGGAGGTCTGCCCATGCCCCGCCGCCTCACCCGCTACGACCTCGCCGGCGTCCTCGCCGTCGCCGGCTTCGGCGCCGCGTACGCCGCGCTCGTCGTCACCCGCGCGCCCGACGAGGTCGCGCCCGCCGAGCGGTTGCTCGACCCGTCGAGCGAGATCCAGCTCGGCGAGGAGTGGATGGGGCTCTACTTCAAAGGCGACCGGGTCGGGCTCATCCACGTCCAGAAGTCGGCGCGCGACGGCGGCGGCTATCGCTATGCGATGGAGACCCGGCTGCGGCTCGTCGCGCTCGGGCAGGACGCGCCGCTCGACGTCCGGGTCGGGGCCGAGCTCGACCCGGGGCTCGTGCTCGAGCGCTTCGACTTCGCGCTCGACGCCGGCGCGGCCTCGATCGCGGGGCGGGGCACGGTCGACGGCACCACGGTCCGGCTCGCGATCGAGACCGGCGGCGAGACGGTCGACCGCACCCTCACCCTGCAACACCCGCCGGTGCTCCGGCAGAACCTCGGCCCGCTCCTCAGCCGTGGCGGCCTCGAACCGGGCCGGCGCGCGCGCTACCACGTCTTCGACCCGATGACCCAGACCGACCAGCCGGTCGACGTCGAGGTCATCGGCCCCGAGCCCGTCGTCGTCTTCGACCGCGAGGTCCAAGCCACCCGGATCCGCACCACCGCGGCCGGGCTCACCCTCGACGGCTGGATCAACGACCGCGGCGAGATGCTGCGCCAGGAGCTCGGCCTCGGGCTCGTCGCGGTGCGCGAGACCCGCGAGCAGGCGCGCTTCGGGCTGTTGCCGGCGGGCCGCAAGGGCGCCGATCTCGTCGCGGCGACGATGGTGCAGGTCCCGGGGCTGCCGGGCGATCTCGCCGAGCGCGACGTGCTGCGGCTGCGGATCGGGGGCGTCGAGCTCGGCGGCTTCGAACTCACCGACCACCGGCAGCGGCTCGACGGCGACGTGCTCACCATCCGCCGCGAGACCCCCGGCGCCGGGCGCCCGCTCCCGGTCGCCGATCCGCCGCCGGGCTCGCTCGCGAGCGACGCGCTGATCCAGAGCGAGCACCCCAAGATCCGCCAGACCGCCGCCGCGGTCGCCGGCGAGGCGCGCGACACGCTCACCGCCGCCCGCGCGCTCGCCCGCTGGGTGCACGACCACCTCGAGCGCCGCGCCGTCGCCGGGGTCCCGAGCGCGCTCGACACCCTCCAGAGCCGCGTGGGCGACTGCAACGAGCACGCGACCCTCTTCGCCGCGCTCGCCCGCAGCCTCGGCGTGCCCACCCGCGTCGTCGTCGGGCTCGTGCACGTCGACGGCGCGTTCGGCTACCACGCCTGGAACGAGATCCTCACCGCCGACGGCTGGCTGAGCGTCGACGCGACCTGGGGACAGCTCCCCGCCGACGTCGGGCACGTCGCGTTTTTGCGCGGCGGCCTCTCCGAACAGGTGCGGCTCCTGCCGGTCATCGGACGGCTCGTTCTGTCAGCAGTCGACTAGGGAGACGGGCATTCGTGGACGTTCGGCGTCGGGATGCGGTAGGCTCGCCCCCGAACCGGAGACCCCAGGGAGCCGAGACGACGCATGGCGCCCAAGACTGGCGCGAGCCCGCCCGAGAACGCCGAAGACAAGCTGATCGGGCGCACGCTGGGCGGCAAGTACGTCGTCCGTGATCGCATCGGGCGGGGTGGCTTCGGCGCGGTCTACCGGGCCGTTCAGGAGCCGGTCGGGCGCGAGGTCGCCATCAAGGTCATCCTGCCCGAGCGCGCGAGCGGGCCGGGTGACATCGTCGCCCGCTTCTTCCGCGAGGCCCGCGCGCTCGCCCGGCTCAAGGCCCGCAACGCCGTCACCCTCTACGACTACGGCGAGGAGGAAGACGGCCTCCTCTTCATGGTGCAGGAGTTCATCGACGGGCGCACGCTGCGGTCGCTGCTCAAGGCCGAGAACCGCGCCCTCGACCCCGCCCGCGCCATCGACCTCGCCTGTCAGGTGCTCGACGCGCTCGAAGAGGCCCACTCGCTCGAGATCGTGCACCGCGACATCACGCCCAGCAACATCATGATCACCGAGGACGCGCAGGGCCGCGAGGTGGTCAAGGTGCTCGACTTCGGCCTCGCCAAGCTGCGCGACCCGACCCACGACGAGGAGTCGCTCACCCGCAGCGGCATCGCGATGGGCACGCCGCACTACATGGCGCCCGAGCAGATCCTCCAGCGCGAGATCGACCCCCGCACCGACCTCTACGGGCTCGGGATCGTGCTCTACCTCATGCTGATGGGGCGGCCGCCGTTCCGGGGCAAGATCGCGTACGAGGTGCTCAAGCAGCAGATCAAGGCGCCGCCGCCGGCGATGACCGGGATCCCGGGCCCGATCGAAGACGCGGTGCGGATCGCGCTCGCCAAGGACCCCGACCAGCGCTTCTCCTCGGCGGCCGAGATGCGCGAGGCGCTGCAACAGGCGCTCGCGGCGTGCGACTACGTCTTCGACCCGCTGCCGCTGCCGCGGCGCACCGGCGAGGGCGTGCCGCTGCCGCGGCGGACGAACGACGGGCTGCGCGGGTTGCAGCTCCCGAGCGGGCGCTACGCGCGCACCGCCGCGCAGTCACCGCACGCGCTCGGCCGCGGGGTCGAGCTCGATCAGGCCCCGCCGCGGATGCGCCGCGAGGGCATGTCGGCGGCGCCGACCCACGAGTACACGCCGCTCGTCGACGATCTGCTGGAGCTCGACTCGGCGCTCGTCGAAGAGGTCGACTCGAGCCGGGTCGACCCCGACGGGCTCGGCGGCGCCGATCCGGCCTACGCCGAGGCGCCGTTCGGGGGCGCGGCCTACGTCGAGCAGGGCTACCGGGCGGCCTACGCCGCGCCGACCTACGAGCCGGCCTACGCCGAGCCGGCCTATGGCGCCGGCTACGACGAGGCGGGCTACGCCGCCGGCTACGACGAGCAGTACGAGCTCGAGCACTCGCTCTCCGATCCGGTCGACATGGGCCCGCGCCCGACCCGCCGGGGCAGCATCGCGCCGACCCTCTTCGGGCTGCTCTTCGTCATCGGCATCGCCGCCGGGGTCGCCTACCTGCTGATGAAGCTCTGACGTGCTCGCCATCCGCTTCGCCGAGCCGCGCGACGCCGCGACCCTGCACCGCTTCATCTGCGAGCTCGCCGCCTACGAGAAGGAGCCCGACGCCGTCGAGGTCACCCCGGCGACACTCGCCGCCCAGCTCGCCGAGAAGCCGCCGCCCTTCGAGTGCCTGCTCGCCGAGGACGACGGCGCCCCGGTCGGCTTCGCGCTGTTCTGCCACAACTACTCGACCTGGCGCGGCCGGCGCGGGATCTGGCTCGAAGACCTCTACGTGCCCGAGCACCTGCGCGGCCGCGGCGTCGGGCTCGCGCTCCTGCGCCGCCTCGGCCGGATCGCGGTCGAGCGCGGCTGCGGGCGCATGGAGTGGTCGGTGCTCGACTGGAACACGCCCGCGCACGGCTTCTACCGCGCGATCGGGGCGACGCCGCTCGACGAGTGGACGACGTGGCGGCTGACCGGCGACGGGCTCGCAGCGCTCGGCCGCGCCGGCGAAGACGAGGGCTGATCGCGGCGCCCGGCCGCGATCGACACGGATCAGGTCAGATCACCCTGCGCCTCGAGCCAGCGCTCGGCGTCGATCGCCGCCGCGCAGCCCATGCCCGCCGCGGTCACCGCCTGCCGGTAGACCGGATCGGCGACGTCACCCGCCGCGAAGACGCCCTCGATGTTGGTGTAGGTCGACGGCGCCTTCACCTTGAGGTAGCCGACGTCGTCCATGTCGAGCTGCCCCTTGAAGATGTCGGTGTTGGGCTTGTGGCCGATCGCGCTGAAGTAGCCCTGCACCGCCATCTCGCGCTCCTCGCCGGTCTTGACGTCGACGAGCCGCACCCCGGTGACCGTCTTGCCGTCGCCGAGGACCTCGGCGACCGTCGTGCTCCACAGGAACTCGATCTTGGGGTTCTTGAAGGCGCGCTCCTGCATGATCTTGCTCGCGCGCAGCTCGTCGCGGCGGTGCACGACATAGACCTTGCGGGCGAAGCGGGTGAGGAAGTTGGCCTCCTCCATCGCGGTGTCGCCGCCGCCGACGATGACCAGATCCATGTCGCGGAAGAAGAAGCCGTCGCAGGTCGCGCACGCGCTGACGCCGCGGCCGAGGTACTCGTGCTCGCCGGGGATGCCGAGGTACTTCGCCGTCGCGCCGGTGGTGATGATCACCGCGTCGGCGGTGTGCGCCTGCCCGTCCTCCTCCCAGATGCGGAACGGGCGCTGCGAGAAGTCGACGCGCTCGACGAGCTTGTGCTCGACGACGAGCCCGAAGCGGGTCGCCTGCTGCTCGAAGAGGGTCATCATCTCGGGGCCCATGACGCCCTCGGGGAAGCCCGGGTAGTTCTCGACCTCGGTGGTGGTGGTGAGCTGCCCGCCCGGCTGGTGGCCGGCGGCCATGTAGGGCTCGAGGTTTGCCCGCGCGGCATAGAGCGCCGCGGTGTAGCCGGCGGGGCCGGAGCCGATGATGTAGACGTGGTGATGCTGCGCGGTGCTCATGGTGTCCTTCCGGGTCGGGTGGGGCGTCGCTGGACTCTTCACACCGACGCCCCCTGCGTCAAGCCGGTGTCGGGGTGGGGAGAGATGCACCAGCGGCGCGGATGGATGCTGCCCACCCTCACCCCACCGGCCTCGCCGCGCCTCATCGGTCGCGCCGCCGCCCGCGCCGCGATCGAGCGGCGAGCTTCTTGCTGAGGCCGCCGCCAACCGCCGATCCCGAGGGGTTCATGCCCGCCCGCACCCGCCTGCTCCTCGCGCTGCTCGCCCTCACCTGCCTCGCTCCCGCCCACGCCGCGCCGCCGATCACCGCGAGCGCGCGCCCGGCCGCCGAGCACCCCGCCCGCCGGCTCCCCCCGCTCCCCCCGCTCGCCGTGCGCCCCGGCCCCGTGCCCGACTACGCCCCGCTCGCCGCCGTCTGGACCCACCCCCAGCTCGACAGCATCGCCCCCGCGCTCGCCCCCGCGCTCGACCGCGCGATCGGCCGCCGCCACCGCGTCGAAGACTACGCCCCGAGCACCGCCGACGGCCTCGACCTCGAGAGCGACTGGCGCGAGGCCTCCGTCGACGAGCTCGACCCCGACGCCGACCTCGCCGCCGAGGACAACACCCTCGTCTGGATGCGCGACTACCAGCCGATCTACGTCCGCCGCCCCGACGGCACCCTGACCTGGCTGCGCTACCTGCACGAGAACCCCAACCGCCAGGCCTACCTGCCCATCGACGACGACCCCGGCCCGTTCGCGAGCGAGCGCGTGCAGAAGCTCGGCACCCCGGTCGCCCACCTCCCGCTGCTGCACGAGAACGGCAACCTCGTCGTCGCCGGCCGCTACGTCTTCCTCACCGACCTCGTCCTCGAAGACAACACCCTCGCCTTCGAGTCGACCCACCTCGACCGCTCCGGCTTCGTCCCGCTCACCCCCGAGCAGGTCGTCGCCACCCTCGCCCGCGCGTTCTGGCGCGACCCCGGCGACATCATCGTGCTCCCCCGCATGCCCGGCGAAGAGACCGGCCACGTCGACCTCTTCCTCATGCCGATCAGCGACAAGACCGTCGTCGTGCCCCAGATCCGCGACGAGGCGATCGAGCGCGGCGGCCCCGCCGTCGACGCGACGCACGCCCGCGAGGTGCAGCGCTTCCTCGACGACATCGCGTGGCGGGTCGCGCGCCTCGACCTCGCCGTCGTCCGCCTCCCGATGGTGCCGCCGCTCGAACTGCCCGCCGTCGACGGCGAGGAGACCATCGACACCGTCGTCTACTCCCCGGCCAACGGGCTCTTGCTGCGCACCGACATCGACGCGCAGGTGCTCGTGCCCGCCGTCGACCTCGGCGCCATCGCCCCCGGCCTCGCCCCGCTCCAGCGCCGCTACGAGCAGGAGTGGATCCGCACCTTCGCCCGCCACGGCTGGTGGGCCCGCCGCGTCGACGCCACCCGCCTCGGCCGCTTCCTCGGGCTGTTCCGCTGCGTCAGCCAGGTCGTCCCGGCGCGGTGAATGGCCGCTACTCGGGCCGCAACCGCTCGAAACTCTTCAAGAAGTTCTCCGCCAGCACCCGCCGGATCCGGTCCTCGCTCCAGCCGCGGTCGAGCATGTGCTGCACCAGCCGCGGGTAGGCGACCTCGCCGCTCATCATGTCGGCCGGCGGGCTGATCGCGCCGTCGTAGTCGGTGCCGAGCGCGACCGCCTCTTCGCCGGCGACCGCGATGACATGCTCCATGTGCTCGACGATCATCGCGCCGTC
>JACKDM010000080.1 GCA_020633515.1 Myxococcales bacterium
CGACCCTTCGGCCCCTATTCGCTGCTCTACCGCATCGCGTCGGGCGGGATGGCCGAGCTGTATCGGGCGCGGCGGGGTGATCGGGACGTGGCGCTGAAGCGGCCGCTGGGCGTCTACAACGACGATGAGCAGTTCATCGTGATGCTGACCGATGAGGCGCGGGTCACGGCGCTCTTCGATCATCCCAACATCGCGCGGACCTATGAGTTCGGGGTGGTGGACGGGCAGTACTTCCTGGCGATGGAGTACATCGACGGGGTCGATCTGCGGGCGGTCATCCGGCGGGCGGGCGAGCGGCGGGAGCGGGTGGCGGCGGAGACGGCGGCGTGGGTGGTGGAGGCGGCGTTGCGGGGGCTCGATCACGCGCACGGGGCGCGCGATGAGGCGGGGCGGCCGCTGGGGTTGATCCATCGGGACTTCAGCCCTTCGAATATCGTGGTGGCGTACGACGGGCGGGTGAAGCTCATCGACTTCGGGATCGCGAAGGCGCATCTGAATCGGTCGCGGACGCGGGCGGGGTTCATCAAGGGCAAGGTGCGGTACATGAGCCCGGAGCAGACGCGGAGCGAGCCGTTGGATCGGCGCTCGGACGTGTTCTCGGCGGGGGTGGTGCTGTATCAGGCGGTGACGGGGCGGCTGCCGTTCGGGGGGGCGGACGACAACGCGGTGATGGCGGCGGTGCGGGGGGCGGAGCCGGTGGCGGCGAGCGCGGTGGTGGAGGGGCTGGACGGGGCGTTCGACGCGGTGGTGGCGCGGGCTCTGGCGAAGGATCGGGGGGCGCGGTTCGATTCGGCGGCGGCGTTCGCGGACGCGCTGGCGGGGTGGCGGGCGGCGCGGGGGGCGGGCGCGGGGGATGTGGCGGCGGCGGCGTTGGTGGGGCGGATGTTCGCGGCGGAGCGGGCGGAGGCGGACGCGCTGTACGAGGCGTTCGATGAGCGGGCGGGGGCGCGGGCGCCGGGCGAGGAGCGGTCGGGTTATACGCGGCTGGTGGGGTCGGGGCCGGCGCCGGATCGGCTGACGGCGGAGCTGGACGCGTGGCTCGACGCGCGGCGGCGGGGCGAGGTGTGGGTGGGGCAGGTGATCGGGGACGAGGCCGAGGCGGTCAGCGAGGAGTGAAGGGCTCGGCGCGTTCGGCGACGGTGCACCAGCGCTGGAGCACGGGGATGGGGCGGCGGTAGGGGCCGGGGTGTTCGATGACGACGAAGGTGGTGGGGCAGACGCAGGGCTCGTCGGGCGCGTGCGCGGCGTGGTCGTGGGCGAGGAAGCTGCCGGTGTTGAGGTAGAAGGCGCGGTGGTCGTGGGCCATGCGGCGGCGGACCGGGCGGTGGCTGTGGCCCATGGCGACGACGGGGACGCCGAGGAGCGCGCCGATGGCGCCGGCGGCGCGGTCGAGCTTGGCTTTGATGTCGCGGGGGTAGCGGCGGCGGAGCGCGCGGACGGCGACGACGCCGATGGCGGCGACGGCGAGGGGGAGCGCGAGGTCGAGGCGGTAGGGCCAGTCGGTGAGGAGCGCGATGGTGAGCGCGATGAGGATGGCGAGCGCGGTGCTCCATTCGCCCATGCCCATCATCGTGAAGAGGCCGAGGGGGCGGCCCATGATCGACTGCGCGCCGAGGGCTTCGAGGCGGTCGAGGGTGGCGGCGTCGAGGCCGTCGCGCCCGGCGAGCTCGGCGAGGCGGCGGCGGTGGGCGGCGTGGGCTTCTTCGCTTTGGAAGCGGCCGTGTTCGAGGTGGTAGGCGAGGACGCGGGCGAGGAGGTCGCGGTAGAGGGTGAGGCTGCGGAGCGCGCGGGTGAGGCCGAGGGTGCGGAAGTAGCCGTAGTACTCGCGCACGCCCCAGTGCTCCTTGTCGTGGGTCTGGAAGCCGGGCTGGCGGTTGGCGAAGTAGCGGATCGCGAGGTAGCTGAGCGGGTGGGTGAGCTCGTCTTCGGCCTGCGGCTTGAGCGGGCAGAGCTGGGGCGGGGTCGCGCAGTAGTCGTCGAAGCGGTGGCCGTGCTCGAAGTAGATGAGGCCGGGCTGGTAGTAGAACCAGGGGTTGAAGTGGATGCGGGCGGCGAAGGCCTCGGGGGTCTGGGCGTGGCGCTCGTCGCCGAAGTAGAGGTCGACGAGGCCCTGCACGAGCGTGTCGCGGACGGCGGGCCAGAAGAGCTCCTCGTCGTGGTTGCCCTGCACGATCTCGAGGCGGTGGCCGGCGCCGACGAAGTCGGCGAGGAAGACGAAGAAGTCGCGGTGGCGCTCCATGAGGCGGCGGAGCTTCCAGACCGACTCGTCCTCGCGGGTGCCGAGGCCATAGAGCGCGGTCTCGCCCTCGGTGCCGGGCGGGGTCATGGTGACCTGCAGGAAGTCGAGGAGGTCGCCGCCGAGGAGGAGGCGCCAGGGGCGGTCGCCGGCGCGGTGGCGGGCGAAGTGGTCGAGGAAGCCGCAGATGTGGGCGTCGAGCTCGCCGGCGCGCTTGAGGTACTCGATGCGCGAGTGCTCCTTGCAGGCCTCGCCGAGGTGCAGGTCGCTGATGATGAGGAGGTTCTCACCCTCGATCGGGCGGGGCTCGTCGTCGGCGGGGAGCTCGACGGGGCGGCGCCGGCGGGCGAGCCCGAGCAGGCGGCGGACGCGGCTCATCCCGGATCGGTGCGCTCGCGGCAGGGCATGTCGCAGACGCGGCGGCGGGCGCAGCCATAGGCGCAGCCGGCGCGGCGGGCGAAGGCGGTGAGCACGAGGTCGGCGCGGCGCTCGTCGGGCACGGCGACGCGGGCGGCGGCGGCGGCGGCGGCGAGGTCGCCGGGCAGCGTGGCGTAGGGGCGGGTGAGGAAGCCGAGGCGGTAGAGGGTGTCGCGCACGAGGCGGTCGGGGCGGGCGACGAAGTCGGCGAGGCCGTCGCTCGGGACGCCGCCGATCGCGCCGAGGAGCGCCATGAGCGCGAAGAGCTCGAGCGTGAAGAGGCCGCGGCCGAGGGCGCGGTCGAGCAGTTCGAAGGCCTCGGCGGCGGTCTTCTGCTTCTCGAGCTCGGCCGCGAGGTCGGGGTGCTCGGCGCAGCGGCGGGCGACGACCGAGGCGAGCATGAGCGCGCCGGCGTCGGTGATCGCGGGCGCGACCTCGGGCGCGGTGCCGTCGTGGAGGGCGTCGAGCACCCCGGCGCGGTCGAGCTCGGCGTAGGCGGCGCTCGCGGCGGCCGGCGTGCGGCCGGTCTGGCCGTGCAGCCCGGCGAGGACCGCGGCGCGGAAGAGGGCGCGGGGCGGGTCCTCCATCCAGTCGTCGGGGCTCGGCGCGCCAGCGGGCGGCGCGGTGTCGGGCGCCTCACCGGCGGCGGCGAGCTCGGCCCACCAGTCGATGATGCGCTCGCGGGTGATGTTGAGGACGTCCTCGTCGAAGAGGTCGTGCGTCGCGAAGCGCGCGACCGGGACCGGGCGGTGGCGGCCGATCGGATCGGGGCCGGTGGTGGTCGGCGGCGGCGGGCCGGGGAGGAGCGCGGGGTTGGCGGGGGCCGGCGGGTGCGCGGGGCGGGTCGCGGCAGGGCGGCTCGGCGCGGCGGGCAGCGGCGCGACCGGCGCGGCGGCGACGGGCGGCGGCTCGCCGGCACCGGCGCGACCGCGGCGGGCGGCGCGCTGTCGCTCGGGGCGGCGCTCGCGCTCCCCTCCCCCTTCGGCGGCAGCACGACCGGCTCGTCTTCGTCCTCTTCGAGGAAGTCGTCGATGTCGAGCGCGTGCGCCTTCTCGAGCCAGGGCTTGGCCTGCACGGTGAGCCCGAGGCGGATCCCGACCGGCTTGAGCAGCCCGAGCCCCTGCACGAGCGCGACCCAGGCGCGCACCTCGGGGCCGCTGATCCGGTTGCCGGGGTAGGCGAACGAGTCGACGTACTTGAGCAGCTCGTTGGGCGAGTGGACCCGCTCCTCCATGCGCTCGAGCGCGACCTTGAACAGCAGCGGGTTGACCGTCCACAGCCGCTCGGTGACGCGGTGGCGCGCCTGGTCGACGCCGGACGCGTCGGCGAGCGAGCGCACGAACGGCGAGGGCACGATCGGATCGGTGTGGGCCATGCGGAGGAAGCGCAGCAGGTGCGGCAGGCGCTCGCGGCTCCACATGTCGATCTTCTTGAGCCGGGCGCGGAAGTCCTTGAACGGCTCCCCCTCGGCCGGCATCTGGCGCAGCATCTGGATGAAGCTGTCGATCGCGGCGCGGTACTCGCCGGGGGGCAGACGCGGGAAGTAGATGAACTGGGGCATCGGCTTTCGACCAGGTCGGAGGGTGCCAGGGTGCGCGCGCGGCGCCGGTGAGCGACTCTACCCGCTGCCGCGCGTCGTCGCCAGACCTGCCCGCTCGTGGATGGCGACCGGCTGGCCGGCGGGGCGGCGACACGCTACCGTGCGGCCGATGAACCGCCGCTCACCGCTGTTCCATGTGCTCACGCCGATCGCGCTCGTCGCGTGCACCTCGGGTGAGCCGGTGCCGGTCGGGGTGGGCGAGCCGACCGACGTCACGCTCGCGGCGCGCTACACCGTCGAGATCGAGGTGCTCTCCCAGGGCGATGGCTGCGTGATCGGCGGCCTGACCGCGACCGGCCTCGACGCCGAGGCGCGGGTCGACCAGCGCGGGCGGGCGGTGAGCTGGGTGCAGCAGGCGCCCGACGCGGTCGGGGCCGACTGGCGGCTCGCGGGGCACATCTGTGAGCCGGCGGGCAATGGCGGCTCGGTGCTGCGGCTACGGGGGGGTCGCACCGCGGCGGTGACCGCGGGTGACGACTACTGCCTCGTCGACCTGTCGCTGCCGGCGCGCCACTCGGGGCGCGCGCGCGCCGAAGATCGCTGCGGCGACCCCGACAACGCGGTCGTCGAGCTGCGCTTCGACGCGTGCGGGCGCCTGACGGCCGAGTTCCCGCTCGGGCTGCGCTTCATCGGCGACACCTGCGGCAGCCAGCCGGAGTGCGCGATCGACGTGCGCTGGATCGCGAGCCCGGTGGGCGAGATCGACGCGGGCGTGGGCTGCGACGACGCGGCGGGCGACGCCGCGACGGGCGGCGAGCCGACCGACGCCGATGCGGGCGCGGGAGCCGGGCGCGAAGCCGACGCGGCAGGTGTGGGTGAAGCCGGCGCGACCGACGCTGGCGCGGCAGCCGAGAGCGGCGGTTAGCGCGCCCTTCCCTGCGTCGCACGCACGGAAGCAGCAGACGTCAGCGATGGCTGGATCGCCATGCCCCGCGGCAAGCATGCAGGTGCAGCAGACTCAGCGACGGTTGGCTCGCCATGCCACGCAGCGAGCGCGCGAGCAGACGACCGCTGCATCGCCATGCGCCGCTGCGCGCGCAAAGGCGCAGCAGACGCCAGCGACGGCTAGTCGCCGTGTCACGCGGCGAGCGTTCGAGTGATGACGCCAGCGACGGCTGAGTCGCCATGCCACGCGGCGAGCGTGCGCGCGATGACGCCAGCAACGGCTGGATCGCCATGCCACGCGACGAGCGCGCGGCCAGCGACAGCGCGGCGGACGTCTTTGCCGACGAGCGGAGCGTCGCCCCGCGCAATCAGCGGGACCGACGCTCGACCACACGCGAGCGATGCGTCGAACGCAGTTCGAGATGTCGGTCGCCCGGTTCCGGCGACCAGCGCGGATCGTGATCGGAGCGAGAGACAGCCCGAGCGACAAATGAGCCCGTCGGCGCGCCGGTGACGCGCCGTGCTGTGCAGATCGCCGGTGTCGCCGCTATTTGCGGCGGTAGAACACCGTGATCGTCAAGCAGTGGAACTCATTGTCGCTCGACTGGCACACCACGGTGTCGACCACCGTGTACTCCCGATGCCGATCGAGCCACGCCGTGATCTTCTCACCGAGCGCGTCACGCTCGAGCGCCTTGGTGGCGCTGAAGACCTTTACCCCGTCGTACCCTGCCACCACGCCGTTCAACCTTGCCGCCGGTTCCGGGCCCGCATCGCACGACGCCGCTCCTTGCGACGCCGACGCTCTGCCTCACGCTGCTTGCGCTTGCGCTTGACGGAGGGCTTCTCGTAGAAGCGCCGCCGCTTCAGCTCCTTGTAGACGCCCTCGTGGGCGACCTGGCGCTTGAGGATCTTGATCGCGCGTTCGACATTGTCGCCGTCGACGATCACCTCGAGGGGCCGGAGGTTGAGTTCAGTCTGACTCAAGGGTTTCTCCACCTTGCGTGCTTCGCAAATCCCGACGGACCCGGTCAAGCCCGGGTCGCAAAGCCGCCGGAAGATAGGGGAGGCCAAGTCGCGTTGTCAAGCCGCCCCTTGTCAATTCGCGTCGTTTGTCGCTCAATGACGCGCCGGCGCCTGGCGAGCCGGCGTCCCCCGGTGCGGAGGTCTCGATGCGCGGTGAAGCCCTGCCGGTGATCCCGGCCCACCCCGAAGGCGATCGCTTCGGCCGTGATCGCGCGGCGTTGCGGCTGCCCGAGTTCTTGCGGCGGCCGGTGGGCCGGGGCGAGCAGGTGGCGGCGGTGCGGCACCTGATGCGGCGGCAGAAGCTGCACACCGTCTGCGAGGAGGCGCGCTGCCCCAACCTCGCCGAGTGCTTCGCGCACCGCACCGCGACCTTCCTCATCATGGGCAACGACTGCACCCGCGCCTGCGGCTTCTGCGCGGTCGGCACCGCGGTCCCCGGCCCGCTCGATCCGGCCGAGCCCGAGGCGGTCGCCGAAGCCGCCGCCGAGCTCGGCCTCGCCCACGTCGTCATCACCAGCGTCAACCGCGACGACCTCGCCGATGGCGGCTCGGCGCACTTCCGCGCGACGGTCGACGCGGTGCGCGCGCGGCTGCCCGAGGCGGCGATCGAGGTGCTCACCCCCGACTTCGAAGGCGACCGCGAGGCGATCCGTCGCGTGGCCGAGGGGCCGCTCCAGGTCTACAACCACAACGTCGAGACCGTGCCGCGCCTCTATCGCCGCGTCCGCCCCCGCGCCCGCTACCCGCGCTCGCTCGCGGTGCTGCGGCAGGTCAAGGACGAGCGCCCCGCGCTCGCGGTCAAGAGCGGCTTCATGGTCGGCCTCGGCGAGACCCCCGACGAGGTCTTCGCGCTGATGCACGACCTGCGCGCGGCCGGGGTCGACATCGTCACGATCGGCCAGTACCTGCGCCCGAGCATCAAGCACGTCCCTGTCGTCGAGTACCTGCGCGAGGAGGCCTACGCGGTCTACCGCGAGCACGGCCGCGCGCTCGGCTTCGCGCACGTCTTCGCCGGGCCGTTCGTGCGCTCGTCGTACAGCGCCGCCGAGGCGCTGCGGCACGCGCAGGCGGGTGGATCGTGAGGGCGCGGCGCACCGCACGGGGGACGCGATGACGACGCCGGTCCTCCTCGTCGCCGACGTGCCGGTCCCCGCGTTCGGCGCCGACGCGATCCGCATCCGCCATCGCGCCGGCCTGCTCGCCCGCCGCGGCGGCGGCGCCCTCTTCGCGCCGCTCTCGCCGCAGGGCCCGATGATGATCCCCGGCATCCGCCACCTCGACCCGCGCGTCGCGCCCGGCGCCGACGTCGAGCACGCCGAGGCGCAGGTCGCCGAGCAGCTCGGCCCGCTCTGCGACCAGCTCTCGCCGCGGATCGTGCACGCGTTCGGCGTCCGCGCCGCCGTGCCCGCGGTGCTGCGCCGCCGCCACGGGGTGCGCGTCGTCATCGAGCCCGGCCGCACGCCCGCGCAGCGCCTGCGCGACAGCCAGCCCGAGCTGCCGCCGACCCGGCTCGAAGACCTCGTCGCGCTCGAAGACAAGACCCTCGCCCACGCCGACGCGGTGATCGCGCGCTCGGCGGTCGAGGCGGCGACGCTCGTGCGCCGCGGGGTCGCGACCGAGCGGATCTGGACGGTGCCCGACGGTCTCCCGGTCCCCGGCGACGAGCTCCGCCCGCTCCCCGATCTGCCGCAGGTCGTCGCCGTCATCGGACACGCCCCCGACGACGCCGCGACCGTCGTGCTGCGCGCGATGACCCGCGTCAACCGGGCGTGGCGGCTGGTGATGATCGGCCCCGCGGACTGGTCGACCGGCGCGACCGAGCACCGGGCGCGGGCGCTCAAGCTCGACGGCCGCGTCGCCTACGCCCGCCTCGACGAAGACACCGAGCTGCGCGTCGCCGCCGCCCAGGTCGTCGTCTGCGGGCTGCCCTACGGCCGCGCGGTGCAGGCCGGCGCGGTCGTGCCCGAGGCCGCGCTGTGGGCGATGGCCTGCCGCCGCCCGCTCGTCGCGCCCGAGCTCCCCGCCGTGCGCGCCTACGCCGGCGCCGCGGCGCGCTACTACGAGCACGACGACCCCGGCGAGCTCGCGCTCGCGCTCGACGCGCTCCTCGCCGATCCGGCCGCCCGGGACGACCTCGCCGCCCGCGCCGACGTGCAGCGCGTCGCGCTCTCGTGGGACGCCGCCGACGCCACCGTCAGCGACATCTGGGCCACCCTCGGCGAGCCCGACGCCTCCTGACGCGTCGCGGACGGCCCCGACCCGGTTGCGCCCGCCCCTTCGGCCATCTAGGATGCGCCGCCATGCCGCGCCGCACCGACCTCCGCCGCATCCTCATCATCGGCTCGGGACCGATCGTCATCGGCCAGGCCTGTGAGTTCGACTACTCCGGCACCCAGGCGTGCAAGGCGCTCCGCGCCGAGGGGTACGAGGTCATCCTCGTCAACTCCAACCCCGCCACGATCATGACCGATCCCGAGACCGCGGATCGCGTCTACATCGAGCCCATCACCCCCGACGACGTCGCCGCGATCATCGCCGCCGAGAAGCCCTGCGCGCTCCTGCCGACCCTCGGCGGCCAGACCGCGCTCAACACCGCGCTCGCGCTCGCCGACCGCGGCGTGCTGCAAGAGCACGGCGTCGAGCTCATCGGCGCCAGCGTCGCCGCGATCCGCAAGGCGGAGGACCGCGAAGCCTTCCGCGACGCCATGGCCGGCATCGGCCTCGACATGCCGCGCAGCCGCATCGCCCGCAGCATCGCCGACGTCGAGGCGCTCGCCGCCGAGTACGGCTACCCGCTCATCCTCCGCCCGAGCTTCACCCTCGGCGGCTCCGGCGGCAGCATCGCCTACGCCCCCGAGGAGCTCGCCGACAAGGCCCGCGTCGCGCTCGACACCTCCCCCACCCACGAGGTCCTCGTCGACGAGAGCATCCTCGGCTGGAAGGAGTACGAGCTCGAGGTGATGCGCGACCACGCCGACAACGTCGTCATCATCTGCTCCATCGAGAACCTCGACCCGATGGGCGTGCACACCGGCGACTCGATCACCGTCGCCCCCGCCCAGACCCTCACCGACCGCGAATACCAGCACCTCCGCGACGCCGCGATCGCCTGCATCCGCGAGATCGGCGTCGACACCGGCGGCAGCAACGTGCAGTTCGGCGTCTGCCCCGAGACCGGCCGCGTCGTCATCATCGAGATGAACCCCCGCGTCAGCCGCAGCTCCGCGCTCGCGAGCAAGGCGACCGGCTACCCCATCGCCAAGATCGCCGCGCTCCTCGCCGTCGGCTACACCCTCGACGAGCTGCACAACGACATCACCCGCACCACGCCCGCGAGCTTCGAGCCGACGATCGACTACGTCGTCACCAAGATCCCCCGCTTCACCTTCGAGAAGTTCCCCGGCACCCCGCCGGTGCTCGGCACCCAGATGAAGTCGGTCGGCGAGGCGATGGCGATCGGCCGCACCTTCACCGAGAGCCTGCAGAAAGCGCTGCGCAGCCTCGAGACCGACCTCGACGGCCTCGACGAGCGCCTGTGGGACCCCGCCGACGCCGCCGGATCCCGCGCCGCGATCAGCGAGGCGCTCGCCCGCCCGCACCCCGAGCGCATACTCTTCGTCGCCGACGCCATGCGCGCCGGCCTCGACGACGCCGAGCTCTTCGCCCGCACCGCGCTCGACCCCTGGTTCCTCGCCCGCATCCGCGAGATCGTCGACGCCGAGGTCGAGCTCCGCGCCCACCGCGGCGAACGCCTCGACCCGCAGATCCTGCGCGCCGCCAAGCGCATGGGCTTCAGCGACCGCCGCCTCGCCCACCTCCTCGGCGCCACCGAAGACACCGTGCGCGGCTGGCGCCGCGACGACCGCCTCCGCCCCGTCTACAAGCGCGTCGACACCTGCGCCGCCGAGTTCGAAGCGCACACGCCCTACCTCTACTCGACCTACGAGACCGAGGACGAGGCCGCGCCCACCGACCGCAAGAAGGTCATCATCCTCGGCGGCGGCCCCAACCGCATCGGCCAGGGCATCGAGTTCGACTACTGCTGCGTGCACGCCGTGCAGGCCCTCGCCGCCGACGGGTACGAGACCATCATGGTCAACTGCAACCCCGAGACGGTCAGCACCGACTACGACACCAGCGACCGCCTCTACTTCGAGCCGCTCACCTTCGAAGACGTGCTCCACATCGTCGAGCACGAGCGCCCGCTCGGCGTCATCGTGCAGTTCGGCGGCCAGACCCCGCTCAAGCTCGCCCGCCGCCTCGAAGCCGCCGGCGTCCCCATCCTCGGCACCCCGCCCGACGCCATCGACCGCGCCGAGGACCGCGAGCGCTTCAACCAGCTCATCGACCAGCTCGGCCTCCGCCAGCCCGCCGGCGGCGTCGCCCGCTCCGAAGCCGAGGCGCTCGCCGTCGCCCGCCGGATCGGCTTCCCCCTCGTCGTGCGCCCCAGCTACGTGCTCGGCGGCCGCGCCATGGAGATCGTCAGCGACGAAGACGCGCTCCGCCGCTACATCAAGGCCGCCGTCAAGGTCAGCCCCGACCACCCCGTCCTGCTCGACCAGTTCGTCGACGGCGCCATCGAGCTCGACGTCGACTGCGTCTGTGACGGCAAGCGCGCCGTCATCGGCGGCATCATGGAGCACGTCGAAGAGGCCGGCATCCACAGCGGCGACTCGGCGTGCAGCCTGCCGCCCTACAGCGTGCCCCGCTCGATCATCGACCAGATCCGCACCCAGACCCGCGCGCTCGCGCTCGAGCTCGGCGTCGTCGGGCTGATGAACGTGCAGTTCGCGGTGCGCTTCGGCACCCACATGGCCGACGAGATCTACGTCATCGAGGTCAACCCGCGCGCCAGCCGCACCGTGCCCTTCGTCAGCAAGGCGATCGGCCGCCCGCTCGCCAAGATCGCGGCCCGCGTGATGGGCGGCAAGACGCTCGCCGAGCTCGGCGTCGAGCACGAGCTCCAGCCCCGGCACATGTCGGTCAAGGAAGCCGTCTTCCCGTTCAACAAGTTCGGCGAGGTCGACACCCTGCTCGGCCCCGAGATGAAGTCGACCGGCGAGGTGATGGGGATCGGCGATGACTTCCCCACCGCGTTCCTCAAGAGCCAGGCCGCCGCGTTCAACACGCTCCCGGCGCGCGGCGGGGTGCTCATCTCGGTCGACGACGCCGACAAGCCCGGCTTCGTGCACCTCGCCCGCCGCCTCGCGAAGCTCGGCTTCACCCTGTTGACCACCCGCGGCACCCACGACGCGCTCGCCGCCGCCGGCATCCAGAGCGCCTGCATCGCCAAGGAGCACGAAGGCGGCGAGCACACCGTCAAGGCCATCGCCGAAGGCCGCGTCCAGCTCGTCTTCTGCACCACCCGCGACGCCGGCCGCATCTCGCGCTCCCGCGGACTTCGCCGAGGCGCCTTGCGCTACGGCGTGCCATACTACACCACCTATGTCGGCGCCCGCGCCGCGGTGGCCGCCATCGAGCGCCTCGTCGGCGGACGCCCGACGGTGCGCGCCATCCAGGACTACCACGCCGAGGGAGGAACCCGATGAGCCGAGCCCAGCCCACCGAGGTCGAGCGATGAGCGGCCGCATGCCCATCACCGCGCGCGGCTACGAGCAGTTCAGCGCCGAGCTCAAGCGCCTCAAGACCACCGAACGCACCCGCATCGCCCGCGACATCGAGGTCGCCCGCGCCCACGGCGACCTCAGCGAGAACGCCGACTACGACGACGCCAAAGAGCGCCAGGGCATGCTCGAAGCCAAGATCGCCAAGCTCGAGAGCGATCTCGCGCTCGCCGACATCATCGACATCACCAAGCTCTCCGGCGACCGCATCGTCTTCGGCGCCACCGTGCAGCTCCTCGACCAGGACGAAGACACCGAGCTGACGGTCACCCTCGTCGGCGAGCTCGAAGCCGACGTCAAAAACGACCGCATCTCGGTCACTTCGCCGATCGCGCGCGCGCTCATCGGCAAGCGCCCCGGCGACGAGATCAGCGTCGACACCCCCGGCGGCGAGCGCAACTACGAGATCATCGACGTCCGCTTCGAGGGCTGAAGTGAGCCGGCGCGCGCCCCCGGCCCGCCTCCGGCCCGCCGCCCGCGCCCGCCGCGCGATCCTCGCCGCCCTCACCAGCGCCGCGCTC
>JACKDM010000081.1 GCA_020633515.1 Myxococcales bacterium
GGCGCGGACCGCGGGATCGGCTGCCCCGCGGCGCTCGTCTCCCCCCGCGCCGGATCCTGGAAGTACACCGCGCCCACCCGCGCCGCCTCCCCCGCGAACGCCACCCGCAGCCCCGCGATCGTGCCCCGCCACCCGGCCGCGTCGGCCATGCGCACCACCAGCGGCATCACCCCGCCCGCGCTCTGGAAGCGCCACTGCAGCGCGCCCCGCTCGGCGCCTTCGAAGCTCACCCGCCCGACCTGCGCGCCGGCCGGCGCCTCCACCCACAGCGTCAGCTCCGGCCATGCCTCGGCGTCCACCGCGGTCCACGCCGGCGCCTGCGCGCAGCCCGTCACCGCCAGACTCCCGCCGAGCGCGGCGTCCCACGCCGCCGCGTCACCCGCACCACACGCCACCCACCCCTCCGCCTCCTCGATCCCATCGAAGAGCCAGTGATCGCGCGCCTGCACCACCGCCTGCGCCTCACCCTGCAACACACCGCCGCCATCCACCCAGTCGCCCTGCGCGTGCGCCCGATCGATGTTCGCCACCCACGCGCGCACGCTCACCGGCGCCCCCGGCCGCGGCCCGTCGGCGAGCAGATCGACCAGCACCCGCTTGCTCTCCCCCGCGCCGAAGGCATACATCACCAGCTCCCCCCGCGCGCCCATGGCATCCTTCGCCGGGTTCTCCGCCGCCCCGTCCGCGTCGTTCACCATCCACGCGCTCCCATCGCGCCCCGGATGGTCCGTCTCGATGACATAGTGGATCGGCGTCAAGCCCTCCCCGAAGGCATACCCGAATCGCACCCCCCGCAGCGGCCCCGCGGTCGCGTTGCGCATCTGGATCACCGCCCGCAGCGGCACCCCATCGACCGCGTCCGGCCACTCCGCCCGCGTGCCCGCGGCCTCCGTCACCCCCTCGAACCACCCCACCGACAGCGCGGTCTCCCCGAGCTCGATCGGCGGCTCGGGCTCGGGCTCCGGCTCCGGGTCGGGCACCACGCCGCACGGCTCCCGCTCGAAGCCCGCGATCGGCGCCCGATCGAGCGCGCCCCGCGTCTGCGGCCCGATCAAGCCGTCGTCGTCGATCGGATCATCACCCCGGTTGAGGTTCCACAGCCGCTGAAACGCCAGCACCGCGAGCTGATCGAGGTCGGCGCCGTCGTCGCCCTCGTAGACCCACAGCCCCCCGCCGCCCACGAACCCCGCCCGCTCCAGCGCGTCGGCGACCTCCCCCGACGCGTCGATGCGCACCGCGCGCCCGGTCACCAGCGCCGCCTGCCCCGCCGGCGCCCGGCAGCCGATGTTGTCGGCCGCCGCGTCGTAGAACCGCGCGAGGCTCACGTCGCGCAGCGCCTCCTCGATCACCAGCGGCGCGCCCACGTCCACGCTCGCCGCTCGCAGCGCCGCGGCGGCCGGGGCGCCGAGCGACTCCAGCGCCGGCGGCGCGAGCACCTGCACGCAGCCCGCCTCGGCGCACACCGGCAGCGGCGCGAGCGCGTCGGGCTCGATGCAGCTCATCACCCGCGTCACCTGCGCCGCGAGCCCCTCGACCAGCTCCGCCGGCGGCGAACAGCCCCGCCACGCCTGCTGCCCCAGCGTCGGCCCCCGCACCGGCCCCGGCCCGATCGGCGGCGGCCCGTCGTCGCACAGCCCGGCCGCGAAGCCCTCGATCGGCGCCCGGCTCAAGGCGTCGTAGGTCGCCCCGTCGAGCTCGGCGGTCAGGTCGAGCGGCTCGCCGGGCACGTTCGCGTTCCACAGCGCCTGAAACGCCAGCAGCGACAAGGCGCCGAGCCCCACGTCGGGCACGACCTGATAGTCGAAGTGCACGCGGTCGTTGGGCAGGTCGTTGGCCCACCCATGGCGCCGCATGATCGGCTCCCAGTAGGCGCGATCGTCGAGGTCGACGGCGAGGCCGTTCTGGTGGTTCGACAGCCCCGCCGGCGCCGCGACCGCGCAGCCGCGGAACTGGTCCTGAAGCCAGAAGAGGTGCTGCAACGCGACGTCGCGGTAGGCCCAGCGCACCACCATCTGCCGGTCGCCCGCCGCCGCCGCCTCGGCGAGCGCGTCGGCCGCGCGCGCGTCGATGAACGCCGGCCGCCCCGCCTGCAACATGCGCAGATCCGGCCCGAGCGGCAGATCGGCGAGCGTGCCCGGCCGCAGGCACTCGATCGCGTCGACGAGCTGCCGCGAGAGCCCGTCGACGAGCTCGGGCGGGGTGTCGCAGCGCTCCATCGCGACGGTCTCGACGGTCACCGGCGCCACCCAGGTCCCGAGCGGCGGCGGCGGCTCGTAGGGCCGGTCTTCACAGGCGGTGACGATCGCGGCGAGCCCGACGAGCGCGAGCGCGGCGGCCGCGGAGCCGGGCGAGAGCGGGCGCGCGAGGCGCGAGCGGCGGGCATCCATCGCCCGAAGCTACGCCGTCGCCGCGCTTGCCCGCAACCGCGTGAACTGGTAATCGACCCGCCTTTCCCGCCGTCCGCATCGACCCGAGGAGCACGCCGTGACCGAGCCCACCCTCGACCAGACCGCCGCCGCGCTCGCCGACGCCGAGACCCGCAAGTCCGAGCGGCTGCGCCCCGCGCTCAACGCCGCCGAGCGCCTCGTCCGCCGCCGCACCGCCGCGGCGGTCGCCGATCGCGCCGTCGCCGACCTCCGCCGCGCCCTCATCGCCGCCGGCGTCGCCGCGCTCGACGGCGGCGACCCGCAGCGCATCGAAGACGCGCTCCTCGCCGCCCACCCCGACAGCCCGCTCGCCGAAGACACGCTCCGCGCGGCGTGGCTCGCGCTCGTCGACGACCTCGCCCGCACCGGCGACAAGCCCCCCTTCGGCGGCAGCGGCGGCGCCGAGACCTGGGCCGCCACCGCCCGCGCCCGCCGCTGGCCCTTCGCCGACCCCGACGACCACGCCGGCGCCATCGCCGGCCGCTTCGGCACCCAGGCCGTCGTCGTCGTGCGCGGCCCCGGCACCTCCACCCTGCTCGCCGCCGTCCGCCGCCGCCTCCTCGGCGCCCACGGCCCCGACGCGCTCGTGCCCCCCGTCGTGCCCGCCGCCCGCGACGACCTCGCCGGCGTGCTCCTGCCCTACGTGCAGCGCGCCCCGCTCCCCGACGAGCTCCGCGCCGCGCTCGACAAGCTCCGCTACGCCGAAGACCTCCTCGGCGTGCTCGGCCGCGCCGGCGACAAGGCCCCGATCGCGCTCCTGCTCGACGACGCCCACCTCCAGAGCCGCGCCGTGCTGCTCGGGCTGCCCCTCTTCATCGAGCCCGCGCCCAACCGCAACGTGCTGCTCGTGCTCGGCGGCCCCGCCGATCCGGCCGACGACGGCCCGCTCGCCGACGTCGTCGTCGACGCCCGGAGCCGCGGCATCCTCACCGAGATCGTGCTGCCCGCCTGGGGCGAAGACCGCGCCGCCGCGCTCCTCGCCGCCGCCGGCGCCGACCGCAGCCGCGCCGCCGCGCTCGCCGCCGCGACCCCCGGCCCCGGCGCCGAAGGGCTCACCGAGGCCCACGCCTGGATCGCCGACCTCGACCGCCTCGGCCAAGGCTTCGACCTCGACGCGCACCTGCCCGCCCACGACGGCGCCCGCAACGCGCTCGCGCTCGCCGCCGTCGACGGCGACCCGTTCCACGGCTTCGCGGTCGGCCGCGTCCTCGGCCACGACGAGGACTGGGTCGAAGACCTGATGCACGACGACGAGTTCGAGCTCGACGGCGCCGAGGTCGGCACCTGCGCCGCCGCCGTCCCACCCGAGGGCATGGGCTGGAGCGACCTGCCCGACGGCCTGCACCCCACCTTCCGCTGGTCCGACGCCCGCATCCCCGCCGCGCTCCGCCGCGGCCTCGACGCCGAGACCCGCAAGAAGCACGCGCTCGCGCTCCGCGACGCGCTCCTCGCCGGCTACACCGCGGCCGGCGCGTGGCAGATCGCCGACCGCGTCTGGCGCCTCAGCCGCGAGGCCGGCGACGGCCGCCCGGTGCAGCACTGGCTGCTCTCCACCCGCGACGCCCCCCGCGTCGAGGCCGGCTTCCGCCGCATGCTCCCCATCCTCAACGTCGAGGCGCCCTACCTGCTCGCGCTCGCCCGCCTCTACGGATCGGCCATGGAGGCCGGCGCGCTCGGCACCATGACCGGCCGGGTGCAGCTCGCCGACCAGTCCTATCAGGCCGCCGCCGCCGCCGCGCAGCGCATGGGCCGCCCCGGCGCCGCCGGCGAAGCGCTCGCCCGGCTCGGCGAGGTCCGCCTCGCGCTCGCGCTCCCCCAGCCGGCGACCGCCGCGCTCGACCTCGCCGAGAAGCTCCTCCAGAGCGCCGGCGAACCCGGCCGCAGCGTCGCCCGCCTCTCGCTGCTCCGCGCCGAGATCAAGGTCCTCGAAGGTGAGATCGACGACGCGCTCGACCAGCTCAAGCGCGGCGTCGACGCGCTCCGCCGCGCCGGCGACGCCGGCCACGTCTCGCTCGGGCTCGTGCGCCTCGGCCGCCTGCTCTACGAGCGCGGCAACGACGAGGCCGCCATCCTCGCGCTCGACGAGGCGATCCGCACCGCCGACCAGAGCCGCGACCCCCGCGCCGCCGGCGCCGCCCGCATGGCCCGCGCCTTCGTGCACGGCGAGCAGAACCAGCTCGAGCCCGCCTTCGCGCTGCTCCAGCAGGCCGTCGGCGCCTTCCAGGCCGCCGGCATGCCCGTCCACATCCTCGAGGTCGCCGCCGCCGGGCTCCAGCGCCGCCACGGCAACGCCGCCGAGGCCGAGAAGCGCCTGCGCGCCGTCGGCGAGACCTTCAAGAAGGCCCGCGCCGCCGTGCAGTGGGCCGACGCCTGGCACGCGCTCGGCCGCTGCCTCGTCGACCAGGAGAAGTACACCGACGCGATCACCGCGCTCGACGAGGTCAAGGCCGTGCGGCTGCGCGCCCGCGACCGCTTCGGGCTCGTGCGGCTCTACGAAGACCTCGGCGACGCCAAGGTCGGCCAGGGCGACCGGATCGGCGCCCACACCGCCTACGGCCACGCCCGCCGCCTCGCCGAGCGCCTCGGCCTCGCCGCCCGCCTCGGCCGCCTCGACGCCGCGCTCGCCCGCCTCGCCGCCGAGCTCGAGGGCGTGCCCGACGTCGACCCGAAGGCGCTGCGCGCGCAGGCCGACGACGAGATCGACGCGATGGAGGCGCTGTGGAAGGCCCCACCGCAGGCCGTGCAGCAGAGCGGCGAGGTGCACTGACCGCCGGGCCCGGCCCGATCAGCCGTCAGCGCGGCGTGAACTCGAAGACATCGTGCGTCCCGCCGCGCAGCACGCTCTCGGTGTGCTTCGCGAAGAACTGCTGGTCGAGCAGGTACTCCAGCGCGCCATGCACCGCGCCGAGGGTGAAGGTGCAGGTCCGCGGCGAGCCGAACGCCTCACCCGCCGAGCAGATCGTCTCGGCCGTGTACACCACGAGCCGGTCGCCCTTCGCCTCGATCCGATCGATCCGACACAGCCGCGTCCCCTCGACCCCGAGCGCCCCGTCGAGCTGCCGCGCGATCGCCGGCAGATCGTCCACGCTCGCCGAACCCCGCGCAAAGCCCAGACTCTGCGCCAGGTTCATCCCCCGCTGCCGCCCCGCCGCCTTGAGCGAGATCGCCGTCGCCTGCTCGCCGAGCATCTCCTCCATCCCGAGGATCACCGCCTTGAAGCAGACGATGCTGTTGAAGTCGCCCAGCTCTCTCCGCTGATAGGTCGCCATCGCTCCCCCCCGCGCCTCGATACAGACCGACGCGCTCGTATGGAATCGTCACAGAACGATGGCATTCTCCGCCCGCGCTCTGCGCCATGACAAGCGCAAAAGCCCGGCGCCCTGATCGCTGTGAGGAAGCCCGGCGGCCGCGCCGGAGAGACCGCCCGGAGAGACTGCCCCGGAGAGACTGATTCAGCGCGGGGTGAACTCGAAGACATCATGGGTCCCGCCGCGCAGCACGCTCTCGGTGTGCTTGGCGAAGAACTGCTTGTCGAGCAGGAACTCGAGCGCGCCATGCACCGCGCCGAGGGTGAAGGTACACAGCCGCGACGAGCCCTCCTCCTCGCCCGCCGAGCAGATCGTCTCCGCCGCGTAGACCTTGATGTTGTCGCCCTCCGGCTCGATCTTGTCGATCTTGCAGAGCCGGGTGCCATTGACCCCGAGCGCGTCGTCGAGCTGCTTCGCGATCATCGGCAGATCGGCGATGCTCGCCGACCCCCGCGTGAGCCCGAGGCTCTGCGCCAGGTTCATCCCCCGCCGCCGCCCCGCCGCCTTGAGAGAGATCGCGGTCGCCTGCTCACCGAGCATCTCCTCCATCCCGGTGATCACCGCCTTGAAGCAGACGATGCTGCTGAAGTTGCCCAGATCGGCCCGTTCGTAGGTCGCCATCGTGCTCCTCCTCCCCCGTGTCGTCGAACGCACATCACGCGCGGTGTTGCGCGGATTGTCACCAGCGTCAGTCAGTTATTCTATTCTCGGGCCTCTTCCTTCAAGCCGAAAATCCCACCGCCGCCCGCCGCCGCCCGCCGCCGCCCGACAACCCCTCGCGCCGACGCCGTTTTCCGCGATGTCTCCCGAATGTAACAGCCCCCGGCCCCCCCCCAGCCCGCGTCACCGCCCGGTAGCATCCCCCTGCCCCTCGCCGCGCCTTCCGCCCCGCCCTCCGCTGGCCCCCCCGTTGCACCGCGCCCCCCGCGGAGGTCGACCCATGAACACCCACGCCCCCGCACCCGCCCCCCGCGCCCCCACCGCCGATCCCCCCCGCCGCCGCGCCGCGCTCGCCGCGCTCACCCTCTTCGTCGGCCTCACCGCCCTCGCCGGCGGCGTCGAGCTCATCACCTGGCCCCGAGGCAACCCCGACCTCGGCCTCGACCCCACCGTGCTCCGCCACAGCCCCTTCACCGACTTCACCCTCCCCGGCCTCATCCTCTTCGCCGGCGTCGGCCTCCCCAACACCCTCGCCGGCCTCGCCGCGCTCCGCCGCCACCCCCGCGCCGCCCCGCTCGCCCTCATCGCCGGCGCCCTCATCACCGGCTGGATCGTCATCGAGGCCCTGCTCCTCCGCACCTTCCACCCGCTGCAAGCCCTCTACCTCACCCTCGGCCTCGCCACCCTCGCCCTCGCCCGCCGCGCTCACCGCCCCGTCACCTCGAACCACACCCCATCCGGCCCCGCCAACGCCGCGATCTCCCCCTGAAGCCGCGCCGCCTCGGCCAACGCCGGCGCGAGCCCCCCGACCGCGTCCGCGAACACCGCCGCCCGCGCCCCCGGCGCCAACCCCGCCGCCACCCGCTTCGCCGCCGTCATCGCCGGCCGGATCGTGCCCGCATACAGCGCCCGCCGCGCCTCCGACAGCGCCCCCCACCGCGCCACCCGCCGCCCCCACCGGCTCTCGCCGAAGTCCATCACATCCACCCCCGCCGCCCACGCCGCCGCCGAAGCCACCCCGATCCGCTCCCCATCCGCCCACAGCACATGATCGCCCGCCCCCAGGCAATCGACCTGCACCACCGTCCGCGTATGCCGCCGCGCGAACGCCACCCGCGCCGGATGCCCCACCGTCACCGGCCGGAACGGAACCGCCAGCACCTCCCCCCACCCCGCCGCGCCGTCGCCCTCACAGCCGAGCCGGATCACCGGATCGGGCACCACCCCGATCAACACCTCCAGCATGACATCTGCCATCACCAGCGCCCCGCCCTCATCGGGATGGATGCCATCCGGCACGAGCGTCAGCGACGCATCGACCGCCCGCCAGCGCGCGGTCGCCGCCTCCATCGCCCCCAACACATCCACGAACCCCACCCCCGCCGCGCCCGCCACCGCGCGCGCCACCTCCCCGAACCTTCGCATCACCGCCGGATAGAACACCCGCGAAGGCTCCACCGCCCGCCCCGAGACCACCGGCCCGAACGGATCGGGGAACGTCGGCGACACCACCAGCACCACCGGCGCCGACAGCCGCCACAGCAGCGATCCCATCCCCTCGCGAAAGGCATCCAGCGCACCCGGCGCGTCGGGCGCATAACGACCATCGTTCATCCCGAACTGCACCACCACCAGCGACGCGCCCCGCGCCAGCACGTCGGCCTCCAGCCGCTCCTCGACGCGCCACCCCAGCCGATCACCCGACGTGCCCGCGTTGTGAAACGAGAACCGCACCGCCGGCAGCCGCGCCATCAGCGTGTCCTCGACCACCGCGGGGTAGTGCCCCGCCTCGGTGATGCTGTCCCCGAGGAAGACGACCCCGACCTCATCCTCCGCCCACAAGCCATCGACCCGCGCCCGCCACGCCGCCGCGCCGCCATCGACCTCGCCTTCGAGCCCACCGTCATGCTCGCCCCCATACCCGGCGTCGAACATGGCATCATCACACCCGGCGACCACGAGCGCCGCCGCCAACACCCAACCCGACCGCATGACACACCTCACCCGCTGCCGGAGCGGCCGACGCCCTGCGCCGGCCCCCGGATGGCATCCACCCGACGATCGATGAAGAGAGCGCACCCGCGCGCTCGCCTGTCTGCCCCGAGGCTATGGCACCAGGCACACCGGCGCCGCGAAGCGATGCACCCGCGCCTCGCCCCGCGCGTCGGTGTAACGCACCACCGCCGCAACCTCACCCGCAGTCACCGCCGCCACCGCGCCCACCGGCAGCGCCACCTCCACCGCCGGCGCCCCCGGCCGATCGCGATCGTCGAAGCACGGCGCGCTGATCGCCGGCGGCTCCACCGGCGCCCCCATCGCCCCCGGCGCCGTGACCACCGCCTCCGCGCCCGCCACGCAGTTGCCGTTCGCGTCGGTCACGCTCATCGCCAGCGCCGCGCGCCCCCCCGCCCGGATCGCCACCGCGCCCCCGCACGCCCCCGGCGCCTCGCCCGCCGGCACGCAGCCCTCGACACACCCCAACGCATACCGGCTCCGCTCCACCGACAGCGCGCCGGTGTACAGGACATTGCTCGACACCCACAGCGCCGTGAAGCCATCCCAGGTCCCGTTGTTCGGCGTCCAGATCCCATCCATGTCCATGTCACGATAGGCTTCGAACCCACCGCCGAACTCATCGAAGTTGCACTGCCCGTCGTCGTTCGCGTCGACGAACGGCTCGCTCAGATCATCCGCCGGCTCCACCCAATCCACCCCCGGCGAATAGCGCCCATCGGCGTCCGCGTCGACGAACGCCTCCGCGCCCGGCACGATCGCCACCAGCCGCACCAGCCCATCGTTCGGCGCGAAGCCCTCCACCCCCGCCGGCACCCCCGCGCGCCCGCCGTCCTCCTCGACATCCACCGGCGCGAGCCCATCGACCGTCAGCCGCGTCACCACCTCCCCCGCCTCGTCGAAGCGCGCCGGATCGACCGTGCCCGCCTCGCGCATGAACTCCACCCCCTCGACCCCCGCGACCCGCTCCCCATCCCGATCGGCGATCGTCAGCCGGCAGCTCGTCGACCCGAGCCCCGGCGCCATCGTGTAGCCCTCCCCCGGCGCCCGATCGAGGAACGCCGCCACCACCCGCGGCGCGCACCGCAGCGCGAGCCCGTCACCGCTCGGCAAGCCATCGAGGTCGACCGCGGTGATCGGCGCGCTCGTCGCCGCCAGCACCGGCGACGGGCTCGGATAGCTCGCCACCACCTGCCATCTGCCCGGCTCGTCGATGACCAGCCGGGCCATCACCCCCCCGCGCTCATCGGTCCGCCACGCCTCCGGCTCGAGCGCCGCCCCCGCCGCCGACCCCGGCGCCATCTGGAATCGCACCCGCAGCCCCGCCATCGGCCGCGGCCCCCCGTGCAACCGGAAGTGAACCGGGACCTCCACCGACGCCCCTTGCAGCACCACCGAGCGCGGCCGATCGCTCGGCTCCAGCACCAGATCGACCAGCGGCCGCCCGTCCTCCCCCCGCGCGATCATGCCCAGATCCCACTCATCGGGGATCCCATCGTCCCAGTGATTCCGCACCCGGGCATCCCGCACCTCGCCGACCTCCGCGTCCACCTCGGCGTCCACCTCCGCGTCGAACCCGGCGTCCACCTCGGCCATGTCCCGCGCCCGCATCTCTTCCCCGTGCCCCTCGGCGTCGGGCGCCACCGCGCGCGAACGGCACATGCCATTGCGGCACGCCTCATCCGCCGCGCAGTCCTCATTCGACCCGCACGCCGCCGGATCCGCCTGCACGCACCCCGCCGCCCATGCCATCGACAACACACCCAGCAACCGCTTCATCACACCCTCACCGGCTCCCGGCGCCGCCCCACGCGACGCCCACCCCCAAAGGACCCGCCCGCCGCCGAACGTCACCCCCAAAACGCCTCAATCGAACCGCGCCGCCACCCCCAGCCGCAGCTCCGGCCCCAGAAACCACCGCGCCCCGCTCCCCGCGCCGAGCCCATCGGCCCGCCCGCCCCGCAGCGCCGCGTCCCCCACCACCGCCCAGCGCCCGAGCGGCACCCACAGCCGCCCCGCCAAGCCCCCGCTCCCCGTCGACCGCGCCTGCGTCCAACCATCCCCGAAGCGCTGCCACCCCACCTCCGCCCCCGCCTGCGCCAAGGCATCCACCCGCAGCCATCGCCCCGCGTACCCCACGCCCCCCTCGACCCGCCCCGTCACCGCCATCAACCGCGACGACCACGCCGGCAGCACATCCCCCCGCCCCGACACCCCCACCGCCGCCCCCGCCGTCGCCATGCCATCCACCCACACCACCCCCATCTCCCCGCCCCACGCGCTCGCCGCCACCCCATCGAGCGGCGCCGCCCGCGCGCTCGTCGCCAGCCACCACCCATCGGCCGGCTCCACCGACCGCAGCGACCACGCCGACGCCCCCTTCGCCTCCACCCCCGCCCGCTCGAACCCCGGCGGCGCGGCGCCCGCCCCGCCCTCGCCCGCGTCCATCCACAGCCGCGCCGCCTCCGCCACCCGCGTCGACCACAGCGGCCGCGCCGTGCCATCCGCCGCCACCGCGCTCACCACCAGCGGCCCCGCCAGCACCGCCACCTCCAGCGGCGCGCCCTTCCGCTTCGCCACCCGCTCCACCAGCGTCTCATCCGGGTACGACAAGAAGAACTCCCCCTCCACCGCCGCCCCGAGCACCAGCCGCGCCGTCCGCGCCCGCGGGAAGCTCAGGTACACCGGCCCCGTCTCCGTCAACCGCCGCGCCACCCGCTGCGGCGTCTGCGCCCGCCGAAGCCGCCGCGCGTGCAGCGCCGTCTGCCGCCGCGCGTGCTCCCACATGGCATCGAGCGACACCCCGAAGCGATCGGCCGGCGCCGCGGTGAAGGCATCGAGGAAGTAATGCGTGAACAAGCCACCCAGCCGCTCGTGCTCGTAGCTGATCTCATCCGGCCGCGAAGACATCAGCCACACCGTGCCCCGCGCCGCGAGCGCCGCCTGCGGCACCGCCGCCACCGGGTTGAACCCCATCGGCTCGGCGCCCTTCGCCCGCAGCGCCTCCACCGCGAGGCTCCCCGAATGGCACGCGTCGAAGACCGCCACCGACAGCGCCGCGTCCATCTCCGCGAAGACCGCCGCGATGTCATCGCCATCGAGCGGCGCCCCCGGCGTCAGCAGCCCGCCCTCGGCGCCATGCCCGGTGAAGAAGAAGACGAACAGCGCCGGGTGCTCGCCGAACGCCGCCCGATCGGCCGCCCGCCGCGCCGCGAGCGCTTGTGCCGCCGCCCGCACCGCCGCCCGATCACCCCCCGTCACCACCCGCACCCGCTCGGGATCGAAGCGCCCGTAGCCCACCAACCGCTCCCCGATCGCGCGCGCGTCCCGCTCGGCGTGCCGCAGCGGCGGCATCGCGCCCACCGCCGGGTGCACGCCCTCGTTGTTGCCGACCACCAGCGCATACCGATGGGTCTCCGCCCGCGCCGGTGTCATCGCCGCGAGCCACCCGAGGCAGAGCCACCCGAGGCAGAGCCACCCGGACCGCAGCCACCCGAGCCTCTGCCACCCGAGCCACAGCCACCCGAGCCTCTGCCACCCGAGCCTCTGCCACCCGAGCCTCTGCCACCCGAGCCGCAGCCACCCACTCATCGCCGCACCCGCAGCCGCTGCCA
>JACKDM010000082.1 GCA_020633515.1 Myxococcales bacterium
GGACACGCCGCCGCAGCAGTTCATCCGGTTGCAGCACATGAGCAGCATCGAGAACTGCCAGCACTGCGGCCGCTTCCTGGTGTGGATGAGCGGCCTCGACACCCGTCGGCCGGCCGCCGACATCGCAGACGCCGCCGCCGAGTGAGCTCGGCGGCTTCAATGTTTCGGTCGACCTCTTCGAGCAGGACAGGTGGTCGCCGGCGCTTCGGCGCGGGAGGAAAGTCCGGGCTCCACAGGGCGGGGTGCTGGCTAACGGCCAGTCGGGGTGACCCGAAGGAAAGTGCCACAGAGAGCAGACCGCCGCGTCTTCGGACGCGGTAAGGGTGAAAGGGTGCGGTAAGAGCGCACCGGGGGGGCGGTGACGTCCCCCGCTTGGTAAACCCCACCTGGAGCAAGACCAAATCGGGACGGTCCGCACCGACGGACCCCGGGTGCCCGCCCGGCAGTCTCGGGACGGTCGCTAGAGGGCGCGGAGACGTGGCCCCTAGATGAATGACCATCCCCCACACCCGGGTGACCGGGTGCGGGTGACAGAACTCGGCTTATGGCCTGCTCGGAGAGGGCGACCCCCTCTCTCTGGTTCGAGAAGACCGCACGCGACGGACGCGACATGGCAAAGAAGAGCGACGACCGCCTCACCGTCGCCCGCAATCGCCGGGCGCGCTACGACTACGAGATCGACGACACCTTCGAGGCCGGCATCGTGCTGACCGGCACCGAGGTCAAGAGCCTGCGCGGCGGGCAGGCGACGATCAGCGACGGCTACGTGCAGGTGAAGGGCGGCGAGGCGTGGCTGCTCGGGGCGTACATCCCCGAGTACACCCACGGCAACCTCAACAACCACCCGCCGCGCCGCGACCGCAAGCTCCTGCTGCACGGGCACGAGATCGACAAGATCGTGCACCGCCTCGGGCAGCAGGGTTATACCGGCGTCCCGATGGAGATCTACTTCCGCCGCGGGGTCGCGAAGCTCGAGTTCGGGCTCGGCAAGGGCAAGAAGAAGTTCGACAAGCGGCAGGCGGAGAAGCAGAAGAGCGATCGGCGCGAGATGCGAAACGCCTACTGAGCGCAGGCATCACACGACGGCGCGTGCGATTTGACAAGCGCGCGTCCGGCGCCTAACTTGCCGGCCGGCCGGGCTTCATCGACCCGGCTCTCTTTGACAAATGGGGGCGATTGGTTTCGACAGGGATGCGAAAGCCCTGGTCGCATGTCGCGCTTCTCCGGTCAGCGCGTTAAAAAGGTCGGAAGGCTACAACTGCCAACGATGACATGGAGATCGCTCTCGCCGCGTAAGTGAGTGAGAGCCGTCCCGCCGGTCCTCGCCCATGGGGCTGAACGGGGCGTCACTTCAGTGGGCTAGCCGATGAGCGGTGTCCGGTCTGCTCTGAGGCGAATCTTCATCGGACTCCCCTGCCGCGCGCCCGCCCGTGGGCTCAACGTGGGGTAAATTCGTACGCGGGATAAACATGTAGACGCCAGAGGTGGACGATTTCTGGACCCGGGTTCGACTCCCGGCGCCTCCACTATTCGGGCCCGATGGTCCGCCACAACGCCCCGGATGCGCTGCGTCCGGGGCGTTTTGCGTTTCGAACGCGCTCAGCGCCTCCACCACGCGGGCTCGATGGCTCGCCCGAACGCCCCGGATGCGCTGCGTCCGGGGCGTTCTGCGTTTCGAATGCCCTCAGCGCCGGTCACCGCGGGGCGGCGGGAGGCGGTCGCGGCGGTCTTCAGCGCCCTGGCCGGGGTTCTCCGACTGCCGCTGGCCGGGCGGGTCGCCCTGGCCGGGGGTCGGGCCGTCGACGGGGCCGGGCTCCTGGCCGCGGGGCGCGCTCTTCTGGCGCTCGCGGTTCTGCTGGTCGAGCCCGTGCTCGGGGTTGTTGGGGTTCTTGACGTCCGATCGCTGGTCGTTGGGCGAGCGGGGCTTCGGGTCGCTCATGGGGATCCTCCTCGGCGAGCGTCGGGGGGCGCTCAGCGGCGCTTCTCGCCTTGGCGGTTGGGCTCCTTCTGCTCGCCGCGGTCGCCGTGCTGCTGGTCGTGCTGCGGGCGGGTGGGGTGCTTGACGAGGTCGTCTTGCGGCTTTTGCGGCGCGGGGTTTCGGGGCTCGGTCATGGGCCGTCTCCTCGGGGCGGTTTTGCGGGGCTCCGTTCGGAGAGATGGCCGGCGGCCGGGGGGCGTCACGGGGCGGCGAGGGCGCGGGAGGGGATCGGTTCGAGGTGGGCGGCGAGCGCGGGGTGGCGGGCGCGGAAGGCGCGGCGGGCGGCGAGGGCGGCTTCGTCGGGGGTGCGGTGGCGGCGCCAGCGGGTGCGGGCGATCTCGGCGGCGGCGGTCTGGCCGAGCGCGCGGGTGGCGAGGAGGCGGGGGTACCAGCCGGCGGGGTCTTCGGGGTCGAGCGCGATGACGGCGTCGGCGGCGGCGAGCGCGCCGGGGTGGTCGCCGTCGAGGTCGCGGAGGCGGGCGAGGAGCGCGAGCGCGCGGCGGTCGCGGGGGAGCTCGGCGGCGAGGGCTTCGGCGGCGGCGCGGGCGGGCGCGATGCGGTAGGCGGCGAGGAGGGTGGTGGCGCGGACGAAGTGGCGCGCGGGCGGGGCGCCTTGCAGGCGGTCGGCGGCGTCGAGGTGGGCGAGCGCGGCGTCGGTGCGGCCGAGCGCGGCGGCGGCGAGCGCGCGGGCGATGTGGGGCTCGGGGCGGCCGGGGAGCGCGGTGGCGGCGCGGGCGAGGAGCGCGTCGGCGGCGAGGGCGTCGCCGGCGAGGCCACCGGCGAGGGCGAGGCCGTGCACGAGCAGCGTCTCGCCGTCGTCGCCGCCGATGACGCGGCCGTCCTGCACGTCGGCGGCGGCGCGGGTCACCTCGGTGACGGGGAGGTCGAGGCAGCGGGCGCGCACCGGGGCGGGGAGCGGGGCGCAGGCGAAGGCGGCGTAGTCGGCTTCGAACTGGCGGTAGAGCAGCCGCACCTCGACGCGGGCGGTCGCGGGCGGGAGCGCATAGCGGGCGGCCTTGGGCATGAGCGGGTGGAGGCCGGTGTCGTAGACGACGCTGCGCTGGCGGTCGACGGCGCGCTCGACGAGCGGGTCGGCGGCGGCGTCGACGGGCTGGGCGCGGATCCGGTGGGCGTCGGGCGGGAGCGCGCCGTCGGCGGCGAGCGCGCCGCTCCTGGCGATGACGGCGCCGGCGGCGTCGCGGGCGGTGACCTCGAGCCAGGCGAGGTTCTGGTCCTGCACGCCGCCGGGGAAGCGGTGGCCGGCGCGGCGGTTGACGAGCACGACGTCGAGGACGCCGTCGACGGCGGGGGTGGGGGCGAGGTGGATGGAGACGGCGTCGCGGAGGAAGGCTTCGGTGGCGGATTCGTGGGACGAATCGCCGCGGAGGCGGGCGAGCGCGGTGCCGGCGCCGAGGAAGCGGTGGTCGCGGATCTGGCCGTCGCGGGCGGCTTTTTCGCGGTCGGTGGCGGCGACGCGGGGCATGTGGCAGTCGACGCAGCCGGCGGGTGCGGCGGGGCGGAGGATGGCGTCGGCGCCGTTGCCGCTCCAGGGGCTGTCGACCCAGGCGAAGAAGTCGTCCTGGCCGCGGCGCCAGCGGTCGCCGCTGACCTGCTCGTCGAGGCCGACGCGGTGGCAGCTCCCGCAGAGGCGGCCGTCGGCGGCGCCGGCGGGGCGGACGCGGGCGCCGTGGCCGTCGCCGAGGGGGACGGGGTCGAGGCGGGCGGTGTAGCGGGCGTTGCCGGTGAGGGGCGGCGGGTCTTGGATGGAGTGGCAGAGCAGGCAGCCGATGCCGGCCTGCGCGGCGCGGCTGCGGGGTTCGATGGCGGTGATGTCGCCGCTGACGACGAGCGCGGGGTCGTGGCAGTCGGCGCAGAAGCGGAAGCCGACGGGGCCGCGGGCGGCGTGGAAGCCGCGGGCGGCCGCGGTGTAGTAGGGGTTGTTGAACGAGGAGAAGCGGTGCGCGGAGGCGGCCCACTGCGCGGCGACGTCGGGGTGGCAGCGGGCGCAGGCGCCGTCGCCGATCGCGGCGCCGGCGTGGTAGCCGTCGCGGTCGACCGCGGCGACGACGGTGGCCTCGTCGGGGCCGCCGGTGAGGAGGCGGCGGCGGCCGGCTTCACCGCCGGGGACGAGCTCGGCGGCGGGCGCGGGAGCGGCGAGGAGCGCGGTGAGGAGCGCGGTGAGGAGCGCGAGGGCGGCGCGGGCGGGTGATGGGGCGGCGGTGCTCATGGGCGAGGCGGCGGCTACTGGCCGCGCGTCTTCCGGTCGGGCTCGGGCTTGCCGGGGAGGCCGAGCTGCGGCAGCGCGGAGCGCACGACGCTCTGGAGCGCGACGGGTTTGCGCTCGACGGTGCCGAGGTCGCCGGCGGCGATGGCGGGGGGCTGGCCGCCGTTGGGGGGGCCGCCCCAGCGGCCGTATTGCGGGTCGTCGCAGGCGACCTTGCCGGTCCAGTAGTGGCGGATGATGTAGCGGCCCTGGAAGTTGTTGACGCTCGCCTTCTCGACGCCGCCGGGCGGCTCCTGGCTGAGGCCGGCGTTGCCGCGGCCGCCGGTGACGGGGCCGGCGGGCACGAAGACGAGGTCTTCGCTGAGGGTGTCTTTGTCGTAGCGGGTGTGCAGGCGGGTGAGCGTCCACGGCGAGAAGCTGCCGAAGAAGGGCTGCGAGCGGTCGGGGCGGCCGGCGGGGCCGGGCGCGATCTTGCCGGGGGCGCCGCCGGTGCCGAGCACGTCGCCGCCGAGGGTGAGCATGTCTTCGGGTTGCAGCGGCGGCACCGGGCAGGGGTCGCAGCTCGTCGTCTGCCACGCGTACTCGGTGACGACCGCGCCGCCGCCGGCGCGCTTCAGCGTCTCGTCGAAGAGCGCGGTGTAGAAGGCGCCGAAGCCGGTGCGGACCTCGTCCTCGACCTCGAGGTTCGAGGGGATGAAGACGTTCTTGTAGTTGGCGACCTCGTAGCGGGACTCGGGGTGGAGGATGTAGACGATGAGGTCCTGCTTGCCCTTGGCGTTGAGGAGGCCGAGGCGGACGGGGAGGCGGAGCTGCTTCGCTTCGAAGTCGAAGCGGAGCGGGGAGAGGATCGCGCGGTTGTCCTTGTCGCGCTTGACCTTCTGGATGTCGACCTTGGCGACGAAGAACTTCATGCCCTCGGCGATGTAGGGCGCGAGCGCCTTGGGGGCGCCGTCGGGGATCTTGTAGTCGTTGCGGCGGAGCCAGGTGTCGAGGCCGTTGGCCTCTTCGGCGGAGAGGATGACGATCTGGTACTCGCCGACGGTGAACTGCGCCTCGACGGTGACGCCGAGGTCGTCGGGCACGGGCGCGCGCTTGGTGGGCGCCATGCTCGGGCGGGCGCTGCTGCGCATGCTGTAGAGGACGGGGGGCGGAGGCACGTAGCAGGGGTCCTGCTCCCAGTACTCGACGAGGCGGGGCGCGGAGAGCTGGTCGATCTTGTCGAAGACGCCGTGGGGCAGGGTGCGGACCTGCTCTTCCTGGAGCACGACGGGCACGGGCACGACCATGGCGAAGTCTTCGGGCGGGCCCTGGTAGGTGTTGGACATGGTCATGACGGTGCGCTCGCCCTGGCGCATGAGCACGACCTGGGAGGCGTCGTTGTAGAGCGCGGCGTCGGCGCCGGAGACGAAGAAGCCGCAGAAGGCCGAGGCGCTGGCGGGCGGGAGCGCGAGGGCGAGGGCGAGGGCGAGTCTTCGGAGCATGGTGCCTCCTCCCGGTGGGGTTGGGGGCACGGTAACCCGGCGCCGCGGGGAGCGAAAGTCTGTCAGGCGCGCTCGGGGAGCGGCGCTTCGTCGAGCGCGGCGCGGCGGGCGGTCCAGGCGCCGAGCACGGTCGAGGCGAGGCCGCCGAGGAAGAGGATCGCGCCGATGAGGGGCGCGGTGTCGCTGGCCCAGAGCCCGGCGCCGCCGGCGACGATGGCGGCGAGGCGGGCGGCTTCGAGGCGGGGGGCCCAGCGGCGGCCGTCGATGACGCCGCCGACGGCGATGACGGTCCACAGGATCGCGGCGCCCCAGGCGATGGTGGCGGCGGGGGCGAGGGTGTGCTGGGCGTAGAGCAGGCCGATGGCGGCGGCGATCATGCCGGTGAACTGGAGGCCGACGTAGAGCGCGCGGGAGCCGCGGAGCGGGCGGTCGTAGAGCACGTAGCCGGGGTCGGTGGGGAGGCCGTCGGGGGTGGGGGAAGCGGGGACGCCGGCGGGCAGCCAGCCGGGCGGGGCGAAGAAGGCGCGGAGCGTGTCGCGCCCGCCGCGGGCGGCGCGGGCCTTGTCGATGAGGAGGCGCCAGACCTGGAGGTTGGCCCACAGCGGTTCGAAGCTGCGCAGCGGCGCGAGGGTGCCGTAGCGGGGGCGCTCGCCCTCGGGTTCGAAGGTGCCGAAGAGCTTGTCCCACACGATGAGGACGCCGGCGTGGTTGCGGTCGACGTAGCGGGCGTCGGTGCCGTGGTGCACGCGGTGGTGCGAGGGGGTGTTGAGGACCCGTTCGAGCGGGCCCAGGCGGTTGATGAGCTCGGTGTGGATCCAGAACTGGTAGAGCGTGTCGAGCGCGACGACGGTGGCGAACATGAGCGGGGGCACGCCGAGGATCGCGAGGGGCAGGTAGAACCAGATGCTGAAGAAGGGCTGGAGCCATGACTGGCGGAGCGCGACGGAGAGGTTGTAGTCCTCGCTCTGGTGGTGCACGGCGTGGGCGGCCCAGAGGAAGCCGATCTCGTGGCTCTTGCGGTGGAACCAGTAATAGAGGAAGTCGACGCCGATGAAGGCGGCGATCCAGGCGAGCGCGGAGTCGAGCGGGACTTCGAAGAGCGCGGCGTGGTCCCAGACGAGGGTGTAGAGCGCGAGGGTGGCGCCGAGGGACATGACGCCGACGATCTGGGAGCCGACGCCGAGGTGGAGGTTGTTGATCGCGTCGGCGGCGCGGTAGACGCGGCGCCCGCGGCGGCGGGCGAGGGCGAGCTCGACGCCCATCAGGAGGAAGAAGGCGGGGATCGAGAGCACGATCGGGTCGGTCATGAGGGCCTCTCCGGCGGGCCCCGGGGGGCCTGGACACTTTGCGAGTGTGGGCACCTAGTCCGTGCGTTGCAACCGGGAGCCGGAGAACACTGTTGCACCGCCGACCGCGCGACGCGCGATTCGATACGATCTATCTGGTCGAGAACCACGTCCACCCGGGTCGCAGCCTGACCGGCGGCGCGGCCCGCCGCGCGTTCGCCGAGGTGCTGCGCGGCGCCCTCGATCGGCACCCCGTCGAGCTGTTCGGGGTGGCGGTCGCCCCCGATGGCTATCAGATGCTCGCCCGCGCGCTCGACGATCGGCTGCCGGGGTTCGTGCGCGACGTGCACCGCGGGGTGGCGTGCGCGCTCAACGAGCTGCGTGACACCCGCGGGTCGCTGTGGGCGGGGCGGGTCGGCTATCACTCGATGCGGAGTCATTGCGAGTCGGTCACCACGCTGGTCGATCTGCTGGTCGACGGGGTGAGCCGGGGCGCGGTGGATCATCCGGCGGAGGATCGGCTGCTCAACTCGTACGCGGCGCTCGTCGGGGGGGAGGCGCTGGTGCCGCACACGGTGTTGCCGTACCACGGCGCGCTGACCGACGCCGGGCTCGCCCGCCGGCTGGTGGCGGCCGTCGACGCCCGCCTCGCCGCCGCCCGCGCCTGGTCGCGCGCGGGCTGATCCCGCGTCCCTGCTGTCTTCGTCCTGCCTTCGTGGTGCGCGCGGCCGCAACTCGGGCGGCGTCCGCGGCGTCTTGTGTCCGTCCGATGCCGAACCGGACGGAGACCAACGCGATGCGCCATAAGATCCAGCAATTGCTCGACGAGAAGATCAACCCGATGGTGGCCTCGCACGGGGGGCAGATCGATCTCGTCGACTACGTCAACCGCACCGCCTACATCAAGATGTCGGGCGGCTGTCAGGGCTGCTCGGCGTCGAAGGCGACGCTGAAGCAGGGCGTCGAGAAGGCGATCTTCGAGGCGCTGCCGCGGGTGCGGCAGGTCGTCGACGTGACCGATCACACCGCGGGCGACAACCCCTACTATCGCTGAGCCGGCGGGGCGATGATGGCGGCATGAAGCCGCATCCCGTCGACGCCGAGCTGACCCTCTTTCGTGAGACCTGCCTGCGCTTCGCGCGCGAGCGCATCGAGCCGCATGTCGTGGCGTGGGAGGAGGCCGAGGGCTTCCCCCGGTCGCTGTATGGCGAGGCGGCAAAGGCCGGGATCCTCGGGGCGGGGTTCCCGGAAGCGCTCGGGGGGAGCGGCGGGGACGCGCTCTTTGCGCTGGTCGCGGCCGAGGCGTTGATCTCGGCGGGCAGCACCGGGGTGGTGGCGGGGCTTCAGTCGCTGGGGATCGCGCTGCCGGTGATCCTGCGGCTCGGCGACGCGGCGCAGCAGGCGCGCTTCGTGCCGCCGGTGCTGGCGGGCGAGCGGGTGGCGGCGCTGGCGATCACCGAGCCGGGCACGGGGAGCGACGTGGCGGCGATCCGGACGCGGGCGCGGCGGGATGGCGATCGGTATGTGCTCGACGGGAGCAAGCTCTTCATCACGAGCGGGATGCGGGCCGATCAGGTGACGGTGCTGGCGCGCACGGGCGAGGATCCGCACGGGGGGCTGACGTTCTTCGTGGTGGAGCGGGGCATGGCGGGGTTCTCGGCGTCGCGGGCGCTGAAGAAGACGGGGTGGCGGGCGAGCGACACGGCGGAGCTGTCGTTCGACGGGGTGGTGGTGCCGGCGAGCCATCGGATCGGGCCCGAGGGGTCGGGGTTCGTGGCGCTGATGCAGAGCTTCGTGGGGGAGCGGCTGGCGCTGGCGTTCTATGGGCACGCCACGGCCGAGGTGGCGCTGCGCGACGCGCTGGCCTATGCGCGGGAGCGGGTGGCGTTCGGGCGGCCGATCGCGAAGTTCCAGGTGACGAAGCACAAGCTCGCGGAGATGGCGACGCAGGTGGTGGCGTGCCGGACGCTGAACTACGCGGTCGCGGAGAAGGTGCGGCGGGGCGAGGCGCCGGTGGGTGAGGTGGCGATGGCGAAGAACTTCGCGGCCGAGGTGGCGATGGCGGTCACGTACGCGGCGGTGCAGCTCTTCGGGGGCATGGGCTACATGCGCGAGACGCGGGTGGAGCGGCTGAGCCGGGACGCGCGGTTGTTGCCGATCGGGGGCGGGACGACCGAGGTGATGAACGAGCTGATCGGGAAGTGGGCGCTGGGGCTGTAGAACCGCGAGTGTAGCGAGCCGGACAGGGGCAACGGGCGGCAAACTAACGACGGAAGACGCGGAACAGCCACCAGAGCGCGGGGACGAGCACGAGCGCGCCGAGCGCGAGCGCGGGGGCCAGCACGGAGAGGGTCTCGGCGCGGGCGCCGGCGGCGGTGATGGGGAGGTCGGGGCGGACGAGGTGGCCTTGCATGGCGAGGCCCCAGCCGAGCACGACGCCGACGGCCTGACCGGCGGCGCCGAGGCGGGCGAGGCGGGCGCGGCGGGTGAGGAGGAGCGCGAGGGTGGCGAAGCCGAGGAGCATGGTGCCGGCGAGGATCCAGAGGCGGGCGGTGTGCACGAGCGCGTCGTAGAAGGCGGGCGCGTCGCGGGCGGCGAGCGCGAGCGCGGCGGTGCCGAGGGCGCCGGTGGTGATCTGGGCGGCGATGGCGCGGCGGCGGAAGTCGTCGCCGAGGGCGTCTTCGTGGCGGACGGCGAGGTAGACGGCGGCGAGGAGCGCGGCGAAGGCGACGGTCATGCCGCCGACGGCGGCGGCGAAGGGGGTGGTCCAGCCGGCGAGGAAGCCGCTGGTGACGGTCGCGCCGTCCCAGCGGATGGCGCCGGTGGCGAGCGCGGCGAAGGCGGCGCCGAGGAACCAGGGGGTGAGCAGGCTCGAGACGGCGAAGACGCGGCCCCAGCCGGTCTTCCAGGTGGGGGTGTCGATGCCGTAGCTGCGGAAGACGAACGCGGAGCCGCGCAGCACGATGCCGATGAGCGCGATGACGAGCGGGATGTGGAGCGCGATGCTGATCGCGGCGAAGGCGATGGGGAAGACGGTGAAGAGCAGCACCACGACGAAGATCAGCCAGATGTGGTTGACCTCCCAGATGGGGGCGATGGCCTCGGCGATGGCGCGGCGGCGGGCTTCGGCGCGGTCGCCGCGGCCGGCGAGGAGGTCCCAGATGCCGCCGCCGAAGTCGGCGCCGCCGGTGAGCAGGTAGACGGTGAGCGCGGCCCCCATGAGCGCGAAGACGTGGTCGGCGGTCATCGGTCCTCTCCGGTGCGGGGCGCGAAGCCGGGGGTGGCGCTGACGGGGGTGACGTCGCGGAAGAGGGCGCGGAGGAGGACGATGACGACGACGCCGAGCACGATGTAGAGCGCGGTGAAGGCGACGAGCGGGACGGCGAGGCCGGGCATGGGGGTGACGGCGTCGGCGGTGCGCATGACGCCGTGGATGATCCAGGGCTGGCGGCCGACCTCGGTGACGAACCAGCCGGCTTCGACGGCGATGAGGCCGAGCGGGGCGGCGAGGAGCGCGGCGCGGAGGAAGCGGCGGTCGAAGAGGCCGGGCGGGCCGCGGCGCCAGCGGAGGAGGAGGCCGGCGGCGACGAGCGCGAGGAGCGCCATGCCGCAGCCGACCATGATCTGGAAGGCGACGTGGGTGACGACGACGGGCGGCCAGTCGGCGCGGGGGACGCGGTCGAGGCCGATGACCTCGGCGTCGAGGTCGGCGAAGGCGAGGAAGCTGAGCAGGCCGGGGAGCTCGATGGCGTAGCGCAGCTCGCGGGCTTCGACGTCGGGCCAGCCGCCGATGGCGAGGGGGGCGCGGGTCTGGGTGACGAAGAGGGCCTCGGCGGCGGCGAGCTTGGCGGGCTGGTGTTCGGCGAGGTGCTTGGCGGCGAGGTCGCCGGTGACGATCTGGAGGGGGAGGGCGACGGCGAGCACGCCGAAGGCGATGCGGACGGCGCCGCGGTGGAAGGCGCTGTCGGGGCGGCGGAGCACGCCGAGGGCGTGGATGCCGAGCACGGCGGCCGCGACGCTGACGTAGGCGGCGAGCGCCATGTGGGTGGCCTGGGTGGGGAACGCGGGCGAGCGGAAGGGCGCGAGGGGGTCGACGCCGATGAACTGGCCGTCGACGAATTCGAAGCCCACGGGGGCGTTCATCCAGGCGTTGACGGCGACGACGAGCACGCCGCTCGCGAGGCCGGCGAGGGCGACGATGACGCCGCTGGCGAGGTGCAGGCCGGGGGAGAGGCGGTCGCGGCCGTAGAGGTAGAGGCCGAGGAAGATGGCCTCGATGAAGAACGCGAAGCCTTCGAGGCTGAACGGCATGCCGATGATGGGGCCGGCGTGCTGCATGAAGCCAGGCCAGAGCAGGCCGAGTTCGAAGCTGAGCACGGTGCCGGAGACGGCGCCGACGGCGAAGAGGATCGCGGTGCCTTTGGCCCACTTGATGGCGAGCTGGCGATAGACGGGCGCGCGGCGGGCGGCGATCTCGGCGATGACCATGAGCAGGGGCATCGCCATGCCGGCGACGGCGAAGAGGATGTGGAAGCCGAGCGACATCGCCATCTGGGTGCGCGCGGCGAAGAGGTCGGTCATGGGTGCCTCCGGGGGACACTTCTGGCACGAGCGGGCGGCAGCATCAACCGGGCCATGCGTGGGGGCGCGGTGCGCGGGTCGCGGGGGCGCGCTCGCCGCGCGGCAGGGCGCCGCGGGTGCGGTGGTCTGCGCGCGCGGGCTCTTTCATGCTCGG
>JACKDM010000083.1 GCA_020633515.1 Myxococcales bacterium
GGCGGCGATCCTGGCGGCGGTGGCGGCGCGGCTGGCGGCGGGCGCGGTGGATGAGCGGGGGGCGGTGCGGGCGGTGGTGGCCGAGGTGGTGGCGCGGGAGCTGGGGGGCGTCGACGCGGTGAGCCGGGCGGAGGTGGTCGATGAGGTGGTGGAGGTGATCCTGGCCGAGCCGAGCTGGCAGGCGCGGGTGCTCGGCGCGCTGGAGGGCGGGCGGCGGTGATGATGGCGCGTGGGGGGCGACAGGCGCTGGCGGCGGTGGCGCTGGCGGTAGGACTCGGGGGCGGGGCGCTGCCGGGGGGCGCGCGGGCGAACGAGGCGGCGCGGGCGAGGGTGCCGGTGGTGGTGCTCGGGGCTCATCCGTGGACTCAGGCGGACGCGATCGAGGCGCTGTGGGCGGCGCGGGGGGTGATCGACGCGCACCCGGAGCTGGTCTCGGTCGATCTGGCGCAGCAGCTCGGGGGCGGACGGGCGCGCGACGAGGCGGCGATGCGGGCGCTGATCGAGGCGGGGGTCGAGGCCTACGATCAGGCCGATATGGGCGAGGCGGAGAAGCACCTGTCGATCGCGGCGCTGATCGGGTCGGGGCAGGCGGTGACGCTTCCGCTGGCGGTCGAGGCGCTGTCGACGCTGGCGCGGCTGCGGGCGGCGCAGCAGGACGAGAAGGGCGCGGTGCAGGCGTTCGTGCGGCTCTTGCGGCTGATGCCGGGCTTCACGCTCGATCCGGCGCAGGCGGCGCCGTCGGCGGCGCGGCGGCTGGCGAAGGCGCAGGCGATCATCGACGAGGCGGCGGCGTCGCGGCTGCGGGTGGCGGCCGAGCCGGTGGCGGCGGCGGTCTTCGTCGACGGGCGGCTGCGGGGGGTGACGCCGCTGTATCTGGCCTCGGTGCCGGCGGGCACGCACCACCTGCGGATCGCGGCCGATGGCTACCGGGACGATCTGGGGCTCGTGGAGCTCCGGGCCGGGCGGGAGACGCCGGTGCAGGCGACGTTGCCGGCGGCGGAGAAGGCGGCGCTCTTCGATCAGATCGTCGCCGCGCTGCCCGACGACGTCGAGCACGGTGATGCGCAGGCGGGGCTCGGGGATCTCAAGGCGCTGACCGGGGCCGAGCAGGCGGTGGTGCTGTCGGCGACGCAGGCGGGGTGGCTGCACGGGGCGCTGTTCGAGCTGCGGTCGCTGCGGCGGGTGCGGGCGGTGAAGGTGCCGCTGACGCCGGACGCGACCGAGGCGGGGCAGGCGGTGATCCGGGAGCTGTATCGGGGGCTCGACGCGCGACGGCCGGCGCAGGTGCCGGCGGCGGCGGTCGCGGCGGTGGCCGAGCCGGAGCCGGAGGGCGGGTCTCGGTGGTGGCTGTGGACCTCGATCGCGGTGGGCGTCGCGGCGGCGGTGACGGTGCCGCTGGTGATCTGGGCGCTCGACGACGACGAGGGCGGCGTGCCGCGCGCGCCGGGCACCGGCGCGGTGATCATCCGCTACTGACAGGCTGCTGGACAGAGCTGGCCCCCGCCCTTTCGGGGCGAGCCGGCGCGGCTCAGGGGCGGTCAGGGGTGGGTGTAGCGTTCGAAGGTCGTCTCGCCCGGCTTGATCTGCACCTGGATGGTGGTGCGGTAGGTCGGCTCCTCGTCGCGCACGAGCTCGACGGTGTAGGTCCCCGGCGGGAGCGCGTGCTTGAGCACCGGGGTCCAGCCGAGGTCCTTGCCGCGCACGCTCGCGCGGGCCGGGGGCTTGGCGAGCAGCTTGAGGTAGCCGTCCTCCTGCGGGGTCTCCTCGCGCGGCGGGGGCGCGGGGCGCGGTTCGGGGCGGCGGTCGGGCTCACGGCGCGGCGGCGGGGCGGCGGGGGCGGGGCGCTCGGGGGACTTCTCGAGCGTCAGCACCTCGGTCGCGGTCGGCTCGCGGTACTTCGGCAGCGTGCGCTCGAGCGTCTCGAAGCCCCGCGCCCGCACGACCACCGTCGCGCGGCCGTCGTTCGGGAGCCCCTCGATCTTGCGCCCGTCGAGCGCGCGGGTCGTGCCGTCGGCGAGCTGCACCTCGAGCTTCGCCTCGGCGTCGGCGGGCTCGGGCAGGAAGGTCACCGCGACCGTGGTCGGGAAGAGGCGCACCGAGGGCACGATGTTCTCGCGGCCCTTCTGCACCTGGATCCGGCCGTTCCAGGGCTGGTAGCCCTCCTTCTTGAGCTCGAGCTGCCGCCAGCCGGGCGCCGCCTCCTGGGTCGAGAGCGGGGTCTGGTCGACGAGCTTGCCGTCGATGTAGACCTGCGCGCCGCTCGGCTCGCTCTTGATCGCGAGCAGCGTCACCGGCGCGACCTTGTCGAGCTCGATGGTCTTGGTGCGCTCGTCGCCGGGGTCGAGGATCACCGTGCTCGTGATCGGCTCGTAGCCGGCGGCGACGACCTTGAGCTCGTGCGGGCCGGGCTTGAGGTTGGAGACGGTGATCGGGGTCGACGCCTCGTGCAGCAGCTTGCCGTCGAGGTAGATCTCGGCGGTCTTGGGGCTGGTCTCGATGCGCAGCGTCGCGAGCTCGGTGCGGTCGGCGAAGAGCATGACCCCGGCGACGCCGAGGCCGACCGAGAGGAGCGCGACGAGCACGAGCAGCGCGATGCGGCGGCCGTCGGATCGGCCGGCGTCTTCGTCGCGGAAGCCGGGCCCGGGGCGGATGTCGCCGGGCATGGTGTCGGGGCCGCCGTAGGGCGGGGGCGAGCCGCTCGGGGGGCCGGTGATGCCGTGCTGGCCGCCGAGCCCGTAGCCGCCCGACATCGCGCCGTGGGCGCCGGTCGCGCGGGGGAAGCCGCCGGAGACGGCCGGGCCGTGGCTGTTGACGAGGCCGTAGACGGGGCTGTGATGGGCGCCGGTCGCGCGGGGGTGGCTGCCGCTCGCGGCGACCGCGGCGTGGCCGCCGGTCATCGCGGGGTGAGGGCCGCTCATCGCGGGGTGGCCGCCGCTCATGGCCGGATGCGGGCCGGTCATGGCGGGGTGGGGGCCGGTCATGGCGGGGTGAGGGCCGCTCATCGCGGGGTGGCCGCCGCTCATGGCGGGGTGGGGGCCGCTCATGGCGGGGTGAGGGCCGCTCATCGCCGGGTGGCCGCCGGTCGCCGCCGGCTGCGCGCCGCTGATCCAGCCGGGGCCGGGGGGCAGGCTGCGGTCGTGGCCGGAGGTCTGCGGCAGCGTGCCCCGCGCGGGCGGCGCGCCGCGGCCGCCGCGGTTGAAGAACGGCAGCATGTCGGGCGGCGGCTGGCCGGGCTCGCGGTTGTAGACCTCGGTCTCGGGGTCGTCCTCGTCGCCCGGCTCGACCCACGCCGCCTCGGGCACGTCGGGCTCTTCGTAGAGCTCGACGTCTTCGAGGTGCGGGATCGCGTCGTTGGGATCGGGCGCCGAAGCGCCCGCCGCGCCCGCCTCGGGGATCGTGCGGCGGGCGTAGTCGCGGAAGCTCGCGAGCTTCTGCTGCTCCTGCTCGAGCTCGCGGCCGAAGGTCGCGCGCATGTAGGCGGCGAGGTCCTTGCGCGCGTAGAAGGCGCCCGACTGGTAGAGGAACTTCTGCAGCGCGTCCTGGAAGTCCGACGCGCTCTGGTAGCGCTGCTCGGGGTCGCGGGCGAGCGCGCGGTAGATGATCTTCTCGAGCTCGGGCGGGATGTCGCGGTTGATCTGGGTCGGTCGCCGGAAGTCGGCCTCGCGGACCTTCTCGAGCGTCGAGAAGTCGCTCTCGCCGCTGAAGCAGCGCTCGAGCGTCAGCAGCTCATAGAGGCAGACCCCGAGCGAGAAGAGGTCCGATCGTTTGTCGATCGGCTTGCCCCGCACCTGCTCGGGGCTCATGTAGCTGAACTTGCCCTTGAGGATGCCCGCCTGCGTCTTGCTCGCCTTGCCCGCCGCCTTGGCGATGCCGAAGTCGATGAGCTTCACCTCGCCTTCGTAGCTGACGAGGATGTTCTGCGGCGAGACGTCGCGGTGGATGAGGTCGAGGCTCTCACCGCGGTCGTTGCGCTTGTTGTGGGCGTATTCGAGCGCTTCGCAGACCTCTTTGATGATGTGGCACACCATCGGGATCGAGAGGTGCTCGCCGCGCTGCCGGGCCCGGTCGAAGATCGCGCGGCCGTCCTTGCCCTGCACGAACTCCATCGCGATGAAGTAGGAGCCCTCGGCGTTGCCGAGCTCGAAGATCTGCCCGATGTTGGCGTGGGTGAGCTGCACCGCGATCTTGGCTTCATCGATGAACATGTCGATGAACTCTTGATCTTCGGAGATGTTGGGCAGCACCCGCTTGACCGCGAAGAGACGCTCGAAGCCTTCGACGCCGTACGATACGCCCTTGTAGACCTCGGCCATCCCGCCGACGGCGACTCGATCGAAGAGATAGTAGCCGCCGAATTTGATGGGTTCGCGCAACCGAGCTTCCTCGTTCGCCATGGACGGCGTCGCCGGCTTGGACCCGCCTCCCACATGCGGGTCGGGGACCCGAGCCGCCCAACGTTAGGCGATGACCCGGGGGGAGTCAACGAAGCGCGCGCCGCGCGGCGACACGATCGCGTCAGGGGGCGGGGCGGTCGCGAGGCGGCCCCGGGGGCGGGGCTGCACGGTTGTCGACCCGTCGCGGGCGACGCGCTATTGTCGCGCTCGGATACAGCGCCTCGATATCGGTCCCGGAGGGTCGGTGGACGCGGTCATCGCTCAGATCAGGACTGCGCTCGACAACGCGCGGCGAGTGGTGGTGCTCATCGGCGAGGGGCTCGCCGCCGAGGCGGTGATGCCGGACCTGACCGAGGACGAGAAGAACGAGAACTCGGTCGTGCGCTCGCTCCCCGAGAAGATGGCGACGATCGAGACCTTCCGTCGCGATCCGGGGCGGCTGTGGCGGTGGTATCTGTGGCGGCGCGAGCGGATCACCGCCGCGCCGCGCCAGCGGTGGCCGGAGGCGCTCGGCGATCTGGCGCGGCGGGCGGCGACGTTCACGATCATCACCGAGAACGTCGACGGGCTGCACGATCGGATCGGGGTGCCGGTGCTCGAGCTGCACGGCAACCTGTGGCGGACGCGATGCACGGGCTGCGGGCGGGTGCGGGATGATCTGCGGACGCGCTACGCGGAGCTGCCGCCGGGCTGCGATCACTGCGGGGCGCTGGTGCGGCCCGATATCGTGCTCTTCGGGGAGTCGCTCGACGCGGCGAAGATGGAGCGGGCGCTGCGGGCGGCGTGCTCGGCCGATGTCTTCCTGGTGCTCGGCTCGGGGGAGAACGTGGAGCCGGCGGCGAGCCTGGCGGGTTATGCGCGCGAGAACGGGGCGGTGGTGATCGAGCTCGACCGGGGGCCGACGGCGTTCTCGGGGCTGGCGACGCTGTCGTGGCGGGGGGACGTGGACGCGGGGCTCGACGCGCTCGCGACCCGGCCGGTGCGGACGAGCGCGCCGGTGGCCGAGCCGCCGGATGATGTGTAGTCGCCGGATCGGGCGGGGTGGCGGTGCCGACCGGGATGATGCCATTGGCGGTGATGCCATCCGCCGGTGATGCCTCTGGCAGGTGATGCCATCCGTGGATGAGCGTAAACACCTCGATGCCATCCACCGCGACGAAGGTCTCGGCGATGGCATCGCGAGCGTTCGAAACACCACCGCCGCCGGAGCCATGCGGCGCGGCGGCGGTGGGTGAGGGCTCAGGTCGGCTCAGTGGCGATCGTGGGGCGGCTCCTCCTCATCGGGCGCCTCGTTGCCGCAGTAGGGGTAGAGCGCCTCTTCGTCGAGCTCACCGTCGGGGCAGATGAAGCTCGCCTCGTCGGGGTGCTCGGCGGCGAAGGCGTCACCGCAGTAGTACTCCTCGGTCGTCGTGTAGTGGCAGCCGGGGGCGCGCTCGACGACCGCGCTCTCGTCGACGGGGACGGTGTCACCGTGCTCGTCGATGCAGAGGCGTTCTTCCACCCAGTTGACATACAGCGGGAAGGTGGTGGTGATCGACGACTCTTCGCCGGTCAGCTCCTCCATGCGAACGGGCTGGCCGTTCTCCATGCCGAGGTCGTAGGCGGTCACGCGGTACTCGTACTCACCGGTCCACTGGTTGACGACGGTCGCGCACTGCTCCCAGACGCGGCGGCCGGCGCGGAAGTCGATGAGCTCGAGCTCGCCGATCTCGAAGTCGAACGGGGCCTCACCGCCGATCTGCTCCCAGACGACCTCGATGGGATCGTCGTTGGGATCGGTGATGGTGGCGCAGACGGTCACCGGGCTGCACTCGTAGGCGAACTTGTCGTCTTCGAGGCGCAGCTCGAGGAACGGGGGCTGGTTGAGCGCGACGGGCACGTCGAGCTGGGCGGTGGGATCACCGACGCACTGCGAGATGAGCAGCGGGGGCTCGGCGGTCTCGCCGGGGAGCACCTCGACGGGCTCGGCGAGGGTGGCGACGGCGCAGTCTTCGGACGGGTGCCAGTTGTCGCCGTCGATGTGACTGGCGGGCGCGGCGCTGACTTCGTAGCAGCCGGGGGCGAGCGAGATGAAGAGGTCGCTGCCGACGTGCTTCGACTGGCTGTCGAGGCGCTGTTCGAGGAGCTCGACCATGCCGGGCAGGAGGCCGGCCATGAGGTCGACGTTGGCTTCGATGGTCTGCTCTTCGAAGTCACCGGGCTGTTCGTCGTCGCAGGCGACGCGCTCGATGACGAAGTGGAAGCCGACGACGTCGGTGTCGCCGTAGTGATCGAGGCTGAGGTAGGCGCCGCTCTCTCCGAGCGTGCCTTGCCTGTCGGGTGTGTTCTCGGGGCTCTCGCCGGTGCCACAGGCGAGGGTGCCGGTGCCGAGCAGGGCCGCGAGGGCGATGCGGGTCTTCATGGGAATCCTCCATGGGATGATGTGTTGTCTCTCGCCGCGAGCGACGCCCTCGGTGGGGCCAGGCTTTTGTCGTCGTCCTCTGTCTCGCCAGCGGCGCCCTGCCATAGTGCGAAGCGCGTGCCAGGGGTCTGTGGCAGGTGGCATCGTCGAGGTGCGTAGTTTTCCGAGGCGGGTCGCCTCGCCGTGTCCCGTTTACGAGGCAATGGGTAACGGTGTGGCTCTGTTTGTCTCTGTGGTGACAAACCGTCGGTGGCACTGATCCAGTGATGAATGTGACCCTTGCGGTGGGTCCTGGTCATGCGTCGGGTTTTATGAGCTGTGTGACTTCGAGGCCTCGATCGGGGTGGGGCAGTTGGTCACGCACGGCGGGCGCGGGGTGGGGTATGGTGCGCGCGACACGATGCAGGAGTCGCTCGATGGGTCTGTTGCGGTGGTTGTTCCCGGGGCCGGCGGAGAAGGTGGCGAAGGCGCGGCGGTTGATGGCGGAGGGGCGCTTCGCCGAGGCGCGGCTGTTGGTGGTCGACGTGGACGACGAGGCGGCGCGCGCGCTGGTGGCGGAGGCGGAGGCGGCGCTGGTGCGGGTGAACCTGGAGGGGGCGTTGCAGCGGTGCCGGGCGGGGGACGAGGCGGCGGTGGCGGGGCACCTGGAGGTGGCGCGGCGGTTTGCGCGGGGGGAGGGGGAGGCGGCGTTCGCGGAGGTGGAGGCGGCGATGGCGGCGGTGCGGCGGCGGCGGGCGCTCGATGGGGTGTGGCAGGGGCTGCGGGCGGCGGCGGATCGGCGGCGGCGGCTGGGGGATGATCCGGGTGACTTCGTGCTGGGGGCGCTGTCGGGGTCGGGCGCGGTGCGGTTGTTCTTCGGGGGGGAGGAGCCGTTCGGGTTGCCGGGGATCGAGCTCGGGCCGCGGGCGAGCGACTTCGTGCCGGGGTGGGTGCCGGCGGTGGCGGATCCGGGGCAGCCGTCGGTGAGCGAGCGGGCGGCGGTGGCGGATGCCCTGCGGGCGGCGTGGCCGGAGGCGCTGCACGGGGCGGTGGCGGCGGCGGGGGATGCGCTGGTGGAGGCGATGGTGGCGCTGGGGGCGGGGCGGCCGGAGCGGGCGGTGGCGCGGTTGCTCGATCTGCCGGCGGAGAACGCGGCGGCGCGGTTCGAGCTGGGGCGGGCGGCGGCGGCGCTGGGGCAGCACGAGGCGGCGGCGGTGGCGCTGGGTGAGGCGCGGGCGGCGGCGGGGGCGGCGTTCGTGGTGGGGGGGCTGTCGTCGCGGGTGCTCGAGGCGCAGGTGCTGCGGTGGGCGGGGGCGGCGGGGGCGGCGTGGTCGGTGGTGGGGGAGATGTCGGCGGCGGAGCGGGGGGCGGCGGCGCATCTGTGCGTGGCGCTGGCGATGGAGACGGGGCGGCTCGATGAGGCGGAGGCGGCGCTGTCGGCGCTGGCGGCGGGGGATCCGGGGCGGCCGCAGCTCGAGGCGGCGCTGGCGCTGCGGCGCGCGCTGGCGGCGGAGGTGGCGGCGGCGCCGATCCTGGTGGATCGGGCGCGGGTGGGGAGCGCGGCGTATCGGGCGGCGGCGGAGGCGGCGGCGGGGCGGTTGCAGCAGGAGGTGGATCGGGTGCTGGCGGCGCTGCGGGCGGTGGAGGCGGCGAGCGGGGGGGAGGAGGCGGAGGAGGAGTGAAAAGGGGCGGGCGCGCGCGGGGCTGAAGTTGGTTCACGCGGGGCGCGGTGGGTCGAGCCGGCGCGTGTGGCCGGGGTGAGGCGGTGGGCGGGGCGCGCGGGCGCGCGGTGGTTCAGTCGTAGACCCAGTGGGGGGGCGGGGGCTCGGGCGGGGTCTGGACGCGGAGGGCGGCGACGGTGTCTTCGAGGTTCTGGCGGAAGAGGGTGACGTAGAGGGCGTCGTCTTCGAGGTCGGGGTCGGGGTTGTCGCGGAGGTAGCCGTCGAGGCCGGCTTCGAGGCCGCTGAGGAGCGAGATGGCGGTGCCGTAGTCGGCTTCGAGGGCGAGCTCGGCGGCGAGCTGGAAGCCGACGAGGACGTTGAGCATGACGAAGCCTTTGCGGGCGGTGGCGTGGCTGGCGTGGAGCTCGGCGGGGGTCTCGGTGGGGGCGTAGGGGCTGTCGACGTCGACCTGCTGGCTGCGGGGTTCGAGGGTGACGGGGTCGGTCCAGCTCAGGGTGACGGTGCCGACGCGGCCGGCGCGGGTGAGGGCGTCGCTGCCGCCGCGGGGCATGAGCTCGACGAGGATGGCGCCGCCGCCGCCGCGACGGCCGCCGGCGACGGGGTCTTGGGCGCGCTGGCGGCCGGCGAGGAAGAGGCTGGCCTGGCGGGCGGTGCCGCGGTAGAGGCCGCCTTGCCAGTCGCGGACGCCGTAGGCGCCGCGGACGACGTAGCCGTCGCCGGCGACGACGTCGACGCGGGCGTCGAGCGCGAGGGGCACGAGGAAGGTCTGCACCTCTTCGGTGAAGACCTCGACGACGGCGCTCGGGTCTTCGAGGAAGTAGAAGTTGCCGGCGCCGGTGTCGCTGATGGCGCGCATGGTGGCGACGTCGAAGCTGCGGCCGATGCCGATGGTGGTGATGCCGATCCCGCGGCGGGCGTAGGCGGCGGCGAGGGCTTCGAGGCGGGCGGGGGCCTCCAGGCCCTGGGTGGCGTCGCCGTCGCTGAGGAAGAGGACGCGGGCTTCACGGCCGGGGGCGCGGGCGGCGTCGGCGATCTGGAGGGCGGTGAAGAGGCCGTCGTAGAGGTTGGTGGCGCCGCCGGCGGTGAGCTGGGCGATGGCGGCTTCGAGGGTGTCGCGGTCGTCGCCGGGGATGGCTTCGACGAGGACGCGGGCGATGTCGTCGTAGGCGACGAGGCTGACGCGGTCTTGGGCGCGGAGGTGGGGGAGCATCGCGCGGAGGCCGGTGATGAGCCAGGTGATGGCCTCGCCGCGCATGGAGCCGCTGGTGTCGACGGCGAGCACGAGGTCGAGCGGGGGGCGGTCCTCTGCGCCGGGGTCGATCGGGCTGTTGAGGCCGATCTGGAGGAGCGTGCAGTTGTTGCCGGTCATGAGGTTCTCGCCGACGCCGAGGAGGGCGTGCAGGCAGATGTCGTCGCCGCAGTCGGGGGCGGGGTAGTCGAGCTTGTGCTCGGCGAAGAAGCCGAGGGGGTCGAGGGTGTCGGGGTGGGGGAGGTCGCCGTGTTCGAGGATGCGGCGGAAGAGGCCGAAGTCCTGGGCGCCGGCAGGGGCGACGCCGGAGGCGCCGGGGGTCGCGGGGGCGTCGAAGCCGGCGCTGTCGGCGGCGCTGTCGTCGGCGCCGCAGGCGGCGAGGGGGAGCGCGGCGGCGAGGAGGAGGATGGGGGTGAGGCGGTTCATCGGGCGGTCTCCGCGGTGAGGTCGGTGACGACGAGTTCGAAGCGGTCGGCGGTGGCGGGCCCCTGGAAGCGGGCGGGGTCGTCCTCGGGCTCGCAGCGGGGGTCGGCGACGAGGGCGCGCTCGGCGCGGAGGGCGTAGAGCGTGCGGCCGTCGATGAGCTGGAGGCGCTCGCCGGCGACGAGGGCGTCGGGGCCGTGGCGGAGCGCGAGGGGGAGGACGGCGCCGTCGCAGGCGTTGCGGTGGGGGCCGCAGCCTTCGCCGGGTTCGGGTTCGAGGAGGTAGCCGGCGGGGGGGGCGCCGGTCCTGGCGAGCTCGATGGTGCCGCGCTCGAGCTCGATGA
>JACKDM010000084.1 GCA_020633515.1 Myxococcales bacterium
CGACCGCGCGGCGGGGCTGCAATGACGCCGCGGATCCTCGACGCGCTGCCGGTGCCGGGCGAGGCGCCCGTCGTGCTGCACCGGGACGAAGACCTGCTCGTGGTCGCGAAGCCGGCGGGGTGGCTGACCCACGCCGATGGCAGCGGCGAGCGGCCCGATGTGGTGGGCTTCTTCGGCGAGCCGCTCGGGGTGCATCAGCGGCTCGACGTCGACACGACGGGGGTGCTGCTCTTTGCGCGCGGCCCGGCGGGTGATGCGCTGCTGCGGGCGGCGTTCGCCGAGCGGCGGGCCGAGAAGCGCTACCTCGCGGTGGTCGAGGGGGCGCCGCCGGCGAGCGAGGGCGCGTTGACCGGCGAGGTCGAGGGGCGGCCGGCGGAGACGCGCTATCGGGTGCTGCGCCGATCGCCGTATGGGGCGCTCGTCGAGGCGCGGCCGGTCACCGGGCGGCGGCACCAGATCCGGCGGCATCTGGCGGCGGCGGGGTGCGCGATCCGGGGGGACGCGCGCTACGGCGACGCGCTGGATCGGCGCGCGCCGCGGGCGCTGCTGCACTGCGCGGCGGTGACGCTGCCCGATGGGCGGCGCTTCGAGGCGCCGGCGCCGCCGGACTTCGCGCCCGCGCAGGGGCTCGATCCGGCGGCGGCGCGGGCGGGGCTCGCGGCCGACGCGGAGACGACGGCGTGGCGGGCGCTCGACGGCGAGGGCGACGGCTGGCCGGGGTGGACGGTCGACCGCTACGGCGACTGGCTGTGGGTGCAGCAGGCGGCGGGCGCCGCGGCCGGGCCGCTGCCGGCGGCGCTTGGGGTCTATCGGCTCGACGCGGAGAAGGATCGCAGCCACGGCGGGCAGGCGCCGCCGCGGCTGGTCGCGGGCGAGGCGGCGCCCGCGTGGCTGACGGTGTACGAGCACGGCACGCCGTACCGGGTGCAGCTCGGCGATCAGCTCTCGACCGGCCTCTTCCTCGACCAGCGCCCGCAGCGGGCGTGGCTCGCGCGGCACGCGGGCGGGATGCGGGTGCTCAACACCTTCGCGCACGCCGGCGGCTTCAGCGTCGCGGCGGCGCAGGCGGGGGCGACGACGGTGAGCGTCGACCTCTCGCGGGTCTGGCTCGATCGGATCCCACCGCAGCTCGCGGCGCTGGGCGTCGATCCGGCGGGGCACGATCGGATCTACGGCGACGTCTTCGACTGGCTGCGGCGGCTCGGCAAGCGGGGCGAGCGCTTCGATCTGGTGATCCTCGACCCGCCGTCGACGAGCGTGGGGACGCGCAAGCGGCGGTGGTCGGCGGCGCGCGACTACCCGGAGCTGGTGCGGCTGGCGCTGCCGCTGGTGGCGCCGGGCGGGTGGCTGTGGACGGCGACGAACCACCGGCAGCTCGGCGCGGCGCGCTTCGCGCACAAGGTCGCCGAGGGTGGCGGGGGCGAGCTCTTGCTGTGGCGGGTGTGTCCGCCGGCGGTCGACTTCCCGTGCCGCGGGCCGGCGCCGGTCAAGACGCTGGTGTGGCGGCGGGGGTGAGGCTGGCGCTCAGCGCGGCGGGCGGCTGACGTCGATCTCGAGGCGGTCGCCGCTCACCCGGGTGGGGAAGGTGCAGACCGCGATGCCCTCGACCTCGGTGTGGCCGCCGTCTTCGAGGCGGAACGCCCAGTGGTGCCAGCCGCAGAGCAGGTTGCCGCCCTCGTCGACGAGCCCGAGCTCGCTGAACGGGGCGCCGCGGTGCGGGCAGCGGTCGTGCAGCGCGAAGAAGCGGCCGCCGCGCTGCACGACGACGACCGCGAGGCGGCGGCCGTCGGGCAGATCGAAGGCGACCCCGCTCGTCTCGTCGGCGGGGAAGTCGGCGAGCGGGCCAGCGTCGCGCCAGTCGGCGGGCCGGCCCTCGCGGGGCGGGTCGTCGGCGGGGCGCAGGGCTCAGCTCTGCTTGTGGAAGTAGGCCTTCGACTTCTCGATGTCGGGCACGATCGTCGCGCCGCCCTCTTCCCAGCCGGCCGGGCAGACCTCGCCGTGCTCGTCGGTGTACTGGAAGGCGCGCACGAGGCGCAGCGTCTCGTCGACGTTGCGGCCGACCGGGAGGTCGTTGACGGTCATCTGCCGCAGCGTGCCCTTGCCGTCGATGATGAAGAGGCCGCGCAGCGCGATGCCCTCTTCTTCGATCAGGACGCCGTAGTCGCGCGAGATGCTCTTGGTGATGTCGGCGATGAGCGGGTAGTTGATCTGGCCGATGCCGCCGACGTTGCGCGGCGTGTTGCGCCACGCGAAGTGCGAGAACTGGCTGTCGACCGAGGCGCCGAGGACCTGCACGCCGAGCTTCTCGAACTCGGAGACGCGCTCGCTGAAGGCGATGATCTCGGTGGGGCAGACGAAGGTGAAGTCGAGCGGGTAGAAGAACAGCACCACGTACTTGCCCTTGTAGTCGCCGAGGCTGATCTCCTTGATCTCGCCGTCGGGCATCACGGCGGTGGCCTTGAAGTCGGGCGCGGGGTGCTGGATCCGGACGCTCATGTGCTCTCCCATGCGGGGGTTCGGGCCGGCGGGCGGCCGGCGGGTTGGGTCGCGGTCATTGATGCGGCTTGCCGGGAGCGGGTTGCGCCGGTTCTCACTTGTGGCGCGGGCCCCGCGCGCGGTATCGATCGCCGCGTCATGGCCCCCGGGAGAGACGCGCGGTGATCGACCTTCGCACCTTCACCTACATCGACATCCTCCAGCCGCAGCTCACCGGCTTCTGGCAGACCGTCGCCCCCGGCTTCCTGCCGCTCGAGCGGCAGGCGATGCTCTTCGTCGAGATCGCGCCCGGGCTCGCGATCAACACCGTCACCGACATCGCGCTCAAGCGCACCAGCGTGCAGCCGGGCTTGCAGATCGTCGAGCGGGCCTTCGGGGTGCTCGAGTTGCACAGCTTCGACCAGGGCCAGATCCGGGCGGCGGGCGAGGCGATCCTCGATCACTTCGGGCTCACCGAGAAGGATCGCTACGCGCCGCAGGTGCGCACCAGCGAGCGCATCACCGGGGTCGACGGGCATCAGGCGATGCTGATCAACCGGATGCGGCACGGCGACATGATCGCCGAGGGGCAGACGCTCTACGTCTTCGAGTGCGAGCCGGCCGGCTACGCCTGCATCGCGGCCAACGAGGCCGAGAAGGCGGCCGACGTGCGGCTGCTCGAGGTGGTGACCTTCGGGGCCTATGGGCGGCTGTACCTCGGCGGCTACGAGGCCGAGATCGAGGAGGCGGAGAAGGCGATCCGCCATGTGCTCGGCGGCATCGAGGGCCGCCCCCTGCCGTCGCGCTGACGCGCCCGCCGCGGGTCTTCGGGTTCTCATCCAGCGTTGTGTGAGGAGTTGGCAGATGCTCTCGACGAGTGACTTCAAGAAGGGCGTGCGCATCGAGCTCGACGGCGCGCCGTGGACGATCGTGACGACGACGACCCAGTCGCCGAGCGCGCGCGGCGCGGCGACGCTCGTCAAGGTGCGGCTGCGCAACGTGCTCGATGGCACGGTCAGCGATCGCACCTTCAAGGCGGGCGAGAAGTTCCAGGAGCCCGACCTGCAGTTCCGCCCGGCGCAGTACCTCTACAGCGAGCCCGAGGGCGACGAGACGCTGTATCACTTCATGGATCAGGCGAACTACGAGCAGTTCTTCTTGCGCGACGAGGACCTGGGCAGCGATACGAAGTGGCTCGTCGACCAGCTCGAGGTGCGGGCGGTGGTCTACAACGACAAGGTCGTGGGCGTGGAGCTGCCGCAGTTCGTCGAGATGGCGCTCGACATGGTCGAGCCGGGCAGCAAGGGCGACACGGCGAGCGGGTCGGTGACGACGACGGCGACGACGGTGACCGGGGTGCGGTTGCAGGTGCCGCTGTACATCGAGGCGGGCGACGTGGTGCGGATCGACACCGGGACGGGTGAGTTCAAGGACCGGGTGAAGTAGCGGGCGCGGCGGCGCTCACTTCGCGGCCTCGGGCATGAGGTAGCGGTCGACGAAGCCGAGGCAGGCACCATACCAGTGCGCGGCGTTGCGCGGCGAGAGGATCCAGTGGTTCTCGTCGGGGTAGACGAGCAGCTCCGACTCGACGCCGTGGCGCTGGAGGTCCTCGAAGAGCAAGAGCGCCTGTGAGATCGGGACGCGGTAGTCACGTTCGCCGTGCACGACCAGCGTCGGGGAGCGCCACTCGGCGACGAAGCGGTGCGGCGAGTGGCGGTCGAACGCCGGGTCTTCGGGCGGGACGCCAGCTTGCAGCAGGAACCACGCCGGCCAGTCGCTCGTGCCGTGGAACGTCGACATGCGGTAGATGCCCGCGTGGCTGACGAGGCAGCGGAAGCGATCGGTGCGGGCGCCGATCCAGTTGGTCATGTAGCCGCCGAACGAGGCGCCCATCGCGGCGATGCGCTCGGCGTCGACGCCGGGGTGGGCGGCGAGGTGGTCGGTGACGGCCATGACGTCGTCGAAGCAGGCGGCGCCCCAGGCGTTGTTCCAGACGCCTTCGACGAAGCGCTGCCCGTAGCCGGTCGATCCGCGCGGGTTGGGGAGCGCGACGGTGTAGCCGGCGGTGACGGCGACGAGCGCGTTCCACCGCCAGTGCCAGCCGTCTTCGTGCTGGCCGACCGGGCCGCCGTGGATCCAGAGCAGCGCGGGGGTCTGGCCGGTGGCGTCGGCGGGGCGCACGAGGAGGCTGTGCACCGGGGAGCCGTCGGCGCTCTTCACGGTGAACTCGTCGAGCGCGATGATCTCGGCGTCGCGCGGGTCGAAGCCGGAGAGCGGGGCGAGCATCCGGGGGCGGGCGCTCTCGGCGATGGCGCTGCGGAAGACCTCGGGCGGGTGGATGATGCGGCTGCGCACGCCGACGAGCTCGCCGTCGGGCGTGGGCGCGAGGCCGTGGTGGCTGCCGCCGACCGCGGGATCGGTGAGGCGGGTGACGGCGCCGTCGGCGAGGCCCACGGCGAAGGCGGCGGTCTGGGCGCCGACGCCGGCGGTGACGAGCGCGCGGCCGTCGGCGGTGATGGCCCAGACCTTGGGGTGCACGTCCCAGTCGGGGGCGAGCTCGCGCATCTGGCCGGCGTCGAGGTCGTAGCCGACGAGGATCGGGCGGCCGAGCTGGCCGGTGACGCGGACGTGGAGCTCGCCGACGACGAAGCGGCCGTCGGGGGAGGCGGCGAGGCCTTCGAACATGCTGCGGGGGCGGGCTTCGAGGAGGCGGCGCTCGCCGGTGTCGAGGTCGAAGACGAGCAGCCGGCTCTCGGGCAGTCGGTCGGTGGTCTCGGTGTCGTGGCTGATGACGACCCGGCGCCCGTCGCCCGACATCGCCCACGGCGCGTCGCGGTGCTCGCGGTCGGCGTCGGGGGTGAGGTCGCGGCGCTCGCCGTCGAGGTAGGCGACGAGGTGCGGCGCCGGCATCGTGACCCAGTGGTCCCACGAGCGGACGGGCATGCGGGTGTAGTGCAGCGCCGAGGGGCCGTTCTTCTTGCGGTCGTCGTGGTACTTGCGCTGCTCGGCGTGGGGCACGCCGGGCCAGACGAGGGTGAGGAGCACGAGGCGGTCGCCGCCGCAGGCGAAGGCGCTGACGCCGGTGGGCTCGTCGGTGAGCGGCCGCGGCTCGCCGCCCTCGGCGGGCAGCATCCACACCTGGCTGCGCTTCTCGTCGTCGACGCCGGGTACGGGGCGGTTGCTGAGGAACAAGAGCGCGCCGTCGTGGCGGAAGCGCGGCGCGTGGTCGTGGTGCTCGCCCCAGGTGAGCCGCACCGGCGGGGCGTCGGGATCGGTCGCCGAGATGCGCCAGAGGTCGGCGACGTAGCGGCCGCGATCGGCGTCGGGGCGGGCGACCTCGACGGCGAGCCAGGTGCCGCACGGGGAGGCGGCGACGTGGTGGACCCGGCCGAGCGCGGCGAGCGCCTCGCCGTCGAAGGGGCGCCTCTGTTCGCGTTCAGCCACCCGATGACTCCTCGTCCGCGGCCGGTCCGGCGCGCCAGTCGCCGCGGATCCGGCGCGCGCGCTCGCGGTGTACGAGCTGTTCGATCGCCGCCTCGCCGAAGCGGTTGCCGCGCGCGGTGCGGCGGCCGGCGGCGTTGAGGGCCTCGGCGATGCTGGCCGGGCTCTCGCCGTCTTCGATGCGGCGCATGACCTCGTCGATGAAGGCGCGGCGGACCCGTCGCACGTCCTCGGCGCGGCGGCCGGCGTCGAGGCCGCGCTCGTCGCCGCGGCGGTCTTCGCCGGAGCGGGTGCCGTAGGCGAGGCGGTCGCCGCGGAGCACGACGCGCTCGGTGTCGGCGGGGTGGGGTCCGGGGCGGGGCGCGGCCTCGGCCTCGCCGGCTTCGAGCGCGGTGAGCCCGCGGCGGAGCGCGTCGAGGTAGAGCGCGGCCTTGCCCGGTGGCTCGTCGCCCGGTCGGCGCCCGCGGTCGAGGGCGTCGATCCGCGCCACGAGGGAGAGGGGGACTTCGAGCTGGATGCGAACCATCCGCTCCGGGTGCGACATCTGTTCATCCCGCGCGCGACACTGAGGGGCCGAGCATGCCAGACTGCGCGCCGTTCATCTAGCTTGCCGGAGCCCGATGCCGCCGCCGATGTCAGCCGAGGGTCGCGACCAGGTCTTCCGGTTCCGTTACACGCTCTTCCCCGTCGAGGCCCGCATCGACGAGACGCGCATCGAGGTGAAGGCCGGGGTGCGCACCTCGGTGGCGCCGATCGCGCGGCTTCAGCACCTCTTCGTGCACCACGATCGCGAGCGGCGCACCGCCGAGCTGGTGCTGTGTTACGTCGCGGCGCGGGGGCGGCTGCGGCGGCTGCGGGTCTTCGCCGACGATCACGAGGTCGCCTTCGACGCGCTCGTCGAGGCGCTGCTCGCGCGGCGGCCGGAGATCGACATCCGCCACCTCGAGCGCGGCGACGCCTACCGGCGCATGGGCTCGCAGGTGCGCGACGCGGTGGTGCTGCCGGCGATGATGGCGGTGGCGCTCGCGGCGATGGCGGTGATGTTCGCGCCGATGTTGATCCACGGGCTCGACGACGGCGAGGCGCGCACCTCGGTCGCGGCGCTGGCGCGGGGCGAGCGGCCGGGGACGCGCAACCTCGTGGTGACCGGGCGGGCGGCGGTGGAGCGGCTGGTGGTGGCGGTGCCGGACGCCGATCCGCCGCCGCCGGTGGTGACGGCGTGGGTGCCGCTGGTGGCGCCGGAGTGGGACGGCACGAGCCCGGTGTCGGTGGTGCTGGAGGTGCGCGGGCGGCCGATCGAGACGGTGACCGCGCTCGGCGAGCGGGGCGAGTTCGCCGGGCTGTTGCGCGACGTGCTGTGGGAGGGGCTCGAGGAGCGACGGCGACGGGCGTTCGTCGAGCGGGGCGTGCTGCTCGCGCCCGAGGTGGCGCTCATCGAGTACGGCGTGACCGCGCGTGATGACCTCGCGCTCGCGCTCGGGGTGCTCGGGCTGATGGCGGCGATGCTGGTCGGGGTGGTGCTCGTGCAGCGCCGCAAGCGGGCGCCGGCGGTCGCGGCGCGGCAGGGGCCGAAGCCGCGGCTCAACCGGCCGCGGGGCTTCGGGGACGACGAGGGCGACGACTGAGCGGCGTCAGTAGGTGACGAGCTCGTCGTAGGCCTCGGGGCGACGGTCGCGGAAGAACTGCCAGGTCTTGCGCACCTCGTCGATCTTGCTGAGGTCGAGCTCGGCGACGACGAGCTCGTCGCCGTCCTCGCTGCCCTCGGCGACGAACTGGCCGCGCGGGTCGACGAAGTAGCTGGTGCCGTAGAACTTGCCGATGTTCCACGGCGCCTCGGTGCCGACGCGGTTGATGGCGCCGACGAAGTAGCCGTTGGCGACCGCGTGGGCGGGCTGTTCGAGCTTCCAGAGGTACTGGCTGAGGCCGGCGACGGTCGCGCTCGGGTTGAAGACGATCTCGGCGCCGTTGAGGCCGAGGCAGCGCGCGCCCTCGGGGAAGTGGCGGTCGTAGCAGATGTAGACGCCGACGCGGGCGTAGCGCGTCTCGAAGACCGGGTAGCCGCCGTCGCCGGGCTTGAAGAAGTACTTCTCCCAGAAGCCGTTGGTCTGCGGGATGTGCTGCTTGCGGTACTTGCCGAGGTAGGTGCCGTCGGCGTCGATCACCGCCGCGGTGTTGTAGTAGACGCCCCGCATCGCCTCTTCATAGATGGGCACGATGATGACCATCTCGTACTTGCGGGCGAGCTCGGCCATGCGCTCGGTGGTCGGGCCGGGGACCGGCTCGGCGGCGGCGTACCAGCGGGGATCCTGGCTCGGGCAGAAGTAGGGGCCGTTGAAGATCTCCTGCAAGCACAGGATCTGCACGCCCTGCTTCCCGGCCTCGTGGATGAACGGCAGGTGCTTCTGGAAGGCCGCCTCCTGGATCTCGGCGACCGGGCGGCTCTCGTCGTTGAGGGGGTTGCTGCACTGGATGAGGCCGCACTTGACGATCTGGCTCATGGTGGTTCCTCTGCCGCTGGCGTGGGGGTGCGACTCTACGAGACGGCGCGAGGGCTGACAAGACCGCGGGCGCTCACGGCGCGGGCGGCAGCGCCGACAAGCCGCGGCGGATGCGGCGCTGCACGGTCGCGGCGTCGCCCTCGGGGTCGGCGTCGGCGAGCGGGGCGGTGATGGCGGCGGCGGCTTCGAACGCCTGCCGGGCGGCGGCCCAGGCGCGAGCGGTGGTCTCGGCCTCGCCGAGCGTCGCGAGGCGGCGGG
>JACKDM010000085.1 GCA_020633515.1 Myxococcales bacterium
ACCGGCCTCGCTCGCAGTCGCCGCGACCCCCAGGCTAGGACTCGACCGCCCCCGAGCGTCCGTCCCCCTCGCGCGGCGGCCGATGCTGCCACTGCGCGTGCGCCGCCCGCAGCGCCCGCGCCTGCGCCTCACTCGGCGGCTCCGGCCCGACCGCGACCACGACCAGCTCCTTCTTGCGCGCCCGCGCCAGCCGCAGCGAACGGGCCGCGGCGCCTTCGGGGTCGAGGCCGCGCAGGTCGCTGACGAGCACCAGCCGATCGGCCCCGCCCGGCCGCAGCGCCTGCCCCAGCGCGTCGACCAGCCCCCGCTCGAACGCGTCGAGCGGCCCCGCCAGCCGGTACGGGATCGGCAGCCCCCGCAGCGCGCAGAACAGCCGCAGCCGCGCCGGCAGCGTCTCCCGCGCCGGCCGGCCCTTGGCGAAGAGCGCCTGATGCCCGCGATCCCGCTCGGCGGCGAGGTAGGCGTTGACCGCCGCGTACAGCGCGCCCACGTCGTACAGCTCCGCGAGCGGATCGACCAGCGTGCGCGCCACCCGCGGCTGCCACGGATCGGCGCCCGTCCGCCGCAGCGGCAGCCCGTCCTGCGCCTCGAGGAACGCGCCCACCCGCGCGAGCAGCTCGGCGTCGGCGATCTCGGTCAGGTCGTCGTCGACCACCCGCGTCAGATCCATCAGGTGGTGCAGCGCCCGCTGCAAGTGTTCGCGCCCGCCCGCCGGCCGCAGGTGCCCATAGACGCGATGGTCGAACGTCGTCAGCCCGATCCGGTCGTGCACGCCCTCCTCGCACAGCGTCGCGCACAGCTCGATCGCCCGATCGAGCGGCGTCTGCCCGAGCGGCCCCGCGCGCATCGTCGGGCCGATGTCGAGCAGCACCTGCACCCGCCGCACGGTCTCCTCTTCGAACGCCCGCACCAGCGGCCGCCGCCGCCGCGCCGTCGCCTTCCACGCGACCGTCTTGAGCGGATCCCCCGGCACGTACTCCCGCAGCTCGCGCAGCTCCAGCCCGCCCCCCGCGCGCCCCGCGATGTGCCGCCCCACCCGATCGCGCGCCGCGCCCCGCCGCGCCAGCAGCGCCGCCACCTCGACCGCCGGCCGCCGCCGCGGCCGCACGTTGAGCGCCAGCTCCGCCGGCCGATAGCGCGCCGCCCGCGCGAGCCCGAGCGGACCCACCACCGTCAGCTCGACCCCGTGGATCCGCCAGTGCCCCGCCCGCGGGAACACCAGCGCAAAGTCCAGCCGCCCCTCGGCGCCCGGCGGCACGTCCAGCGTCGCTCGCGGCGCCGGCGCCGGATCCCCCACCAGCCGCAGCGCGACGTCCAGGTCCCGCAGCGGCCGCCGCCCCCGATAGACCATCCGCAGCCGCACCGGCAGCGCCGATCCCCGCGCCCGCGACGTGCCCTCCGGCGCCGCGACCCACACGTCGAGCGCCCCGATCGCCCGCAGCGCCGCCCGCGTCCCGAGCCAGCCCGCCGTCAGCAGCGCCAGCAGCAACATGCCGGCCGCCACCAGCAGCGCCTGCCCGGTCGTCGCGCCCACGAAGGTCACCGCGACCGCGCCGCCGAGCAGCCCCCGCCCCGCCGCGGTGAGCTGCGGCGGCCCGCGCTCGCGCGACGTCCGCGCGGCCTTCACCGCATCGGCGGCCGGCTCCGTGCTGTCGACGGCCGCGTTCACAGCCCCCCTTCGCCGCGCCGACCCGGCGCGCGCACCGCTCGCCGCACCGCGCTCACCGATCCGCCGGCCTGCGGGAGATCACCCGCGACACCGCCTCCCGCACCACTCGCCGCACCGCGCTCACCGATCCGCCGGGCCGCGGTAGCTCACCCGCGACACCGCCTCCCGCACCACATCCGAACCACCGACCCCGTCGAGCTCCGCCTCCGGCGTCATCACCAGCCGATGCGCCAGCACCGGCTCCGCCAGCCCGCGGATGTCATCCGGCAGCACGAACTCCCGCCCCCCGAGCAGCGCCGCCGCCTTCGCCGCCCGCATCAACGACAGCGACGCCCGCGGGCTCGCGCCCAGCCGCACCCGCGGGTGCTCCCGCGTGAAGCGCGCCAGCGCCACGATGTAGCTCTGCACCTCGCCCGACACATGCACCGCCCCCGCCGCCGCCCGCAGCCGCCGCACCGCCTCCGGGTCGAGCACCGCCGCCACCGGCGCCCGCGGGTGGTCGTAGGTCGCCAGCATCTTCAGCTCGTCGCCCGCCGAGGGATACCCCATCACCAGCTTCATCATGAACCGGTCGACCTGCGCCTCCGGCAGCGGATAAACCCCCTCCTGCTCCAGCGGGTTCTGCGTCGCGAGCACCACGAACGGATCGGGCAGCGCCAGCGTCTCGCCCTCGATCGTCACCTGCCGCTCCTGCATCGCCTCGAGCAGCGCCGACTGCGTCTTCGCCGGCGCGCGGTTGATCTCGTCGCCGAGCACCACATGCGCGAAGATCGGCCCCCGCCGCAGCACGAAGCTGTTGTCCCGCAGGTTGAGGATGTAGCTGCCCGTGATGTCCGCCGGCAGCATGTCCGGCGTGAACTGGATCCGCCGGAAGTCGCAGCCGAGCGTCGCGCTGAACGCCTTGGCCAGCGTGGTCTTGGCGACCCCGGGCACCCCTTCGAGCAGGACGTGACCGGGCGCGAGCAGCGCGGTCAACAGCAGGTCGACCACCCGCGCCGGGCCGATGTAGACCCGATCGAGCTCCCGGTGGATCGCCTCGCGCACGCGCGGCGCGGACAGTTCATCAGCGCTCATTGCTCCCTCTCATCGCCTTCCCGTCGTCCACATCATCAAAGGCCTCGTCCCCCTCCGGCGCCGCCGGCCCCTCGCGCCCGCCCGCCGACCGCTCCGCGCGCCCCGCCATCGGCGCCGCCGACGCGCCCGACGCCACCGGCCCGCCGCCCGGGAACACCGCCACCACATACACCAGCGTCGCCGCCAGCAGCGTCGCCAGCAGCAGATGCAGCACCAGATCATCCGGATCGAGCAGCCGCCCCAGCTCCCCGAGCGCCGCGTTGAGCCCCTCGGTCATCGGCGCGCCCTCGCCCCCCGCCCCGTAGCGCCCCTCGACCCGCCCCGCCGGCCCCACCACGTACACCGCCGCCCCGTCGCGCCCCAGCCACGCGCCCAGGTTCGACGCGAAGCGCGCGTTGCCGCCGCCGTCGAGCATCAGGTTGATGAACACGCTCGCGTCGGCGACCGCGACCAGCTCGCCCTCGCCGAGCTTGAGGTGGTAGCCGAACGCCGTGCCATCGGGCCAGCTCACCGCCGGATCGAGGTACGCCGGCCCCGCGAGCGCCGCCGGGTGGTTCGCGAGCAGCGTGCCGACCCCGGTGAACAGCCCGCCCCCCGGCACCGCGAACGCCCGCAGCGCCGGATGCCCCGTGTCGCCCGCCGCCGTCGGCGCCGCCGCGAGGCTCAGCCCGAACGCCGCCAGCAGCGGCTCGGCGACCGGATCCTCCACCGCGAGCAGCACCCGCCCGCCCTCCTGCACGAACAGCCGCAGCCCGTCCACATCACCCACCGCCGGATCGAGCAACGCCAGCCCGCTCCCCGGCGCCACCGCGCCCAGATCCACCGCCGCCGGCGTCTCCACCGTGATCGCGCCCGCCCGCATCGCCGCCACCCACCGCGAGAGCCCGTCCCACTCCGCGCTCTCCACCACCTGCGCCGCCGCCGGCCCCGCCCACAGCGCGAGCCCGACCAGCAGCCACCCGGCCAGCCGGCGCCGCCGCGACCGCGAGTCGATCCGGTCCGTCGCCATCGAGCCCGCTCGCCCCGCCGCCGCTTCGATCGAGCCGGTCCCCACGCAGCCCGCTCTCATCGAGCCCGGCCGCGGACCACCTGTCGCCCGCGCCCGCAGCCCGTTCGGAGCCCACCGGCCCGCGCCCCCGGCGCCGCGCCCCGCGTCTCTGCTCACGTCGCCGCCCTCCGCCCCGCCGAACCGCGCCCCAACGACCCCCGCACCACCGCCGCCAGCCGCAGCGCCTCCGCCAGATCCGCCGCCACCGGCGCCCGCGGACCGAAGCACGCCCGCTCCACCAGCCACGTCAGCTCATCCAGCGCATCCCCCGGCGCTCCCCGCGCCACCAGCGGCGGCCCCGCCTCCCGCGGCGTCTGCCGCCCGAACCGCAGCGGCGGCCGCCCCGCGTCGGCCAGCAGCTCCGCGTACAACCCCTGCAACCGCGCCCGCAACGGCAACAGATGGATCACCGCCCGCCCCCCCCGCCGCGGCAGCGGATGACACGCCGCCGCGTACCCCGGCGCGTGCGCCCACAGCCGATCCCCCGCCGCGTCCACCGCCAGCCGCGCCCGCCCCGCCGCGTCCGCCACCACTCGCTCCCCCTCCGGCGGCGCCGCCGCCCCCGGATCCGGCTCCGCCGCCCCCGCCCCCAACCGCACCAGCACCGCCGGCAGCGGCCGCCCATCCAGCGCGTCCCGCACCACCACCCACAGCGCGCCCCCCTCGACCCCCGCGCCCTCCTCGAACACAAACGGCGCCGCTGCCACCGGCGCCTCCACCCGCGCCAGCGCCGCCGCCCGCGGCCGCCGCCGCACCCGCCACAGCGCCCCCACCAACGACAGCCCCGCCAGGATCACCGGCGCCCGCACCCACCACGGCGACGGCGGCGGCGGCGGCGGCACCTCCACCGTCACCGTCTCCGAGATCGCATCCCGCCACCCCGGCGCCGCGCTGTGCACCAACGCCCGAAACCGCACCGGCCCCGGCTCCACATCACCCGGATCCACATCGAACCGCACCCGATCCCCGCTCACCATCCGCTCCGCCACCGGCCGCCCCTCCGCCGTCAGCGTCACCCGCACGCTCCCCGGCCGCTCCGCCCCCAGCCGCGCGTCCAGCACCACCGGATCCCCCGCCCCCGGCGCCCCCGCCGCCGCCAGCATCACCGCCAGCGGCCGCGCCGCCTCGATCCCCCGCTCCACCTCCGCCGGCAACCACTGCCGCGACCCCGCAAACCGCGCCCCCACCCGATGCATCCCCGGCACCAACGCCGGCACCGCCACCGTCACCCGCCCCCGCGCGTCCGTCGTGCCCTGCTGCCACGGCTGCCCATCCAACCACAACTGCACCCGCAGCCCCCCCACCGGCACCGCCCGCCCATCGCTCGCCACCACCCCGATCGGCACCGCCACCCCCGCGTCCACCTCATCCGGCGCATCGATCCGCAAGCTCACCGCGTTCCGCCCGATCGTCACCGGCAGCGCCGCCCGCGTCCCCGCCAGCAACCCCCCGCCCGCAAACCCCACCACCACCTCCCGCTCCCCCGACCCCGACAGCGCCAGGCGCGCCGAAAACCGCCCCTCCGCCCCGCTCCGCGCCTCCACCCGCGCCCCATCCGCCGCCACCACCACCGGCGAATCCGCCACCGGCGCCCCCAGGTTGTCCCGCAGCGTGCCCTCGACCAGCACATCCTGCCCCTCGGCCCGCGCCACCAACCCATCGAACATCGTCCGCGCCCGCACCTGAACCCACGGCTCGGCCCGAGCCGGCGCGACCCACGCCACCCCCACCACCCACAGCGCGCAGAGCGACGCGACGAACGACGGCATGCAGCGCACCCTACCGGCCCCCACCGCCCGCCGGCAACGATTCGGGCACGGTTGACCACCGCCGCGCCCGAGTGCGATAACCCGGCGCTCGCCTCGGGGTCTGATGAAGCTCAAGCGCCTCGATATCCACGGCTTCAAGTCGTTCTACCACCGCACCACCATCGCCTTCGACGATGGCGTCACCGCGATCGTGGGCCCCAACGGCTGCGGCAAGTCGAACATCGTCGACTCCATCAAGTGGGTGATGGGCGAGCAAGGCGCCAAGGCGCTCCGCGGCGGCGCCATGGAAGACGTCATCTTCGCCGGCAGCGAAAAGCGCGGCCCCATGGGGATGTGCGAGGTCCGCCTCACGTTCCACAACGACGGCAGCGCCGAAGTCCCCGCCCGCTGGCGCGAGGTCGACGAGATCGCCATCGAGCGCCGCCTCGAACGCAGCCGCGGATCCGACTACCTCGTCAACAAGCAGCGCGCCCGCCTCGCCGACGTGCAGGACCTCATCGCCGGCACCGGCGTCGGCAGCGGCCCCGGCGGCCAGCGCGCCTACGCCATCATCGAACAAGGCCAGATCGGCCGCCTCGTCTCCGCCAAGGCCGACGAACGCCGCCTCCTCATCGAAGAAGCCGCCGGCATCACCCGCTACCGCAACCGGCGCCGCCTCGCCGAGCGCAAGATGGAGGAGACCCGGGCCAACCTCGAGCGCATCGACGACGTCATCGGCGAGATCGAACGCCAGCTCAAAAACCTCCGCCGCCAGGCCCTCAAAGCCCAGCGCTACAAGGAATATCGCGACGAAGCGCGCCAGATCGCGCTCCGCGCCGCCACCTTCGACTACCTCCGCCTCGACGCCGAGCGCCGCTGGCTCGAGACCGTCATGGAGCGCTGCGCCGACGACGAAGCCGACGCCGAGGGCCTGCGCGCCGTCGCCGAGACCCGCAAACAGACCGCCGCCCTCGCCGAACGCAGCGCCGACGCCCGCGCCCGCGAGCTCGCCGACCGCCTCCGCGCCCACGAGACCGCCGCCGAAAAAGCCACCGCCGAGCTCGACCTGCACGCCCGCGAAAAATCCGCGCTCACCCGCCAGCTCGAGACCGCCCACGCCGACCGATCGCTCGGCGCCGAACGCCTCGCCGAGCTCCGCGCCGAGCGCGCCGAAGCCGCCCGCCGCCTCGAAGCCCTGCAAGCCGAATCCGAAGCCGACGCCGCGCTCGTCGCCGAGGCCGACGCCGCGAGCAAGGCCGCCTCCCGCGTCCTCCTCGACGCCCGCGCCGAAGCCGAAGGCCTCCGCCGCCGCGCCGCCGAAGAAGCCCAAGCCATCGCCCGCGCCCGCGCCGAGCAGGACAACGCCCGCCGCATGGCGATGGACCTCCGCGAGCGCGCCGCCGTCGCCGGCGACGAACGCGCCCAGACCGAAGAACAACGCCGCCGCCTCGACGCCCAGATCCGCCACGACGAAGACGCCATCACCGCCGCCGAGCGGGCCTTCGCCGACGCCGAAGCCGCCCGCGACGCCGCCGGCGAACGCCGCGCCGCCCACCGCGAAGAGCAGGACCGCGCCGCACAGGACGAACGCCGGATCGGCGAAGCCATCGCCGCCGACCGGAGCCGCCTCCGCTCGCTCGAAGAGCTCGAACGCCGCCGCGAAGGGCTCGGCGAAGGCGTACGCGCCGTGCTCGACGCCGCCGCCCGCGACCCCGCGCTCGCCGGCGTCGTCGGCGCCGTGCCCGACGCGCTCGACGTGCCCGCCGAGTACGAACAGGCCGTCGCCAGCGTGCTCGACGCCCGCATCAAGGGCGTGCTCGTCCGCGACGCCGACGCCGCCGTCGCCGCCGTCGCCTGGCTCAAGCAGCGCGGAAAGGGCAGGGGACTCTTCGCCGCCATCGCCGCCGACCCGCCCCCGCCCGCGCCCAGGCTCCCCGCCGTCGACGGCGTCCGCGGCCTCCTCGCCGCGCTCATGCCCCAAGGCGACCACCCCGGCCTCCTCGCCCGCCTCCTCGGCCCCGCCGCGCTCGCCGACGACGTCGACGCCGCCCGCCGACTGCTCGCCGCCGGCTGGAGCGCGCCCGTCGTCACCCGCGACGGCGTGCTCTTCGACGGCCCCGGCCTCGTCGTCGGCGGCGCCGACGGCGCCGATCCCGCCCCGCTCAGCCGCCGCCGCGAGATCAAGGCCCTGCACGGCACCCTCACCGGCCGCGAGGCCGAACGCGAAGCGGCCGTCGCCCGCATCGACGCCGCCCGCGAGGCCGCCGCCGAGGCCCGCGCGCTCATCGACGCCGCCGACCGCCGCGCGCAGGAGGCCCGCGTCCGCCAGGCCGAGGCCAAGAAGGACCTCCACCGCACCCGCGCCGACC
>JACKDM010000086.1 GCA_020633515.1 Myxococcales bacterium
AACCGCGCCCACCTCGCGCTCGCCGCCCGCGCCGGCCGCGGCCTCGACGCCGTCGAGACCCTGCACGAAGGCCCCGACGTCTTCGCCCACGGCGACCGCCGCGCCTTCGCCCCCGGCGGGCTGCACATCGACACCTTCCACGCCTTCCTCGCCGCCGGCCCCCACACCCGCGAGGCGCTCGGCCCCGTCGCCGCGCTCCAGAGCCCGTTCGAGCTCCTCGTCGAGCTGCCCGTCGACGCCCCCGAAGACCCGCGCACCCCGGTCCTCGACCTCTTCCGCGGCCCCGACCCGCTCCTCCCCGGCTTCGCCCCGACCGCGCTCGTGCTCGCCCGCTACACCGACACCGCCGGCCGCACGCTGCACGTCTTCGAACACGCCGACGGCGCCGACGGCCCGCTCCCGCTCGACCCGGCCGCCTGGGAGCTGCGCTTCGCGAGCGAACAGCGCGTCGTCACCGGCGGCGCCGCCCGCCGCGTCTACGACATCGGCCGCCCGCTGCACGACGGCCCCCGCCGCCTCGCGCTCATCGAGGCGCTGCGCCGGCAGTCGCCCGAGCGCACGCTCGTGCTCGCCGCCGGCGAAGACATCGAGACCTTCAGCTTCACCGCCGCCGGCCGCCCCGACCTCCAGCGGCCCAACACCTGGGACGCCTTCCGCCGCATGGGCCTCGACGCGCTCGTGCCCGGCGGCGCCGAGGCCGCGTTCGGGCTCGACCGCCTGCAGCGCGAGGCGCAGGAGAACGAGGTCGCCGTCATCGCCGCCAACGTCGCCGACGTGCCCTTCGCCGGCTGGCGCCTCTTCGAGACCGGCCCCGTCACCGTGCTCGTCGTCGGCCTCGTCGACCCCGACATGCGCCCCGCCGATCGCCTCCGCGCGTTCGGCGACCGCAACTTCGCCGACACCGGCGCCGCCGTCGCCCGCGCCGTCTCCGCCGCCCGCGACCGCCTCGGCCGCCGCCCCGACCTCGTCGTCGGCGTCGGCCTCCTCGGCCCCGAGGCCCGCGCCGCGCTCGTGCGCGACACCGACGAGCTCGACCTGCTCCTCGCCGACTTCGACGACCGCGGCGTGCACCACGAGCTCGTCACCACCGCGCTCCCCACCCCCGAGCAGCGCGCCGCCCGCGCCCGCGACCGCCAGCCGCTCCCCCTCGCCCACCCCGGCGTCACCCGCCTCGGGCTCGCGCAGGTCGAGCTCGCCCGCGACCCCGGCGGCCGCTTCGAGATCGTCGCCGTGCACAGCGAGGCGGTGCCCGTCTATGGCACGCTGCCCGCCGACGAAGAGGCCGCCCGCGCCGTGCAGCGGGTCCGACAGGCCGTCTACGCGCCCGCCCAGACCCGCCTCCTGCCCGACCTCGGCCCCGGCATCGCCGCCGACCCCGCGCTGCTCGAACGCTTCTATCAGAGCGCCCGCATGCGCCGCCTCGGCCGCTCTGGCCGCGAGCTCGCCCCGCTCGTCACCGCCGACCTCTGGCGCACGATGACCGCCAACGCCATCCGCGACCGCCTCGACGCCGAGGTCGTGCTGCTGCCCGTCATCCCCTTCCCCTGGACCCTCTCCGGCCCGATCTCGCGCCTCGAAGCCGTCGCCGACCTCAACATCCCCGACCGGATCCGGGTCACGACGATGACCGCCGCCGAGCTGCTCGCGCTCTACAGCTCATCCGCGTTCCCCACCCTCGTCACCGCCGGCCTCGCTCCGCCCGCCGAGGCCGGCGCCCGCCCCCGCGTCCTCGGCCGCCCGATCGACGACCGCGAGACCTACCGCGTCGCCTACGCCGACGGCCTGCCCGCCGACCCCCGCCTCGCCGCCGTGCTCGGCCGCGCCGCCCGCGAGCGCTTCGTGCGGCTCGGCGACGGCCGCTATGCCACGAGCGACAGCGGCGCCCCGCTCCCGGTGCGCGACCTCGCCGTCGACGCGCTCGGCGCGCGCGCCGACGAACCCGCGGCGCTGCTCGCCTGGATGCACCCGAGCGGCGCCGCCAAGGTCGCCCGCTGGGTCCTCGACCTGCAATCGCTCGCCTTCGAAGGCAGCGTCTATCAGGTCGTCGGCGCCGGCGGCGACAACGCAGCCAACGACGGCTATGGCGAGGTCCGCGAGACCCGCGTCACCACCGCCGACAACCGCCTGATCGCCGCCCGCGGCGATGTCTATCTCAACCGCGAAGGCACCGCCTTCGACTGGGTCAACCGGCTGCACGTCGAGTTCGCCAAGGGCTACTACGACGTCGCCGCCGACCAGGAGACCGCCGACGAGGCGCGGCTCTCGACCGAGCTCCAGATCACCCCGCTCGTCGTGCCCGGCATCGGCGGCGTGCCCTATGTCAACCTCGCCTATGCCACCGAGTTCACCCCGACCGATGACAACCCGCGCAAGAAGCAGCTCGAAGGCACCCTCGGCCTCGTCTGGAAGGGCGAATGGCTCATCTCGGCCCGCGCCGCCGGCCTCGTCGCGCACGACTTCTCGAGCCCGGTCCCCGACCCCCAGGTCGGCGCGCTCGCCGCCTTCGACCTGCGCGTGCCACTGCCCGCCTCGGTGTGGTTCACCACCGCCGAGCTGCGCTACTACATCCCCGGCATCGGCGAAGACGCGCCCAACGAGCTCGGCGTCATCGCCAAGGCCCGCACCGGCCTCGACGTGCCCCTGCTCGGCCGCCTCGCGCTCGGCGTCTACGTCGACGTCTATGGCTACCGCGGACAGGTCGACGCCGCGCACGACCCCGGCGCGAGCATCATCAGCGGGCTCTCGCTCAAGTACGACGGCCGCTTCAAGCCCGGCTTCTGAGCCCGACCAGCGCGAGCAGCGCCATCACCCCGAGCAGCCACGCCCCGCCCGCGCCCCCGCCCGGCGTCGACGAGCAGCCCACCGTGCGCCGCGGCGCCGGACAGACCCCGATCCGCTCCGCCGTCGGCGCCCGCCGCGCGAGGAGGATCTCACACTGCTCGGCCGGCGTGCGCGCCGCGAACGGGCGGTCGTCGGTGTCATCGCAGGCGTCGCCGATGCCATCGCCGTCGAGATCGGCCTGCGCCGGATCGGCCACCTGCGGGCAGCCATCGGTGTCATCGTCGACGCCGTCGCCGTCGTCATCGGGATCACAGGCGTCGCCCTCACCGTCACCGTCGAGATCGGCGCCGTCGTCGGCGGTCGCCGGGCAGCGATCGATGTCATCGTCGATGCCATCCCCGTCGTCGTCGGCGTCGCAGGCGTCGCCCCGGCCGTCGCCGTCGAGATCGGCGCGGTCGGGGTCGTAGGTCGTCGGGCAGCCATCGGCGACGTCGGGCACGCCGTCCTCGTCGTCGTCGGGGTCGCACCCGTCGCCGATCCCATCGCCGTCGTTGTCGGGCTGCGTCGGATCGGGCAGCCGCGGGCAGCGATCGTCGGCGTCGGGCACGCCGTCGCCGTCGTCGTCCTCGTCGCAGGCGTCGCCGACGCCGTCGCCGTCGAGGTCCTGCTGCTCGGGGTTGGGCACCGCGATGCAGTTGTCGCGGTGCCCGATCACGCCGTCGCCGTCGTCGTCGGCGCAGAGATCACCGACGCCGTCGCCGTCGCCGTCGCGCTGATCGGGGTCGGGCACGTCGGGGCAGACGTCGAGCGGGGGCGGCGGGAAGCCCTCGACCGCTACCTCGGCGTCCTCGTCGACGTAGCCGTCGAGGTCGTCGTCGGCGCCGTTGGCGAGCGGGTCGCAGCCGAGCGCGCACTCGCCGTCCTCGTCGACGCGGCCGTCGCGGTCGTTGTCGCGGCGGTCGCCGGCCGGTCCGCAGAACGCGCCGGCGCAGTCGGGGACGCCGTCGCCGTCGGCGTCGGGGTCGCAGGCGTCGCCGACGCCGTCGCCGTCGAGGTCGGCCTGATCGGGGTTGGGGATGCGACGGCAGTTGTCCTCGCCCGCGTCGGGGCCGGGCCAGCGGACGCGCTCGAAGGGCTCCTCGGTCGCCTCGTCGACGAAGCCATCGCCGTCGTTGTCATAAAAGTCGCGGTCGCCGTACTCGCAGAGATCGGTGTCACCGCACTCTTCGCTCTCGTCGGTCTCGCTGTCGCGGTCTTCGTTGTAGCCGTTGTCGAGGTGCGAGCAGATGCCATCCTCGCCGCAGTCACCGATGCCATCGTCGTCGTCGTCGGGGTCGCAGGCGTCGCCGAGCCCGTCGCGGTCGCTGTCGAGCTGACGCGCCCAGAAGAACGGTCCGCCCTCGCGGCGGTCGCCCATGTTGTGCACGAACGGGCAGTTGTCGGGGAACGAGCGCGCGCTGTCGGGATCGACCGGCGAGTCGAGCCAGTCGTTGTCGGCGTCGCGGTCGCAGGCGTCGCCCATGTGATCGTCGTCGAAGTTGCGCTGGTCGGGGTTATGGATCTCGACGCAGTTGTCGGTGATCGAGGGGAAGCCATCACCGTCGATGTCATCGTTGCAGAGCGGGTCGTCGGGGTCGGCGCAGTCGTCGTAGACACCGAGCGGGTCGACCGCGTCGGGCGCGGGCGCCTCGTAGCGGCCGTCGCCGTCGGCGTCGGGCTCGACCCAGCACGCGGGCGAGCAGCCATCGCCGGGGAGGTGGTTGCCATCGGCGCAGCGCCCGGGGCCGGGCGGGGGGTCGCGGTCGATGCCACAGCCGGTGGGGATGCCATCGCGGATGGCATAGCGGAAGACGCCGGGCTCACGCACGTTGGAGAGCTGGCAGAGGAGCAACATGTCGCGGGTCAGCGAGCCCTGCCAGCTCCAGCCGGGGCCGTCCTCGCCGAGCCCGGCGTCGAAGCCCATCAACGGCTCGACGTCGTCCCGGCGGTCCTCGGCGAGCCACTGACACTGGTGGTAGCGGAACTCGACGTCGTAGTCATCGGGGCCGCCCGCGTCGGTCAGGATCGCCTGCCAGGTGTTATAGCCGACGAAGGGCTCGTCGAACCAGCGGTCGGGGAAGCGATACCACGTCGCGACCAATCGCCCCGGCGTATCCCCGGCGGGGGGCTCGAGCGCGACGAAGAGGGTGGCGTCCTCCAGATCGGGCCCGAAGGCGAGGAGGAATCCGACGTTCTCGAACGGCGCGATCCGCGGCGGCGCCGGGGTCGGGCGGTAGGGCGGCTGCGGGTAGGGATGGCGCTGGTAGCCGTAGAACGCCGTCCGGCCGCTCAACGACCCGGTGATGTTGACGTAGAACGGCGCGAGCTCGCGCCCATAGAGGCGCAGCCCCGCGGGGAAGGCAGGCGCGAGATCGAGCGGGATGCCGTCGATGTGATAGGGCCCGAAGCCCTCCGGGCCACCGAAGCCGTCGAGCAGCGGCGCCTGCCCGCGCGCGGGGGCGGCGAAGAGGACGAGCAGGGCGAGGACGAGGCCTCTCATCAGCGCGCTCCCGGAGCCGGTCGGTGCATGATGTCGCGGCCGCGGTCGCCGATGCAAACCGCGCGCGGGCGGATCCGCTGGTAGAAGTCGAGCTGCCCGTCGCCGTCGTCGTCGGGGTCGCAGGCGTCGCCGATCCCGTCACCGTCGAGGTCGCACTGATCAGGGTCGAAGACCCGAGGGCAGACGTCGACGAGGTCGAGGCGCCGATCGCCGTCACTGTCGAGGTGCAGCCAGCAGAGCTCACCCTGGCAGCGCAGCGCGGGGCCGAGGTCGCAGCCGTCGCCGATCCGGTCGCCATCGCTGTCGCGCCGAAGCGGCTCGGGCACCCACGGACAGAGGTCGACGCGGCGCGGGTCGACACCGCGCGCCGCCTGCGGCCAGCCGTCGCCGTCGAGGTCGTCGTCGCAGGCGTCGCCCACCCCGTCGCCGTCGAGGTCGAGGCGGGCCGGGTCGGGGTGGTCGGGGCAGAGGTCGTCGGCGTCGAAGAGGCCGTCGCCGTCGCTGTCGTCGCAGGCGTCGCCGACCCCATCGCCGTCGCGGTCGCGCTGGTCGGCGTTGCGGCGCTGCGGGCAGTTGTCGAAGTTGTCGCGCATCCCATCCTGGTCGTCGTCGACATCACAGGCGTCTCCCGCGCCGTCGCGGTCGAGGTCGGCTTGCAGCGGGTTGGCGACCCGCTCGCAGTTGTCCACCGCGCGCACTCCATCACCGTCCATGTCCCCCACCAACCGCCCGCCCGCGTCGAGCTCCACCACCCACACCCCGCGCGCCCCGTCGCTGCCCCCGTCGCGCAGCCGCTTCGCCCGCTCCCCGCCCGGCACCGCGCCATCGGGGAACAGCTCCATCACCTGCCCGCCGAGGATCAGCCCCGCCCGCGGCGCCGGCTCGCCGGTCACCGCCGGCAGCGCCTCGTAGGTGAACGTCACCCGCACCCCGCCCCCGGCCCGCGGCGCCAGCGTCGCCTGGAACGTCGCCGCGCCGCGCCCGTCGCCGGGGTCGCACGACGGCGGCAGCTCGACCCACCGCACCGTCACGAAGTCGGCGCCCTCCGCGCGCTCCACCCGGTTCGCCAAGCCGCCCGGCCGGCACGCCGCGCCGTCGAAGCCGCTCCAGAACGGCGCCACCAGCGACACCCCCCGCAGCCCCGCCAGCGACCGCGGCTGCCCGTCGCCCGGCAGCGCCCCGTCGAAGACCAGCACCCCGCGGGGCTCGATCACCGCCGCTGGATACCGGCCCCGGTCGACCCCGAGCCCGTCGACCGGGAACCCGACCGACGCGAGGTCGATCACCCAATCGTCGCCCTCCATGCGATCGAGCGCCCGCCCGCCCGGCAACGGATCGGCGAGCGCGAGGCCGGGCAAGGCGAGCAGCAGCGGCAGGCAAGCGAGGTGGCGCATGGGTCGACTCCCGTCTTCGTGTCACGGCCGGGTCAGGAACATCCCGCAAACCCGCCCACGATAGCGATCCCCGCCCCGACCGACAACCCAGGCGCCCGCGCCGCGATCACTCCGCCGCCGACCGCGCCCCCCGCGGCCAGCGCACGATCTCCTGCTTCGGCTCCATGCGTGGCTCGGCGCCCGAGCCCGGCGTCGGCGAGCGATCGGGCACCCACCACGCGACCACCGATCGCACCGCGACCCCCGCCGGGATGTGCAGGCGATCGATGTCATCGTTGCGCAGCCACTCGACGAGCCCGTCGCGGTAGCGCCGGTTGCGCCCGCTCGCGAGCCGGCTCGTGTAGCTGCCCCAGAACTGCCCCCCCGGCATCAGGCCCGGCGCGAGCGGCGCGATGACCGGGGGCTCGCCGGTCTGCGGGTCGACGTGGGTGCCATCGCCGAGCTCCGCGTCGATCACCACCCAGCCATCGCCCGTCGGCGCGTCGGGCGCGAACATGCTCCAGCCCTGGAACAAGCGCCCGTACTGCACGATCATGCGCGCCCACTCCGGCTGGGTGTGGCGGATCTTGAGGGTGCGGGTGACATAGCGGTTCTCGACGAGCACCTGCGTCAGACACGCGACGCCGATCACCACGATGACGAGCTGCGCGAGCCCGAAGCGCAGCCGCCGCGCGAGGCGGTCGGCCGGGGCGGGCATGTCATCGTCCGCACCACCGCCGCCGCCCTGCGCGATGCCACAGACGCCGAATCCCATCCAGGCGCCGATGTCATGCCGCCGCGCCGCGAACGCGCGGTATGCCTCGCCGAGCAGCCACGAGAGCCCCGGCGCGCGGAAGACCCATGCCACCAGCCGCCCGAGCGGCAGCGCCGCGACGCAGCGACCCACCGCGTGATGATGGGTCCACACCCGCTCGCCGCCCGGCTCCCAGGCGATGATCGACTCTTCGCGCTCGGCGTCGAAGCGATCGCGCTCGTAGCCCGGCGGCAGCGGGCCTTCGGGGTCGCGGCCGACGAAGGTGATCAGCCGCAGCCGGTCGAGCCGCGCGAGCAGGCGCGCCGAGGCATGGCACACGCCGCAGTCGCTGTCATAGG
>JACKDM010000087.1 GCA_020633515.1 Myxococcales bacterium
GATGCGGGCGCTGGTGGCGCTGTGGGCGCATGGCTTCAGCGCGCTCGCGATCGAGGCGATCGCGCACGCGGCGGGCCTCGCGACATCGTCGAGCGCGCTCGGGCGCCTCTTGGCGCAGGCGGGCGCCGCGTTCGCGGGCGCAGAGGCGCGGCGCGCGGCCGAGCTGGTCGCCGAGTCGCCGCTGCCCGACGTCCACCGACCGCGCGCGTTCGCCGCCCGGATGCAGGCGTGGCGCGCGCAGCAGCACCTGACCAAGACCCGCGCCGCCCGCCTCGCCGGCGTCAGCCCCGCGGCGTGGCGCCACCTCGAGCGCGGTGAACCCGACGCGCGACCCGCGGCCGTCGAGGCGGTCGCGCGCCTCATCGAGCAAGGCAGGAGCCGATGAACCCGAACATGAACGCGAGCCGGAGCCGGGGCACCGTCGTCGACGAGCCCTATGCCCTCGACAACGGGCGCTTCAGTTGCCGGTACCGCTACTACGACGAGCGCGGGCGGCGCCGCAGCCGGACGGCGCAGGGCAACACGGCGAGACAGGCGCGGGAGAACGCGGCGCGGGCGTGTCAGCAGGCGATCGAGCAGGTCGAGGCGGCGCTGCGGGGCGAGCGGATCGGGCCGACGCCGACCTTCGCCGAGGTCGCCGCCGAGGCGATGCGGAGCACGGTGCCGGCGCGGCAGAAGGCCAAGCAGGTGGAGACGACGCGGAGCTACCTCGATCGCTGGTGGCTGCCGGCGTTCGGCGACAAGCCGGTCGATGAGATCACCGCCGCCGACTGCAACGCGGTCATCGCGCGCGCCCGCGGCGCGGTCAGCGACGCGACGTGCAACCGCATCCTCTGCGCGGCGGCGGTGGTGTTCCGGCACGCCGAGGCGGCGGAGCTGATCGACCGGCTGCCGACGACGCGGGCGATCCGGCTGCGCGAGGGGCGCAAGATCCCGGTGATCTACAGCGCCGCCGAGCTGCTCGCGGTGCTCGGCCGGCTCGACGCCGGGTGGCGGCTGTTCGTCGAGCTGATGGCGCTCGCGGGGCTGCGCAAGACCGAGGCGACCGAGCTGCGCGCGGCCGACGTCGACCTCGACAACGGGCACATCGTGGTGCGCTGCGGCGAGCTCGGGACGAAGAGCGGGCACGAGCGGATCGTGCCGGTGCTGTCGTCGCTGCTGCTCACCGAGCTCGAGCGGGCGCTCGCGGCGGGGCGGTCGAGCGAGCCGCTGGTGACGCAGGACGATCCGCGCAAGGCGATCGCGCGCGCCGCGAAGGCAGCCGGGGTGGCGAAGCTGGTCGGTCCGCATCGGCTGCGGCATGGCTTCGCGTCGCTGGTGCATGCCGGCGGGCTCCGGCAGCGCGGCGCGTCGGTGCGCGCGGTGCAGGCGTGGCTCGGGCACAGCACGCTGGCGGTGACCGAGCGCTACACCCACCTCGCGCGGCCGAGCGCGGCGGGCGACGAGCTCTTCGATCGGCTCGGGCAGTTCGTGGGGCGGTGGGGGCTGTAGAGGCCGCTCCCCCTCCCCTTTCGGGCGGATGCGTCGCCGTCGTACAGTGCGCCGCATGAAGCGCTTCAACATCGCCGGGCCCTGCGACCCTCAGTTCCACTACATGATCCCGCCCGCGCCCCGGCTCCCCGAAGTGCCCCACCTCGTGCGCGAGGGCGCATACTTCGCCATCCACGCCCCCCGCCAGACCGGCAAGACCACCACCCTCCGCGCCCTCGCCGAAGCGATCACCGCCGAAGGCACATACGCGGCGCTCTATGCCTCCTGCGAGGCCGCGCGCGTGCGCCAGGAAGACCTCGCCGCGCTCCAGGACGCGCTGCTGCACACCCTGCGGACCCGAGCCGAGCGCCAGCTCCCCGCTGACTGCCAGCCGCCGCCGACGTGGCCGCCCGCCCATGAGCGCTTCATGCTCTCCGCCGCGCTCGCCGCCTGGTGCCAGCGCGCCGCCCGACCGCTCGTGCTGTTCCTCGACGAGGTCGACGTGCTCACTGGCGACGCGCTCATCACCGTGCTCTCGCAGCTCCGCGACAGCTACGCCGATCGCCCACGCTACGCGCCCTGGTCGGTCGCGCTGTGCGGCCTGCGCGACGTGCGCGATTACAAGGCCGCCGCCGGCGGTGACCCCGAGCACCTCGGATCGAGCAGCCCGTTCAACATCAAGACCAGCTCGCTGCGCCTGCACGACTTCACCCGTGACGAGGTCGAGGCCCTCTACGCCCAGCACACCGCCGACGGCGGCCCGCGCTACGACCCCGACGCCATCGACCGCGTCGTGCACCTCACCGGCGGGCAGCCCTGGCTCGTCAACGCGCTCGGCCGCGACCTCGCCGAGCATCACCCGGACGCCGACGCCATCGGCGCCGCCCAGGTCGAAGCCGCCGCCGGCCGCCTCATCCGAGCCCGCGCGACCCACATCGACAGCCTCCTCGCCCGCCTCCGCGAACCCCGCGTGCGCCGCATCATCGAGCCGCTCATCGCCGGCACCACCGCCGTCAGCCCGACCTACCGCGAAGACTTCGAATACACCCGCGACCTCGGCCTCGTCGTCGCCGATCCCGAGCTGCGGGTCACCAACCCCATCTACCGCGAAGTCATCGCGCGCGAGCTCGCCATCGCCGTCGAGCAGGAGCGCCTGCCCGGCCCGCGACGCTACGTGCACCCCGACGGCCGGCTCGACCTGCGCGCGCTGCTCGAAGCCTTCGGCGCATGGTGGGTGCAGCACGGCGAGAACGTCGCCGCGAAGCTCGACGACCACGAGGTCGCGCCGCAGCTCGTGCTCATGGCGTTCTTGCAGCGCGTCGTCAACGGCGGCGGCTTCGTGGACCGCGAGTATGGGATCGGCAAGGGCGCCATCGATCTCATGGTGCGCTGGCCCCTGCCGGATGGCTCATGGCAACGGGAGGGGCTCGAGCTCAAGGTGTGGCGCGACAAGCGGCCGGACCCGCTCGAGGCGGGGCTCTCGCAGCTCGATGGCTACCTCGCCCGCATGGGCCTCCCGAGCGGCGCGCTGGTGATCTTCGACCAGCGCCCCGCGCGCGAGGCGATCACGACGCGGGTGCGGGTGGAGTCGGCGCGGAGCCCCGAGGGACGGGACGTGCTGGTGCTGCGGGCGTGACCCGCCCGACCGATCGACGCCTCGGGCTGTTCGCGGCGCGATGAGGCATGTAGGCTCCCCGCCATGAAGAAGCGCTTCAACGTCGCCGGCCCCTGCATCGCCGAGCGACACTACATGCTCCCCGCCGCCGAGCGCCTCCCGCGGATCCCCGACCTCATCGAGCAAGGCGCGTACTTCGCCGTGCACGCCCCCCGCCAGACCGGCAAGACCACCACCCTCCGCGCCATCGCGCGCCAGGTCACCGCCGCCGGCGACTACGCCGCCCTGCACTTCTCCTGCGAACAAGCCCGCGTCTTCGGCGACGACTTCGCCGGCGCCGAGACCCGCATCCTCGACGAGCTCCACCGCCAGGCCCGCCTCCACCTCCCCGCCGACCTGCACCCCCCCGAGAAGCGGCCCGACGTCCCCCCCGGCGGCCTCTTGAGCCACGCCCTCGGCGAATGGGCCCAGCGCTGCCCCCGCCCCCTCGTGCTCTTCTTCGACGAGATCGACGCCCTCACCGGCCGCAGCCTCATCAGCGTGCTCAGCCAGCTCCGCACCAGCTTCCCCGACCGCCCCGACGCCGCGCCCTGGTCCATCGCGCTCTGCGGCATGCGCGACGTCCGCGACTACAAGGCCGCCAGCGGCGGCGACCCCGAGCGCCTCGGCACCGCCAGCCCCTTCAACATCAAGACCGAGTCGATGCGCCTCGGCAACTTCACCCGCGACGAGATCGCCCGGCTCTACCACCAGCACACCGAAGCCACCGGCCAACCCTTCACCGAAGCAGCCATCGACCGCGCCTTCGCCCTCACCGCCGGCCAGCCATGGCTCGTCAACGCCATGGCCCGCGAGATCGTCGATGTCATGGCCATCACCGATCCCATCGACCCCGACCACATCGAAGCCGCCCGCCACCGCCTCGCCCGCGCCCACGCCACCCACCTCGACTCCCTGCTCGCCCGCCTCCGCGAACCCCGCGTCCGCCGCATCATCGAGCCCATCCTCGCCGGCGGATCACTCCCCGCCAACACCTACGACGACGACCGCGCCTACGTCAGCGACCTCGGCCTCATCGCCGGCGAAGGCGAAGCGCGGATCAGCAACCCGATCTACGAAGAGGTCATCGCCCGCACCCTCGCCCCCCCGCTCGACACCGCCCAGCTCCCCGGCCCGCAACGCTTCGTCCGCGCCGGCCGCCTCGACCTGCCATCGCTCCTGCGCGGCTTCGCCGAGTGGTGGGTGCAGAACGGCGAGATCATCAGCGACAAGCTCGACTACCACGAAGCCGCCCCCCACCTCGTGCTGATGGCCTTCCTCCAGCGCATCGTCAACGGCGGCGGCTTCATCGACCGCGAATTCGGCATCGGCCGCCGCCGCCTCGACCTCCTCGTGCGCTGGCCGCTCCCCGGCGGCGAATGGCAGCGGGAGGCGATCGAGTGCAAGGTGTGGAGCGACGAGAGCCGCCGCGGCGACCCGCTCCCGGCGGGGCTCGCGCAGCTCGACGAGTACCTCGCCCGGCTCGGGCTCGATCACGGCGCGCTGGTGGTGTTCGACCGCCGCGCGGCGCGGGCGGGGATCGAGGCGCGGACGGGGGTGAGCGAGGCGCGGACGCCGGCGGGGCGGGTGGTTTGGGTGGTGAGGGGGTGATTAAGCGCCTGCGAACGTTGCCGACACGACCAGTTTGCCGCCGCCAAGGCCGCCAGCCTTTGGCTCACCGCTGCTGACGTACTGCGCAATGCGGCTGTGCGAGGAACGCCAGAGCCC
>JACKDM010000088.1 GCA_020633515.1 Myxococcales bacterium
GCCGCCCGGGCCGCGGCGGGCGGCGCGCTCGTCGTCGACTCGTCGACCGAGCCGGCCCCGGTCGAGGCGCTCGCGGGAGAGCTGGCGTGACCCAAGACCCCGGCCAGCAACTCCGATGAGTGCCAAAGCCCGCCGCCGCCTCCGCGTCGCCGCCTGGATCGGCCTCCTCGCCGCGCTCGGCCTCCTCCTCGCCGCGCTCCCCGTCACCGACTGGATCGAGTCCCTGCGCGGCGCCTTCGAGGCGCTCGGGATCGGCGGCATGGTCCTCTACGCGCTCGGCTACGGCCTCGCCTCGACGCTGCTCGTGCCCGCCGCGCCGCTCCAGATCGGCGCCGGGCTCCTCTTCGGCCTCGGCCCCGGGATCGCCGTCGCGCTCGCCGGCGGCTGGCTCGCCATCGGCCTCGCCTTCATCGCCGGCCGCCACCTCGCCCGCGACCGGGTGCAGTCGCTGCTCGACGGGCGCCCGTGGACGCGCGCGATCGAAGAGGTCATCTCCGAGGGCGACTGGAAGACCGTCGCGCTGCTGCGGCTCTCCCCGCTGCTCCCGTTCAGCCTGCACAACCACGTCTATGGCCTCACCCGCATCCCGTTCGGGCGCTACTGGCCCGCCGCCTGCCTCGCGGTCGCGCCCGGCACCGTGATGTGGGCCTACACCGGCTACCTCGGCGCCGCGGCGAGCGCGAGTCTCGGCGAGGGCGACGCCTCGATCTGGAAGTGGGCGCTCCGCGCCGTCGGGCTCGCGGCGACGATCGCGGTGACGGTGCTGCTCGCGCGGCGGGCCAAGGCGAAGCTCGACGACACCGACGCGATGCAGGCCGCCGCCGAGGAGACCGACGACGACGCGCCCTCGGCCGCGCAGGTCTGGGCCTGGGTCGCGGCCGCCGTCGTGCTGCTCGCCGGGGGCGTGCTCGGTCAGGTCTTCAGCGAACGGCTCGCCGACTGGCTGAGCTGACGCCCGGCTCAGGACGGCGGCGCGCCCCCGCCGCCGACCACCGGGCGCACCAGCGCGCTCCACGGGATCCCCGGCACGTTCTCCAACAGCCCGCTCGTCTTGTTGTCCGCGTCCCGGTGCGTCGCGCCCGCGTGCGCCATCACGAACGGCGTCTGCCGGTTCGCGTCGCGGATCTCGCGCCGATAGAGCCCGATCCGCGTGTCGAGCAGGTTGAGCGGCTGGCTCACGCCGCGCCACGACGCCGGGCGGTTGCGACCGCGCGCGAGCTCGCGCCGCACCGGGAGGAGCTGCGGTTGCAGCCGCGTCAGGTCACCGTCGATCAAGCCGAGCAGGTCCTGCTCCGCCTCGGGCGTCGCGTCGGGGTCGTTCTGGCGCAAGAGCCCGATGTCACCCCGGATCTCCGCGACCAGCCCCGCCTCGACCAGCGCCCGGGTCAGCGGCGTCGCCGCGCTCAGATCCGGCTCGACCGCGGTCAGCGCCGCCCCCGCCCCGTCGAGGCGCCGATCGAGCTGGTCGAGCGCCTTGTGCACCGCCGCCCGCCACTTCGCGATCCCCTCGGCGTAGCGCGCCTCGAAGCGCGCGGCCTCGCCGGCGGTGCCCTCCTCCCCGAGCGCGACGTTGGTCCCGAGCCCCCGCAGCCGCTCGTTGAGCCGCACCAGCGCCTCGAGCGGCTGCGTCGCGCCGTTGGCCTCGGTCATCAGCGCCCGCTGCCCCGCCGTCGTGCGCGCCTCGAGCTGCCCGATCAGCGCCACGTTCTGCGCGCGCAGCCAGCCCTCGACCGCCGCGATCGCCTGCTCCTCGTCGAAGGCCTGCCCGCGGAGCTGCCGGCGCAGGTGGCGCACGTTCTGGGTGCGCAGGCCGGTGGTGTACTGCTCGAGGCGCCGCTGGTACGCCTCGACCTGCCGCTCGCTGCTGCCCGGCGGCGGCGGGGTGCGCAGGTTCGCCGGCAGCGGCAGCAGCTCGTCGACCGTCGCGGCCGGGCGGCTGTCGGCCGGCACCCGGCTGTAGCGGGTGACGGGGTTGACGGTGACGCCATCGACCTGCGCGATCCCATCGCCGAGCCACGCGGTGTGCTGCTGCCCGCCGCTCTCCGGCCGCCCCTGGCTGAAGACCTCGGCCTGCCGGTAATGCACCTCGCCGCCGTCGCGCCCCGGCGCGACGCGCTCCTCGGTGAGCCAGCGCGAGAAGAGCACGCTGTGGTCGCCCGACCGCGAGTCGTTGTCGTTGTGGTAGTAGATCCAGTCGCCCGCCTGAAGCCCCCGGATCTCGGCCAGATCGAGCGCCGCGTTGCGGATGTAGTCCCGCCCGGCGGCCGCCTCGGCCGCGCGCACCGCCTGCTGCAAGGTGCGGAGCTGCGCCGGCGTCGCCGTGCCCGACGCCTCCGCCTCTTCGAGCGCCGCCTGCGCCGCCTCGAGCCGAGCCTGCCGCCGCGCCTGCCGCTCCGGCGACTCGGAGCGCGCCCCCTGCCGCCCCTCCGACCGATCCCCGCCGCCGAGCACGATCTGCCCGGTGTGGTCGGTCGAGCCCATGATCCCGTTCGTCAGCGGCCCGGTCTCCGGGGTGGCGCCCGCGTAGTGGTGCACGAGGTGGACCCAGTGGAAGCACATGCGCGCGTGCACCCGCTGCTCGATCGACGCCGGCCGGTAGTGACCGTGCGCGAGGATGTGCGCCGAGATCAGGATCCGCTGCTGGGCCGTCGCCTCGCCGACCTCGTCGCCGTTGAACAGCCGCTCGGGGATCTCCCCCGTCTCGAAGTAGCGCATGAGCTTCGCCTGCTGGTTGGGCGTGAACAGCAGGTCGAGCCGATCATCCCCGAGCGCGACCCCCGACGCGCTGCGCGGCGCCTGATCACCCGAGACCGCGGGCGCGTCGCCCGGCTCGCAGCTCACCGCGTCCCCCGCGCCGCCCGCGCCGGGCGCGAACGCGTGCAGCACCGAGGCGAGCTCGCGGTTGAACGCGACGGCGAACGCCGACGGCGGCTCGGTCGAGGTCTGCGCGCTGGCCTCGTCCTCGGGCGTCTGCTGCACCGCGCCCGTCGCCGCGCCGGACCCGGCTTCGCGGCCCCCGTCGCCGGGCCCGTACTGCGCCAGCAGCGGCTCGGCGCTCTCGCCGGCGACCACCGCGTCGGCGACCGCGTCGGCGTGCTGCTCGTGCGCGTCGCCCGCCACCCCGACCCCGCCCGCCAGCGACACCCCCGCGCGCTGCTGCACCACATGCGTCGCCTCGTGCGCCGACCGGTGCAGGTCGGGATCGTCGGCGAACCCGACCGACTCGCCCATCGCGTAGGCCGCCGCCCCCATGCCCTCCGCCGCCCGCTTCGTCCGCCCGCCGACGTGGGCGCTGATCCCCGAGACGTCGAAGCGCCCGAAGGCCACCTGGATGCGCTCGTGGTGGGGGAGCGCGCCGCCCGGACCCGCGACGCCTTCGCGGGCGAGCCCGTGGATGTCGTTCGGATCACCCGTCGCCTCGCCCATCGCCGCGCTCCACTCCGCCGCCTGCCCCTGGCGGGAGAGCTCACCGAGCATGCTCATCTGGATCGCGGCCTCGGGATCGGGCCCCGCCGCGCGTGGCGTACGCTGCGCGTGCTGCTGCATCTCGTGCTGCTGCATCCCCGCCCCCCTGCGGTTCGCATCGGAAGGATCATCATCGCGCCGCGCGCGGCTCGCGACAAGCGGGGAGAACCCGCAGCGCCCGCCGCGCCCGCCGCCCGGCCCCGACGCCGGCTGGCGCCCGGCCTCGACGCTCGCGGGTGTCGGGACGCGCCGCGCGATGAGCGGTCAGCCCGCCAGCGGGGGGGGGTGACCGCCCACTGGACGAGCCGGCGATCCCCCGCCGCGGGGGCTGCCGCTTCGAGTGATGAGCTGGAAACCCGCCATGGAGTGGGTTGCCCGTTCGTCGGGCGAGGTGGCAACCCCCTCCATCAGGGGGGTGCCACTTCATCCGACGAGCGGGTAGGGCCTCGGCGAGGGGCATGCCCCTTCATCGTATGAACGGGCACTGCCCCGACGAGGGGGTCGCCCCGTCATCGCATGAGCGGGCATCTCGCGCACGAGCGCCCACAGCGTGCGGCCGTCGACGGTGTGTCGTTCGAGCGTCGCGCGCGCCTCGGCCCCGACGATGCGGGCGAGCGCGTCGACGAGCGCGACCTTGTCGAGGGTCGGCAGGTTGATGAGCGCGCGCCCGGCGGGCAGCACGGCGGCGCGGGCGCGTTCGAGCGCGGCGCGATCGGCGGGGTCCCGCTGCCACGCCGCGAGCCCGGCGAGCAGATCGTCGAGCGCGGCGACGTCGGCGTCGAAGCGCGCGCTGGCCGCCGCGAACGCCGCGACCGCCTCCCGCCGCTCGGCCTCGGGGTCGGTCTGGTCGGCGAGGAACGCAGCGGCGAGGCGGTCGAGCGGGTCGAGCAGCGCGGCGAGCCAGGGCACGGCTTCGAGCTGCGCGCGGTCGCGGCCGGTCCAGCGGGCGACGATGTTGCTCATCTCGCCGCTGGTCAGGTGGTTGGGCGCCATGGCTTGCCTCCTCGGGGCGGGGTGCGGTGCGGGGCGCGGCGCGGGCGCCGGGCGCGTCGGGCGGGATCGAGGGCTGAGGCCGCTGATGCCGATGAATCACTGTCCCTCGGTCTCGGGGTCGGTGAGCCAGTCGAACCAGCGATAGATCTCGTTCTCGTCCGACCGACTGAGCCCGCCGATGCGCGGCCGGTCGCTCTCGATCCAGGTACGCAACCCGACCCACTGCGAGCGTTCGTCGAGGACGAGCAGCATGCCGAGCCCGGGGTTCTTCCGCGAGCGCCA
>JACKDM010000089.1 GCA_020633515.1 Myxococcales bacterium
CGCGACGCTGTTGCCCGAGGCGCCGATCCCGGTCTTCTCGCCCAACGACGTCATCCAGGTGAACAACGCTTGCACCGTCGCCGAGCTCTCGGTGCACACCGCGCCCGCCGCCGCGCGGGGGGTGCTGACCTTCGCCCGGGCGCAGGGGCGCGACCTGCGGCGGGCCTACCTCGGGCGCTCGGGCATCGCCGTCGACCAGACCCGCGCCGAGGTCACCGCGTGGAGCTGCCTCGCCCGCCTCGCGACCGCGCTCGGCGGCGACGACCGCGTCGTCACCCGCGCCGCCCGCCACTGGCGCTGGCTCGCCGACGACCCCCGCGCCGACCCCTACGCGGTCGCCGACGCGCTGCTCGCGATCGACGCGGTGCTCGGCGACTGACCGCCGCTCACCGCCATCAGGCGAGCCCGATCGAGGCGTCGAGGTAGACGTCCTGCACCGCGTTGAGCACCGCGACCCCCTCGCCGACCGGCCGCTGGAACGCCTTGCGCCCGAGGATGAGCCCCATGCCGCCCGCGCGCTTGTTGATCACTGCGGTGCGCGCCGCGTCGACGAGGTCGTCGTCCCCCGACGCGCCGCCGCTGTTGATGAGCCCGATGCGGCCCATGTAGCAGTTGATGACCTGGTAGCGGCACAGGTCGATCGGGTGGTCGCTCGACAGCGCGCTGTAGACCTTCTTGTCGGTCTTGCCGAACTTGAGGTCGCGGAAGCCGCCGTTGGTCTCGGGCAGCTTCTGCTTGATGATGTCGGCCTTGATCGTCACCCCGAGGTGGTTCGCCTGCCCGGTCAGATCGGCCGCGGTGTGGTAGTCGACCCCGTCCTTCTTGAAGCCCTCGTTGCGGGTGTAGCACCACAAGATGGTGAACAACCCGAGCGCGTGCGCCTGCTGGAAGGCCTCCGAGATCTCGGTGAGCTGCCGCCGGCTCTCGGGGCTGCCGAAGTAGATCGTCGCCCCGACCCCGATCGCGCCCATGTCGAACGCCTGCCGCACCCGGGCGAAGATCGTCTGGTCGAAGGTGTTGGGGTAGCTCAACAGCTCGTTGTGGTTGAGCTTGACGATGTACGGGATGCGGTGCGCGTAGCGGCGCGCGGTCGCGGCGAGCACGCCGAGGGTCGAGGCGACGCCGTTGCAGCCACCTTCGAGCGCGAGCTCGACGATCGCAGCCGGGTCGAAGTAGCGCGGGTTGGGCGCGAACGACGCGCCGGCGGTGTGCTCGATGCCCTGGTCGACCGGCAGGATCGAGAGGTAGCCGGTGCCGCCGAGGCGGCCGTGGTCGAAGAGCGTCTGCAGGTTGCGCAGCACCGGGTTCGGGCGATCGGTGATGCTCATCACCCGGTCGATGAAGTCGGGCCCCGGGGCGTGCAGCGCGCTGGCGGCGACGGTCTGGCAGGTGTGCCCGAGCAGGCTCTCGGCGTCGTCGCCGAGCAGGTCGTGGATCGATTTCGACACGGCGCTCTCCTCATTGGGGGCGATGATTCTGTGCGAGCGGGCGGGAGCTTACCAGTGGCCCACCGGTGAGTCACCGCGAATGCATGCGCGCGCGGGGCGTTGCGCTGCCGCGTCGCCGTGCCTAGAGTCGGGCGTCCCGACAAGTGGAGCCCCGCCCATGCAGAGCGCTTACGTCACCGACGCGACCGACGTCGACTTCCAGCAGAAGGTCCTCCTCCGCAGCCGCGAGGTGCCCGTCCTCGTCGACTTCTGGGCGCCCTGGTGCGGCCCCTGCAAGACGCTGAGCCCCACCCTCGAGAAGCTCGCCGCCGAGTACGCCGGCGCCTTCGAGCTGGTCAAGATCAACGTCGACGAGAGCCCCCAGGTGTCGGCGGCGTTCCAGCTGCAGTCGATCCCCACCGTCTACCTCGTCAAGGACGGCCGCCCCCTCGACGGCTTCCAGGGCGGGCTCACCGAGCCGCAGGTGCGCAAGTTCCTCGACCGGCACGTCGAGCGCCCGGCGGCCGATCCGATGGAGACCGCGGCGGCGGCGATGGCGGCGGGGCGCTACGACGCGGCGGCGGCGGCGTATCGCGAGGTGCTCGGCGACGACCCCGAGAACGGCGAGGCGCTCGTCGGGCTCGCCCGGGTCGCGCTCGCGCACGGCGACCTCGGCGCGGCGCAGGGCTGGCTCGACCGGGTCGACGAAGGCAACCCGAGCTACGACGCCGCGCAGCGCCTGCGGGGCATGCTCGGCTTCGCCGAAGACGCCGGCGACCCCGCCGCGCTGCAGAAGCGCGTCGCCGCCGACCCCAAGGACGTCGCCGCCTGGTACGGCCTCGGCGCGACCTGGGCCCTGCAGAACCGCTTCGACGACGCCTTCACCGCGTTCCTCGAGGTCGTCGCCCGCGACCGCGAGTACCGCGAAGACGCCGGCCGCAAGGCGCTGCTCTCGCTCTTCGACCTCGTCGGCGCCACCGACCCCCGGGTCGTCAAGGCGCGCCGCCGCCTCGCCTCGCTGCTCTTCTGAGAGCCGCTCCCCGAGCCGGCCTTCGCGCCCGGATGCGCGTTTTTCCGCATGGAGCGCGACCGGGCGATTGACAGGTGAATCAGGAGCCGATAGCGTCCCCGCCGTTTGCCCAAGTGCTGCCGGGGATTCGCCATGCTGTCGATCGTCGCCGCGTTGACCCTCGCCGCGATCTCGGGGGTCGCTCTCACCGCCGGCGCCTGCCGCCTCGTCCTCGGTGTGATGCCCCGCCGCGAGCGCTGACCGCGCCCTCGCCCACCGCGGGGGCCCCCGCCTCGTCCTACCGGATGCGGCGGCTGATCTCCTTGAACACCTCGCCCTGCCCGACCTGCAACAGGTCGAAGAGCGCCGCTTCGGTGGTCGTGACCACCGCGCCCGCGGCCCGGCACAGCGCGAGCCCCGCCCGATAGTTGGCCTGCGTGCGGCTCACCACCGCGTCGGCCGGCACCTGCACCGCGAAGCCCGCCTCGACGAGGTCGCGCACCGTCTGGAAGACGCAGACGTGGGTCTCCATGCCGACGACGACCAGCCGGCGGCGCTCGGCGGCGCGGAGCTGCTCGGCGAACGCCGGGTCGCGCCACGCGCTGAACGCGGTCTTCGCGAGCGCCGGCGTCGGCAAGAGCCCGGCGATCGTGTCGACGGTGGGGCCGAGCCCGCGGGGGTACTGCTCGGTCGCGAGCACCGGCAGGTCGAGCCGGGCGGCGAGGGTCAAGAGGTGGGTGACGTTGTGGGCGTTGTGCTCGGCGACGGCGGGCGGCATCGCCGCGACGAGGCGCTCCTGCCAGTCGATGACCACGATCGCGGTGTCTTCGGGCGACAACCTGAGCTTCACGAGCTCCTCCTCGGCGCTTGCCTGACTGCTCTGCGTCGGCGCAGTATAGGCCATCGTCGCCGACTGCATCGAACCGCCGGCGACCGGCATCAGACGCCAATCCCAGAGACCCCCGGAGGTGCATGCACGTGTCGGCCGACAAGATCACCGAGGACTACCTGCTCGCCCTGCCCAAGACCGACCTGCACGTGCACCTCGATGGCTCGATCCGCCTCGGCACGTTGATCGACCTCGCCCGCGAGTACCACGTCGACCTGCCGAGCTACACCGTCGAGGGGCTGCGCGAGACGGTGTTCAAGGAGCGATACCGCAACCTCGGCGAGTACTTGCAGGGCTTCGCCTACACCGGCGCGGTCATGCAGAGCGAGCTCGCGCTCGAGCGCGTCGCCTACGAGTTCGCGCAAGACAACCAGAACGAAGGCGTGCGCTACGTCGAGGTGCGCTTCGCGCCGCAGCTCCACATGCACACCCACATGAACGCGGTGATGGTGCTCAAGGCCGTCAACCGCGGCCTCGCCCGCGCGCAGGCCGAGTTCAACGCCCGGCCCGTGGTCAAGAGCGGCGTCGAGCCGGCGTTCAAGTACGGCATCATCGTCTGCGCGATGCGCATGTTCGGGGCCGGGTTCTCCGAGTACTTCAA
>JACKDM010000009.1 GCA_020633515.1 Myxococcales bacterium
GCGATCGACCCCCGCGTCGCTCGCCGCGTCGATCAACCGCTCGGTGCCCCGCACCCCGACCTCGTAGAAGTGATCCCAGCTCCCATAGCTGCCCACGACCGCCGCCGCGTGAACGACCGTGTCGACCCCCTGACACGCCGCCCGCAGGCTCGCGTCGTCGGTCAGGTCGCCGAAGTACAGCTCGACCCCCGCCGCCTCGAGGTGGCCGATCTCGCTGGTGCGCCGGACCAACGCCCGCACATGGGCGCCGCGGCCGAGGAGCGCGTCGATGACGTGGCTCCCGATGAAGCCCGACGCGCCAGTGACGAGGATCCGTCTGTCCTCCATCTGACCTCCCAGTTTGCAGCGAAGCCTGACGAGGACGCATGACCGCCGCAATGCGTTTCCCGCCGGATGTTCCATCGATGCACCGCCGCCGCCTATCATGCGCCGATGCGACCGCCGCTCCTCATCGCTGCCGCCACCATGATGGCGTGTGCGCCCGAGATCGTCACCCCTCTTCTCGTCTCCGACGGCGAGATCGTGCCCTCGCGTGACCGCGGCCCCCCGCTCGACGAGACCGTGCCCCCACCCGTCACCGGGGGGGACGCGGGGGTCGAAGCCGGCCCCGACGCCGCCGACCCCGACGCCGCCGCCCCTGACGCCGCCGACACCGCCCCCGCCCCCGACGCCGCCGATGCCGGTGACACCGGCCCCGACGTCGGCGACGCCGCGCGCGACGTGACCCGGGACATCTCGCAGTGATTGGGGACTTGTATCCGGCCGGCGGGTGGTGTTCTGCTCTCACGATACACAACCCATGGCCGGACCCGCCCGAGGTCGGAGGAACAGGCAGATGGAGGCCCACCCGAGAATACTGCTCGTCGAAGACGACGCCTACGACGCGCGGCTGACGCGCCGCGCGCTCGAACAGGCCGAGTTCGTCGTCGAGCACGTCGAACGCGGGGACCAGGTCGTCGACGCCGTCCGGCGCATCGGCCCCGACCTGGTGCTGCTCGACCTCATGCTGCCGGTCATGACGGGCATCGAAGCCTGCAAGGCGATCCGCACGTTCTCCGACGTGCCGGTCATCATGCTCACCGGCCTCGACGACGACCAGGACCAGATCGCCGGCCTCGGCGTCGGCGCCGACGACTATGTCAGCAAGCCCGTCGTCGGCGGCATCCTCGTCGCCCGCATCAAGAGCCTGCTGCGCCGCAGCAAGCGACAGTCCGCCCCCGAGGGTCAGGTCCTCGAAGCCGGCCCGCTCCGCATCGACGAAGAGCTGCGCGAGGTCCGCATCGGCGACGAGATCGTCGACCTCTCCTCCGCCGAGTTCGACCTCCTCCTGCTGTTCAGCAAACACGCCGGCGAGGTCCTCGACCGCGAGTTCCTCTACCCCACCCTGCGCGGCATCCCCTACGACGGCCACGACCGCTCGATGGACCTCCGCGTCTCCCGCCTCCGCGCCAAGCTCGGCGACGACGCCGGCCGCCTCCTGCGCTCCGTCCGCGGCCGCGGCTACGTCTTCACCATCCCCCGCCCCGGCTGAACCCCGCTCCCGACCGGCCTTCCGCAGCCCCCGTGAGGCGGCAAAGCCGCCGAACCGATCGCCGAGCGCAGCGCAGGCGTGCGGCGATAGCCGGACGGGCCGAAGCAAGAAGGAGGGCGCAGCGAACGCAGTGAGCGAGCACCGACGACGCAGCGGAGCGCCCGCCCGCAGCGGCGCAGCCGCGGAGGGCGCCGAAGCGAGCACGGCACAAATAGAAACGCGGCTGGTGAAGCGCCTTTCACTGATCACGACCGACCCGCTGTGCTATCAACCCGCCCGCGCGACCCGGCGACGGCCACCCACGGGAGGGAAACATGCAGCGCACCGGCTTGACGAGCGCCCTCGCGATGGCGCTCCTGCTTCTCGCGGGCTGTGACGAGCCCACGCCGACCCATCCCACCATGGGATCCCGACACGACGAGATCGTCGGCGGCCAGCGCGAGCTCGGCCACCCCGCGGTCGGCGCGCTCACCTTCAGCATCAACGGCCAGTACTTCGGCTCCTTCTGCAGCGCCACCCTCATCGCGCCCGACTGGATCCTCACCGCCGCCCACTGCACCGAGGGCCTCGCCGAGCAGGGCGTCGCCGTCCGCCCCGAGATCATCTTCTTCTACATCGGCGACGACGCCCGCCCCGTGCGCGGCGACGAGCGCCCGGTCGGCAGCTTCCACGTCGCCCGCGCCATCCACCTCCACCCCCGCTACACCGGCCGCGACCTGCTCGGCCTCTACGACATCGCGCTCATCCAGCTCCGCGAGCCCGTCGCCGGCGTCGAAGCCTACCCGCCCTTCGTCGGCGACCTCGAACCCTACCTCGGCCAGCCCGTCTTCTACGTCGGCTTCGGCGTCAACGACGGCGACCGCCAGACCGGCGGCGGGATCAAGCGCTCCGTCTCGCTCACCCTCGGCCGCCTCTATGACTCGATGTACGTCTCGACCCACCGCCAGAACGGCGTCTGCTTCGGCGACTCCGGCGGCCCCGGCCTCATCCGCATCGGCGGCCAATGGCAGGTCGTCGGCGTCAACAGCAGCGTCGCCGGCGAGCCGATCTGTCAGGTCGAGTCCTATCAGACCCGCGTCGACAGCTATCAGACCTGGATCCGCGCCACGATGGGCGAGGACGCCGACTGCGCCGGCGACCCGGCCCAGGCCTGCGCCTGCCGCGCCGCCTGCGGCGCCGACGGGATCTGCGACGACCCGAGCTGCGGCGGCGGCTGCATCGAGCTGCTCGAGTGCTTCGACGGCTGCCGCGACGACGCCTGCGCCGGCGACTGCATCGCCTCGACCACCCAGGCCGGCCAGCAGCTCTACATCGACCTCACCGAGTGCGTCGCCGCCCGCTGCCCCAACGGCGACTTCGCCTGCGCCGAGCGCTCCTGCGCCGCCGAGCTGCGCGCCTGCGAGGCCGGCGTCGGCCCGCCGCCCGACGAGGCGCTCACCTGCGAAGGCATGCTGAGCTGCTTCGGCGAGTGCGGCGACGACCCGGACTGCCCCCTCGCCTGCTTCCAGGCCTCCTCACCCGCCGCGCAGAACGCCTACAACACCCTCGCCGGCTGCGTGCAGGACAACTGCGAAGGCATCGACGACCAGCAGGCCTTCAACACCTGCATGGCCGCCAACTGTCAGGCCGCGTGGCTCGGCTGCGCCCCCTCCGACGGCTGCCGCGTCACCGGCGGCGACTGCGCCGCCGGCACCGCCTGCTTCCCCGGCGCCTGGGGCGGCACCTACTGCGAAGACGCCGGCAACGGCCGCATCGGCGACGCCTGCGACCCCAACGCGCTCTCCTGCCGCGACGGCGCCTACTGCGTCGGCAGCGGCGCCCGCGGCGTCTGCACCCAGGTCTGCACCCGCGACGCGCAGTGCCCCACCGGCGTCTGCGGCCTCATCGACGGGCTCGTCGTGCCCTACGGCCTCTGCCAGAGCGAGCCCGCCTGCGTCGACCGCGACGGCGACACCATCTGCGCCGACGAAGACTGCGACGACAGCGACGCCGACACCTACCCCGGCGCCGGCGAGGTCTGCGACGACGGCACCGACCAGGACTGCGACGGCGTCGTCGACGAAGGCTGCGAGCCCCCCTGCACCGACGCCGACGGCGACGGCGTCTGCGCCGAAGCCGACTGCGACGACCGCGACCGCAGCCGCCGCCCCGGCGCCCGCGAGCTCTGCGGCGACGGCATCGACCAGGACTGCGACGGCCAGCGCGACGAAGGCTGCGAGATGTGCGTCGACGCCGACGGCGACGGCGTCTGCGCCGGCGACGACTGCGACGACACCGAAGACGACGTCTTCCCCGAGGCCGCCGAGCTCTGCCGCAACGACCGCGACGAAGACTGCGACGGCCAGATCGACGAAGGCTGCGTCGACTGCGTCGACGACGACGGCGACGGCTACTGCGCCCGCGTCGACTGCGACGACCGCGACCCCGAGATCGGCGGCCCCGGCCCCCGCGGCTGCGACCCCTGCGCCGGCGCCGATGACGACGGCGACGGCGTCTGCACCGACGAAGACTGCGACGACCACGACCCCGGCATCGGCGGCGGCGCCTGCGGCGACGGCGGCGTCACCCCCGGCGACGGCGGCGTCATCCCCGCCGACTTCGGGATCATCGTCGTCGACGGCGGCGTCGACCCCGACGACGGCGTCCCCCCCGAGGACGGCGACGGCGACAGCGACGAAGGCGGTGGCGGCGGCGGCGCCCGGCCCTTCGGCTGCGCCTGCGACGCCGGCGGCGGCTCCACCGGCGGCGAGCTCCCCGCCGCGCTCCTCATCGGCGCGCTCGGCCTCGCCCGCCGCCGCCGCCGCGCCCGCCGCTGATCATCCGCCGCCGCCCAGCGCCCGCCCGGCGAACCGCGCGGCGAATCGCGCGACGCCGCGCACGCATCCGAAGGCGTCGACGCCATGGAGGACCGAGACGATGGAGCGATGGGCCGAGCAGGAGCTCTATGGCTGGGCGCGCCACCCCCGCGTCACCGCCGAGGTCGCCCGCCCCGAGCGACGCGCCGAGGTCGAGGCCGCGCTCGCCGACCGCGGTGACCGCGCCGTCCTCGCCCACGGCCTCGGCCGCAGCTACGGCGACGCTGCGCTCCTCGACGGCGGCCGCGTCATCCTCACCCGCCGCCTCGACAAGATGCTCGACTTCGACCCCGCCACCGGCCGCGTCACCGTCGAGGCCGGCGTCACCATCGAAGACCTCATCGACACCTTCCTCCCCCGCGGCTGGTTCGTGCCCGTCGTGCCCGGCACCCAGCACGTCACCGTCGGCGGCGCCATCGCCAACGACATCCACGGCAAGAACCACCACAGCGACGGCACCTTCGGCGACCACGTCCGCCGCGTCGAGCTCCTCACCGCCACCGGCGAGATCGTCACCTGCGGCCCCGACCACGAAGCCGAGCTCTTCTGGGCCACCATCGGCGGCCTCGGCCTCACCGGCGTCATCCTCACCGCCGAGCTGACCCTCACCCCCGTCGCCGGCCCCTGGTGCGAGGTCGAGACCGTGCGCCTCGACGGCCTCGACCACTTCTTCGAAGTCTCCGCCAACAGCCACGACTTCAGCCACGTCGTCACCTGGCTCGACTCCGTCGCCCGCGGCGACGCCATGGGCCGCGGCATCCTCATGCGCGGCCGCCACGCCCCCATCGGCGTCACCGGCGGCGGCCCCCTCGACCGCGTCGTCGACGCGCTCGGCCCGGTGCTCGACGTCCCGTTCGACCTGCCCGACGGCCTGATGAACACCGTCACCATGCGCCTCTTCAACGAGGTCTACTACCGCAAGCACCCCGCCGGCCGCCGCGCCCAGGTCGCCCACTACCGCCCGTACTTCTTCCCGCTCGACTTCGTGCGCAACTGGAACCGCGGCTACGGCCCCCGCGGCATGGTGCAATACCAGCTCGTCGTCCCCCCCGACCCCGCCCACACCGCCGTCCGCGCCGTGCTCCGCCAGGTCTCCGAGAGCGGCATGCCCTCCTTCCTCACCGTCATGAAGGAGTTCGGCGACCGCGCCCACCCCTGGCTCTCGTTCCCCCGCGCCGGCACCACCATCGCCCTCGACTTCCCCCGCTTCGGCCCCGCGCTCGACCACCTCTTCGACCGCCTCGACGCCATCGTCGCCGAGGCCGGCGGCCGCATCTACCTCGGCAAGGACAGCCGCATGCCCCGCGCCACCTTCCGCCGCATGTACCCCGACTGGGAAGGCTGGAAGGCCATCCGCGACAAGTGGGATCCGGGCCACGTCTTCCAATCCGCCCTCGGCCGCCGCCTCGGCCTCTCCGGCGCCGACCGCCGGGGTCCTTTGCCATGAGCGTCCTCATCCTCGGCGGCACCTCCCGCATCGCCCGCGAGCTCGCCGCCCGCCACGCCGAAGCCGGCCACGCCATCGCCGTCACCGCCCGCGACCCCGACGAAGCCGAGCGCATCGCCGCCGACCTCCGCGTCCGCCACGACGTCCCCGCCGAAGGCTTCGCCTTCGACGCCCTCGACTTCGCCGGCCACCCCGCCCTCGTCGCCGCCGTCGAGCGCGCGCTCGGCCCCATCGAGGTCGCGCTCGTCGCGTTCGGCGAGATGGGCGACCAGGACACCGCCGAGACCGACTTCGCCGCCGCGAAGCGGGTCATCGACATCAACTACACCGGCGCCGCCTCCATCTGCGAAGCCATCGCCCACGCCATGGAATCCCGCCGCCGCGGCGCCATCGTCGGCATCTCATCGGTCGCCGGCGACCGCGGCCGCCAGAGCAACTACTTCTATGGCAGCGCCAAAGGCGCCTTCACCCTCTACCTCGGCGGCCTGCGCAACCGCCTCCACCCCGCCGGCGTCCGCGTCCTCACCGTGCGCCTCGGCTTCGTCGACACCCGCATGACCTATGGCATGAAGACCGGCATCCCCATCGCCGACCCCGAAGCCATCAGCGAAGCCATCGTCGCCGCGCTCGCCCGCGGCGAAGACGACATCTACCTCCCCCGCTTCTGGGGTGGCATCATGGGTGTCATCCGCGCGATCCCGGAAGGCATCTTCAAGCGGCTCAAGTTGTAGCGTCTCCGCCCTCGCCCTCAATGCCATCGAGCAAGGCACGCAGCCGCCGCACCTCCGCGACGAGGCGTGGCACATCTTCTCGGGCGTGAGCGATGAAGTCATGATCGGCAGGGGTAGCGCCGATCATCTCGATATCCTGCTCGGCCGTCTGCACGAAGTCACTCCCGCTCGTGTGATCGCGCCCCTCGACCCAGGCGACCCACGGTCCAGCGGTCGCGGCCTCGCACCGCCGCTCGATCGCGTCAAGCGCGGCCGAGGTCAATCCCCGCGCGCTCACCGACACGTCAACGCCGCGAACGCCGGCGCCGCCTTCTCATCGAGCTTCTGCCCCAGCCGCCGCGTCGTCGCCTGATCGGCCATCGCCCAGTTCGGCCCGCCCCCGTGCACGATCTCGGGCATCGCGCTGTAGCTGAACACCGGCTTGCCGTTGCGCGCGTCGACCATCTGGAGCTCGAAGCCCAGGTAGCGCCACAGCATCCCCACCTCTTCGTGGTCCCGGCTCGCGAGCGTCAGCGTCGCGTCGACCACCGGCCCCGCCTCCGGCAGCGGCTCGCCGTACCGCCCCTCGACGAAGCGACAGCCCCGATCGTCGAGCAGCCGCGCGATCTCGCCCACCACCGCGCGCCGCAGCGCGTCGCTCGCGTGCCCGCCCACGTCCAACCGGATCACCGTGCCCGCCCGCGCCGCGGTCGTGAGCTGCGCGAGCGCCCGCGTCTCCGGCGCCGGCGTCACGTCGACCGGCCGATCGAGCACCGCCATGATCCGCGCCTTGCGATACCGCTCGGCGACGATGTGCGCCGGCGAGAACCGCGTCGAGAGCAGCACCGAGGCGTCGTTCTCCCCGATCGCCTTCGCGATCGTCGGCCCGAGCCGCTCCAGGGTGCGGGTGTCTTCGCCGATCTCTTCGGCGTAGACATCCGCCGCCTTTGCCTTGATGAGCGCCGCCCGCGCGGTGAAGCCATTCTCGATCCGCACCACCCCCACCGTCTCGATCAGCTCGGCGTGGTCGAAGGCGCTCGTCGTCTTGATCTTGATGCTGGCCTCGCTGTCGCTCCGGCCATCGCCGTACTCGGCCTCGAACGAGCGCGTCTCCGACTCGATGCGGCTCGAGATCTGCTCGCTGACCACCCGGCGAGCGTTCTGCACCGCCTCGTGCTGCGTCGCCCCGAAGGCATCCCCCCACAAGCTCCCGCCCGGCGGCGGCGGCAGCTCCATCTCGGCGTCGGCCTCGGCGACCGGCGGCGGCGGCGGTGGCGGTGGATCGGGCGCCGCCGCCCGCGCCGGGCTCGGCCGCCGCGGCGCATCGCGGTGGGCCGCGTCGGCGCGGTCGCGCAGCGCGTCGGCTTCGGAGCGGGTGAGGGAATCGGGCACAGGCCCGCAGGCGAGGAGGGCGGCGGCAGCGAGCGCGGTCGCGCCGCGGATCAACGAGGCTGGGATCTTCATGGTCGCTCGCGACGGGGCAGTCGGGTCGAAATTCTGCCGCAAGGGCGCCTCGAATGAAACCGTCCGCTCACCGCGCGCCGACGAGCGCCTCGAACGCCGCCAGATCGGCCCGCGCCTCGGCGAGCGCGTCATGCCAGAAATCCCGCCCCCGCAGATCGACCCCGAGCACATCGGCCGCGATCGTCTCCACGCTCCCCTGCCCCGTCCGCCGCAAGAGCTCGATCCACGTCGGCTGAAACACCTCGACCCCCGCCGCCCGCGCCCGGGCGAGCACGCCCTGCCCGAAGAGATAACCGAATGTATACGGGAAGTTGTAGAAGCGCCGCCCCGGCAGGTAGAAGTGCAGCTTCTCCGCCCAGAACCACGGGTGCAGCCCCTCGCCGTCGAGCACGTCGCCGAAGACCGCCCGCTGCGCCTCGGCCATCAGCGCGCACGCCCGCGCCGGCGAGAGCTCGCCCCGCGCCCGCTCGGCATACAGCGCCCGCTCGAAGTGGAACCGCGTCGGGATGTCGAGCAGGTACACCACGATCTGCCCGAGGCGCGCGTCGAGCACCCGCCGTCGCGCCGCGTCCGAGACGTCGGGATCGGCCAGCCACGCGTCGCTGATCAACGTCTCGGCCACGATCGACGCCGTCTCGGCCAGCGTCATCGGATACTGCCGCGCCCACGGCCGCAGCCCGCGCATCGCGTGGTTGTGGTAGGCGTGCCCGAGCTCGTGCGCCAGCGTGCGCACATCGGCCGCGTGCCCGGTGTAGCTCAGATAGACCCGCGAGTCCTCGGCCCGCAGCGAGCGCGTGCAGAACGCGCCCGGCCGCTTGCCCCGCCGCGGATCGGCCTCGATATGCCCCGCGTCGAACATCGACCCCGCGAACTGCGCCAGCGCCGGGTGATGCCGCTCGAACGCGTCGATCACCGCCGCCCGCGCCCCCGGCCAGTCGATCACGGCGCCCTCGGCCCCGGCGAGCGGCGCGCGCAGATCACACCAGCGCACCGTCTCCCGCCCCGCCAGCTTCGCCTTCAGCCGCAGGAAGCGCCGCGCGATCTCCGCCTCCTCCTCGACGACGCCCATCATCGCGTCGAGCGTCTCGCGATCGATCGCCGACTCGAAGCACGCCTCGTCGAGCGGATCGGGCACGCCGCGGTGCCGATCGAGCGTCAGCCGCGCGCCCGCGATGCCATTGAGCGCCGCCACCAGCGCCGGCGCCTGCGCCTCGAGCGCCCGGCTCGCCCCCGCCAGCGCCGCTGCCCGCCGCTTCGCCTCGGGCCGCTCCAGCTCACCGCGCAGCCACGCGAGCGGCAGCGTCTCGCCCTCGGCCTCGAAGGTCATCGCGCTCGTGATCTGCCGATAGAGCCGCGCCCACGCCTGCAAGCCATCCACCGCCAGATCGGCCGCGAGCCGCTCCGCGCCCGGCGCCATCGCCCGCCGCGCCCGCGCCCGCCACCGATCGAGCCGATACTCGGCGCCCGCCATCTGCGGCGCGCCCCGCAGCGCCGCGAACGCCGCCGGCGACGCCGCCCCGAGCGCCGCGACCACCCGCGCCTCGAGCCCCTCGGCCGCCGCCCCGATCGCCGTCACCCGCGCCGTCGCCGCGTTCGCCGCCCCATCCTCGACATCGGCCGCCGCCCGCGCCGTCGCGTAGGCGCCCGCGTGCTGCAAGTCGGCGCTCACCGCCTCGAGCTCGGCGAGCAGCCCCGCCCACGTCGGCGCGCGCTCCTCGGTCAGCGCGCCGAGCGCGTCCGCCCGCGCGTCGAGCGCCGCGAGCGTCGCCGCGCAGCGGTCGAGCCAGCCATCGAAGCCGGGGCCGAAGTCTTCGAACCAGGCGGCGAGATCCCATCGCGGCGGTCGGGCGGTCAAGGGCTGCTCCTCGGGTCGGCGGTGTGCGCCTACGATGATCCGGCGACCGCCGAGGATGCAGCCGCCGTCATCTGCCGCGCCCGCGACCGGCGCCGCCCGAGGCAGTGCCATCATCATGCCATCCCATGCCCCTCATGCCACGCGCCATCGTCATGCCATCATGTTCCTCGCATGCAACGCACCATCGTCATGCCATCATGCTCCTCGCATGCAACGCACCATCGTCATGCCATGGCATTCCTTGCGTGCCACGCACCGTCGTCCTGCCATCGCGCCCACCGAAGCCCGATGCCATCGACGCTCACCGCCCCCCCCCGGTGAACGCCCGCGCCGTGATCGAGATCCGCCGCCCGGTGTGCCGCGCAAACCGCGGCACCTCATGCGTCCACCCTCGGTTGGTCTGCCACGGGATCACGATCACCGAGCCATCGGTCGCGTCGAGGTCGACGGCCTCGTCCCCCCGATACCGCCGCAGCCGGAACACCCGCTCCGCCCCCAGCGAGATCGTCACGATCGGCGCGCCTTCGACCATGTGCGCGACGCTGTCGCGATGCCGCCCGATGTAGTGCCCCTGCGCCGCGTCGTACCAGTTGAACAACAGCCCGTTGAGCCGCGGATCGATGGCATCGCGGCACCAGTCGAGGTATCGGCGCATGTCATCGGTCAGCGGCCGCGCGCGGTTCGTCTGCCCGGTGTAGTGATAGTCCGCGCCATACGCCTGCTGCCATCGCGGCGTCTTCACCCGCCGCCCGTGCAGGTGGATCTCGTGCTGCTCGTCGGGGTGCAGCGCCCACAGCGCCTCGAACCGCCCCGCGTCGGCCCAGAGCGCCGGCGGCAGCGCGCCGAGGTAGACGACGTGGACCTCATCGAGCGAGCGGGATTCGAAGGTCGGATCGCGCATCGGCGTCGAGTACCACGATCGCCCGACGGCGAACAAGTGTTCAGCATCCCCCGGCCTACGCCGGCAGCACCCGCTCGACCTCGCGCTTGAACTTCGCGTCCGACGGCTTGACGTGCGGCCCGTAGCGCCCGACGACCTCGCCGGCCGGATTCACCAGGAATTTCGTGAAGTTCCATTTGATGGCCCGGGTCCCGAGCAGCCCCGGCTGCGCCGCCTTGAGGTGGCGGTACAGCGGGTGGGCGCCGGCGCCGTTGACCTCGATCTTGGCGTGCATCGGGAAGCTGACCTCGTAGCGCAGCGAGCAGAACTGCGCGATCTCGGCCGCGTCGCCCGGCTCCTGCGCGCCGAACTGGTTGCAGGGGAAGCCGAGCACGACGAGCCCGCGGTCGCGCCAGGTGCGCCACAGCGCCTCGAGCTCGGCGTACTGCGGGGTGAAGCCGCACTGGCTCGCCGTGTTGACGATCAACAGCGCCTTGCCGGCGTACTCCGCGAGCGGGCGCGTCTCGCCGTCGATGGTCTCGACCTCGATGCGATGGATGGGGCTCATCGGTCCTCCCTGACGTGGCGGGCGATGGTGCATCGATTCGGGCGGGAGGTAAAGGTGCCGGGCCGATCCGACGATCGGCCCGGCAGGAGAGGAGCGGGTGGAGATCGACGCGCTGAAAGCCCGGCGTCCGACCGTTAGACGACCCCTCGAGGTCGAGGGGGCGGGATTCGAACCCACACTTCCGGGTCCCAAGATTGAGAAGGAAGCGCAGTCATGGCCACCCGTCGGGCACGCTAGCAGCGGCCGCGGCGGGGCGTCAAGCGGGGCGTCGAGCGCGGTGTCGAGCGCGGTGTCGAGCGCGGTGTCGAGCGCGGCGGTCAGGCGAGGAAGGCGGCCATCGTGCGCTCGATCTCGAACGGCGTGCCCGCCTCGACCGAGAAGACCACGTCGGCCGCCGCCGGATCGTCGACGCGCTCGCCGCGGGCCTCGGCGTGCAGCGTGAAGAGGTCGCGCAGCGTCGGCTTGCACAGCGTCGTCATCGCGCGGCCGAGGTGCTGCACGCCGCTGTGGTTGGCCTCGAGGGTGATGTTCCACTTGGGGTGGCTGCGCAGGCCGACGTCGGTCCAGACGACGACGCGGTCGACGACGTCGAGGATGATCGGCAGGCAGATCCGCGCCTCGCTCGCGAGGTCGACGCGGTCGACGACGGTGCGCGGGTCGAAGACCTCGCCCGAGGCCGGCTCGCGGCGCGACATCCAGCCCATGAAGCACTCGGGCAGCGCGCAGAACGGGTGGCGGGTGTAGACGAGCGCGAGCGCGACCACGTAGCGGCCGCCGGCGCGGGCGACCGAGGGCAGGTCGAGGTCGATGAACTCGCAGGCGCCGTTCGGCGCCGAGGTGATGTCACCGCTGTGCGCGCCCTTGAACCGCGCCGAGCGCAGGCTGGTCCACGAGATGTGCTCCATGTAGTCCCACGCGGGGCCGTAGAGCGCGGCGCTGAGGTCGACGTCGACCCGGCCGGTGGGCTTGCCGTCGACGAGCCCCTCCTTCCACCACAAGAAGAAGCGCGCGGTGTCGCCGCCGTCGGGCAGCGGCACCCGCGATCCGCGCACGAGCGTGCGCAGCGCCTTGCTCGCCGAGCGCTGCGCGAACGGCACGAGGTGGTCGGCGAGGCCGGGGTCGACGTAGACCCGCCCGAGCGGCGGCAGCGCGGCGAAGCGCGCGGTGAGCGCGGCGCGGCAGGCGTCGGCGGCGGCGCGGCGCACCGGCTCGGGCAGCGGCGGCAGCGCGTTCGGCACGCTGATGACCTTGGCCGCGTCGCCCTTGGGGAAGAACGCCCGGATCGGGTTGCCGTCGGCGCGGTGCTCGAAGTGAACCATCGCCTGCAACAGCACCGGCGTCGAGACGGGCCCCGCCACCTCGGCGAAGCGGCGCACGACCGCCATCGGGTCGCGGGCGCGGCGCAGCAGGTGGTCGAGGCGGCGGGTGAAGTCGCCGGGGCGGGTCGCGAGCAGCTCGGCGGCGCGGGCGACGGCGCCGGTGCGCAGCGCGGCCTCGATCGCGGCGTTGAAGGCGCGGCCGGTCTCGCCGGCGCGGAGCTTGTCGAACGCCGCCGCCGCGTTCGGGGAGCGGTCGCGGTGCTCGCCCGGGTGCAGCCGCTCGCCGAGGCGCAGCCACTTCTCCCGGTGGCGGTTCATGTCTTCGAGCGGATCGGCGATCCGGTCGAGCAGCGCGAGCAGGAGCCGGCGCCGCGCGCGCTTGATGGCCTTGAAGCGGGTGTTCTTCGCGAGCGAGACGTCGCCGCCGCACAGCGAGGTCGCGAGGCGGAGCACGTCGGTCGCCCCCGTGAAGAAGGGCGTGAGGAGCAGGTCGGCGGCCGGGTGGTCGATCAGCGCCGCGGTGACGACGCTCAGGTTCTCCTTGTGCGGGATCCGCGGCGGCAGCAGCGCGCGCACGTCGTCGCCGAAGGCCGCGAGCAGCGCGACGACGTCGGCCTTGTCGGTCGCCGAGATCGAGGTGTTGGCGCCGATGAGATCGCGGCCGATCTGCGCGAGCTCGTCGAGATCACCGAGGCGGACGACCTTGGGCGCGGGCAGGAACCCCGCCGGCAGCGGCGGCCGCGCGCTCGGGGTGTAGTCGGGCAGGATCCGCAGGCCGACGACGTCGCCGAAGTAGTGCATCAGCGCGTTGACGTAGAGCTCGACGTCGCTCGCCGCCATCACCTGGGTCGGGAAGTCGGGGTACATCGGCGCGTAGCGCACGTGCGCGCCGACCGCCTTCTTGAGCGCGCCGACGAGCGGGCCGACGAAGCGCACGAACTCGGCCTCGGAGAGCGTGCAGAGCCGGTCGACGAGCGCGGGGTGGGCGACGTAGCCGAGCGCCTCGAGGTTGCGCATCGCGGTCGCGACCCAGGCGAGCGGCAGGCTGCCGTCACCGCCCGTCAGCAGCACCGCGCCGCGGCGGCGCAGCAGGATCTCGTCGAGCGGTCCGAAGCGGTTGTCGAGCATCGGTCGTTCCCCCGGGAGGCAGAGCACCGGGAGCATAACCGGGCGCCCGCTCACTGACCAGCGCCCGCCGCGCGCGGGACTTGACGCCGCGCGCTCGCTCTGGCTTGGATTGCGCCCGCGTGCGACACCTGCTCTACATCATCCCCACCCTCATCGCGCTCTGGCTGGTCGACAACGCGCTCAGCGACGACCGCCGCGTCGGCTGGGAGCGCAACTCGGTGCGCAACGCGACGACCCGCTGGGAGCGGCTGCCCAAGGCGCGCGTCGCGATCTTCGGCTCGTCGACGAGCAAGGACTGGCTCCCCGTCACCCTCGCCGCCCAGGTCACCGGCGTCGCCGCCCGCGACGTCGTCGACGCCCACATCAACGGCTGCCACCAGGGCTGCACCTGGGCGACCATCCGCCAGATGAAGGCGCGCAAGCAGCGCTACGAGATCGCCTTCTTCGGCACCAACCTCTTCCAGCTCTGCGAAGAGGCGCACAGCAAGCGGGTGATGCAGCAGCAGATGCAGCTCCCGGCGACCGACACGCCGCTCGCGTTCACCCAGTACCTGCACGCCGACCAGCCGCTGCGCTACATGGGCCGCTTCATCGGGATGGGCTTCTCGGGCGCCTACGCCGACACCGCGCCGATCCAGCGCGCGCTCGCCGAGGATCTCTTCGGCAAGACCGACGCCCGGCAGGCCCACCGCTGGTATCGCGAGGTGGCGCCGGTCGATCCCAAGCTCCTGAGCTGCCGCTACGAGCCCGAAGACGTCGCCTACAAGCGCGCGATGACCGAGGCGCTGCTCGACGACCTCGGCGAGATGAGCGCGCGGGTCTTCTTGATGCTGCTCCCCGACCGCACCCTCGCGCTCGACGACCCCGAGTTTCGCGAGCGGTGGCGCCGGCACATCGCGATGCACCATGAGATCGCGGCCGCGCGGCCGTGGGTGACGATCGTCGACCTCGTCGACGGCGGGGTGAGCGATCCGGCGAAGTACCGCGATGGCTTCCACCTCACGCCGAAGGGCATGACCGAGCAGCGCGCGCTCTTCGAGGCGCGCATGGCCGCGCTCGGCTGGCCGCCGCCGAAGCCAGGAGCGAAGCCCGCGAAGGTTTCGCCGGAGCCACCGAAGGTTTCGCCGGAGCCATCGAAGGTTTCGCCGGACCCACCGAAGACATCACCTGACTCGCCGAAGGCATCACCGGAGCCATCGAAGCCATCACCGCTCCCCTCCCCCGCCCCGGGAGGCGCCGAGTGATCTTCACCACGCCCGAGTTCGTGCTCTTCTTCGTCGCCTTCTTCGTCATCCACTTCAGCCTGCGCGGCGCCGCGCGCAAGTGGTGGCTGCTCGCGGCGAGCTACTTCTTCTATGGGAGCTGGAACGCCGTCTTCCTGCTCCTCATCATCGGCTCGACCCTCGTCGACTACTTCGTCGCCCACGCCATCGCCGCCACCGCCGACCAGCGCCGCCGCGACCGGCTCATGTGGCTCAGCGTCGCCGTCAACCTCGGCGCGCTCGGCTTCTTCAAGTACTGCAACTTCTTCGTCGACTCGTTCGCCGCGCTGCTCGGCGCGGTCGGCGTCGAGGCCTCGCTGCCGGTGCTCGACGTGCTGCTCCCGGTCGGCATCAGCTTCTACACCTTCCAGACGATGAGCTACACCATCGACGTCTGGCGCGGCGAGCAGCAGCCGACCACGAGCTTCCTCGACTTCGCGCTCTACGTCGCCTTCTTCCCCCAGCTCGTCGCCGGTCCCATCGAGCGCGCCGCCCACCTGCTCCCCCAGATCGCGCGCCTGCCCTCGCTCGGCCCGATCATGAGCGGCTTCGGCCTCATCGCGCTCGGCTGCTTCAAGAAGGCGGTCATCGCCGATCACATCGCCGGCGTCGTCGATGTCACCTACGCCGACGTCGACGCGACCCACGCGCCCGCGCTCTGGATCGGGACCTATGCCTTCGCGGTCCAGATCTATTGCGACTTCTCGGGTTACAGCGACATCGCCGTCGGCGTCGGCCGCCTGCTCGGGCTCGACATCGTCGAGAACTTCAAGTCACCGTATGCCTCGGCGGGGCCGTCGGAGTTCTGGCGGCGATGGCACATCTCGCTGTCGAGCTGGCTGCGTGACTACCTCTACATCCCATTGGGCGGCAACCGCGGCGGCTGGTTCTACGTGCGGCGCAACCTGATGCTGACGATGCTGCTCGGCGGGCTGTGGCACGGCGCGGCGTGGAACTTCGTGCTGTGGGGGCTGTGGCATGGCCTGCTGCTCATCGCCTTCCGCCCGCGGTGGATGGCGCGGCTCATCGAGCGCGTCGAAGGCATGAACCTCGCCGCGCGCATCGCGAGCCAGCTCGTGCGGCGGGTGGTCTTCTTCCACCTCGTCTGCCTCGGCTGGGCGCTCTTCCGCGCGACGAGCCTCGCCGACTGCGCGGTGCTCTTCCAGAAGCTGCTGACCCCCTGGCGCTGGGATCTCGGCGGTTGGCTCGCCGCGGTCGAGACCTCGGGTGAGGGCCGCTGGCTGCTCGGCGTCGGCGCGCTGATCGGCGGGGTCGTGCTCGTGCAGAACGTCTGGACCCACGGCCAGAAGCGCCTCGCCGATGCCTTCTGGCGCTGGCCGGCGGCGCTGCGCTTCGTCGTGCTCGTCGCCGTCTTCTACGCCTGCGTGCTGCTCGCGCCCGAGAAGCCGCCGCCGTTCATCTACTTCCAGTTCTGACGCCCGGCGCTTCCCCCCGCGCCGCCGCGCTGTTAAGGTCGCGCGCCCTGCCCGGCCACGAGGAGCCCCATGAGCGAGCCTGCGAGCCACCCCGAGACCCTGTACCTCGTCGATGGCGCCGGTTTCATCTTCCGCGCCTACTTCGCCATCCGCACCCTGATGACCGCCGCCGACGGCACGCCGACCAACGCGGTCTATGGCTTCACCCGGCTCCTCATCAACCTGCTGCAAGAGCGCAAGCCCACCCACGTCGCGGTCGTCTTCGACCCGAGCGGCGACACCTTCCGCAACGACATCTACCCGGAATACAAGGCCAATCGCAGCGAGCCGCCCGACGACATGCGCCCGCAGTTCGCGCTCTGCCGCCAAGCGGTCGAGGCGCTCGGCATCCCCTCGCTCGTCGTCGATCGCTACGAGGCCGACGATGTCATCGGGACGCTCGCCCACCAATGGGTCGACAGCGGCGCCCACTGCCACTGTGTCATCGTCACCGCCGACAAGGATCTGATGCAGCTCGTCACCGACCGCATCACCCTGTGGGACGGCAAAGAAGCCGACATCGGCCGCGAGCAGGTCATCGAGAAGTTCGGCGTGCCGCCCGAGCGGGTCCCCGACGCGCTCGGGCTCGCCGGTGACTCGTCCGACAACATCCCCGGCGTGCCCGGCATCGGGCTCAAGACCGCCGCGACGCTGCTGCAGCAGTACGGCACGATGGACGTGCTGCTCGCCGAGGCCTACCAGATCAAGGGCAAGCGCGGCGAGAGCCTGCGGGAGTACGCCGAGAGCGCCCGCCTCTCGCGCGAGCTCGCGACCATCAAGACCGATGCGCCGATCAAGCTCGACTTCGAGAAGATCAAGCGCACCCCGCCCGATCCCGACGTGCTCAGCGAGTTCCTGCGCGCCTTGAACTTCAAGCGCTTCCTCGCCGAGTTCGGGCTCGAAGACCACGTCGTCAGCAAGGTCGACGTCGACCGCGGCGGCTACCGCACCGTCACCACCCGCGCCGGGCTCGACCGCGTCATCGCCGCGATCCGCGAGGCGGGGCGCATGTGCATCGACCTCGAGACGACGAGCCTCTCGCCGCTCGACGCGCAGATCGTCGGCTTCGCGGTCGCCTGGGCGCCCGGCGAGGCGGCCTACATCCCGGTCGGGCACACCTACGAGGGCGCGCCGGCCCAGCTCGGCGTCGACGAGGTCGAGGCGGCGCTGCGCCCGCTGCTCGAAGACCCGGCGCTGCCCAAGTACGCGCAGAACGCGAAGTACGAGTGGCAGGTCTTCGGCCACTCCCGCGGCCTCACCCTGCGCGGCGTCGTCTGCGACACGCTCCTCGCCGCCTACCTGCTCGACCCCGGCCGCCGGCAGTTCAACCTCGACGAGCTCGCGCTCGACATCCTCGGCCACAAGATGATCAGCTTCAAAGAGGTCACCGGCACCAAGGGCACCGAGGCCCACTTCGCCTACGTGCACCTCGACGCGGCCACCAAGTACGCCGCCGAAGACGCCGACATCACCCTGCGCCTCGCCGACGACCTGATCCCCAAGCTGCGCGACGAGTCGCTCGACGGCCTGCTGCGCGACCTCGAGCTGCCGCTCGTGCCGATCATCGGGCAGATGGAGCTGTGGGGCGTCAAGATCGACCCCGACAAGCTCCGCGCGCAGTCCGAGCGCTACGCGGTGCGGATCGCGAAGCTCACCGAGGCCATCCACGAGCTCGCCGGCGGCGAGTTCAACATCGACAGCACCAAGCAGCTCGCCGAGATCCTCTTCGAGAAGCTCGCGCTGCCGACCCAGAAGAAGACGCAGTCGGGCTACAGCACCGACGCCAAGGTGCTGCAAGAGCTCGCGCCGCTGCATCCGCTCCCGGCGCGGGTGCTCGAATACCGCCACCTGAGCAAGCTCAAGAGCACCTACCTCGACACGCTCCCCGCGCTCATCCACCCGCGCACCGGGCGGGTTCACACCTCGTTCCGCCAGGCCGTCGCCGCGACCGGCCGCCTCTCGTCGAACGACCCCAACCTCCAGAACATCCCCGTCCGCACCCCCGAGGGCCGCGAGATCCGCGAGGCGTTCATCGCCGAGCCCGGCTTCAAGCTGCTCAGCGCCGACTACAGCCAGATCGAGCTGCGCCTGCTCGCCCACTACAGCGGCGACGCCGGCCTGATCGACGCCTTCCGCGACGGCGTCGACGTGCACCGGCGCACCGCGGCGCAGATCTACGAGGTCGCCGAAGACGCCGTCACCGCCGACCAGCGCCGGGTCGCCAAGTCGATCAACTTCGGGCTGATGTATGGCATGAGCGCCTTCCGCCTCGGCAACGAGCTGCAGATCGAGCAGGCCGAGGCGCGCCAGATCATGAAGCGCTACTTCCAGCGCTACAGCGGCGTGAAGACCTTCTTCGACGGCGCGATCAAGGCCGCGCGCGACACCCAGCGCACCACGACCCTCTTCGGGCGCACCCGGCACCTCTCACACATCAACACCCGCAGCTTCAACCTGCGCCAGCAGCAGGAGCGGCTGGCGATGAACACCCCGATCCAGGGCACGGCGGCCGACATCCTCAAGCTCGCGATGATCAACTGCGACCGCCGGGTGCGCGAGGCGGGGCTCCAGAGCCGGATGCTGCTCACGGTGCACGACGAGCTCGTCTTCGAGGTGCCCGAGGCCGAGCTCGAGGTGATGCCCGGGCTCGTCAAGGAGGCGATGGAGAGCGTCGCGCAGCTCGACGTGCCGCTCGTCGTCGAGGTCGGCTGCGGCGACCACTGGGCCGAGATCCACTGATCCCACCGCGGCGCCGCCGACGCTCAAGCGCCATGCCAACGCCGCGTCTTCGAGGCTTGTCCTCGCGGCGGGAGCGCGGTAGTTGATCGGTCAGGCGCCCCGCGCGGCGCGGGGCCGACGGCGGAGAGCGCGTGGATCGCACCGAGACCGGCGACGAGCGAGAGCCCACCACCCTCGAGGCGCTGCAAGCCCGCGTCCGTGAGCTCGAAGCCGTCGTCGCCGCGCAGGACGACCGCCTCGCCGGCCTCGTGCGCATCGCCGCCAACCTCGGCAACACCCGCAACCCGCAGCGCGCCATGCGGCAGATGGTCAGCGAGATCAGCACCTTGCTGCGCGCCGACCGCACCACCATCTACGAGCTGCGCAAAGACGAGAACATGCTGCGCGGCCTCGCCATGCAGGATCAGAGCATCGTCGTCGGCGTCCCGGTCGGCGAAGGCATCGCGGGCAAGGTCGCCGAGCGCAAGCGACCCATCAACCTCAAGGATGCCTACCGCCACCCCGACTTCGACCCGAAGTACGACAAGCTCACCGGCTACCGCACCCGCTCGATGCTCGTCGTGCCGATGCAGAACCCCTCGCGGCAGGTCATCGGCGTCGTGCAGGTGCTCAACAAGCGCGACGGCTACTTCAGCGTCGAAGACGAGACGCTGCTCACCGCGCTCGCCTCGCAGGCCGCCATCACCCTCGAAGCGCTCCAGCTCCAGCTCGAGCTCAACGTCAGCAACGCCGAGCTGCGCCACACCGGCCGCCAGCTCCAGCAGAAGGTGCGGGAGCTCGAGCTGCTCTACGACAACGAGCGCGCCATCGCCGAGGCCGCCGACGTCGACACGCTCTGCGACACCGTGCTCCGCGTCGCCGCCCGCGTCGCCAAGTGTCAGGCCGCCGCGATCTACCTGCCCGACGACACCGGCTACGGCCCGACCTACATCCGCGCCCCCGAGGGGCAGGAGGACCAGCTCGAGACCATCTGCCACCTCGGCGTCGGCGAGGGCGTGCTCGGCAAGACCGCCGGCCGCGGCGAGGGCTACGTCTTGCGCGAGGGCGACTTCGAGGCGCAGGACATCCCGCGCGTGCTCGGCGGCACCTGCGGGGTCAAGGTCGACGACGCCGTCACCGCGCCGATCCTCGACGGCGAGAAGGTCATCGGCGCGTTCGCGCTCGTCAACCGCCGCCCCGGCCCGCACCGCGACGACCAGACCGACCAGCGCCTCGCCGTGCTCATCGCCGGCCAGGTCAGCCGCGCCGTCGTGCGCCTCGCCGAGCGCCGCGACGCGCAGCTCCGCGACCGGCTGATGACCATCGGCCAGATGCTCAGCGGCGTGCTGCACGACCTCAAGGGCCCGATGACCATCATCAGCGGCTACTCGCAGCTCATGGCGAGCGTCGAGGACGCCGGCGAGCGCGAGCAGATGGCGGCCTCGATCCGGCGGCAGGTCGAGCAGTTCAACGACATGACCCGCGAGGTGATGGCCTTCGCCCGCGGCGAGCGCAAGGTCTTCGCCCGCAAGGTCTATCTCGACAAGTTCGTGCGCTCGGTCACCGAGGCGCTCGCGCCCGAGTTCGACGACCGCGGCGTCGCGCTCGTCGTCGACAACAAGGCCAAGCGCACCGCGTGGTTCGACGAGGCCAAGATGGTGCGCGTCGTCACCAACATCGCCCGCAACGCGCGGCAGGCGCTCGGCGACCACGGCACCTTCACCTGGCTCATCGAAGACACCGACGACGGCGGCACCCGCTTCGTGCTCAAGGACGACGGCCCCGGCATCCCCGAGGCGATCCGGCCGCGGCTCTTCGAGGCGTTCACCACCGCGGGCAAGCCCGGCGGCACCGGCCTCGGCCTCGCGATCGTGCGCCGCATCGTCGAGGATCACGGCGGCTGCGTCGGCTTCGACACCCGCACCGGCGGGGGCACGACCTTCACCGTGCACCTGCCCGGCCCGTCGGCGACCGAGATGGAGGTCTCGGCGTGAGCGGGCGCGCGTCGACGAAGGCGCGGGCGCGCAGCGTCGTGGGCCGGATGGCATCGGGCGGCATGGCATCGGGCCGCATGGCATCGGTCGTGATGGCATCGATCGTGATGGCATCTGCCATGTCCGGCTGCCGATCGAAGGCACCGCAGCCGCCCGCCGGCAGCGCCCCGGTCGAGGCGCGCCCCGCGCAAGGCGAGACCCCCGGCGCGACCGGCGGCCAGCCCGCGACCCCGCCGCCCCCGGCGCCGGTCGACGAAGGCACCGCCGAGCAGCTCCAGGCGCTCGAACGCGCCAACGCCGCGCTCGACCGCGACGACGAGGCCAGCGCGCTCGCCGAGTACACCCGCGCCGCCGCGGGCCCGGTCACCGGCGCCGCCATCTCGGCCACCCTCGCCGCCGCCGAGCTGCACGACACCCGCGGCCGCCCCGCCGAGGCCCGCGCGCTCTACCAGCGCGCCGTCGAGATCGCCCCGCAGATGGCCGAGATCCGCTACGCCGCCGGCCGCTTCTTCGCCGGGCTCGGCGAGTCACCGCTCGCCGACGTCGAGCTCCGCGAGGCGATCCGGCTGCAACCCGACTTCCTCCCGAGCTACCCCGCGCTCGCCGGCGTGCTCTCGCAGAGCGGCCAGCCCGAGGCCGCCGCCGCGCTGCTGCTCGCCTACGAGCAGCGCTTGCAGGCGCTCACCGCCCGCCTCCGCGACCCCGCGCGCGCCAACGCCGACCGGATCGCGGTCGTCGACCTCTTCGCGCTGCTCGACGACGAGCGCGCCACCCGCGCCCTCATCGACGCGCTCGCCGATCCCTCGCCTCACATCCGCCTCGCCGCCGCCGACGCGCTCACCTTCGACCCCGACCCCGAGGCGCTGATCGCGCTCGCCCGCGCGGTCGAGGCCGAGGCCGATCCCATCGCCAAGCGCGCGCTCGCCGCCTCGCTGCGCCGCGCGCAGGCGACCGTCGAGGCGAGCATGGCGAAGCCCGCGCCGCCGCCGGCGATGCCCAAGCCCGGTCAGTAGGCGATCCGACCGCGCGTCGCCGGCCGCGGCCCGCTCCAGGTGCCATCGGCGCCGCGGTTGATGGCATGTCCCACCGGCGTCTCACCCGTCTCGCTGACGTCGATGGCATCGCTCCCCTCCCCCGCCGCCGGGCCGTCGACCGCGATGAAGCCGCCCTCGTAGCCGAGGAACTCGACGAGGCGCCCGTTCGGATCGACGAGCGCGATGCCATCGGGGTCGCCGTTCTGCAGGCCGGGGAAGTCGAACGCGAGCGCGCCGCGGCCGCCGCCCTCGTCGTCGATGCGACCGGCGAGCGCGACCTCGGCGTAGGCGCGGCCGTCGCGGCCGTTGTAGGCGACGAGCGACCAGCCATCGAGCGCGCGCCCCGCCGGGCCCTGCACCTCGACGAACTCACCGACGTCGGCGCCGGCGTTGTCGTAGTGCAGCTCGCCGATCCACGGATCACCCGCCGGCGCGGCGGCGCCGCAGTCGCCGACGAAGAGGCACTCGACCCACTCGGGGTGGTCGACGAACGGGTTCCGGTTGCCCTGGTACGACGCGATGATGTCATTGCGCGCCCGCTCGCGGGCGTCGGGCGGGTCGAGGCGATGCCACTCGATCAGCACCCGCCGCAGTCCCATGTAGGCGAGCGCCTCGTTGCGGCCGGTGTTCGACGCGGTGATGAGCGCCCGGTCGTCGGTGAGCACCAGATCGGGCTCGGCGCGGCCGGTGCCGCCGTGTAGACCGCCCTCGTAGCGCACGTCGAGGTAGAACAAGGCGCGCGCCACGTCGCCGCGGCGGCCCGACCAGGTCTCCCAGGTGCCGGCGGCGTCGCGCTCGCCGTCGACGACGTTGCGATCGCTGCCATCGGCGATGGGTCGCGCTTCGCACTCGACGGTGTCACACCAGCCGAAGACGTTGTTGCCGCGCGAGCTGTTGTAGCCGCTGTCGGCGATGAAGAGCGCGTGCCCGTCGGTGTAGGGCAGGTTGCCGGCGTTCTCGTCGGGGAAGCCATATGACTTCGGCCACGCGTGCTCGCGGTCGTAGTCACCGTAGCCGCCGCCGAGCGCGCGATAGAGGTCGTGGCGGTAGAGGTCGCGCAGCCAGCCGGGGCGCCCGGGCTCGGCGTCGGCGGCTTCGAGCATCACCCAGGTGTCGACGCCGCTCGCGCGGTTCCACGCGATCCGGCGGTGGTCGTCGATCGCGGCGTGCAGCGTCGCGCGCAGCGTCACCGGGCTGCGGGCGTCGACCGCGTCGTAGTAGCCGGCGGGCGGACCGCAGACGGCGAGCAGACCGCGGGCCTGCGCCTCGCAGGCGCCCTTGGGCACGACGTCGGCGGCGGCCGGGTCGAGCGGTGGATCGGCGCAGCCGGCGAGCACGGCGATCGAGAGCGCGAGCAGCGAACGCATCGGTCCTCCCCGTCGGGTGATGGGAGGAGGCATCGCAAGCGTCGTGCCGGTCGGATGACTGGATCCGATCGCGGTGATCGCGAGATGGCAGGCGGTGATCGAGCGGGTGAGCGGGACCGCCGGGCGAGACCGCGGGGTCGCGGCGTGCCGTGGCGGTCACTCTGCTCAGGTGTGCAGGTGGGGCAGGCAGCCGGGCCGGCGGATGGCATCACCGGCCGGGCGCGATCACATCGGGGGGGCGGCGTTGCACTGCATGTTGAAGTTGGGGTTTGCCATGGCGGTCATCGTGATCGCCTGGCAGCTCATCTGCCCGCAGAGCAGGCCGCGGATGAAGTCCATCGCGACGCAGTTCTGCATGCACTGGTCGCGCACGATCATCGCGTCGCCGCAAGGGATGCCGGGGCAGAAGTCGTCCGACTCGGCGCAGGCGCCGAGGAAGCCACAGGCCGCCATGCAGTCGGCCATGTTGTCACCGGCGCCGGGGCAGTTGGGGCCGCCGGGCGGCGCGGGGCGCGGGCCGTCGCACATCTCGCCTTCGCCCTCGCCTTCACCCTCGCCCTCGCCTTCGCCCTCGCCTTCGCCTTCACCCTCGCCCTCGCCTTCACCCTCGCCCTCGCCTTCGCCCTCGCCTTCGCCCTCGCCCTCGCCCTCGCCCTCGCCTTCACCCTCGCCTTCGCCCTCGCCTTCACCCTCACCGCCGCCGTTGCAGACGTCGTTGAACATCGCGCTCGCGCCGGTGATGAAGTCGATCGTCTCCTGACAGGTGGTCTGCATGCAGACGAAGTCGGCGAGGAACGGCTGCCCGGCGCACTGCATCTGGCACTGCTCGGAGACGATCGGCGCGTCGCCGAACGGGATGCCGGGGCAGTAGGCATCGGACGCGGCGCAGGCGCCGAGCCAGTCGCACGCCTTGGTACACAGCGTCGGGGTGTCGTCGGCCATGTCACAGCCGGGCCCGCCCATCGGGACGACCTCGCCCTCGCCCTCGCCCTCGCCTTCGCCTTCGCCCTCCCCTTCGCCCTCGCCCTCGCCCTCGCCCTCGCCTTCGCCCTCGCCGCCCATCATCATGTCAGGGTCGCTCGCGGGCTCGTCGTCGTCGCAGCCGACGAGAGGCAGGGTCGACACCAGCACAAGACCGAGAAACAAGCGCTCCAACAGCTTCATCGCGACAAACTCCCCACAGTCGGGCCGGCGCGCCGCGCGCCGCCGCATCGACGCGCAGTATGGAGCAACTGCCGGGTCCGTGCAAAACCTCATGTGGCGCTCCGTATCCATCTCCGCTGGCGGGAGGCGGTTGACCGTCGCGTCGCGCCGGTCGAAGATGAGCCGACTCATGCGGGAGCCGACATGCTCACCCAGATCGTCATCTTCGGGGCTTCGGGCGACCTCACCGCGCGCAAGCTCATCCCCGCCCTCTCCGCCAACGCCCGTCAGGGTGCCTTCCCCGGCCGGGTGCAGGTGCTCGGCGTCGCTCGCAGCCCCAAGTCGGACGCGGCGTGGCGCGACGAGCTCCAAGGCTGGCTCGACCCCGAGGATCGCGGCGCCTGGCCCGAGTTCGCGCCGGCGGTCGGCTACCTGTCATGCGACGTGCTCGCCCCGGGCGGCGTCACGGCGCTCCGCGAGCGGCTCGACGCGCTCGCCGCCGCGGCCGACACCCGGCCCGACGAGGCCCGCCGCCTCTTCTACCTCGCGCTCGCGCCCGACCTCTTCGCGCCCGTCGTCGACGCGCTCGCCGCCGAAGGTCTGGTGCAATCACCCCTCGGCGACCCGCGCCGCCGCGTCGTCGTCGAGAAGCCCTTCGGCCGCGACCTCGACTCGGCCCGCGCGCTCAACGCCGCGCTGCGCCGCCACCTGCACGAGGAGCAGATCTTTCGCATCGATCACTACCTCGGCAAGGAGACGGTGCAGAACATCCTCTCGTTCCGCTTCCAGAATGCCATCTTCGAGCCGCTGTGGAACAACCGCCACGTCGAGTCGATCGAGATCTCGGTCTGCGAGAAGGTCGGCATGGAGGCCGGTCGCGGCGCCTACTACGACGCGGCGGGTGCCTTGCGCGACATGGTGCAGAACCATCTGTTGCAGGTGCTCGCGCTGATCGCGATGGAGCCACCGAACTCGATGGATCCCGACGCGGTGCGATCGGAGAAGGTCAAGGTCCTCGATGCCTTGAGCCCGATGTCACCCGATCGGGTCGCGCGCGACGTGGTGCGGGCGCAGTACGCGGGCTATCACACCGAGAAGGGCGTGCCGCCGGCGTCGGAGACGGAGACCTATGTCGCGATCCGCGCCGCGATCCACAACTGGCGGTGGAACGGCGTGCCGTTCCTGCTGCGCACCGGCAAGCGCCTCGAAGATCGCTACACCCAGGTGGTCCTGCGCTTTCGCACCCCGCCGGTCGATCTGTTGCAGGGTCCCCTCCCCGATGGCACCTGCCCGCTGCGGCCCAATGCCTTGACGCTGCTCATCCAGCCGCGCGAAGGGATCCGCCTCGGCTTCCTCGTCAAGCAGCCGGGCGCGGGCGTGGTGATGCGACCGGCCGAGCTCGGCTTCGACTACGCCGATCTCGGCGCGAGCACGGTGCCGGCCTATCAGCGGCTGTTGCTCGATGCCATCAAGGGCAACCCGACGCTGTTCATCCGCGGCGACGAGACCGAGGCGGCGTGGCGCTTCGTCGATGCCATCCGCGCGGGCTGGCAGCACCCCGAGGCGCCGCCGCCGGCGCGTTATGCGCCGCGCAGCCGCGGGCCCGACGAGGCCGACGGGCTGTTCCGTGGCTGTGAAGGCATCTGGAGCGGACCGGAGGCACACCGATGAAACAACCGCAGGTCAACGTCTCGGGCGCGCCGCATGCCTTCTGCGCGGCGTGGGTGGTCAAGCGCGTCACCGAGGTGATCGCGGCCCGCGGCCACTGCCGCCTCGCGATCTCGGGGGGCAAGACACCGGGGCCGATGTTCGAGCTGCTCGGCACGCTGATGCCGGCGCACCTCTATGGCAAGCTCGCGATCACCTGGATCGACGAGCGATGGCTGCCGCTCGACCATCAAGACAGCAACTACGACCTCGCGCAGCGCCGCTGGCTCGCGACCGCGCCGGCCGTCGAGACGATGCCGCTCTACCGCGGCCGCGGGCTGCACGAGGACGCCGAGGTGCTCGGCGAGCGCTTCGACATGCGCTTCGGCGGGCTCGACGTCGCCGTGCTCGGGGTGGGACCCGACGGCCACGTCGCGAGCCTCTTCCCCGGGCACCCGAAGCTCGATGACATCGGGCCGGTGATCGCGATCGAAGACGCGCCCAAGCCACCGCCGGAGCGGCTGACGCTGTCGCGGGCGGTGATCGAGGGCGCCACCCACCTCGCGCTGCTCGTCACCGGCGCCGATCGCGCCGACGCGGTGGGCCGCGCCTTCGCCGGCGACGCCGATCTGCCGCTCGGCCGCCTCGCGCCGCAGGGGGAGTGGGTGTGGTTCTGCGACCGCGCCGCCGCGGCCGACATCCCTCCCGGCGCCGCGGACGACGCGGACGACGCGGACGAGACGGAGGGAGCTGGCATGGCACCGAAGCGCGCGCTGAGCGCCACGGCCGAGATCGGGGTGATCGGGCTCGGGGTGATGGGGGCGAGCCTCGCCCGCAACTTCCGCTCGCGGGGGCGGCGGGTCGCCGTCTACAACCGCAACCCCGAGGTCACCGATGCCTTCTTCGCCGCGCACGACGACGGCGGCTACGTGCGCTGCGACGACTATGCGGCGCTGCGGGCGGCGTTCGGCACCGGCCCGGCGCGGATCGTCTCGATGGTCACCGCGGGGGCGGCGACCGACGCGGTGATCGACGCGATCGAGCCGCACCTGCGGGCGGGTGATGTCTTCGTCGACGGCGGCAACGCGCACTTCCAAGACACCGAGCGCCGGCTGGAGCGCGCGCGCAAGGCGGGCTGGCGCTTCGTCGGCATGGGCGTCAGCGGCGGCGAGCGCGGCGCGCTCGAGGGGCCGTCGATGATGCCGGGCGGCGACCCCGACGCGTGGCCGATCGTCGAGCCGCTGATGGTCGAGGCGGCCGCCGTCGCCGACACCGGCCCGTGCGTGACGTGGTGCGGCCGCGGCGGCGCGGGTCACTTCGTCAAGATGGTGCACAATGGCATCGAGTACGGTGACATGCAGCTCATCGCCGAGATCCATGGCTTGATGGGTGCCTTGGCATGGTCACCGGCGAAGATGCGCGAGGTCTTCACCGCCTGGAACCGCGGGCCGCTCAAGTCGTTCCTCGTCGAGATCACCGCCGGCATCGTGGGCGCGAAGGATGCCATTCGCGGCGGGGCGCTGGTCGATGCCATCCTCGACGTCGCCGAGCAGAAGGGCACCGGGCGGTGGACGGCGGTGGCGGCGACCGAGCTCGGGGTGCCGATCCCGACGATCACCGCCGCGGTCGACGCGCGCGCGATGTCGGCGCGCAAGGCGCTGCGGGTCGAGGCCGAGGGGGCGGGGCTCTCGGGCCTGGGCGCGGCGAGGCTCGCGCCGCTCGCCGCCGAGACGCTCGAAGCGGCGCTCTACGCGGCGAAGCTGATGAGCTATACCCAAGGCTTCGCGCTGCTCGCCGAGGCGTCGCGCGAGCGCGGTTATGGCATCGATCTCAAGAGCGTCGCCCGCATCTGGAAGGCCGGCTGCATCATCCGCGCGGTCTTCCTCGATCGGGTCTACGATGCCTTCGCCCGCCGCCCCGACCTGCCGCTGTTGTTCCTCGCCGATGACTTCGCCGCCGAGCTCGGCCCGCGGATCGGCGCGCTGCGGGCGGTCGTCGGCGCCGCCGCCGCCGCCGGCCAGCCGGTGCCGGCGCTCGCGGCGTCGCTCGGCTACTTCGACACGATGACCCGCGCCCGCGGCACGGCGGCGCTCATCCAGGCGCAGCGCGACTGGTTCGGCGCGCACACCTACCGGCGGGTCGACGCGCCGGGCGAGGCGGTGCACACCGAGTGGGAAGGGATCGATCAGCTCTGATGTTTGCCCGGCGGCTCGACGGCGCGGGGGCTGAGGACCCGGCGACAGACAAGTCGAGTCACCGAGGGCGCGAGATCGCCCGCTGGGGGCGAGCGCGCCCACAGCTCACGAGGAAGGCGCACCACGAGGTGCGGCGACGATGTGGGCGAGGACGTCAGCCGCCCCCAGTGGGCGAGATCGCGTCCGAATGCCGACTTGTCTGTCGCCGGGTCCTCAGCACGCCGAGGCACCAGCCGCCGAGCAGGGTGACGGCGGCGACGGACCAGGCGGTGAAGAAGGCGTAGGCGGTCATCTCCCACATGGGAATGGCTCCTCTTTGAGGATCGCTTGATGGGATCGTGTGGCTTCCATCGAGCCACGGCGCCCACGATACGCACCGGGTCGGATCGGGGGTAGAGCGCGGCCCATCACGAGACTCGTTCCGAGTCGGAAGGAATCGCCCGATGTTCGACGCGCTCCGCATCTTCGTCGCGGTCGCCGATCGCGGCAGCTTCGCGGCGGCGTCGCGCGCGCTCGCCGTGGTGCCGTCGACGATCAGCAAGCGGATCACCGCGCTCGAGGAGCACTTCGGCGCGCAGCTCGTGCGGCGCACGACGCGGCGGCTCGCGCTGACCGACGAGGGGGTGCTGGTGCTCGAAGCCGCGCGCGAGATCCTCGCCCGCCACGACGCGCTCGCGGCCGCGCTCGGCCAGCGGATCGACCAGCCGGCGGGCACGCTGCGGATCACGACGACGCCGTGGTTCGGCCAGCTCGTGCTCGCGCGGCTGTTGCCGGCGTTTCACCGGCAGTGGCCGGCGATCGACATCGAGCTGATCCTGACCGATCGGGCGGTGGATCTGGTGGCGGAGAAGATCGACCTCGCGATCCGCTTCGGCGATCTGCCCGACAGCGATCTGCGCTGCCGGCGGCTCGGCGCCAACATCTACCGGCTCTGCGCGAGCCCGGCCTACCTCGCCGAGCACGGCCGGCCGGCGCATCCGCGGGCGCTCGCGGGGCATGCCTGCCTGACCGATCGCAGCTATCCGCCGCTGCGGACGTGGCGCTTGCAGTTCGAGGGCGAGGCGGTGGTGATCGAGCCGCGGGGGCCGCTGCAGACCGATGATCCGGTGGTGCGGCACGCGGCGACGCTCGGTGGCATGGGGATCGCGGCGCTGCCGGCGTATGTCATCCGCGAGGCGGTGACGCGGGGGGAGCTGGAGGTGCTGTTCGAGGAGAGCCCGCTGCGGATCGGTGGGATCTGGGCGCTGCACGCGGCGACCGGGCGGACGCCGGCGCGGGTGGCGGCGTTCCTCGACTTCGCGGTCGCGGCGTTCGCGGCGGCGGAGATCGGGACGGGGGGGTGAGGCTCAGCCGGGCTTGCGGGCGGTGACGATGGTGGCGTGGGGGTTTTGGAGGTAGTAGTCCCAGTGTTCCTTGCCGCTCTTGTCGATGCCGGCCTGGGAGACGTGGAATGGGATCCATTCGATGTCGGTGAGGCCGGCGGCCTTCATGGCTTGTTCGTACTGGCTGCGGCTCCAGCAGTTGGCGTGCAATGCCATGTAGGGTGGCGTCTGGAGCTGGAGGATGACTTCGTCGACGGTGTCATGCTTCTCGACGCGGCCGGTGAAGCCATACTGGTCGTAGGCGAGCTTGCTGCGGTCGAGGTCGGGGTTGAGGATGGCGCTGACGAAGCGGCCGCCGGGGCGGATGTGGGCGGCGATGCGGTCGCAGACCTTGGCGATGTGGGCCTCGGTCGGGGAGTAGTGGAGCAGGTAGACGGCGGCGACGAGGTCGAAGGTGCCGAGGTCGGGGAGCTCGGCGACGTCGCTGTGGTGGTACTCGATGCCGAGGGGGCGGGCGGCTTCGGCGGCGCGGGCGTATTCGAGCATCTCGTTGCTGATGTCGACGCCGACGACCTTCTTGGCGCCGGCTTCGGCGAACATGCGGCTGTAGGCGCCGGTGCCGCAGGCGAGGTCGAGCACGGTCTGGCCGCGGAGGTCGCCGAGCGCGGCGAGGAGCGAGGGCAGCTCGAGGTAGTAGCGGATGCTGATGGCCTCGATCTCCGGGTACTTGTCGGCGATGGCGTCGTAGTCGGTGACCATGGGTCCTCGTGGGGCTGGTTTGCGCGCCCCCCGATCCGCTCGGGGTGGGGCGAGTCTGGCGCCGGGCGACGCGGGCGGTCAAGGGGGGTGGATTGATTCGACGCGGGTGGAATGTGTGGCTTGCCCTTCGCGGCCATGCGGGTTGATACTCACGGGCGCACCGTAGAGAGAAGGTTCTGGAACGTTGCTGTCTGGTTACACCCGCAAGCAGGTCATCCGCGCGACGACGTCGAGCACGCTGGTCTCGGCGATCGCGCCGGACGGGCGGCGGGTCATGCTGAAGATCGCCGACGCGGAGTTCGCCGAGCGGTTGCTGGTGGAGCACGCGATCCTGTCGGAGCTGGCGGATGTGCCGGGGGTGAGCCGGTCGCTCGGGGTGGAGAGCGATGGCGGGGAGACGGTGCTGATCCTCGAGGCGCTGGGTGAGAGCGATCTGCGGGTGCATGTGGATCAGCTCGATGTGGCGGGCGCGGTGGACTTCGCGGTGCAGCTCGCGCGGATCGTGCGCGATGTGCATCGGCACGGGGTGGTGCATCGGGATATCAAGCCGGCGAACGTGCTGGTGGCGAGCGCGCTCGGGCAGGTGCGGTTGATCGACTTCGGGTTGTCGAGCAGCCGGTCTCATCCGCGGCCGGGGATGCGGTTCGAGGGGACGCCGGCGTACATGGCGCCGGAGCAGACGGGGCGGATGGATCGGGAGGTCGATGAGCGGTCGGATCTGTATTCGCTGGGGGTGGTGCTCTTCGAGCTGTTGACGGGGCGGCCGCCGTTCGAGCGGCGGTCGCCGCTGGATTACGTGCAGGCGCATCTGGCGGCGCGGCCGCCGCGGGCGGATGTGTTGGCGCCGGAGGTGCCGGCGGTTCTGGCCGATATCGTGGCGCGGCTGCTGCGCAAGGATCCGGATCGGCGGTACCAGACGGCGCATGGGCTGCTGCACGACTTGCAGGTCGTGCAGGCGGCGTTGGCGGCGGGTGAGGCGGTGGCGCCGTTTGTGTTGGGGCGGGCGGATCGGGCGCGGCGGTTGCCGCCGGCGAGTCGGCTGCATGGGCGGGAGGCGGTGGTCGAGGCGCTGGTGGCGCGGGTGTCGGCGCCGGGGGCGGAGCCGCGGTTTTCGCTGTTGGTGGGGGAGGCGGGGATCGGGAAGTCGGCGGTGATGCAGGCGGTGCGGCAGCGGGTGATCGAGGCGGATGGGATCCTGGTGGGGGGGAAGTTCGAGCAGTTCCGGGTGATGCAGCCGTTTTCGGCGTTCGGGCAGGCGCTGGATCGGTTGGCGGATCAGGTGCTGAGCGCGCCGGAGGAGCTGTTGTCGGCGTGGCGGCAGGCGCTGGCGACGGGGCTCGGTGGGATGGGGTCGGTGATCGTGGATCTGGCGCCGCGGTTCGGGGCGCTGGTGGAGGCGGGCGGGGCGAGCGCGGCGGCGAGCCCGGCGGAGGCGCGCAACCGGGTGCGGCTGGCGGTGGATCGGGTGGTGGATGTCGCGCAGGTGATGGTGCGCGGGCCGTTGGTGTTGTTCCTCGATGACTTGCAGTGGGCGGACGCGGGGAGCTTGTGGCTGCTGGAGGCGCTGCTGTCGGGGTCGTCGTCGCTGATGGTGGTGGCGGCGGCGCGGCCGGCGGATCCGGCGCCGTGGGCGGGGTTGCTGGCGGCGATCGAGGCGGCGGGGCGGCCGGGGCTGGTCGATCATCTGCAAGCGTTGACCGATGACGATCTGCGGGCGCTGATCGCGGATCTGACGGGGCGGGAGCCTTCGCAGGCGGAGGGGCTGGCGCGGCTGGTGATCGATCGGTGCGAGAACAATCCGCTGCTGGCGCGGCAGTTTCTGACGTTCTTGATGGAGGCGGAGCTGATCCGGCCGCACGCGGATGGCGGCTGGGATTGGGATCTCGACGAGGTGGCGAGCGCGGGGCTGCCGGAGACGCTGGCCGAGACGCTGGGGGCGCGGCTGGATCGGTTGCCGGAGGGGCAGTTGACGCTGCTGAGCACGGCGGCGTGTGCGGGCAACCTCTTCGATCCGGAGGTGGTGTTCGCGATGCTGGGGGTCGATCGGCCGACCTTCGAGGGGGCGCTGGGCGATCTGCGGCATCAGGGCTTGATCGCGCCGGGGGGGCGGGGGTGGCAGTTCACCCATGATCGGATCCAGGAGGCGGCGTACGGGCGGCTGTCGGGGGAGGAGCGGGCGGCGCTGCATCGGCGGATCGGGGCGTATCTGCTGGCGGTGGCGGGTGAGGGGCCGGTCGAGGCGGGGGTGTTCGCGATCGTCGATCAGCTCAATCAGGGCGGGGCGCCGGATGACCCGGTGCGGCTGGCGGGGCTGAACCTGGCGGCGGGGAAGCGGGCGCTGTTGCAGGGGGCGTGGAGCGCGGCGGCGGGGTATCTGGACGCGGGGGCGGCGCTGATCGAGGGGCGGGGCGAGCCGGCGCTGCGGTTCGAGTTGATGTTGGAGCGGGCGCAGAGCGCGCTGTTGCTCAACGAGGTCGAGGACGCGGATCGACGGTTTCAGGCGCTGCTCGACGAGGCCGAGGAGCCGGTGGCGCGGATGCGGATCCTGTCGCGGCGGCTGCTGTTGCTGGCGACGCGGAGCCGGTTCGCGGAGGCGATGGAGGCGGGGCTCGGGGCGATGGCGGTGGCGGGGATCGAGCTGCCGCTGCATCCGAAGCCGCCGCGGGTGCTGTACGAGTTCGGGCGGGCGTGGAAGCTGACACGGCCGGCGAAGCTGGATGGATTTCTGGCGCTCGGGCCGCCGAAGGACGAGGTCTCGGAGATCCTGCTGCGGGTGATCCCGCCGTTGGCGAGCGCGGCGTATGCGATCGACAAGATGCTGTTGGTGGTGCTGCTGAGCCGCAACATCACGGAGCTCTGGCGGCGGGGCAGCTCGCCGTGGATCTCGAACGCGCTGTCGAACTTCGCGATCACGCTGGTCGGGATGCGGCAGATGAAGCAGGGGCTCGCGGTGCACGAGACGGCGCTGCGGGTGTCGAGCCGGCTGACGCCGCAGCAGGCGGCGCGGTCGAACTACATCACCTGGTTGTTCGGCAAGCCGTGGGCGGTGCCGCTGCGGGAGTGTATCGGGCCGATGCGGGCGTCGCGGCCGCATGCGCTCGAGGCGGGGGACGTCGAGTACGCGCTGCTGCACACCACCGGGTTGCACTCGCTGGTGTTCCTGGCGAGCGGGGATCTGCGGCAGTTCCACGATGAGGCGGTGCGTGATCTGGCGCTGTACGGGCCGCACGCGGCGGGGGTGCCGGTCTCGATCAGCCTGCGCTTCTCGGAGCGGGCGGCGGGGATGTTGATCGGGCTGTATCCGCTGCCGGAGCGGGATCCGTTCGGGTTCGGGGCGGTCGACGTGCGCACGCAGGGCGACGCGGTGATGTACAACCTGCCGCTGGCGGTGCCGCTGTTGTGTGTCTTCGGGCGGTTCGAACTGGCGCTCGAGGAGGCGGCGCGGGTGAGCGGGCCGCTGGGCGAGGTGTACTTCGGGATCTTCTACGCGGCGACGCAGACATTCTACATCGCGTTCGCGCGGCTGTGCGCGCGGGGTGACGTGAAGGGCGGGCGCAAGGCGCGGCGGGCGCTGCGGCCGCACGCGGAGCGGTGCCCGGCGACCTATCTGCAGTTCGTGTTGACGTTGGACGCGGAGATCGCGCGGGTGGAGGGACACAGCGACGCGGCGTTGGCGCTGTATGCGCGGGCGAGCGAGACGGCGCGGCGGCACGGCGATCGGATGCTGCACGGGATCTTGGAGGAGCGGCGGGCGGCGCTGTGTCTGGCGGAGGGGCTCTCGGGGGAGGCGCGGGCGCATCTGAAGGCGGCGCGGTCGATCTATGCGGCGTGGGGGGCGCTGGGCAAGGTGGCGGCGCTCGAAGAGGCGTATCCGGAGCTGATCCATCGGCTGGACGCGGATCGGACGGAGCAGAGCAGCAGCGCGCAGACGAGCACGGCGTCGCTCGATGAGGTGGGGCGGCGGCTGGATGTGGCGACGGTGTGGCGGGTGGTGCGGGAGCTGTCGGACGATCTGCGGATCGAGTCGGTGGCGCGGGTGGTGCTCGACGCGGCGCTGAACAACGCGGGGGCGACGTGGGGGTTGCTGGCGCTGACGGAGGACGACGGGTCGCTGCGGGCGGTGGGCGAGCGGGGGCACGATGGGGAGCATCGAGCGCTCGATGAGCCGCTGATCTCGCTGCCGGGGGCGCCGCATCGGCTGATGCGGCTGGTGGCGCGGACGCGGGAGCCGATCATCATCGCGCGGACGGCGGACGCGGAGCGGGTGGATGATCCGCGGTTGATGGCGACGGCGGATCTGTCGGTGCTGTGCGTGCCGCTGTCGACGCGCGATGGGCTGGTGGGGGTGCTGTACCTGGAGAACCACCTCGTCACCGGGGCCTTCAACCGGGAGCGGGTGCAGGTGATGCAGCTCCTGGGGTTGCAGGCGGCGATCTCGTTGACGAACGCGCGGTTGCACGAGGCGACGGAGAAGCTCAACGAGACGCTCGAGGCGCGGGTGCGGCGGCGGACGGCGGAGCTGAAGGCGGCGCGTGACGAGGCGCTCGAGGCGACGAAGGCGAAGAGCGCGTTCCTCGCGACGATGTCGCACGAGATCCGGACGCCGATGAACGGGCTGATGGGGATGGCGCAGCTCCTCGCCGATACGCCGCTGACGCCGCAGCAGCACGACTACGCCGAGACCATCGTGCAGTCGGCCGACGCGCTCTTGACGGTGCTCAACGACATCCTCGACTTCTCGAAGATCGAGGCGAACCAGCTCGACATCGAGGCGATCGCGTTCGGACTGCGCGACATCGTCGACGCGGTGGGGCAGCTCGTGGTGTCGGTGGCCGATCAGAAGGGGCTGTCGCTGGTGGTGCACGTCGACGCGGACGTGCCCGATCGGGTGGTGGGCGATCCGGTGCGGCTGCGGCAGGTGCTGCTCAATCTGGCCAACAACGCGATCAAGTTCACCGATCGGGGCATGGTGCGGCTGCATGTGGCGCGGGCGGCGGGGCAGGCGCTGCGGTTCTCGGTGCAGGACACGGGGATCGGGATCCCGGCGGGGCGGATCGATCGGTTGTTCCGGGCTTTTTCGCAGGTCGATGACTCGACGAGCCGGCGCTTCGGGGGGACGGGGCTGGGGCTGGCGATCTGTATGCGGCTGGTGGAGCTGATGGGCGGTCACATCGGGGTGGAGAGCGTGGAGGGGGCGGGGTCGACGTTCTGGTTCGAGGTGACGCTGCCGGTCGATGAGCTGGCGGCGCCGGTGGTGGTGGAGGGGGTGGGTGATCTGACGGTGGTGGTGGTCGAGCCGGACGACGATGGGGCGCGCGCGCTGGAGGCGGCGCTCCGGGCGCTGGGGGTGGTGGCGGTGGAGCGGTGTTCGGTGGGCGAGCTGGCGCGGCGGGCGGGGGCGGATCGGCCGGTGGTGCTGGCGACGCTGCCGCTGGCGGACGACGAGCTGGCGGCGCTGGAGCGGCTGGGGGTGGCGGAGCGGGCGTGGGTGCATCTGGTGGCGGGGCCGGGGCAGCGGGCGGAGGCGCAGCGGTTGGTGGCGCGGCCGGGGATCGCGGGCTACATCGCGCGTCCGCCGCGGAGCGAGCGGCTGCGGGCGGTGCTGGCGGCGACGCTGGGGCAGGCGGTGGGTCCGGTGGTGCCGCCGGTGGCGCGGGCGCCGGCGCGGCGGGCGGCGCGGGTGCTGGTCGCCGAGGACAACCCGGTGAACCAGAAGATCGCGCGGTGGATGCTCGATCGCGGCGGCTACGAGTGCATGGTCGTCGGCGATGGCGCGCAGGCGATGGAGGCCGAGGCGCAGGCGGCCTTCGATGTCATCCTGATGGACTGCCAGATGCCGGTGATGGATGGCTTCGAGGCGACGCGGCGGCTGCGGGCGCGGGGGTGTCGGCTGCCGATCATCGCGCTGACGGCGGGCGTGCTCGCCGAGGAGCGGGCGGCGAGTCTGGCGGCGGGCATGGACGCGTTCTTGTCGAAGCCGGTGAAGCTGCGGGATCTGCTGACGACGATCGAGGAGAGCATCGCGCGGCGGCAGGCGGCGGCCGCGTCGTGAGGCGCGCTATTCGTCGTGGCGGGTGGTGACGACGAGCAGCCAGTTGTCGTGCTGGGCGAGGAAGGCATGGGTGAAGAGGCGGTCGCCGACGATCATCGGCGAGCGGCCGCGGTCGACGAGCGCCTCGCGCACGAAGCGGCCGATGGCGGGCTCGGTCTCTTCGATGTCTTCGAGGGTGGGCATCTGCGGGCGGCTGCGCCAGTCGCTGCCGCGGGTCTCGTCGGCGGTGTCGACGAGGACCTCGAGCGGGCCGCCGTCGGTCGAGCGGAGCAGCAGCGCGCGCATCTCGCCGCCGATGCCTTGCGCGAAGTCGAGCAGGATCCGCTGCGCGGTCGCGAGGGTGACCTCGACGCCGACGACCGCCATGGTCGTCTCGCCGGCGCGCACCCGGGCCATGCAGGGGATCAGCCGCAGCCCGGTGGTGGCGTCGGTGTAGGGCGAGCCCCAGCGCGGCGCGTCGTCGGGGGCGTCGGCGGCGAGGCGGTACCAGGGGCGGTTGGTCGGGTCGTAGTCGGGGCGGTCGCGGTAGCGGCCGGAGCCGGGGAAGCCGATGAGGAGGCCACTGCGGGTGCCGGCGAGCGACCACTTGAGGTCGGTGCCGAACGCGCGGTGCACCTGCCCGAAGCGGCGGCCGAGGCGGGCGAGGCGCTGCGCGTCCTGCTCGGCGGCGGCGAGGGCCTCGGCGCTCTGCACCCACTGCGCGCGCACGACGGTCGGGTGGGTGAGCGAGACGGGCTGATCGTAGCCTTCGAAGGTGCCGAGGTCGGGGGGCGCGGTCGCGGGTGAGTAGAAGTCCTCGTCGTAGTAGAAGCCTCCGCGTCCGGCGGGGGTCTGCTTGCGGGGCGCGAGGCGATCGAGCGGGGTGGTCAGCAGGTCGGAGGCCTCTTCGCGGTACTGCGCGGTCAGGCGCTCGACCTCGATGAGGAACTGCTCGATCATGCGCGCCCGCCCGCGCACCGCCGTCTGGAACATCAGCGCCTGCCCGGCGATGGCCTGCTCGCGGCGGGCGTCGGCCATGACGTAGCCCCAGGCGAGGCCGGCGGCGGCGAGCACGAGCAGCACGATGACGGCGGCCTTGAGCCACAGCGCGCTGCGCAGGCCGCCCTTGCGGCGGCGGCGCTCGGTGTAGATCGACAGCCCGAGCGCCTCGGCCTGCGCCCGGACCGCGCGGGTGAAGGTGTCGTCGGTGCCCGGCCCCGGCACGCCGTCGAGCGCGCGGACCTGCGCCTCGGCGAGCGTGAGGTCGCCCTGGTCGATCGCGATGCGGATCTGGATGAGGAGCGCGTCGAGCAGCGCGGCGCGGGCGGCGCCGTTGTTGGGGTAGCGGCCGAGCGACTGCCGCAGCCGGCTGATGCACTCGGCGAGCGCGTCGTAGGCGACGACCGCCTCGCCGCGGTCGAGCCGCCGCAGCGACGCCTCGCCGGCGTGCCCGGCCTCGACGCCGCCGACGACGAGCCGCTCGGCGAGGCCGGTGAGGTCGAGCGCGGCCTCTTCGGCCTCGGTGATCGCGTCGGCGTGGATGAGGTAGGCCTCGAGGTCGGCCCGCATCACCGTGACGTTGCTGTACCGATCGGCCGGATCGGCGGCCATCGCCTTGAGCACGATGCGGCGGACGTGCGGGGTGACGTGCTTCGCGCCGGGGACCTGCGCGGGGTCCTCGACCTTGCCGGCGACCGCGGCGGCGATGATCTCGTGGGTGTTCTTGCCGTGGCGGGGCGGGCGGCCGGTGATGATCTCGAAGAGCACGCCGCCGAGCAGGTGCACGTCGGTCGCCTCGCTGAAGCGGCTCTTCTTGCCGGTGATCATCTCGGGCGCCATGTAGCGCGGGGTCCCGACGACCTTGATCTCGCTGCCGTCGAGCAGCTCGTCGCTGAGCTCGATCTCGGGGCCGAACGGCATCGCGAGGCCCCAGTCCATCACGTAGACCTCGCCGAAGTCGCCGACCATCACGTTGCTCGGCTTGAGGTCGCGGTGGAGGATGCCTTTGCTGTGCGCGTAGGCGACGGCGTCCATCACCTTGAGCAGGATGCGCAGGTGGTCCTGCCAGTCGAGCGACTCGGCGCGCAGCCGCACCTGGGTCTGCCGCTCGGGGTCGCGCAGCTCCTCGGGGTGGAGCAGGAAGCGCCAGGGGATGCCGTCGACCTTCTTCATCGTGAAGAAGAGCCGGCCGCGGTGATCCTTGGCGAGCGCGTAGACGGGGACGACGTGGGGGTGGTCGAGCTGCGCGGTGACGACCGCCTCGTGGGCGAACTGGCGCAGCTCCTCGGCGAGGTCGGCGCCCTCCTCCTGGCTGGGGCGGAAGATCTTGAGCGCCACCTCGCGCTCGAGCGAGGTCTGGCGGGCGTCGAGCACGAGCGCCATGCCGCCCTTGCCGAGGCGGCCGATGATCTCGTAGTGCGGCGCGGGGGAGCCGGGGGCCTGCTCGCCGGCGTTGGCGATGCTCTCGACGGGGAGCTGACGGGCGCCGACGACCCGGTCGACGACGGCGAGGCGCCAGGCATGCTCGGTCATGGTCGGTCGGTCGTCGATCGGCACGTCAGGACCCGCTCTGCATCGTCCGCGACGGCAATATGCCCGATCGAGCGGCCGTGAACCACCCCGGCGCATCGGCGCCCGCTCCCCTCCTGACAATCGAGCCTGCGGGCGGCGTTGACACCCGACGCCCGAGGGGCCAACGTAGCGCGAGAGGTGCGACCATGGCTCGGACGCGAGACGATCACGAAGAGCTCGTCGCCCTCGTCGACGCGCTCGCGATGGGGCGGCCCCTCGACGCCGAAGCCTTCGAGCGCCTCTTCCCCCGCGACTTCGCCCACCGCACCCTGACCCGCGTCGAGCAGATCCGCGCGATGCTCGGCGAGCGGGCCGCGCTCGCGGCCGCCGGCAGCGACGAGGGGCGCCACGCGCTCGAGGCCGACGACCTCGGCGAAGACACCATCGACACCGAAGCCATCGACATCCCCTTCCCCACCGCGCCCGGCCAGCACCCGCGCTACGGCCTCGAAGGGCTGCTCGGCCAGGGCGGCGTCGCCGAGGTCTACCTCGCCCGCGACCGCCGCCTCGGCCGCCCCGTCGCGCTCAAGGCGCTGCGCCCCGAGATCGGCGTCACCCGCCGCGGCCGCCAGCGCTTCATCGCCGAGTCGCAGACGACCGCCCGCCTCGCCCACCCCGGCATCATCCCGGTGCACGACGCCGGCAAGCTCCTCGACGGGCGCCTCTTCTTCACGATGCAGAAGGTCGAGGGCCGCACCCTCCGCTCGGTGCTCGAAGCCCTGCGCGCCGGCGAGCCCGCCGAGATCGCGCGCTTCAGCGTGCTGCGACTGCTCGCGCTCTTCCACCGGGTGTGCATGACGGTCGCCTATGCCCACGACCAGGGCGTCGTACACCGCGACCTCAAGCCGGAGAACATCCTGCTCGGCGCGTATGGCGAGGTCTATGTCGCCGACTGGGGCCTCTCCCGCCCGCTCGACGACGAGAACAGCCGCCTCACCCTCGAAGGCGAGGCGATCGGGACGCTGTATTACATGGCGCCCGAGCAGGCGTGCGGCGAGCTCGAAGAGCAGGGCGCCGGCCTCGACGTGTGGGCGCTCGGGGTGATGCTCTACGAGCTGTTGACGCTCGAGCGGCCCTTCGTCGGCAAGTCGGTCATCAACCTCGTCTATGTCATCGCCACCGAGCCACCGCGCCCCGCCCGCGGCTGGAGCGACGGGCGCCCGCTCGCCGAGCCGTTGCAGGCGCTCATCGACGACGCGCTCATCAAGGACAGCGCCGATCGCACCCTCAGCGCGCGGGCGATGGCCGACCGCCTCGCCGCCTGGCTCGAAGGCAGCGACCCCCGCTCGACCCGCGGCGAGACCACGCCGGGCGGGCCGGCGCCGCCGGTGCCCGACGACCCGCCCGAGGCCAGCTCCGAGGAGCCCGAGCTCCGCGAGCCGCGCGTCGCCGCCGCGCTCCTCGGCGAAGCCCGCGCCGAGGGCGACCCCGAGGCGACGGTGCTCGACGGCGTCGACGAGCTCGCGCCGGGTGAACCCGACACCGAGCCCCGCGATGGCCGCGACACCGCGCCGCGCCGCTCGATCGCGCTCGCCGACGACCCCCGCGATCCGCTCGGCGACGCCACCGCCCCCGTCGATCGCGGCGGCGAGACCGCGCCGCTCGACGCGCCCCCCGGGCTCACCCTGTCCCGCGGGCTGATGCCCGACCTCGACGCGAGCGCCGCGCCCCCCGAGCCCGCGCCCCGTCGCCCCCGCGCCGCGGCCCGCAAGGCCACCGTGCCGCTCGCCGCCGCCCCCCGCCCGCGACGAGCGACGAGCGAGCTGCCCGCGCGGTCGCCGAGCCCGACGCGCCCGAGGCCCCGATCCGCTCGTGACGCACCGTCGCCCCTGCCCGCCGCGCGCCCCGCGCCGACGCGTCCCTGGTCGCCCGCGCGCCGCGCCCCCCGCCGGCCGCGCGCGCGCTCGCACCCCCACCCGCTCGCGGAGCCCTCCATGCTTCGATTCGCGCTCGCCCTCTCGCTCGCCCTCTCGCTCGCCCTCTCGCTCGCCGCCTGCGACGAAGGCGGCGGCGGCGGCGGCCCCACCCGAGACGCCGCCGCCGCCGACCGCGGCGCGCCCGACACCGCGCCGACCGCCGATCGCGGCGCACCCGACGCCGCCCCCGACGCCAGCACCGCCGACGCCGCCCCCGACGCCGCCCCCACCGACGCCGCCATCGACCGCCCCGACGCCGCGCGCCCCCCCGAGTGCACCCCCGGCGAGCGCACCTGCGCCGAGAACGGCCCCCCCGCCGGCATCGCCTGCGGCCCCGACGGCCGCTGGGCCGTCTCCCCCTGCGCCCCCGGTGAGATCTGCCTCGGCGACGGCGCCTGCGTGCCCGACGGCGCGAGCTGCGAAGGCGGCGACCGCGTCTGCCTCGGCGACGACCGCCCCGCCGAGTGCCGCCCCGGCGAGGGCTGGGTCGACCTCCCCCGCTGCCTCCCCGGCTGGAGCTGCTCCGGCGACGGCCGCTGCCGCGACCCCGCCTGCGCCAGCCGCGCCGAGCGCAGCTACCTCGGCTGCGAGTTCCTCGCCGTCGACCTCCAGAACATCGCCTTCGCCCCCCTCGGCGGCACCCCCGACGCCCCCCTCGGCGTCGTGCTCGCCAACGCCGACACCACCCTCTCCACCCGCGTCTGGGTCACCGACGCCGAGGGCGACCCCGCCGCGCTCGTCGGCGAGGTCACCGTGCGCCCCCCGATCGTCGCCGCCGGCACCCCCGCCGTCACCGTGCACAGCGAGCTCCGCGACGCGGCCGGCGCCGTCGTGCAGCAAGGCTTCGACCGCGCCCACCCCGTCGACATCCCCCCCGGCGGCATGGCCGTGCTGCTGTTGCCGCACCACGCCTACGTCGAGAGCAGCATCGTCCGCCGCGACGCCTGGACCATCGTCACCGACCGCCCGGTCGCCGCCTACCAGTTCAGCCCGTACTGCTGCAACTACAGCTTCACCAACGACGCCAGCCTGCTCCTGCCCATCGCCGCGCTCGGCACCGACTACCGCTACGTCGGCGTCCCCGCCTGGCGCGACCCCAACGAAGAGGTCGACCCCGGCAACCCCAACCCCGTCGAAGGCCCCGGCCTCGCCGCGACCCTCACCGTCATCGGCAGCCAGCGCAACACCCGCGTCACCGTCACCCTCCCCCCCGGCGCCGCCGTCGAACCCGACCCGCAAGGCCGCCTCCGCATCGCCGGCAACACCGTCGAGCTCCAGCTCGACGCCGGCGAGGTCGCCCACCTCACCACCCCGCCCCCCGACCAGCGCCGCCCCCCCCGCGGCGTCGACCTCAGCGGCGCCCACATCGCCGCCGACGCCCCCGTCGCCGTCTTCAGCGGCCACCAGTGCACCTACTTCCCCCAGGACTACAGCGCCTGCGACCACCTCGAAGAGCAGCTCTTCCCCACCGACACCTGGGGCACCCGCTTCCTCCTCACCCCGCCCCGCATGCGCGCCCCCGACCCCCGCCAGGCCACCGAGGCCGTCTACTGGAAGCTCGTCGCCCGCGACCCCAACACCCGCATCGCCTTCTCCGTCCCCTTCGCCGACCTCGCCCCCGTCGCCCCCGGCTTCGTCGGCGTCGCCGACTGCCGCGAGCTCCTCATCGACGACCGCACCCTCATCCTCCAGCCCGGCGACACCTGCGAGTTCGGCACCCGCGCCCCCGCCGCGCTCTCCTCCGACCGCCCCATCTCCGTGCTCGGCATCCTCAGCGGCCAGTCCACCATCGGCCTCGCCGGCGCCTTCGCCGGATCCCACGCCGGCGACCCCTCCATCTTCCTGCTCCCGCCCGAGTACCAGTTCCGCCGCGACTACGCCTTCCTCGCGCCCACCACCTACTTCGTCGACCTCCTCACCGTCGTCGCGCCCGCCGGCGCCACCCTCACCCTCGACGGCCAGCCCGTCGACCTCGCCGGCGCCACCCCCATCCCCGGCGCCACCCAGGTCTACACCCACATCGAGATCGAAGACGGCCCCCATCGCATCGAAGGTGACCAGCCCTTTGGCATCCTCGTCTATGCCTATGATGACTGGGTCAGCTATGCCTTCACCGGCGGGCAGAACCTCATCAAACGCTGACCCCCGTGGGGCCGCCCCCACACCGGCGCATTCTGCCCCTCGCCTGCCTGCCCTCCGCCCCCTTTTGCTTCGCGGATCATCCGTATATCAACCGTAAAATTCCGTTGCCACGCAATTGGCTCACCCGTTGCTAGAGAGTTCGCGTGCTCCAGTCCCCGGTCGGATGCGCTGCCTCAAGGAGAAGCCATGTCCCTCGCACGCCTGCTCACCCTCAGCCTCGCCACAGCCCTCGCCGCCGCCTGCGCTCCCATCGAGGAGGCACCCGGCGACGATCCCATCGCCGAGCGCGCCGACGAGCAGCTCAGCGGCGGGGTCGGCTTCAGCATCTTCCAGTTCAAGGCCAACGGCGCCGCCGTCGGCCGCGTCCTCGTCACCGACGGCGAATACGGTGGCAGCTACCAGAACCAGGTCGAGTACTGGAAGTGGGACCCCGTCGCCGGCGCCGCCCTGCGCGCCGGCACCGTGCAATCGCTCGTCATCGACGTGGTCGTGCAGTCCGACACCTGGAGCCAGAGCGACGTCACCACCTACTTCGAGTCGGGCACCGCCAACTGGCTCTCCTGGTCGATCCCGCGCGCCTTCGAACTCCAGTCGAGCCCCGGCTACGTCTGGACCAACAACAACGCCGAGCGCTATGTCTACACCCTCGAAGCGAGCGCCTGGGGCAACATGGCCGGCACCATCCGCTACTACCTCGAGGTCGACTTCCACCCCGGCACCGACATCCCCTCGCTCGAGTGGTACGTCGACGCCGATGACATCAAGACCTACTACTACAGCGAAGACAGCGACGAAGACGACGACGAGGAGTTCGACTGGGACGAGTGGAGCCTCCCCCCCGAGGCCTACGAAGACGCCCAGCGCTGGGAGGTCCGCCTCGAGCAGGATGCTACCGTGCAGAAGGTGAGCTGGGGTTACGGCTACGAGCTCAGCACCCTCTACCCCTGACCCTCCCCGCCGCCGCGCCCGCCCCTCGAATACCTCCCTTTCGTCTCATCTCACGGCGTCTCGCGCGACACGGTGACACACCGAAACGAGACACCAACCGAAACCAAGACGTCTCACAGTGACCGCACCAGCCGCATCCCGATCGCCGCGAAGCGATGATGCGGCCGATCGGCGAAGCGGGCCGCGAGCCGGCTCATCGTCGTCGTGCTCAACCACGCCCCGCCCCGCACCGCGCGGAAGCGATCGTCATCCATCGCCGCCGGCTCGACCACCAGCCGCTCGTCCTCGATGCGCGGCCCCTTCGGCTGCCACAGGTTGACGCACCAGTTGCGCACGTTGCCCGACATGCCACGCACCCCATAGGGCCCCTCATCGCTCGCGCAGTCGTCCACCGCCCGCCGCCGCGGCCGATCGGCGAAGCCTTCGACCGTCACCACCCAATGCGGCAGGATGTGATCCCCCCACGGCCGCAGCCGCCCGTCGACCCCGCGCCCGGCCTTCTCCCACTCCAGCTCGTCGGGCAGCCGCCACCCGAGCCCCGACCGCTCGGCGTGCCACGCCGCGTATGCCATCGCGCCCCGCCAGTCGATCCGGTTCACCGGCAGCCGATCCGGATCCGGCGCCACCTGCTCGCCCTCGATGGGATCGGGCGCGATCGCCAACCGACCATCCGGCCCCCGCGTCACCAGCGAGCTCAGCTCGCCGCCGCTCACCGCGTCGAGCACCGGACCGAGCCGCAGCGCCGCCTCCTCCTCGCCGCGCGCCACCCGATCGGCGAGGAACGCGAGGTACTCGCCCTGCGTCACCGGATGGCGCCGCACCACGAAGCCATCGATCCACACCCGCCGGCGTGGCATGGCATCCGGCGCGTCGCCATCACCGCCCACCAGCGTCCACCCCGCCGGCACCACGATGTCATCGGGCCCGAGCGCCTCCACCGGCGGCAGCGCGATCGGCCATGGATCACTCGCCCCCGGCGGCACCCCATCCCAATGCCGCCCGCGCCCCACCTGCACCGGATACCGCACCGTCGCCCGCCCCGGCGCCGACAGCTCCACCAGATAGCTGCCCTGCGCGAGCTGCCGCTCCACGATCGGCGTGCTCAGCGCGTCGGCGACCAGATGCGGCACCAGCCGCCGGTGCTCCTCGACGAGGTGGAAGATCCGCGCTGCCGCCCCCGGCGGATCGGTGTGCAGGCTCAGCGACCCCCGCCGGCTCAGGAACGCCGCGTGCCGCGGGCGCGCATGCACCCGCAGCAGCGCCTCCGCGCGCACCACCGCCGCCATGTTGCGCTGCGCCTCGGCCGCCTCGACCCGCTCCTGATAGTGATCGGCCAAGAGCTCGTGCGCCTCGACCAGCTCGGGATCGACGTTGAGCGCGGTCCGCAGCTCCTGCTTCCACTGCGCCTCGGCCACGTCCGCCTGCCGCCCCAGCTCCGCCGCCTGATCCTCCGTCTCCCAGATCGGATGCCGCGCCTCGACCGGCGCCAGCGGCTCGAGCGCCGCCTCCATCTCGGTCGCCTGCGCCGCCAGCCGCGCCGAGCGCGCCCGCAGCTCCGCGACGAACGGCCGCCGCCGCTCCGCCTGCTCGACCAGCGCCAGCGCCCGCTCCCGCCGCCGCGCGCCATCGAGCCACGACCGCAGCCCCGCCGCCACCTCACCCGCGTCCGCCGGCCGCGCCGCCGGCGCCATCGACCGGCTCGCCGCCACCAGCGCCGCCAGCTCCTCCGGGATCGACTTGAGCCGCCGCCCCGCGAGCGCCTCCAGCGTCGGCAGCTCCGCCGCCCCGGTGAAGACCTCCCATGGCATCGGCGTGTCCGCGTCGAACGGCGGCCGCCCGGTCAGAATCTCCTGCAGGATCCCCCCCAGCGCCCACACATCGCTCTGCGGCCCCAGCTCGTCGAGCCGCCCGAGCGCCTGCTCCGGCGCCATGTAGGCCGGCGTCCCCACCACCTGCCCCATCATCGTCTGCCGCGTCGTCATCGCGATCGTCGGCGTCAGCGACACCGGCTGCGGCGGCGCGCTCGTGAAGACCTCGTCCTCCGCGTCCAGCCGCAGCGCGAGGCCCCAGTCCATCACCTGCACCTCGCCGAACGCGCCCACCATCACGTTCTCGGGCTTGAGATCGCGATGGATGATGTTCTTGCGATGCGCGTAGGCCATCGCCTCGCAGATCCGCAGCAGCAGCTCGACCAGCCGCCGCAGGCTCAGCCCCTCCGCCGTCGGTCGCCAGCCTCGCTCGCCCTGCACCGCGTGCAGCCGCCGGATCACATCGGCCAGCGTGCGCCCCTCGACCAGCCGCATCGTGTACCAGGGCCGCCCATCGGGCAGCTCGCCGCGATCATGCACCGTGATGATCGCCGGGTGCGCCAGCTCCGCCGTCAGCGTCGCCTCGCGCTCGAAGCGCGCCCGCGTCGAGTCATGATGTGCCACCGGCCGACCCAGCAGCTTGAGCGCCACGTCCCGCCGCATCCGCCGATCGTGAACCCGCCGGATCTCACCCACCCCGCCATGCGCGATCAGCCCGCGATCGAAGTAGCGATCACCGATCAGCGACGGCAGCGGCTCCGACGGCTTCGGGCCCGCCTCTTCGCTCGTCTCGTCGAGCGTCGTCTCGAGGCCATCGATGGGGGGCTCGCTCAAGCGCAGTCCTTCCGCGGCCGAGGCCGACGCGGTGCCACATGCAGGAGATGGCCTTCACGCCGCTCGCGTGACGGACGGTGCTGCACCGCAAGCGCCCAGTCTACACCCGCGCCGCGCCGCGCGGCTTCGTCAAGAGACGTACGCCCGCCGCCCGCTCCGCCACGGATTCAGGGCAGATCGAAGACGACCGGCAGAGTGAAGGCCGACTCCCTGCCGGCACCCACTTCGATCATCCGATCCAGCCCTGCCAATCCATCACCCGACGTCGGGAACAACGTCTGCGCGAAGTCACCGTCGCGGTCGACGACCGCGTTGAGCACGTACCCCCCCGGGTGGATCTGATCGACCACCAGCGCCACCGACCGCGCCCCCGCCGCCGCCTCGGCCCGCATGATCCGCGCCGGCGTACACGCCACCGCCAGCCCGCACGGCGTCGTCGACACCAGCAGCCACACCGGCGCCGCCTCGGCCAGCGCCGCCGCCCACTGCACCTCGACCCGCAGCGACGGCAGCGGCGGGAACGGCCCGTCGTGCGGCCCCGCCACCGGCGCGAAGTCATCGGGCAGGCTGCGCGCCTCCAGCCGCCGCGCCCGCCAGTCGAGGTGCCGCCGCCCCCGCACGTCGACGATCAGCGCCACCCGCTCGGCCCCCTCGAAGCGCCACTCGGCGCGCAGGTACTCACAGCCCCGCTCGCGATGGCAGAAGACCCAGGTCTCACCGGCCTGCTCGACCAACACCGTCCGCGTGTCGCGCAGCAGCCCGAGGAAGTACCCGCCGTTGCGAAACACCAGCGCCGGCGCGCCCGCGACCGTCTCCATCGCGAACGCGAAGCGCAGCCCGTCGTCGACGTCGAGGTCGAAGCGCGAGAAGAGCGTGCGCCCATCGGCCGCGCGCACGTCCATGTTCATCACCGGGAACGCCCCGAGCGGCGTATCGACCGCCGGCCCGCTCCACAGCCCCGGCAGCCGCGCAAAGAGCGCCTGCTCACCGACGAGCCCGCCGTCGCCCGCGCCCGAATCGACCGCCGCGTCCGCCGCGCCGCCATCCGCCGCGCCGCCATCCGCCGCGCCACCATCCGCCGCGCCACCCCCGACCCCGCCCTCGCCCCCCACGCCGCCCTCACCCCCGACGCCGCCCTCACCCCCCACGCCGCCCCGATCCACCGCCGCGTCGCCCGCGTCACGCCCGCCGCCCTCACATCCCCACAGCGCCAGCGCCACCGCCGCGACCCACGCCGCCGCCCGCCACCCCCGCGCCGCCGATCCCATCAGCCCGCCAGCTCGCGTCACCATCGACCCTCCAGTCACGCCATCGCGCGCTTCGTACTCGCCGCCACAAAGCCGGATCAAGCCCGACGTGTCCCCCGGCTGCGTCAGATCCCCCGCCCTCACCGTCCAGCCCCACCCCAGCCCCGGAGCGACCGATGCCCCCGACCACCGCCCGCCTCCTCACCCTCGCGCTCACCCTCACCGCCCTCACCGCCTGCGACGCCCCGATCCCCGAGCCCGCCGCCGCCGACGCCGGCCCCGACCGCCTCCTCGACCCCGGCACCCCCATCGATCCACCGCCCGCCGACCCCGAGGCCGCCGCCCTCGAAGCCGCGCTCGCCGCCCTCACCGACCTCGACGCCGCCGCCCTCCTCGAACGCCACGCCCGCCCCCGCCCCGCCGCGCTCGGCTACGACCCCCTCGCCGCCGAGCACATCGACCTCATCGCCAACTCCCGCATCGGCCTCACCGACGCCGAGCGCCGCATCCTCGGCGAACGCGGCTTCGTCATCACCGACCGCCATGCCTTCCACACCCATGGCTATGGCTACGTCACCCTCTACGCCGAAGACATCCCCGTCTACATCACCGCCGACTCGCTGCTCTTCGCCGTGCACCGCGGCTATGACAAGCTCCTCGAGATCATCGAAGGCCGCGCGCTCGCCCCCGATCTCGACGCGCTCCTCCAAGCCATGCGCGAACGCCTCGCCGCCGGCGCCGCCGATGCCTTCTCTCCCCTCGCCCGCGACCACGCCGACGTCTACCTCACCGTCGCGCTCTCCCTCCTGCAAGACCGCCGCCTCCCCCCCATCGCCGGCGGCGACCCCGCGCTCGTCACCCGCCTCCTCGACGGCGTCGCCGCCGCCGACGGCCTCGAAGCCGTCACCCTCTTCGGCGCCACCCGCCTCATCGACTTCTCGCAGTTCATCCCCCGCGGCCACTACGTCTTCATCGCCGGCGACGGCTCGGGTGATCCCATCCTCCCCCACTACTTCCAGGCGATGATGTGGCTCGGCCGCATCGACCTCCGCCTCATCCAGAGCACCCCCGACGGCGACCGCGTCTTCCACCGCGACCAGCTCGAAGCCGCGCTCGTGCTGCGCGCGCTCATCGACGACCCCGCCCGCGCCCGCTTCGACCGCATCGACGACGCCATCGGCGCCTTCGTCGGCGAGCACGATTACATGCGCCTCGCCGAGCTCGACGCGCTCATGACCGACCTCGGCGCCCCGGATCCCACCGAGCACGCCGCCGCGCTCGCCCGCCACGACGACGCCGCCCTCGCCGCCGCCATCGACGCCGGCGGCTACGGCGCGCAGCGCATCGCCTCCCATGCCATGGTCAACGGCCTCCAGAGCGGCACCCTCCCCCTCGACCGCGCGTTCGCGCTCCTCGGCCAGCGTTATGTCATCGACAGCCATGTCTTCTCCAACGTCGTCTTCGACCGCCACCGCTCGCAGCCCGAGCGCTTCATGCCCGACCCGCTCGACGCCGCCTTCGCCGCGCTCGGCAACGACGACGCGCTCCCGCTGCTGCGCGACGAGCTCGACCGCTACGGCTACGCGCCCGCGCTCGCCGCCATGCGCCACCTCGCCGACGCCCACCCCGAGACCTACTGGTCGCAGAGCCTCTACACCCTCTGGCTCGACGCGCTCCGCGCGCTCTCCCCCGGCGACGAAGTCATCGACCCCGCCGCCCACGGTCTGCCCGCCGTCGCCGCCACCGAAGCCTGGGGCCGCCGGCTCCTCAACACCCAGATGGCATCGTGGGCCGAGCTGCGCCATGACACCATCCTCTATGCCAAACAGAGCTATGCCAGCGGCGGCGGCTGTGACTACCCCGACGCCTACGTCGACCCCTACCCTGCCTTCTACGAACGCCTCGGCGCCTTCGCCACCCTCGGCCGCGACCGCGTCGCGGCGCTCGAGTTCGGCCGACCCCGCGACGCCGACTTCGTCCTCGCCTGGTTCGACGAGCTCGCCGCGGTCGCCGCGACCCTCGGCGAGATGGCCCACAACCAGCGCACCGGGCTGCCCCACAGCCCCGAGCACATCGCCTTCATCAACGAAGCCGTCGTCGAGGACGACGACGTCTGCGGCCCGCCGATCCTGCGCGGCTGGTACGCGCGCCTCTTCGTCGGCGAAAGCGCCACCGAGCGCGATCCCACCATCGCCGACGTGCACACCCAGCCCTACGATGAGACCGGCGCCACCGTCGGCCGCATCCTGCACGCCGGCACCGGCGACGCCCGGCTGATGATCGTCACCGTCGAGACCTGCATGGGACCCCGCGCCTACGCCGGCCCGGTCTCGAGCTACCACGAAGTCATCACCGAAGGCTTCGACCGCCTCACCGACGAGCGCTGGGTCGACCGGGTGCGCGACGAGCCGCCGGTGCGCTGGATGACCGACCTCATCGCGCCCTGACCCGCCTCAGAATTCCCGCCGCCCCTTCGGGAAACCACGGCCGCGCCCCCCGAAGACCCGCCTGCGACCGCCCTCTCCGCGCCCGGCAGGCTTGTTGCTATGCCTCGCCCCGCACCCGCCACCGGAGGAAACGATGACCCGCGCCGCCCCGTCCCTGCTCACCGCGCTCCTCGCGCTCGGCCTCGCGCTCGCGACCGCCGGCTGCGACCCCGCAAACCCCGCCGCCGACCTCGACGCCGCCGTCGGCCCCGGCCCCGACGCCCGCGTCCCCGACGAACCCCTCGACCCCGGCACCCCCATCGACCCGCCCGCCGAAGACCCCGAGGCGCAGGCCCTCATCGACGCCCTCGCCGAGCTCGCCGGCCTCGACGCCGCCGCCCTCCTCGAAGACCACGCGCTCGACCGCCCCGACGTGCTCGGCTTCGACCCGCTCCAGGCCCAACACCTCGATCTCATCGAAGACTCCTTCCTCGGCTTCAGCGACAGCGAGCGCGAGGCCCTCGGCGCCCATGGCTTCGTCATCAGCAAGCGACGCAGCTTCCCCACCCATGGTTATGGCTATGTCTCGGTGTACATGAGCGACCTCCCGGTCTATGTCACCGCCGACTCGATCCTCTACGCCGTGCATCGCTCCTACGACGACATCCTGCAAGCCATCGAGACCGCGGCGCTCGCGCCCGAGCTCGACCGCCTCCTCGCTGGCATGCGCGACAACCTCACCGGCGCCGCCGCCGCCGCCTGGTCCGCCACCGCCCGCGCCCACGCCGACGTCTTCCTCACCGTCGCGCTCTCCGCGCTCCGCGGCGAACGCCTCGCCCCCGCCGCCGAGGGCGACCCCGAAGCCATCAGCGCGCTCTACGATGGCATCCAGGCCGCGCAAGGCATGTACTCCGCCGAGATCTTCGGCGCCCGCCGCCGCGTCGACTTCTCGCAGTTCACCCCCCGCGGCCACTACGTCGCCGAAGAGTGGGAGCCCGATGCCATCCTCCCCCGCTACTTCAAGGCCATGATGTGGCTCGGCCGCATCGACCTCCGCCTCATCGAGACGCAAGACGACGGCCGCCGTGTCTTCCACCGCGACCAGCTCGAAGCCGCGCTGCTGCTCGGCGCGCTCATCGACGATGCCTTGCGCCCCCGCTTCGATCGCATCGACCGCACCATCGGCGCCTTCGTCGGCGAGCACGACTACATGGTCCTCGCCGAGCTCGGCGACCTCATGCGCGACCTCGGCGCCGCCGACGCCGCCGCCTGGCCGGCGACCCTCGCCGCGAGCGACGACGCCGCGATCGCCGCCGCCGTCGACGCCGGCGGGTATGGCAGCCAGCGGATCTCGTCCCATGTCATGGTCAACGGCCTCGGCACCGGCACCATGCCGCTCAACCAGAGCTTCGCGCTCCTCGGCCAGCGCTACACCGTCGACAGCCATGTCTTCTCGAACGTCGTCTACGACCGCGTCAGCGCAGAGCCCTGGCGCATGATGCCCGACCCGCTCGACGCCGCCTTCGCCGCGCTCGGCAACGACGACGCGCTCCCGCTCCTCGAAGGCGAGCTCACCACCTACCCCTACGCGCCCGCGCTCGCCTCGATGCGCCACCTCGTCGACGCCCACCCCGAGACCTACTGGTCGTCGAGCCTCTACACCCTCTGGCTCGATGCCTTGCGCGCGCTCTCCCCCGGCGACGAGGTCGAAGACCCCGCCGCCCACGGACTGCCCGCCGTCGTCGGCACCGAAGCCTGGGGCCGCCGCGTCCTCAACACCCAGCTCGCGTCGTGGGCCGAGCTGCGGCATGACACCATCCTCTATGCCAAGCAGAGCTACACCGCCGGCGCCGGCTGTGAGTACCCCGACGTCTACGTCGACCCCTACCCTGCCTTCTACGACCGCCTCCATGCCTTCGCCACCCTCGGCCGCGGCCTCGTCGCCGAGCTCGACTTCGACGACGCCAACCTCGAGGCCCGCATCGCCGCGTGGTTCGACAACCTCGCCGCCGTCAGCGGCACCCTCGGCGAGATGGCCGAGCGCCAGCGCGACGGCGAGCCGCACAGCGCCGAGAGCGTCGCCTTCATCAACGACGCCGTCGTCGAGCGCATCGCCGGCTGCGTCGCCGACGGCCTCTCCGGCTGGTACGGCGCGCTCTTCTTCCGCTCCGAGAGCGCCATCGAGAGTGATCCCACCATCGCCGACGTGCACACCCAGCCCACCGACGAAGGCGGCGCCCCCGTCGGTCGCGTGCTGCACGTCGGCACCGGCGACGCCCGCATGATGATCGTCACCGTCGAGACCTGCATGGGACCCCGCGCCTACGTCGGCCCGGTGTCGAGCTACTACGAGACCATCACCGAGAACTACGACCGCCTCACCGATCAACGCTGGCAGCAGCAGTTCCGCGATCAGGCCGACATCGAGTGGATGAGCGATCTCATCGTGGAGTGAAGCGCGCCCGCGGTCGGCCTTGCATCGGCGGCGCGAACGGGTCATGTTCCGCGACCGAACCGCCGCCCGAGAGGTCGCCATGCTCTCCATCCACTTCATCCGCGACAACCCCGAGATCGTCCGCCGCACCATCCGTGACAAGGGCGTCGACCTCGACCTCGACGCGCTCCTCGCGCTCGACGGCGAGGTCGTCGCCCTCAAGCAGCAGGTCGAAGAGATCGCCGCCGAGGTCAACCGCCTCTCCAAGAGCTTCGGCAAGGTCGGCAAGGACGAGCGCGCCGCCCTCATCGAGCGCTCGCGGGGGCTCGGTGAGCAGAAGAAGGCGCTGATGGAGACCCTGCGCGAGCGCGAAGAGGCGCTCGCCGCGATGATGTGGCGCACCCCGGGCATCCCCGCCGACGACGTGCCGCTCGGCCGCGACGACAAGGACAACGTCGAGATCCGCCGCCACGGCGAGCCGCCGCGCTTCGACTTCCCGATCCGCGACCACGTCGAGCTGCTCGAACACAACGACTGGGCCGAGCTCGGCCGGGTGACCGAGGTCGCCGGCAGCCGCACCTACGCGCTCAAGGGCGAGCTCGCGAGGCTCGAGATCGCCATCCACCTCTACGTGCTCGACAAGCTCACCGCCCGTGGCTTCACGATGATCACCGTGCCGGCCATCGCCCGCGAGAGCGCGTTTTATGGCACCGGTCACTTCCCCGGTGGCAAGGAAGAGGCATACCACCTGCCCGCAGACGACCTCTATCTCTCGGGCACCGCCGAGATCATCCTCACCAGCCTGCACCGCGGTGAGATCCTCGACGAAGAGCGGCTCCCCATCCTCTACGCCGGCTACTCGCCCTGCTTCCGCCGCGAGGCCGGCAGCTTCGGCCGCGACGTGCGCGGGCTGATGCGGGTGCATCAGTTCACCAAGGTCGAGCAGTATGTCATCTGCAAGGATGATCCCGAAGAGTCGGCGAAGTGGCATCAAGAGCTCTTGAGCGCCGCCGAAGAGGTCGTCGCCGATCTCGAGCTGCCCTACCGCGTCGTCGAGTGCTGCACCGGCGAGATGGGACTCGGCAAACATCGCATGCACGACATCGAGACCTGGGTGCCCTCGCTCGGCATCTACCGCGAGACGCATAGCTGCTCGTCGCTGCACGACTGGCAGGCCCGCCGCGCCGATCTGCGCTACCGCAGCAAGGACGACCAGAAGGTGCGGCACGTCCACACGCTGAACAACACCGGCGTCGCGACCCCGCGGCTGCTCGTGCCTCTCATGGAGAACCACCAGCTCGAAGACGGGCGGGTGCGCGTGCCGGAGAAGCTCCGGCCCTACATGGCCGGCAAGACCCACATCGGGAGGGCGGCGGGCAGGTAGCCGGCGGCCCTCGCCGAACGCGAGGAGGTCCCATTGCCCCGTCCCGACGCGGCGGTGCCGATCGCGTCCCATCTGGCCGCGATCGTCGAGAGCTCCGACGACGCCATCCTCTCGCTCGACCCCGACGGGCGCGTGCTCACCTGGAACCACGGCGCCGAGCGCCTCTATGGCTTCCCTGCTGCCGAGATGATCGGCGCGCCGATCGAGCGCATCGTGCCCGACGACCGCCTCGCCGAGCTGAAAGACGCGCTCGCCGCCGCGCGCCGCGGCGAGGTCGTGCCCGCGATCGAGACCTGCCGTCTGCACCGCGACGGACGCCCGCTCGACGTCTCGGTCAACGTCTCGGCGATCCGCGACCCCGAGGGCCGCGTCGTCGCCGTCTCGGCGATCGACCGCGACATCGGCGAACGGGTACGCACCCGCCACCGCCTCGAAGACAGCGAGCGCCGCTTCCGCGCGACCTTCGACAACGCCGCCGTCGGCATCGCGCACGTCGGCCTCGACGGCCGCTGGCTGCACTTCAACGAGCGCCTGCGGGTCATCACCGGCTACAGCCGCGAGGCGCTGCTCGCGCGCACCTTCCAGGACATCACCCACCCCGACGACGTCGGCGAGGACGTCGCGCAGCTCGCCCGCCTCATCGCCGACGAGATCCCGCACTACCAGATGGAGAAGCGGTACATCCGCCCCGACGGATCGATCGCCTGGGTGCAGCTCACCGCGTCGCTGGTGCGCGACGAGGCCGGCAGAGCGCTGTACTGCGTCGCGGTCGTCGAAGACATCGCCGAGCGCAAGCGCCTCGCCGCCGCGCTCCACGACAGCCAGCGTCGGATGCGCGCCGCCGCGCAGGTCGCCCGGATCGGGACCTTCGAGTGGGATGTCACCACCAACCGCAACCTGTGGACACCCGAGCTCGAGGCGCTCTACGGCCTGCCGCCGGGCAGCTTCGGCGGCACCTACGAAGACTGGCGGCGGTACGTACACCCCGACGACCTGCCGGCCGCCGAGGGCTTCGTCGAGCGCGCGCTGCGCGACGGCACCTTCAAGGGCGAGTGGCGCGCGCGCTGGCCCGACGGCACGCTGCGCTGGCTCGAAGCGCGCGGCTGGGTCGAGCGCGACGCGAGCGGCGCGCCGCTGCGCATGATCGGCGTCAACTTCGACATCACCGAGCGCAAGGCCGCCGAGGCCGCGGTGCGGGAGAGCGAGGCGCGCTACCGGGTCGCGCTCGAAGGCGGCGGGCTCGGGACCTGGATCCTCGACATCGACCGCAACCAGGCGTGGTGGGATGAGCAGGCGCGCGCGATCTTCGGGCTGCCGGTCGACGGCCCGATCGAGTTCGCGCTCGCCACCTCGGTCATCCACCCCGAGGACCGCCCCGCCGCCCTCGCCGCGCTCGCCGAGGCGGTCGGCGGCGGCGGCCGCTACCAGGTCGAGAAGCGGATCGCGCCACCCGATGGCGACATGCGCTGGGTGCGCACCTGGGGGCTCGTCACCCGCCTCGGGAGCGCGTCGAGCGACCGCTGCCTCGTGGGCATGGTGCAGGACGTCACCGCCCAGAAGCGCGCCGAGCAGGCGCTCGAAGAGGCGAGCCGCCGCAAGGACGACTACCTCGCGATGCTCGGCCACGAGCTGCGCAACCCGCTCGCCGCGATCCGCATGGCGACCGAGCTGATCAAGCGTCAGAGCCGCGGCGTCTCCGGGCTCGCGCAGGCGAGCGCGGTGCTCGAGCGGCAGTCGGTGCACATGACGCGGTTGATCGACGGGCTCCTCGACGTCTCGCGGATCACCCGCGGCAAGCTCACCGTCGAGCGGCGCCCGCTCGACCTCGCCGCCCTGCTCGGCGAGGTGGTCGCCGATCGCAGCGCCGACGCGCGCGCCGCCGGGGTGCGGCTCGACATCGAGGTGCCCACCGGCGCCGGGCTGTGGGTGCACGCCGATCCGGCGCGCATGACCCAGGTCTTCGACAACCTCGTCAGCAACGCCATCAAGTTCACCCCGCCCGGCGGCAGCGTGATCCTCGCGGCGGCGGTCGAGGGCGGCGAGGCCGTCGTCACCGTGCGCGACGACGGGATGGGCTTCTCGCCCGCGCTCGGCGAGGTGCTCTTCGAGGCGTTCCAGCAGGGCCCGCAGGACATCGCGCGCAAGGCCGGCGGGCTCGGGCTCGGGCTCGCGCTCGCCCGCGGGCTCGTCGAGCTGCACGACGGCACGATCGACGGCCACAGCGACGGCGAGGGGCAGGGCGCGACCTTCGCGGTGCGGCTGCCGATCCTGCGCCGCGGCGCGCCGATCGAGCCCGACGCCTTGCCGCCCGCGCCCGCGGAGGTGTCATCGCTGCGGGTGCTGGTGATCGAAGACAACGATGACTCGGCTGCCATGCTGCGCGGCGTGCTCGAAGACGCCGGCCACCGCGTCGCGCTCGCGGCGACCGGCGCGCAAGGCATCGCGCACGCGCTGCGGCAGCCACCCGACGCTGTCTTGTGTGACATCGGCCTGCCCGACGGCCTCTCCGGCTACGACGTCGCCCGCCGCCTGCGCGACGAGCCGACCATGGCCGACGTGCTCCTCGTCGCGCTGACCGGCTACGGCCGCCCCGAAGACAAGGCCGCGAGCCTCGCGGCGGGCTTCGACGCCCACCTCACCAAGCCGGTCGACCCGGAGAGCATCGCGGCGATCCTGGCGTTCAGACGACGCTGAGCACGCCGCCGGCTCACTCCGGGCAGGTCAGCACCCAGGCGTCGAGATCCCATCGCTTGACGAGCGTCGAGAAGCCATCGGTGCCCGGCGCGTTGCACGCGACGTCGACCATGGCCGGCCCGTCGGCGATGTCATCGACGTACTCGACGTGAAACACCGCCTTGCCCGCCGCGATGAACGGTTGCAGCGTCGCGCACTCCTCGTAGGCGGCGCACTCCTCGTTGAGCGCCCAGTCGAAGTCGTCGACGAGCGCGGGCACCAGATCGAGCGCGTTCTTGAGCCCGACCGAGAGCCCGCGCGCGTGCGCCTCACGGGCGAGGAACCGGTTGAAGTCGAGCTGGTCGTCGGCGGTGAAGTCGAAGCCGGTGGGGTGGGTGTAGCCATCGACGTTGTCGGGCTCGACCCCATCGCACCCGCGCGCGACCGCGAGGTCGAGCCGCGCCCGCATGGCGTCGCGGATCCCCGGGTGGCGCACGTCGACCCACCGCTCGCCCGGCCACTCGATCAGCCGCTCGCCCACGGCCTCGGCGGGGAACGCGGCCTCGTCGGGGCGGCCGTCTTCGAGGCTGCCGGCGGAGAAGTAGCAGACGAGCACCCGCCCGTCGGCGCGGAGCGCGTCGAAGGTGGCGTCGTCGACGCCGACGAGGTCGACATCGTACATCGCGACGTCGAAGGATGGGTCGATGTCTTCGCTGAGCTGCCATTGCCAGGTGGTGCCGGGCGCGGGGTGCCATGTGGCTTCATCTGGCATCATGGCATCGGGGGTGACATCGACCATGGCATCGGCGGCGTCGTCGGCGGTGTCTTCGCAGGCAATGAGGAGCGAAACGGTGAGGATCGGCGGCGCGAGGGCGCGCGCGGCGCGGAAGGCATCGGCGAGCATGGAGGTCTCCAGCGGTGGTGCCGCATCATAGTCGAGATCGCGTCGCCGAAGTCGAGCGGCTCGCGCGGGCAGGCGGTAGGCGTCAGCCGAGGCGGGCGATCTCGGCGTCGGCGGCCTGCATCGACGGCGTCGGCGTCGGGCACCCGCTCCAAGCCGCCGCGGCGGCCCTGGTCGCATCGGTCTCCTGACCCGCGTGGGCGCTCTGGAAGGCCTGCTTGTCGCTCGCCGCCTCGTCGGCCGCTTCGCCGAGCAGCACGAGCAGCCACGACTCGACGCACCACTGCGGGAACGGCAGCGCGACCCGCTCGGCGGCGCCGCGGACGGGCATGGCGGCCGCGGTGAGCGCGGCGTCCATCTCGGCAACCCGGCGGGCGAAGCCGGGGCGGTCGCCGTCGCGCATGATGACGAGGCCGAGGTGCTGCTGGTATTTGCGGCTGCGCAGCCGGCGCATGGCCTCGGGGTATTGCAGGAGCACCCACCGCTCGGCGGCGCCGTCGCCGCGCGGCGCGACGTGGAACTCCAGGCGGCGCTTGTCGAATCCGAGCCCGGCGGGCAGGTGGCGGAGGAAGCTCGCCTGCCGTGGGTCTTCGCACCACACGTCGAGGCGCAGCCGACGGCGATCAGTCATCGGCGATCAGACGCTTGCGGATGACATCGGACGCCCGCAAGGCTTCGTCGCGGTCGACCGTGAGTGGCATGACGCGTGTGGGGCCGCCGTGGGGGCGGTGGAAGACGATGGCTTCACGGGCTGCCATGAAGTCGATGAGATCGGGGTGATGGGAGACGAGCACGATCTGGCCGCCGGTGTCGAGGCGTTCGAGGGCTTCGAAGAGCCACGGCTGGATCTCGCCGAGCGCGATGTGATTGACCGGCTCGTCGATCCAGAGGGTGCCATCGGCGCCGAGGCCGGCGAGGAGCGCGTAGAGCACGATCAGCGCGCGCTGACCCTCGGAGAGCTCGTCGAAGCGCAAGGCGTAGCGCGTCGAGCCGGCGGCGAAGTCGGCGTAGAGCGTGCGGTTGGCGCCGCGGCCGTCGAAGCGGAGCGCCTGGAAGCCGGGGAGGACGGCGGCGAGCGTGGTGAACAGCGGCCCCTGGGCGCTCGGGGCCGAGGTGACGAAGTGCAGGTACCACCTCGCGAAGTCGTGGCCGTCGGCGGCGATCCGATCGACCTCGCGCGGGGCGTCGGCGGCGATGCGGGTGGGGTCGAGGCGCAGCGTCGCACATCGGGAGAGCGCGTCGCGGACGCGCAGGATCTCATGCTCCGCCGTGGAGAAGTCGAAGAGAGCAAGGAGCGAGCGTTGAGCTGCCGCTCGAAGCGGCAACTCGAAGATGTTGCCATCCTCCCGGTACCAGACGGCGCTGCCGTCCGTGCATGAGTAGATCGTTCGCTCGCCCGCTTGGATTGACTCTGCCAAGATGCGCGCCGACGCATCGGACGTGTCATGCGCGAGGCGGAGCGTGTACCGGTAGGCACGCTCGGCGACGACGATATCGAGCTCGAAGTGTTGCTCGGTGCGCCGATCCCATCGCGTCAGCGTCGACCATGGCATCAGTTCACCGAGATCGGCGGTCGGATCCGATGCGATGCGGCACAGCCGCTCCATCACGGCCAGCACGCTCGACTTCCCGGTGCCATTGTCGCCCACCAGCAATGCCATCGAGCCGAGCTTCAGCTCGAAGTTGGAGAGACACCGGAAGTTGTCGGCATAGAGCCGCGTGATCATCGTCGCTCCTCGCTCACGGTTGGCGCATCCTGTCGCCCGGCGCGGTGCCCTGTCAAACCTCGATGCTCCCGCCCGGCCCTGCGACGGCGCGGCGGGCGCGGACGTGTTGGGCGCGTTCGGCGAGGCGGCGCGCGACGCCTTCGCCGGCGCGGTCGAGGGCGGCGGCGATCTCGTCGAGGATGGCGGCCCATTCAGCGCTGTGGATCTCGGCCCAACTGTCGATCTGGAGCGCCTGCTTGAGGTGGGCGGCGCGGGTCTCGGCGTCGCCGCGGCGGTGGGCGCAGCGGGCGATGAAGCCGTGGAGGAGGCCGGCGCGGGGGTCTTGGGTCTCGCCGAGGGCGGCGAGGGCGCGGCGGTAGAAGGCTTCGCTCTCGGCCCAGGCGGCGCGTTCGAAGGCGACGTGGCCGAGGCGGGCGGCGCAGGCGGCGGCTTCGGCGGTGTCGCCGCGGGCTTCGAAGAGCGCGAGCGCCTGGCGGAAGGGCTCGGTGGCGTTCTGGCCGCCGAGGCGGCGGCGGCATTCGCCGAGGCCGCGGAGCGCGCGGGCGCGGCTGGCGGTGCGGGCGGCGTGGCCGAGGGCTTCGATGGCGGCTTCGTAGCGTTCGATGGCGAGCTCGGTGCGGCGGGCGCGGCGGTCGTGGTCGCCGAGGCCGAGGAGCGCGCGGCCGCGGAGCCCTTCGTCGCCGAGGGCGTCGCCGAGCGCGAGCGCTTCGATGAGGCGGCCTTCGGCTTCGCGGGCTTCGCCGAGGCGCTCGGCGAGGCTGGCCTGGGCGAGGCGGACCTCGGCGAGGCCGCCGAGGTCGCCGAGGCGCTCGAAGCGGCTCTCGGCCTGGCCCATGCGGTTGCGGGCCTCGGGGTAGAGGCCGCGGGCGAGCGCGAAGCGGGCGCCGAAGAGCATTCGGCGGGTGCGCTCGGGGCGCTCGACGGCTTCGGCTTGGGCCTCGGCGCAGCGGAGGTGCACGGCGGCGTCGTCGTAGCGGCGGGCGGCGAGCGCGGCGGCGCCGGCGACGCGGTGGCAGAGCGCGGCCATGGCGTACTCGCCGGCTTCTTCGGCCCAGGCGGCGGCGGTCTCGCCCTCGCTCTGGGCGCGGCCCCATTGCTCGGTCGCGAGCGCCCAGGTCGCGCGGGCGGCTTGCAGCTCGGCGGCGCGGCGCTCGCGGTGGGCGACGACCCATTCGAGCCAGGCGGCGGCTTCGTCGAGGCCGTGGCCCGCGGCGCGGGGGAAGCCGGCGGCGAGCGCGTCGAGCGAGGCGGCGATCTGGTAGCGCACCGCGGGGTCGATCGCGCCGCCGGCGAGCGAGCGCTCGGCGATGTCGGCGGCGGTGGGCGGGCCGCCGGTGGGGCGGAGGCGGCTCATGGCGTCGGCGACGCGGCCGTAGAGGATCGCGGCGTCGGAGCGGATGCGGACGTCGTTGCAGAGCGCCTCGGCGATGAGGCGGTGGGTGAAGACGTGGCCGCCGTCTTCATCGCGCTCCATCACGCTGCGCTCGACGAGCGCGTCGAGGCCTTCGACGATCTGCTCGGCTTCGACCTCGAAGGCGGCGGCGAGCGCGCGCACGGCGCCTTGGGGGACGCGCTCGCCGAAGAGCGCGAAGCACTCGGCGAGGCGGCGCTCGCGGACGGCGGCGGGGTCGGCGAAGAGGCGGTCGAGGCGGCTGCGGGTGAGCGCGATCGAGTCGGCGGGGAGCGCGCCGATGGGGCCGGCGGCGACGTAGCCGGTCGCGGTGCGGCGGAGGCGGCCGCGCTCGTGGAGGGCGTAGACGAGGTGGGTGGCGTGCAGCGGGTTGCCGCCGGCCGCCGCGAGCACGGGTGATGCGGTGTCGGGGTCGAGGCCGAGGACGTGACCGGCGAACATGGTCATCGCGTCGCGGCTGATCGGGTCGAGGCGGCGCATGGCGAGCACGCCGCGGCGGCGGCGGACGAGCTCTTCGGCGACGGGGACGCCGCCGATGCGGTCGTCGAAGCCGTCGTTGCTGCGCTCGGGCTCGGTGAGGCGGGTGAGGAGCAGCATGACCGGCGCGGGGTGGCGGGTGAGCGCGCCGATGAGGTGGTCGAGGGCGTGCAGCGCGTCGGGGGTGCCGCGGTGGAGGTCGTCGATGACGAGCAGCAGCGGGCGGCGGGCGGCGAGGATGCGGACGGCGTGTTCGAAGGGGGCGCTGGCGGTGAGCGGGCCCTGGCCCCAGAGCAGCGCGCAGAGCGGGTCGATGGCGTCGCTCGAGAGCTGGCCGAGGGCTTCGAAGGCGGTGACGAGCGCCTCGGCGTGGGGGGCGTCGGGCACGAGCGGGAGCCCGAGGGCGCGGCGGAGCGCGGCGCGCAGACCGTCGGCGTCGGCGCCGGCCATGCCGGCGAGCATCCAGCCGCCGTCGGCGAGGGTGTCTTCGAGCCAGCGGCCGATGCGGGTGCGGCCGAGGCCAGGGTCGGCTTCGATGAGCACGGCGCGGGCGGTCTTCTCCTCGCAGACGCGGACGGCGTGGTTCCACAGCCAGCGCTGCACGTCGAGGCGGCCGATGAGGGGGCCTTCGTCGGGGTCGACGACGGCGCTGGCGTCGCCCTCGCCGGCGCGGACGGCGTCGAGCGCGCGGCGGAACTCGGCGGCGTCGGCGAAGCGGCGGGCGGGCTCTTTTTCGAGGCCGCGGCGGAGGAGGGCTTCGAGGCCGTCGGGGACGTGCAGGCCGTCGATCGGGCGAAACGGCGGGAGCGGGGCGGTGACGTGCTGCACGACGACCGCGGTGCCGTGGCGGCCGGTGAAGGGCGGGTCGCCGGTGCACAGCTCCCAGAGCATGACGCAGAGCGCGTAGAGGTCGGTCCAGGGGCCGAGCTCGCCGTCGCCCTGGATCTGCTCGGGCGCCATGTAGGTGGGGGTGCCGAAGACGTCGTGGTCGGCGCGGCTGATGTGGGCGTCGGCGTCGTCTTCGAGCCAGGCGAAGCCGAAGTCGAGGAGCTTGACCGTCTCGCGGCCGTCGACGTCGGTGGCGATGACGACGTTGTCGGGCTTGAGGTCGCGGTGCACGACGCCGCGGTCGTGGGCGAAGGCGAGCGCGTCGAGGATCTCGCCGGTGGCGTCGAGGACCTCGTCGAGCGAGAGGCCGACGCGCAGGCGCTCGGTGAACGACATGCCGCGCAGCCACTCCATCGCGATGAAGGGGCCGAGGGCGGGGTCTTCGGCGATGTCGTAGAGGCGGACGATGTGCGGGTGTTCGAGGCGGGCGACGGCGCGGGCCTCGCGGTGGAGGCGGCGGCGGAGGCGGGCGTCGGCGACGTACTCGGGCTTGAGCCACTTGAGCGCGACCTGCCGGCGGGCGCGGTCGTCCTCGGCGCGCCAGACCATGCAGAGGCCGCCGCGGCCGAGCTCTTCGACGAGGGTGTAGCGGTCGCCGACGCGGCGGCCGGGGGTCGGGGCGTCTGTTGGGTGGCTGCTCACCGGGCGCTGCCTTCGAGGCGGGCGAGCTGGTGGGCGAGGCGCTCGGCGTCGGCGTGGCCGCCGAGGCTCTGGTGGATGCGGATCGCCTGCCGCACGAGGCGGGCGGCGCGCGCGTCGTCGCCGTCGCGGGCGTCGACCTCGGCGATGCCTTCGAGCGCGCGGGCGAGGTCGTCGTCGATGACCGGCGAGCGGCTGTCGAGGTCGAGCGCGGCGCGCAGCTCGAGGTCGCAGGCGGCCGGGTCGCCCTGCTCGGCGGCGATCCAGGCGAGGCTCGCGCGCAGCACGACCTCGCGGGCCTCGTCGCCGGCGTCGATGATGTGGGCGAGCGCCTCTTCGAGGCAGGCGCCGGCGAGCGCGAACTGGCGCTGCTCGAGCGCGAGCATGCCGAGCTCTTCGCGGGTGGTGGTCGCCTTCTCGACGTCGCCCATGTCGTGCCAGGCGGTGATCGCGTGGCGGTAGTGGCCGGCGGCCTCGCCGAGGCGGCCTTCTTCGGCGAGGAGGCGGGCGAGGCTGGTGTGGGCGCGGGCGAGGCCGCTGGCGTCGCCGACGGCGGCGTACCCGCGGGCGGCGACGTGGAAGTGGTCGAGCGCGGGGTCGGGCGCGTGCAGGCGGCGGTGCACCTCGCCGAGCAGCCAGTGGCAGAACGAGGCGCCGCCGCGGGCGCCGGCCTTCTGGTAGGCCTCGCAGGCGCGGCCGAGCACGAGGCGGGCGGTGTCGTAGTCGCCGCGGCGCAGCGCGAGCTCGCCGATCCCCTGCCAGGCGCGGGCGACGCCGAGGTCGTCGCCGAGCTGGGCCATGGCCTTGCGGGCCTGCTCGTAGAGGTCGACGGCGAGCTCGGCGCGGCCGCGGGCGCGCTCGACCATGGCGCGGCCGAGCGCGGCGCGGGCGACGCCGCGCTGGTCGTCGGCGGCGGCGAAGGCTTCGGCGGCGCGGGCATAGGCGGTGCCGGCCTCGGTCTGCTGGCCCTGGCGGCGGCAGAGGTCGCCGATGAGCAACAGCGCCCGCCCGACGAGCCCCGCCTCTCCCCTGCCCTGCGCCCACTGGTGGACCCGCGCGACGAGCGTGCGCGCCCGGCCCTCGCCGCCGCGCTGGAGCTCGAGCTCGCCGAGGTCGAGCCACAAGGTCGCCCGCCGCCGCGCCGCGTCGTTGGAGCCGAGCTTCGAGAGCAGGCGGTCGCCGGCTTCGAGCATCTCGAGGGCGCGGTTGATCTGGCCCTCTTCGCGGGCATTGCTCGCCGCGATCATGCAGTAGCGCGCCGCCTCGTCGAAGCGGCCGGCCTGCTGGTAGTGCTCGGCGATCCGCCACGCGACGGCGCCGGGGCGGTCGCCGTGGTAGCGCACGAGCGCCTCGGCGGCGGTGAGGTGCAGCGAGCGGATCGAGGTGGTGCGGGTGACGCCTTCGAGGAGCGCGTTGCGCAAGAGCCCGTGCAGGAAGTGCAGGCGGTCGACCTCGGGGTTGCGGTCCTCGGCGAGGAGCCGCGCTTCGAGGAGCGCTTCGACGGCGCGCTCGACGCGGGGGCGGTCGGTGAAGACGCGGGTGAGGTAGTCGACGAGGAGCGGGTAGTCGAAGCCCTCGCCGAGCACGACGGCGCACTCGAGGACGCGGCGCACGAAGTCGCCGTCGGGGAGCCGGGCGAGGCTGCCCTTGGCGCGTTGCAGCAGCGTCTCGTCGAGGGTGCGCGGCCAGAGCTTGGGGTTCGCCTCGTGGGCGAGGGTGAGCTTGCCGCCGCGCTCGACGAGCTGGCCGGTCTGGCGCAAGAGCAGCAACAGCTCACGCGCGAAGAACGGGTTGCCGTGGGTGCGGCGGGCGAGGCCGTCGGCGAGGCGCGGCTCGCAGGGGCCGAGCGCTTCGAGGAGCGCGAGCATCGGGCGGTGTTCGAGCGGCTCGAGGTCGCGGCGCTCGACGGGGGCGCCGGCGAGGCTCGCGAGCGCGCCGGTGAGCTCGGCGGCGGGGCCGAGCGGGCGGCCCTCGGCGTCGAGGTCGAAGCTGACGAGCGCGAGCAGCGGGAACGGATCGCGGCTGAGGGTGGCGGCGAGGTGCACGAGGAAGCCGTTGACCTCGGCCGCCGCCTCTTCGACGCCTTCGAGGGTCAACAGGATCGGCCGGGTGCGCGCCGCGAGCCGCAGCGCGTCGCAGATCCGGGCGTAGAGCACCTCGCCGCGGGCCTCGTCGCGCGCCTGCGAGCGCACCTGCGAGCCGACCGCCTGCGGGCGCAGGTACGAGGCGAGCGCGGCCACCCCGACCGCGTCGAACGCCGCGCCGGCGCGCACCTCGCCGTCGGCGCCCCAGCGCAACAGCACCTCGCGCAGCGCCGCCTCGGCCGGCTCGCGGTCCTCGGGCAGCTCGCCGAAGAGCTCCTCGATCGCGCCGCGCAGCCCGGTCGCCGCCTGCCGGCCGCCGGGGCGGTGCACGCCGCCGATCGTCAGCATCCAGCCGCCCTCGGCGATCTGGTCGCGCAGCCAGCCGATCATGCGGCTCTTGCCCATGCCGGCCCGGGCGCCGAGCAGCACCAGCCGGCCGCTCTCGCCGTCGAAGATCCGGCGCACCTGCGACCACAGCCAGAGCTGCTCGTCCTCGCGGCCGAAGATCGGCAGCTCGGCGGCGCGCGGGATCGGGGGCGCCTCGGGGTCGATGGCGGCCATCGGCCCGGTCTCGGGCGCCGAGGGCATGATCTCGACCGAGCCGGCCGCCGCCTGCGCGGGCGCGGCGCCGACGACCTGGGCGATGCGGGCCGCCGCGTCCGACTGCGGGCCGGGCGCGATGAGGCGGCCGCCGCCGGCGTGGTAGGGCGCGAGCGCGCGGCGCAGCTCGGCGGCGGCGGTGAAGCGCTCGTGGGGCTCCTTCTTGAGCGCCCGCATGACGACCGCTTCGAGCCCGGGCGGCACCCGCATCCCCGGGCGCGGGTGCAGCGGCGGCACCGGCTCCATCAGGTGCTTGAGCGCGACCGCCATGCCGTGCGCGCCGGTGAAGGGCGGGCTGCCGCTGATGAACTCGTAGAGGATGACCCCCATCGCGTAGAGATCGGTCGGCGGGCCGACCTTGCCCTTGCCGCTCGCCTGCTCGGGGGCCATGTACTGCGGGGTGCCGAAGGCGTCCTGGTTGACCGCGGTCAGCCGCGGATCGGCGTCGTCCTCGACGCGCGCGAAGCCGAAGTCGAGGAGCTTGGCGCCGGGCTTGTCGGGGTCTTCGCCGGCGACGACGACGATGTTCTCCGGCTTGACGTCGCGGTGGATGATCCCGCGGGCGTGGATGTAGGCGAGCGCGGCGAGGACCTGGTCGGCGAGGTGGAGGATGACGGCGAGCGAGAGGTCGTCCTTGCGGCGCTCGCTCATCGGGACGCCGTCGATGAGCTCCATCGCGATGTAGGGCACGCCGTCGCGGTCTTCGCCGTAGTCGAACATGCGCACGATGTTGGGGTGCCCGAGCCGGCTCTGGGCGCGGGCCTCGCGCATGAAGCGGCGGCGGATGCGGGCCTCTTTGGCGTACTCGGGGCGGAGGCACTTGAGCGCCACGGGCAGATCGCGGGTGGCGTCGGTGGCCCGGTAGACCCGGCCCACGCCCCCCTCGCCGATGAGCGCTTCGATCTTGAAGCGGTCCGCGAAGACCTGGCCTGGCTGCATCTCGTCATCCGGCGTCGAGGCCGACGCGCCGCGCGGCCTGCGGTGAACTACGGTGGACCTTAGCGCGGCCGGCGTCGGTTCACAATCGGGGGCTGATCCCCCCCCGGGCGCGGCGGGGTGGCGCGCAGCTCAGAAGTGCACGCCGCCGGTCAGCATGAGCGCGCGGGTCTTGAGCGCGTCGCCCTCGGGCAGCTCGACCTGTTCGCTGTCGTAGAGGTTGGCGAAGCCATGGCTGTAGGTGACCTGCGCCGATGCCATCAGGCCGCGGCTGCGGCTGAGCGCGAAGAACGCGCCGAGGCCGATGTCGAGGCCGTAGTCGAGGCTCGCGAAGTCTTCGCCGACGTCGTTGTTCTTCTTGCCGTCGATGGTCGCGTCGGTCGCGAGCACGAAGCCGGCGAAGAGGCCGGGCGCGAGGTAGAGCGAGGCGAAGGGGTTGAGGGTGTAGCGCACGAGCAGCGCCGCGCGGGCCTCGATGGTGTGGTTGGTGATCTCGACGTCGCGCCCGCCGACATCGTAAGCCGCGCCCTTGCCATGGTACATGGCACCCACCCGGTATGACAGGAAGCGATTGAACGCCTTGTCATAGACACCGCCGGCGTAGAAGCCGATGACGCTGTCATAGTCGACGTCGCCCGCAGCGCCGGTGCAGTCGCATTCGAGCCACGAGGAGCTGACGCCGAGGGTGAGACCGATCGCGCCCTTGTTGAGCATCTGGTCGACGACCGGGGTCTCGCGGCGGGCCTTCTTGCGGCGGCGGGGTGTCTTCTTCGCCTGCCCGGGCGGCGGGTTGCGCGGCTGCGCGGGGCGGGCGGTGTTGGTCTTCTTGGGGGGCGTGGTGACCGTCTTCTTCTTGGTGGTCTCGGTGACGGTCTTCTTCTTGGTCGCCTGGGTGGCTTCGCCGCTGTCGGCGCTGGTGGCAGCCGGCAGCGCCTCGGCGAGCGCGGGGGTCGCGAGCAGGGTCATCGCGCCGAACGCGAGGGCACGGATCGACATGGGGTCCTCCGACGACGAACAGGGAGCGGATCGCCGGACAGGATGGACCGGCGCCGGCCGCCGACGCAAGCCTGCTCGCGGCATTCGACGCCGCGCGGCGAAGCGACCCGATCCCGCTCTCTCAGCGGCTCGCGCGCGGGCTCTCCGGTGCCTTCGGCGCGGGGCGGGCGCGGGTCATGTCGAGCACGATCTCCTGCTTGCCGAGCTCGAGCGCCGCCTCGGCGAAGCGGTGGTGCTCGGCATAGAGCGCGACCGGGATCCGCTCGCAGCGCCAGGTGACCCGCTCCTCGGCGGCGACGCGGTCCTTGCCGGCGTGCACGGTGCGCTCGTAGACGAGGCACGGGCTCTCGAGGGTGCGGGTCTCGGGCGTGCGCTTGACCCGCGCGCCCGCGGGCAGCTCGAGCGCGATGGTCCACTCGTTGGTGCGCGGGCTGCCGAGCAGCAGGTCATGGCGGCGGTCGGGGAGCGTCAGCGTGCTCTCGGGCGTCCAGCCGACGGGGAGCTTGAGCCGCAGCTCGTCGCCCTCGCGGCGGCCGACGGCGGGCGCGGCGAGCGCGATCCGCATCCGCGCCGGCTCGCGGATCGAGTCGAGGTTTTGGACCTCGTGCCCGAGCATGCGCCCGCCGGGGAACATGCGCGCGACGAACTGGCGGAGCACGACCTGCACGAAGGTCTCGGGGTTGCGCGACGCCTGCCGCAGCGCGGCGCCGAAGCGGCCGTGGGCGACGATCTCGATCTGGCCTTCGAGGGCGCCGTCGGCGTCGAGGCGCGCGGCGAGCGCGATGAGGGCGTTGTCGACGCGGGCGTCCTGGTAGGGGATCTCGCGCCAGGTGTGGGTGTTGGCGATGGGATCGTAGACGAGCGACCAGGTGCCTTGATCGTCGTGGCGCAGCACGTCGACGTCGAGCGCGTCGACGGTGGGATCATAGAAGCGACCTTCGTCGATGCCGGGCTGCGCGGGCACGTAGACGATGGCATGGTTGAACTGCTGCATCGGCACCTCGCGCCGCACCGGGCCGGCGTCGCGGGTGCGCACGAGCGCGTAGTGCACCTCGATCCCGGCGAGGCGGGCGAGGGTGATGAAGAGCACCGCCTTGTCCTTGCAGTCGCCGTACTGCCGCGAGAGCACGACCGGCGCGGCGTGCGGCTTGACGCCCGCGATCGTGCGCTCGTAGTCCTGCTGGTAGCGGATGTTCTCGATGAGATACGTGTGGATCCGACGCACCTTCTCGATGGGTGTCTCGGCGTCCTTCATGAGATCGGCGACGATGCCTTCGAGCTCGGGGCTCTCGCGGAAGGCATCGATCAACAGCGCCTGCTCCCACTCCCAGTACATGTCCCAGTCGGGCACGGTGCTGACGGCGACGTGGGCGGCGACCTCACCCATGGTGGGCATCGAGGGCTCGGGGATGAGCGGCGGGGAGTCTTCGATCTTCCACTCGACGCGCTGCAGATCGCCGACGACGCGCTCGGTGCGGGTGACCGCGCCGACTCTCTCCTCGCGCAGCGGGGTGCCCTTGGGGATGTAGAGCACCCAGCGGCCGACGCGGGTGTGCACCGCGGGTGACTGGAACCACCACTGCCGCGCGATGTGACCGGCGAGGTAGCCATCGGGGCGCTCGTCGATGCGATATTGCAGGACGACGGTCGATCCCAAGCCGAGCTGGCGGAAGCGCACGTCGCGGCCGCGGATCGACGACGCCTCGACGCGGCGGCCCTGGGGGTCGACGGCGTAGGCGTGCAGCAGGCGGTGGCGGCCGCCGCTGCGGATCTTCATGCGGGTGAGGTTGTCGCGCCCGGCCTGATTGACCGCGCGGGCGACCATGGTGACGACGCCCGACGCGCTGCCGTCGGCGCCGAGGCGGGTGACCTCGTCGTCGAGCAGGTAGAGCACATCGGTCCCCGGCGCCGGGGTGACCTCGGCGGCGACCGCGGCGTCGAGCGCGGCCTGATCGGGGACGTCGCTGGTCCAGGTGCCCTCTTCGTCGGGCGCGAGCCACGCGAGGCGGTTGGCGATCCGCTCGTTCTCGGGGTCGCGGGCGAGCGCCTCCTTCCACAGGCTGACGGCGTGGGCGGTCTCTTCGGCCTGCAGCGCGAGCGTCGCGAGGCGCTCGTAGCCCTCGGGCGCGGTCGGCGCGAGCGCGACGAGGCGGCGGAGCGCGGCCTCGGCGCCGGCGCGATCCCCGGCGCGGCGGCGCACCTCGGCGAGCCGGATCCAGGCGGCGCGCAGGTGCGGGTAGCCCTCGGTCAGCGCGCGGGCGTGGCGGGTGCTCGGCGCGTAGCGGTCGTTCTCCTGCGCGAGCCACTGGAGCTGCTGGCGGGCCTCGTAGTCATAGGGCATGGCTTCGAGGAGCCGGGTGTAGATGGCTTCGGCTTGCGGGTGGAAGCGCAGATCCTGCTTGCAGTCGGCGAGCTCGATCATCGCCGCCGGCCAGCGCGGCCAGCGGCGGTCGATGTCTTCGAGGATGTCACAGCGCTCCTCGTGCCATGCCTCGTCCTCGAGCAGATCGGCGAGCGCGCGCGCGGCGCCGGGGCGGTCGGGGTGGCGGGCGCGGGCGGCGACGAGGAGCGCGCGGGCCTTCTGGTCGAGCTTCTGCTGCCGCCAGAAGCGCGCCTGCTTGAGCTCGATGAGCGGGAGCGCGGCGCCGGCCTCGGCGGTGAGCGCGTTGAGCAGATCGGCGGTGCGGCCGCGCTCCTCGTTGTCCCACAGCGCCATCGCGAGGCGGTAGCGGCCGGGCAGGCTCGCCGGGTGGGCGCGGTGGTACTTCTCGGCGTGGGCGGCGGCGGGGGCGCGCAGGCCCATGTCATCGGCCCAGACGGCGGCGAGGAACTCGCGGCGCGGGCCCTCGGGCAGCCGGGCGACGCGGGCGGCGATCATGCGCTCGTCGCTGGTGGCGGCGACCGGGGTCGCGGCGGGCGTGATCGGGGTGTCGGCGGCGACGGGCGTGATCGCGCCGGGCGCGAGCGGGGCGCCGCCGGGGCCGGTGACGCGGGCGACGAGCAGCCAGGTGCCGGTCTCCTGCGCGGACTTGACCAGCACCCGGTTGACGCCGGCGCGCAGCTCGACGGGGATGACGAGGCCGTCGAAGAGCCACTTGCCGAGGCGGCGGCCCTCGAAGACGAGCTGCTCGTCGACCCACACCTTGACCGGGTCGCTCGTCCCGATCCGCAGCTCGTAGCGGCCGGCGGTCGCGACCTGGATCCCGGCGGCGGCGTAGGCGACCTGCCAGTTGTAAGGGTGCAGGATCGCGGCGAGATCGATCTTGCCGCGGGGGTCGAGCGGGTAGTCGGTGCGCCAGCCGAGCTCGACGAGCTGGCCGGGGTGGCGGGCTTGCAGGTCGACGGCGCGCTCGGGCGGCTGCTCGGCGTCGAAGCCCTTGCCCTGGTCGTTGTCGAACGGGCCGATGACCGCGAGCGGGAGCCGGATCCCGACCTCGGCGAGCGCGGCGTCGCGGCCGGCGAAGTCGCCGGCGTAGTGCAGCGCGTGGGCGGCCATCCAGGCGGCGTAGGCGCGGGTCTCGGGGTCGGGGTGGTCGGCGCGCAGGGTCGCGAGCAGGCCGACCATGCGGTCGCGCTCGGCGAGGGTCCAGTCGAGCGCGCCGAGCGCGTGCAGGTAGATGACGGGGGCGTCGGCGGCGCGGTCGAGCAGCGCTTGCACGAGGTGGGCGAAGACGTCGGGGCGGCGGTCTTCGAAGAGCGCGAGATCGGCGGCGATCTCGTGGTACAGCGCGGTCTCGGGGCCGGCGGCGCGGGCGGCGTCGACGGCGGCGCGCATCGCGGCGGGGTCGGCGGCGGTGTAGTAGGCGTCGACGGCGGCGCGGAGCGCGGCGTCGTCGCGGGCGGGCGCCGTCTGTGGCAGCGCGGGGCGGGGCTCTGGGCGGGCGCCGCAGCCGGTGAGGCAGGCGGCGAGGCAGGCGGCGCCGAGCGCCATCGTCCATCGCTTCACGGGGGCTCCTCGAGACAAGCGGCGCTCACCATAACCCGACTGCGGGGCCGGAGGCAGCCGGCATCGCGTGCGAGGAACCGGCCGCCGACCGGCGAGATTCCCCGCGGCGCGCGGCCAACGGGTTGGGGCTTGGCGCCGATCGGCGACGGCGGTACGGTGCCGCCATGGAGTCCACCAACCCTCGCGCCGTCCTCGTCAGCGGATGCAGCGCCGGCTTCGGCTTCCGCTCGGCCCGCGCGCTCGCCCGCGCCGGTCACCTCGTCATCGCCGGGATCCGCTCCCACTCCCGCCACGGCCAGCGCTACGCCGCCGAGCTCACCGCGCTGCGCCACGCCGGCCACCACGTGCACCTCGTCCCGCTCGACGTCGACCGCGACGACAGCGTCGACGACGCGATGGCCGCCGCGCTGCGCATCACCGGCGGCCGCCTCGACGCGCTCGTCAACACCGCCGCCTACAGCGTGCTCGGCCCGCTCGAAGCCTGCGCGCCCGACCAGCTCCTCGACATGCTCAACACCAACGTCGGCGGCGCGCTGCGGCTGTTTCGCGCCGCGCTCCCGGTCATGCGGACGCAGGGCCACGGGCGCATCGTGCAGCTCACCTCGGGGCTCGGCCGGGTCGCGCTGCCGTTCATGGGCGTCTACGCCGCGAGCGCCTGGGCGCAGGAGGCCTTCGCCGAGGCGCTCGCCTACGAGGCGGCGGCGTTCGGGGTCGAGGTCGCCATCCTCGAGCCGGCCGGCTATCGCACCGGCGGCCAGCCGCGCAAGCCCGTGGGCGACACCGCGCGGCTCGACGCCTACCAGCCGGCGTTGATCGCGTTCGGCGAGCGGGTCATGGCCGCCGAGCCGCCCGAGGGCGACCCCGAGGAGGTCGCGCGCGCCGTCGTCGCCGCCGTCGAGGCGCGCAAGGTGCCGCTGCGCACCCCGGTCGGCGAGGCGGCGCGGCAGCTCCTCGCGATGCGCGACACCCTCAGCGGCCCGGCCTTCGAGCGTGAGATCCGGGCCCGGACCGGGCTGTTGCCGGTCTATGAAGACGACGAGGCCGACGGCGCCGCCATCGAGGCGCGGTCGCGGAGCGGAACCGAGGAGGCGTGATGGCGCGATCGGTCAAGATGGCCGCGGATGAAGGCATCCGCATCGAGAGCAAGGATGACATCGAAGATGCCATCGGGCTGTGCGGCGACGGCGCGGGGCTGCTGCTGACCGAAGACGACGTCTCCGCGCGCTTCTTCGACGTGCGCACCGGGCTCGCCGAGGCCGCCGTCAAGGCATTGGCCGAGCGCGACGTGCGCGCCGCGTTCGTCGTCGCCGATCCCGATGACTACGGCGATCGCTTCGCGGCGCTCGTCGAGGCGCACGCGAAGCACCCGCGGGTGCGCTTCGTGCGCACCGTCGCCGAGGCCGAGGCGTGGCTCGCGCAGTGATGGGTGGCATGTGATGGATGGCATGTCATCGATGGCATGTGACCGATCACATGCCATCAATCGCGAGTGATCGCTGGCGACTCATCGCCGGCTGATCAGGGCGCGACCGCGACCGCGCCGGGGATGTTGAGACCGCCCTCGGCGAGCGGCAGCACCGCGATCTCCTCGACCACCCCCGCGCCATCGACCCACAGCGTCACCATCTGCGAGCCCGTCGCCGCCGACACCGCGGGCAGCACCACCAGCCCGTCGAGCGCGCCGCGCTGCACCATCGCCAGATCCTCGGGGAGCCCGTAGCGCAGCTCGTCGACGACCGCGTAGCCCGCCGGCTCCTCGACCAGCACCGACACCCGCCCCGGCTCCAGCCGCGTCACCAGCGCCGTGCCCTTGTGGTGGAACCACGCCGCGCGCGCGTCATCCATGCCGGCGATCCGCTGCCGCTCCCGCAGCGCGTCGCCCTCGATCCCCAACACCATCACCTGCCCGCCCTCGTCGGAGATCGGCGACCCGTTCGGCACCAGCGCCGTGCGGCCGTCGGGCGCGATCGCGATCCCGAACGTGTCGATGAAGTCGCCCCACAGGTCGAACGCCGCCCGCTCCCGCCAGCCGCCGTCGTCCCGCCGCTCGATCAGCCGCGTGTCGCGCATGTCGAACGGCGCGAACGCCGTCTGGCCGCCGATCAACACCGCCCGATCGGGGTCGCCGGGCATGAGCGCGAGCGTGTCGGCGAGCCGCAGCGAGAGGTGATCGGCGAGCGGCTCGAGGGTCGCGCCGCAGCCGATCGCGACGCTGTACACCCCCGAGTCGTCGCCCACGTCGCGGCGGGTGACGTGCAGGTGCTCGCCGTCGGGGTCGACGACCAGATCGGCCCAGCCGGCGCCGGGGAGCGCGATCGAGTCGACGATCGCCGGCGCGTCGTCGCCCGCCATCGCGACGGTGTGGATGATGCCGTCCTCGCCGAGCACGACGAGGTAGTCGCCCGAGGGCAGGAAGCGCAGCCGCAGCGGCCGGGTCGCGACGTCGAGCCGCTCGCCGACCGGCGTCAGGTGCCCGTCGTCGCCGATCGCGAAGAAGCCGAGCGTGGTGCCATCGACGCCCGGCTCGGCGCCGAACGGGAACCCGACGACGGCGACCCGCGGCCGGTCGGGGTCGGGGTGCAGCGCGCGCCCGCAGGGATCGGTCTCGACCCCGGGCCCGGCGTCGACCGCCGCGTCGGCCTCGGCGTCGGCGTCGGCGTCGACCGCCGCGTCGGCCTCGGCGTCGGCCTCGGCGTCGAGCGTGGGCAGCGCCTGATCCATCGGCCCGGGATCGAGCCCGCGGTCGCGCCCCGAGCCCGCGTCATCGGCGAGCGCCGGCCGCCGCGGGGCCTCGTCGTCACAGCCCGCGACCGCGATCGCCGCCCACAGCGGCGCGCACAGCAACACCCGACGCATCGTCACCTCCGACTTCGGGCCGGCGAGTGTGCCACGAGCGCCGGGGTCGACGCACGCGGCTCCTGACAGCCCGCGCCTCACCCGCCCGCGCGCCGATCGCGCCCCGCCGCGACCGCGCCGCCGCCGGGCGCGCCCCCGGTGACACCGCCGCCGCGCCCGCTCCACACCGGCGCGTGTACAACTTGCGGCGCATGTATCGCACATGTAGGATAACGCAACACACGACGGCCCGACCCGCCGCCGCCCCGGGAGGACGCGCATGCCCCGCTCGCTGATCGCCCTGCTCCGCAGCCTCGCCGCCGCCGCCGCGCTCCTCGCGACGACCCCCGCCGCGGCCAACGAGTTCGCCGCGCTCGACCGCATGGCCGCCAACAGCCGCTTCGGCGTGCAGACCGACTTCACCCACGACGGCGCCGCCGACATGCTCCCGCGCACCGAGATCTTCGGCCGCTACCAGATCGACCGGAACCTCGGCGTCTACGCGCAGTTCCCCATCACCCACATGCTCCCCCAGCAGGGCGAGGGCGAGACGGCGATGGGCAACCTCGAGCTCGGCGCCCACCTCCGCATCCCGCTCGGCGGCGCCAAGGTCGTCTTCCGCATCGGCGTCGCGCTGCCCACCTCGCACCTCGAAGACCGCAACGCCGAGGCGCTCCTCCGCAACGCCTGGCCCCGGCTCACCGACTTCGCGCAGCAGCTCCCCGAGACGACGAGCATCCGCGCCAGCATCTCGCCCATGGCGGCGGCCGGCGCCTTCTTCTTCCGCGCCGACCTCGGCGCCGACGTGCTCCTCGACGCCGACGACCGCGACTCCAAGCTCCTGCTCCGCGCCAACCTCGGCGTCGGCGCCTGGATCAAGTCGGTCGCCATCACCGCCGAGTTCGTCAACCTCGGCAACGCGCAGGAGCTCGCCAAGGACGCCTTCGCCCACACCGTCGGCGTCTCGGTGCGCCACGGCGTGCTCTACACCGCCATGACCGCCCCGATCGACGAAGACCGCCTCATCTACGCCTGGACCGTCGGCGTGCAGGGCACCCCCTGAGCCACGCGCTCACGGCGGCGGCGCCCAGGTGATGCCCCGCTCCTCGCACGTCAGCGCGTAGACCTCGACGTCGCGCCACGCCCCCCGCGCCAGCACCCGCCCGATCGCGCGCCCCTCCCGCCGGAAGCCCACCTTCGACAGCACCCGCAGCGACGCCGCGTTGCCCGGCTCGACGCACGCCTCGACGCGGTGCAGCCCGAGCGCGCCGAAGCCGAGCGCGACGAGCCCGCCCGCGATCTCGGCGCCGTGGCCCCGGCCGGTGTGGTGGTTGAAGACGTGGTAGCCGATGTTGCCGCTCCAGGCGCCGCCGAGCAGCACGTCGAAGATCGTGCCGGTGCCGACGAGCGCGCCCGCCCGGTCGACCGCGAACCACACCGGCCGCAGCGTCGCGCGGCGGGCGGTCAGATCGGCGATCAACGCCTCGAAGTCGGCCCGCCTGCGCGCCTCGGGCGGCCTCGGCGCCACGTCGTGCTCGCCGACCGGCGGACCGGCGGCGGCGTGGGCGGCGACCCAGGCGTCGAAGTGGCGCAGGCTCGGGATCTCGAGGCGGAGGCGGCGGGTGACGTGCTCGGCGTCGAGTCGCATGGCGGCAGGTTCGCGCACGCGCACCGCCCCGCACAAGCGCGGTTGCTCACCGCCGCCGCCGGGCGCATCATGCGCCGCGCTCGACCCGAGGAGGCGTGATGGAGCCGATCGTGCTCTCGACCTGGAGCTGGGGCCGCACCGCCTGCGCGCGCGCCGGCGAGATCCTCACCGCCGGCGGCGGCCTCGACGACGCCATCGAAGAAGGCACCGTCGCCGTCGAGCTCGACCCCACCGCGATGACGGTCGGCTACGGCGGCCTCCCCAACGAAGACGGCGTCGTGCAGACCGACGCCCTCTTCATGCGCGGCAGCACCCTCGAAGCCGGCGCCGTCGCCGCGCTCGAAGGCATCCGCACCCCGATCCGCGTCGCCCGCCGCGTCATGGAGCGCACCCACCACGTCCTCCTCGCCGGCCCCGGCGCCCAGCGCTTCGCCATCGAGCAGGGCTTCGCGCTCGAAGACATGCTCACCCCCGCCGCCGCCGAGCGCCACGCCCGCTTCGAGGCCGAGGGCGCCTCCCCCTTCCGCCGCGGCCACGCCCACGACCACGACACCGTCTGCGTCATCGGCGCCGACGGCCGCGAGGCCATCGCCGCCGTCTCCACCTCGGGGCTCGGCTTCAAGATGCCCGGCCGCGTCGGCGACTCCCCGCTCGTCGGCGCCGGCGCCTACGCCGACGCCGAGGTCGGGGTCGCCGCGGCCACCGGCGTCGGCGAAGAGATCCTCCGCGCCGTCGCGAGCTACGCCGTCGTCGAGCGCATGCGCGCCGGCCTGCACCCGATGGCCGCCGTGCACGCCGTCCTCGCCGAGATGGTGCGCCGCCGCGGCGACGTCATCCGCGCCCGCGAGAGCCAGGTCGGCCTCATCGCCGTCCGCCGCGACGGCGCGCTCGGCTACGGCGCGATCTGGAAGGGCTTCGAAGCGCCCGTCTGGCGCGCCGGCCGCGTCGAGACCCTCGTGCCGGAAGCCCCGCTGCTCGGCTCCAGCCGCCGCCACGAAGACCCCGCCGCCTGGGACCAGCCCGAGCGAAGCTGAACCGCCGCCCGCCCGGCGACCCGCCGCCGCGGTCGCGCATCTCGACCCCCAACCGAGAGGAGGGGGACCCATGCCCATCATCGAGATCGCCGGCCGGCCGCTCTACTACCAAGACACCGGCAAGGACGCGCCCGCCATCGTGCTCGTGCACGGATTCCTGATGGATCACCGCATGTTCGCGCCGATCGTCGCCGCGCTCGAAGACGAGTTCCGCGTCATCGCCTACGACACCCGCGGCTTCGGCCAGAGCGGCTGGGACGGCAAGCCCTTCGACCTCTACGACGAGGTCGCCGACTGCGTCGCGCTCCTCGACCACCTCGGCGTCGAACAGGCCGTCATCGGCGGCATGTCCCGCGGCGGCTACATCGCGCTCCGCCTCGCGCTCCGCCACCCCGAGCGCGTCCGCGCGCTCGTCCTCATCAGCACCCGCGCCAGCGCCGACGAAGAGCCGGTCCGCGCCCTCTACCGCCAGACCCGCGACGCCTGGCGCGACCACGGCCCCATCGACCCGATCATCGACGGCCTCGCCGGCGGCATCCTCGGCCCCCAAGAGACCGTCGGCGAGCTCTGGAAGACCTGGCAGCCCGTCTGGCGCGGCTACGACCCGCAGGCCATCGCCGCCGGCATGGACGCCATGATCGAGCGCGACGCGCTCGAAGACCGCCTCGGCGAAATCCCCCACCCCGCGCTCGTCATCCACGGCGACGCCGACGTCGGCGTGCCCGTCGAGACCGGCGTCCAGCTCGCCGACAAGCTCCCCGGCGCCCGCGGCCTCCTCCGCTACCCCGACGGCCACCACTCGGTCGCCCTCACCCACGCCGCCGCCATCATCCCCCCGCTCCGCGACTTCCTCCGCGCCCACGGCCGCTGACCCGGCGGTTGCGCCCCGCGCCGCCCGCGGTCGATAATCCCCGCCATGCGGCCCGCCCTCCTCCTCCTCGCGCTCCTCGCCCTCCCCCACCCCGCCGTCGCGGCCGAGAAGCTCGCCGTGCTCGAGCTCCACAACCCCGCCGGCCTCGACCAGCAGGCCGCCGACTACCTCACCGACCGGATCCGCGCCGCCGCGCTCACCACCCTCGGCGACCGCGTCCGCGTGCTCACCCGCGAGAACCTCGTCGCGCTGTTGCCCCCCGGCGCCGACCTCGCCGACTGCGCCGGCGCCGCCTGCGAGGTCGAGCTCGGCCGCCGCCTCGGCGCCGGCTACGTCATCAGCGGCGAGCTGCTGCGATTCGGCCCCGCGCTCAAGCTCAACCTCAAGCTGCACGCCACCGCCGACGCCACGCTCCTCGCCGCCGAGGCCGCCTCCGGCGACGACGTCGCCGCGCTCGAAGCCGCCGTCGCGCCCACCACCGCCGCGCTCCTCGCGAAGCTCCCCGCGCCCGCGCCCGCCTTCGCCCCGGCCGCCATCGCGCTCCCCGCCGTGCCCCCCATCACCGCCGAGGTCGGCCCGCTCGCCGCCGTCGACTTCGCCGCCGTCGACACCGACCTGCTCGACCGCCTCCAGACCGCGCACCGCCTCGACGCCGATCCGAGCGCCCGCGCCACCGACAAGGCCGCCGCCTGGCGCGCCGTCGCCGGCCGCGCCCACGGTGAACAACGCGACCGCGCCCGCGAACGCGCCCGCCAGTGGAGCGCCCGCGCCACCGCCGAGCGCCAGCGCGCCGCCGCCGCCCGCGAAGCCTGGGACCGCTACCGCGCCGACCGCGACAAGCTCGCCCGCCTCCTCGCCTACGACGATAGCGTCGTCTCCCCCGCGCAGAAGGCCGCGTGGCAGCAGGCCTTCGACGCCGCCTATGCCCCGTGGCAGGCCGACTTCGCCCGCCTCGAAGGCGGCATCGACTGGGTCGAGCTCGAAGGCGGCGACTTCGAATGGGAGCGAAGCAAGGAGCGCGCTCGCGTCGAGCCCTTCGCGATCAGCCGCACCGAGATCACCCAGCGCCAGTACCGCGCCTGCGTCGAGGCGGGCGCCTGCACGCCCATCGACTGGCACCGGTGCGTCGCCGGCGCCGCGCTCGCGACGCCCGTCGCCGAGCGCTTCGGCGCCGACGACCAGCCCGCCGTCTGCGTCACGTACGCGCAGGCACGCGCCTACGCCCGCCACGCCGGCGGCCGCCTGCCGACCGTCACCGAGTGGATCCATGCCACCCGCGACGGCGAGATCCGCGGCGGCTACCCCTGGGGCGATGCGCCGCCGAGCTGTGATCGGGTCGTTTTCATGAACGCCCGGAGCGGCTACGGCTGTGGGCGCCGCACCACCTGGAGCGTCTGCGAGCGCCCACGCGGCAACACCCGCCACGGCCTCTGCGACATGATGGGCAACGCGGCCGAGTGGGCCAGCCCGCCCGTCGCCGACGCGCCCTTCCCGATGCGCGCCGCCCGGCCGGTGGTCGTCGGTGGCAGCATCGTACATGCCCAGCTCAACCCCGCCCGGGTCGATCGACCCGACCCCGAGAGCGGCTATGCCTACATCGGCTTCCGGGTGGTCCGCGACGCCAGATGACCGCTCTCAGCCCACCGGCCCGCAGGCCCCGCCGCCCGCGTCATCGCGCAGCGACCACGGCGGCCGCGGCGTCTCCGGCTCGATCGGCAGCGTCTCCAACGTCTCCCGCAGCTCGGCGCACGGCCCCGTCGCCCCCGGGAACTCCGAGTCCCACTCCGGCAGATCATCCATCGACTGCCCCGCCCCCCAGCACTGCACCTTGCCCACCGCGTCGAAGACCACCCGATAGGGCCGCGCCGCCGCCGCCTTGTCATCGGCCACCAGCGTCCCGCTCACCTCGGCCCGCACCGCGCCCGTCGCCAGATCCATCGCGAAGCCCACCGTCGGCGCGAAGTCGGCGTAATCGACGCCGCCGAGCCGCGCGGTGAACCGCATCGCGCCGAAGTCATCGGCGAGCACCGTGCGCTCGACCATCAGATCGCTCATGCCATCGCGCATCATCACCAGCGCGAACGCCTCATCGCCCGCCGACGCCAGCCGGGTGACGTCGCGGGCCTCGGGGCTGTCGGGGAGGAGCTTCTCGACGGCGCCCCAGCCGAGCGTCATCGACGCGCTGTAGCCACCGCCGTCATGGGCGCGGATGCGATAGACCGGTGGGTTGAAGTCGACCTCGGAGGTCTCTTCGCCCCCGTTGATGAGCCCGGTCGCGACCAGCTCTATTCGCTCGATCGGGGCCCGGTGGATGACCTGCTCCTGACACTCACAGCCCACCGCCGTCACCAGCAAGGCGACCAGCGATGGGAGTGTCCGGTTCATGTCGACCACCATACGCCTCCCTGACACGGAGATCCAGGCGACTTCCACCGCATGGAGAAAATAGAAGGAAAATAAGCTTCGGGCCCCGAAGCCTTCCCCCGTCAGGCGCGGATCATCACCAGGAGCTCTTCCATGCGAGCGTCGACCGCCGGCCGATCGAGCGTCAGCAGCCGATCGAGGCTGAACCCCTGACACGTGAAGCTCGCCAGCACCGTCCCGGTCAGCACCGCCCGCCGCAGCGTCGCGAAGTCGGTCGCTCCCGCCATCGCGAGGCTGCCCATGACGCCCGCCGCGAAGGTGTCACCGGCCCCGGTCGGATCGATCACCTCGCGCAGCGGCACCGCCGGCACGACGAAGATCCCCTCCGGGTGGAACAGCAGCGCCCCGTAGGCCCCGCGCTTGACGACGAGGATCTTCGGCCCCATCGCGCGCACCGCGTCCGCCGCGAGCCAGATGTTGCTCTCGCCCGCGAGCTGCCGCGCCTCGGTCTCGTTGATCACCAACAGGTCGATGCGCCGCAGCACCTCGAGCAGCGCCGCGCGCTCGCCCTTGATCCAGAAGTTCATCGTGTCGGCGCCGACGAGCTGCGGGTCGTCGAGCTGGTCGAGCACGTCGAGCTGAAGCTTCGGGTGGATGTTGCCGAGGAACGCGATCGGCGTGCTCTTCCACGCCGCCGGGATCCGCGGCTGGAAGTGCTCGAAGACGTTGAGCCGCGTGTCGAGCGTCTCGGCGTCGGCGTCCTCCGCCGCGTAGCGCCCGCGCCAGCGGAACGTCGGCCCCGTGACCTGATCGAGCCCGCCGAGGTCGACGCCCCGCGCCCGCATCGCGTCGAGGTGCGCCGCCGGGAAGTCGTCGCCGACCACCGCCACCAGCCGGATCGGCGCGAACAGGCTCGCCCCGACGCTGAAGTAGTTGGCCGAACCCCCGAGCGCGTTCTCGCGCACGCCGTGGGGGGTCTCGAGATCATCGAAGGCGACGCTGCCGACGACGAGGATCGGATGGGGCATCAGCCGAGCTCCGCGGGCCAGAGGTAGCGACCGACGAGCAGGTCGAGGCGGGCCTTGGTCGCCGGCGGCACCCGCTCCGGCGGCGTCATCACCGCCATGCCATGACCGAGCGCGGTGTGCGACGGCCAGGTGATGTGACCGAGCGCCGCGAGGCGCCGGCAGACCGCGCGGATCACATCCTTGGCGGTGTGCACGTTCTGGCGGATGATCTTGACGACCGACTCGACGCTGACCTCTTCTTCGTGCCAGCAGTCATAGTCCGTCGAGAGCGCGAGCGTGGCATAGGCCAGCTCCGCCTCGCGCGCCAGCCGCGCCTCGGGCAGGTTGGTCATGCCGACGATGTCACAGCCCCACGCCCGGTACAGGTTGCTCTCGGCGCGCGTCGAGAACGTCGGCCCCTCGATGCAGACATAGGTCCCGCCGTCGTGCACCGTCGCGCCGACCTCGCGCACCGCCTCGAGCAGCTCCGTGCGCAGCCCCGGCTCGTAGGGATCGCCGAACTGCACATGCGCCGCGCACCCCTCGCCGAAGAAGGTCGCCACCCGCCCGCGGGTGCGATCGACGAGCTGGTCGGGCACCACGAGGTGACCCGGCGCGATGTCTTCCCGCAGCGAACCCACCGCCGAGATCCCGATCACATGCCGCGCGCCGAGCTTCTTGAGCCCCCAGATGTTGGCCCGGTACGGCACCTCCGACGGCAGGTAGCGATGCCCCTGCCCGTGCCGCGGCACGAAGACGCAGCGGGTGCCTTCGAGGGTGCCGACCACGAACGGATCCGAGGGCGCGCCGAACGGTGTGTCGAGCGCGATCTCTTCGACGTCGGTGATGCCTTCGATGTCATACAGACCGCTGCCGCCGATGATCCCGACGGTGACCGGCCCCGTCCCCTCTGCCATCGTCTCCTCCCGCGTCAGCCATTCGCCGCTTGCGGCCGCTCACCGAGCTGGCCACAGGCGGCGTCGATGTCGAGGCCCTTGGTGGTGCGCACCGTCACCGTGTAGCCGGCGCGCTCGAGGATCGCCTGGAAGCCGCGCACCCGCTCGTCCTCCGGTCGGTCGAAGCCCGGCCCCGCGAAGGGATTCCACGGGATGAGGTTGACCCGCACCTTGTGCTTGACCCGCGCGAGCGCCCGGGTCAGCTCCCGCGCGTTCTCCGCCGCGTCGTTGACCCCGCCGAGCAGCACGTACTCGAGCGTCATCTTGCCCCGCGAGTGGATGGGATAGGCATCGACCGCGTCGACGAGCGTCTCGATGGGATAACGCTTGTTGATCGGCATGATGCGATCGCGCACCGCGTCGTTCGAGGCGTTGAGGCTGATGGCGAGGTTGACCGGCACCGCCTCGCCGAGCGCCGCGATCTTCGGCACGAGCCCGCTCGTGCTCACCGTGATCTTGCGCGCGCTGAAGCCGATGCCATCGGGATCGATCAGCCGCTTGATGCTCGCGACGACCGCGTCGAAGTTGTGCAGCGGCTCACCCATGCCCATGTAGACGAGGTGGGTGATCCGCACGTCCTCGGGCACCGCGCGCCGCGCGACGAGCACCTGGTCGACGATCTCACCCGGCGTCAGGTGCCGGCTCAGACCGAGCGTGCCGGTGTAGCAGAACTTGCAATCGAGCGCGCAGCCGACCTGACTCGACAGGCACTGGCTGAAGCGCCCCTCACCCATCGGGATCAGCACCGTCTCGACGACCGCGCCGTCGTCGAGCCGGATCCCGAGCTTGCGGGTGCCATCGACGCTCTCGGCGACGCGCCCGAGCGTCACCCGACCCACCGCGTAGCCGCCGTCGACGAGCTTCTGCCGCATGGCTTTCGGCAGGTTCGTCATCTCGTCGAAGCTGCGCGCGCCCCGCTTGAAGACCCAGTCGTGGAGCTGCGCGGCGCGGTAGCGCGGCTCACCGAGATCGGCGACGACCGCGGCGATCTGCTCGCGGTCCATCTCGGTGAGGTTGCGCGCGGGGATGACGGGGCGGATCGACATGGACAACCTGCCGGCCGGGGGGCCTGCGCGGGTGGATCAGCGGGGGCAGAGCTCGGTGGAGCGGAAGAAGTAGGCGATCTCGACCTTGGCGGTGTCGGGGCCGTCGCTGCCGTGCACCGTGTTGGCGTCGATGCTCTCGGCGAAGTCGGCGCGGATGGTGCCGGGCTCGGCCTGCTTGGGGTTGGTCGCGCCCATCAGGTCGCGGTTCTTCTTGATGGCATCCTCGCCCTCGAGGACGCTGACGACGACCGGGCCGCTGATCATGAACGAGACGAGATCCTTGAAGAAGGGGCGCGCCTTGTGGACGGCGTAGAAGCCCTCGGCCTCGGCCTGCGAGAGCTGCATCATCCGGGTGGCGACGATGCGGAGGCCGGCGCCCTCGAAGCGGCTCAGGATCTGGCCGATGAGGTTGCGGGCGACTCCGTCGGGCTTGATGATGCTCAGCGTCTGCTCGATGGCCACGGGCGTCTCTCCTTGGGGTGCAGGCCGCGTCAGGGCGGCGTCAGGGTGATGCGGCGGCGCATCATGCACACAATCCGGGTCAGCGGCAAGCGCCGATGGCCGCGCGCGGCGCCGAACGCGCGTCGCGGCTCAGGGCGGCGGGATCGCGTCGAGGAACGCCGGCGTGATGCGGCCGGGCGCGTCGAAGACCGCGTCGGCGATGCCGAAGCGCCGATCGTCGAGCAGGTGGGCCTCGGGCACGGCGATCGTGAACATGCGCGCGGCCTTGGCCGCGATGACCCCGTTGACCGAGTCTTCGACCGCCACGCAGCGGATCGGCTCGACCCCGAGCCGCCGCGCCGCCTCGAGGAAGAGCGCCGGGTGCGGCTTGCCATGCTCGACGTCGTCGACGCAGACGATGGCATCGAAGGCATCTTCGAGCGCGAGCGCGGCCAGCACCGGCGCGATCAGCGGACGCGGCGAGGCCGTCGCGAGCGCCACCCGCCAGCCCCGCGCCCGCACCGCCGCGAGCGCGTCCGGCACCCCCGGCCGCGCCCGGCCCTGCGTCGTGATCAGCTCGACCATGCGCGTCAGCACCCGCCGGTCGACCTCGGCGAGCGGGACGTGATCCCATGGGTGGCGCCGATGCCAGTAGCGGGTCACCTCGGCGAGCGTCAGCCCGGTCGTCTGCCGCGCCATCTCATCGGTCAATGGCACGCCGACGCCGGTGAAGACATCGACCTCGGCCGCCCGCCACAGCGGCTCGCTGTCGATGAGCGTGCCATCCATGTCGAAGATCGCGGCGCGGTGGCCGCGCCCGGCCTCAGAAGAGCGCTTCGACGGCATAGTCGATCGCGAGGTGGTTCTCGGCGAAGGGGAAGAGGTCGAGGCGCCGCGGATCGTTGTACGACACCGCGAAGACGACGCCGAGATCGCCGGCGATCCGCCCGCGGAGCTCACCGATGATCGAGAAGAGCACGCCCCCGTCGATGCCATAGTATCGCATCGTCGGTCGGTTGAGCGCCCCGCCGCGCAGCACGAAGCCCATCGTGTCGCCGATCGTCGGCTTCTGATCGTAGCGGATCAGGTTGAAGTCGGCGGTGTGCACCGCGGCGAACGCGCTCGACCACATCATCTCGGGCTCGAACATCCAGGTGAACTCGACATCGACGTACTGGCTGATGTCGAGCAGCGCGACGTTGGCGGTGCTCCACGCGCCGCCCTCGCCGCCGGCGTCGGTGATCACCTTGTCGTCCTCGTCGGCGGTGGTCACGCCGGGCGCGATCAACGCCCGTCGCTGCGCGCGCAGCGCGGGCGAGCCGAAGCCGAGGTCGAAGGGACCGAGGCCGAGATCGAGCGCGGCGATGCCATCGCTGCCATTGATCACCGATGACAGGAACGCGCCCACGTCGGCCCCGCCGAGGCGCGCGTAGAGGCCCTGCGTGCCGACGTAGCCGAGCGCGGCGGTGACGAGCCCGAAGTTGTAGCTGCCACCGACGATGTAATCGGTGTTGAAGGTCACGAGCCCTTGCTGCCCGCCGGTGTCGATGAGCAGCGGCGCGAGCGCGGCGGCGAAGCCCGAGTAGACCGACGCCGACCACGAGAGCATGCCGCGCAGCGCGGCGTTGTCGGCGGCGAGCCACGAGTAGCTCACCGAGGCGCCGTAGAACAGCCCGAAGCCCGACGGGTGCTGGTAGCCGAGCCCGAACGAAGTCGTCGCCATGTCGAGCGGGCGCAGGCTGTACTTGAGCTCGCGCGGACAGCCGCTGCTCTGCTCCTCGGTGGGCACGTCGAGCACGCCGTACATCTGGGTGATGCGGAAGGTCGTCGCGATCCGGCCCTCGCGCGCGTTCTCGTCGATCGGCTTGCTGAGCCGGCCGAGGACCTGCTCGTCGACCGTCGCCGCGGCGCCGTAGGTCTGCGCGTTGCCTTTGAGCGCGAGCGTCGCGGTGCGATACGGCAGCGACCCGGCGAGGCCTTCGACGTTCTGGCAGTCGTTGCCCGCCGGCTTCTCCTGCGCGTGCGCGGCGCCAGTGAGCGCGGCGAGCGCGGCGAGCCCGGCGAGGGCGAGGGTGCGCGGTGTGAGGCGCCTCATTCGCCGTCTCCCACGGTGAAGCCGCCGGGCAGCGCGCTGCCATCGGCGCGGCGGATGATGAGCGGGCAGGCGGGCGAGCGGGCGAACCAGCGCTCGAGCTCGTCGCCGAAGGCGCGCACGTCGTCGCAGGGGATCTGACCGACCGCGAACGAGCAATGCCACAGCTCGCTGAAGGGCGTCGTCACCGGATCCCAGGCGATGCATTCGAAGTCGTCGTAGAAGAGGTCGAAGCGCGCGTTGGCGCGCTTGTGTCCGCCACCACAAGCGAAGGTACGGGCGGCGATGACACCGGCGACGTCGTCGCACGGCGCGGTGCCATCCTGGGTCGCGACGTCGACGCGGGTGTAGTCACAGCCAGCGAGCCCGCCCGCGCAAAGCAGCGCGATCAGCGCGCGAGTCATCAGCGGATCTCCGTTGCCTGCTGAGGTGCCCGGTCGAGCACCACCTCGGTGATCAAGTGCCCGTCGGCGGTGTCGCGCACGCGCCAGACATGGGTGACGAAGGTGCCTTGCTGGTAGGTCGCGCCGGGCGCGATGTCGGCGTAGCGCGCCTCGTTGCAGGCGAAGTCGACCCAGTAGAGCGTCACCGGGCGGCGGCGGTTGTTGGTGACGACCCAGGTGGTCGCCGGGCCGCTCATGCTGCACAGCCCCGACAGGGTCGCGTCGCCCTCGGGGACCTCGGCGTCGACGACCGGCGGCGGTCCCTGGTCGACATAGACCACGTCGGCGCCGTCGCCGCCCGCGTCACCCACCGCGTAGCCCGCCCAGGCCATGGGATCGGGCTCGCCGGGCACGATGGGCTCGGCGCCATGGCACGCCGCGAGCGCGAGCCCGAGCAGGGCCGCGATGACGCAGCGACGCCGGTTGACGAAATGTTGGTTCTCCATGTCGCGCAATAAACCGGATCCGGGCGAGCGGCGCAATGCGGTTGGCCGCTTGTCACCCACCGTCACGATGGTTGATTCCGGCTCGGTGTTCGTCGCACGATCGAGCCGATGCGACGACGTCTGGCCTCGCTCCTCCTCACCGCTTCGATGCTGGCCGCGTGTCGTCCCGAGCCGCCGCCCCCGCCCGCCGCCGCGCCCGTTGCGGGGACCGCGCCCGCCGCCGCCGCCGCGGCCCCTGGCTGTCAGCAGCGCCCCGCCGCCGCCCGCCGCGCTCCCTCCCCCTGCCCCCCGCCGCCGCCGCGCCAGCCGCGCCCCGAGCGCCGCCGCCGCGTCCCCGAGCGCCGCCGATCGCGCCGCGATGCGCGCCGCCGAAGAGAGCTGCGCCGACTGTCACCCCGAGGTCGTCGACGCGTGGCGCCGCTCACCGATGGGACGAAGCCTCGGCCGCCTCGACCCCACCCTCGCCGCGACGCTCGGCGACGGCGCCGTCACCCACCCCGCGACCGGCGAGCGCTTCACCGTCGCGGGCGGCCGCGTCTTCGCCGAGCTGCCCGCCGCCGACGCCCCCGGCGCGCGCTTCGAAGCGACCCACGTCATCGGCAGCGGCGCGCACACCCGCTCGTTCGCCCGCCTCGACGGCACGCTCTCGCTCATGCCGCTGACCTGGTATCGCAGCCGCGGCGGCTGGGACCTCAGCCCCGGCTACGACATCGCCGACCACCCCGCCTTCTACCGCCGCGCCCGCCTCGAGTGCCTCGCCTGCCACGCCGATCCGCCCGCGATGGCGGCCGGCACCGACGATCGGCTGCTCGGCGAGCCGGTCGCGATCGGCTGCGCGCGCTGTCACGGCGACCCGCGGCCGCACGTCGCCGCGCGCCTCGCCGGCCAGCCCTCGCCGCCGGTCGTGCCCACCCGCCTCGACCCCGGCCTCGGCGCCGACGTCTGCGGCCAGTGCCATCTACAAGGCGCGGTGCGGCTCCTCCGCGCCGGCCGCCGCTGGGACGACACCGCGCCCGGCCGCCCGCTCGGCGAGGTCGTCGCGGTCTTCGCCCGCGAGACGCCGGGGCAGGCGTTCGGCATCGCGAGCCACGCCGAGCGCCTCGGCCGCAGCGCGTGCGCCCAGGCATCACCCACCGCGCGGGTGTGTACGACCTGCCACGCGCCGCATCCCACCGGCGCTGTGCCCGATCGCTCCGCCGGCTGCCGCGGATGCCATGGCGGCGACGCCGCGCATCGCTGCACCGGCCCGAGCGGCGATGACTGCGCCGGCTGCCACATGGTCACCCGACCCACGAGCGACATCCCCCACGTCGCGATGACCGACCACTTCATCCGCGTGCGCCCCGCGAGCGAGGCCCGCCCCGCCGAGGACGACGGCCCCCTCGTCTGGATCAACCGCCCGGCCGGCGTCGACGAGGCCGAGGCCCGGCTGCTGCTCGGCCGCGCCTACGCCGAGAGCGCGCGGGCGCGGATCTCGAACGCCGACCGCGAGCAGGCGACCGCGCTCTTGACCGCCGCGCTCGCCGAGCGCCCCGACGACGCCGCCGGCTGGGCCGACCTCGCCGCGATGAAGCGCCTCGCCGGCGACCTGCCCGGCGCCCGCCGCGCGCTCGAAGAGGCGGTGCGCCGCGACGGCCGCGCCGAGTGGATCGCCCACCTCACCGGGCTGCGCCTCGCGACCGGCGACCTCGCCGGCGCCCGCGCGCTCCTCGACCGACTGCGCGCGCTGCGGCCCGGCGACCCCGACGACGCGCTCCTCGCCGCCCGCGTCGCGCTCGCCGCCGGGCAACCGATCGACGCGCCGCTCGCCGCCTTCGAGGCCGCGCCCGCCCCGACCAGGGCGACGCCGCGGCGCTGCGCGCGGTGGTCGCCCGCGCCGACGGCGACGCCGCCCGCGCCCACGTCCTGCTCGAAGCCGCCGTCGCGCGCGCGCGCCGGGCGACGTCGCCGCGTGGCTCGAGCTCTGCCGCCTGCGCGCCGATCGCGCCTGGTGGGACGCCCGCCGCCGACGCCTGCGAGCGCGGCGCCGCCCTCGCCCGCGGCTTCGGCGCCGTCACCCGCTTCGCCGGCGCCCGCGCCCGGGTGAAGCTCGGCCGCGGCGACGCCCAGGCCGCCGCCGAGCTCGCCGCCGTCGCGATGGAGGCCGCGCCCGCCGACGCCGCCTTCGTGCTCGGCCGCCTCGCGCTCGCCGCCGGGCGCCCGCCGACGCGCTCGCGCTGCTCGACCGCGCCATCGAGCTCGACCTGATGCTCGGCGAGGCGTGGCAGGCGCTCGCCGAGGTGCTCCGCGCCCGCGGTGAGGCGCCGCTCGCCGAGCGCGCCGCGGCGCAGGCGGCCCGGCTCAGGGTGACGAACGCCACGGAGAGCCCGACCCGGCGCCGCGCCCGCGCGGCGAGTGGAGCGCGACCATGAGCCGCGCGCGACACCGGCCCGCCGGGCGGCGCGCGCGACCAGGGGCGACCATGACCCCGCCCGCGGCCGAGCGGCCGCGCCCCGATCTCGACGAGCAGCGCCGGATGCGCACCTTCATCGACGCCACGACCCTCTGCGCGGCGGTCGTGATCGCGTTCGAAGCGGTGACCTGGGCGCGGCTGCGCGAGCCATGGCTGCTCGTCGCGATGGCGACGCTCGGCGCGCTGATCGTCGCCGGGCGCTGGTCGCTGACCGCCGTCGCCCGCGGCGCGCTCCTGCCCGGCGCCCGGCTCATGGGCGCGGCGCTGCTCGGCGCGGTCGTCATCTACGCGATGCTGCTGCCCCCGCTGTTCCCGGTGCTCGGCGCCGTCCCGCTGACGGTCATGGCGCTGCTGTTGCCCCACCGCCGCCCCTCGCGCCGCGGCCGGCTCCTCGTCGCCGCCTGGGTCGCCGCGCTCGCGATCACCGTGCTCGGCGTCTACACCGAGCCGCTCGTCGGCGCGCCCGCGTCGTTCATCAACGGCCTGATCGTCGTCGGCGTCGGCGCCGTCAACGGGCTGACGCTGCTCCTCATCTCGCAGTACGACACCCGCCGCGCCGAGCAGCTCGCCCGCGTCGCCGCCAGCGAGGCCCGGCTGCGCACGCTCGTCGAGACCGCCGCCGACGGCGTGCTGCTCGTCGAGGACGGCGTCGTGCTCGAAGCCAACCACGCCGCCGGCCGCCTCTTCGGGGTGCGGCCCGCCGAGCTCATCGGCGCGCCGATCGAGCACCTCCTCGACCGCGTCGACGACGACCCCGCCGAGGGCCCGGCGAGCAGCCTGCCCGGCCGCACCACCGTCGGTCACCGCCGCGGCGGCGGCGCCTTCCCCGCCGAGGTCTCGATCGGCGACACCGAGATCGGGCCGCGCGCGGTGCGGGTCTACGTCGTGCGCGACGTCACCGAGCGCGCGCAGGCCACCGCCGAGCTCGCCCGCCGCGCCGCCGCGCTCGCGCGCTCCAACCGCGAGCTCGAACAGTTCGCCTACGTCGCCTCGCACGACCTGCAAGAGCCGCTGCGCAAGATCCAGGCGTTCGCGACCCTGCTCGACGAGAGCGCCCGCGACCGCCTCGACGACGAGGAGCGCCAGGCGCTCGACTACCTCACCGACGCCGCCACCCGCCAGCGCGCGCTCATCAACGACCTGCTCGCCTACTCCCGCGCCCGCACCCGCCCCCGCGTGCCCCGCCCGGTGCCGCTCGGCGAGATCCTCACCGAGGTCCTCGCCGACCTCGACCTCGAGCTCGCCCGCACCCAGGCCGTGCTCGACATCGGCCCGCTCCCCACCATCGAGGCCGACCGCGGCCAGATGGTGCAGCTCATGCGCAACCTCATCGGCAACGCGCTCAAGTACGCCCACGCCGAGCGCCGCCCCCGGGTCACGCTGCGCGCCGAGCCCGACACCCTCGACGGCGCGCCCGCGTGGCGCATCGAGGTGCGCGACAACGGGATCGGCTTCGAGCAGCGCTTCGCCGAGCGCATCTTCGAGCCCTTCCGCCGCCTGCACGCGCGCCACGAGTACCCCGGCAGCGGCGTCGGGCTGGCGATCTGCCGTCAGATCGTCGAACGTCACCAGGGCCGGATCGCCGCCACCGGCGAGCCCGGACGCGGGGCGACGTTCACCGTGCTCCTGCCCCACCACAGCCCGATCGGAGCGACCGCCGATGACGACGCCCAGGACCCGTCAGGCCGTGATTCTGTTGGCGGATGACGACCCCGCCGACGTGATGCTCACCCGCCGGGCCTTCAAGAACGCCCGCCTCCAGAACGCGCTGCACGTCGTCAACGACGGCGAGGAGCTCCTCGAATACCTCCGCCGCACCGGCCGCTACGCCCCGCCCGCCGACGCCCCGTTCCCCGACCTCGTCCTCCTCGACCTCAACATGCCCCGCATGGACGGCCGCGAGGCGCTCGCCGAGATCCGACGCGACCCGGCGCTGCACGCGCTCCCCGTCGTCGTGCTCACCACCTCGCAGCAGGAGGCCGACGTCCTGCGCACCTATGACCTCGGCGCCAACTCGTTCATCAGCAAGCCGGTCAACCTCGAAGGCCTCGTGCGGGTCGTCAAGGCGCTCGACAACTACTGGTTCCAGATCGTCTCGCTGCCCGGCCACGAGGGCGACCGCCCATGAAGATCGCCGACGCCGCGCCGGGGCGCGACCGTCAGCCGCCTGACGCTCCCGCCGCCGCCGAGACCGACCCCCGCCTCGACCCACCCGGCGGCGACCGCCGCTGCCGCATCCTCGCCGCGGCCGCGCGCCTCCTCGCCGACGGCGGCGTCAACGGCACCACGGTCGCCGGCATCGCCCGCGAGGCCGGGGTCGCGGTCGGCAGCGTCTACCTCGAGTTCGGCTCCAAGGACGACATCATCGAGGCGCTCTCCCTCGGCCGCTTCGAGCGGGTGCTGACCCCCATGCGCGCCGCCGCCGCGCACGGCCCATGGCCCGACCGGCTCCGCGCGATGATGACCCGCCGCGCCCACGCGCTGCGCGCGCTCGCCGCCGACGGCGCGCACGGCCCCGAGCTGCTGCACGCCTGCTGCCTCGGCGCGAAGCGGGCGTGGCAGGCCTTCGCCGACGCCGAGCGCGCGCTCATCGCCGAGGTCGTGCGCGGCGGCTGCGACGACGGCGCCTTCGCCCCCGGCGACCTCGCGACCACCGCCGACACCATCCGCCGCGCCTACCTCGCCTTCACCCCGCCCCGCCTCCTCGACCTCGACGACGCCGCGCTCGCCGCCGGCCTCGACGCCATGCACCGCCTCGTGCTCGACGGCCTCTGCCGCCGCGCCGACCGCTGACCCGCCCGCCACCGCGCCGTGACCCGCGCTCGGGGCCCGACATCCTATTCGTGAACACGGTGACCGTCGGATCGCCGCCGCCCCCCGGGAAAACAAATTTCTCCGGGGGGGTTGACGCCGCGATGAACGGAACCAGCTTTCGTTCATCGGCAAGAGCCGCCCCCCGGCGGCGCCCCGATCCATCACCCAGCGATGCCAAAGGAGCAGTCATGGCGACCGAGCCCATGAAGATCCCTACCGATCCGTTCCCCCTCCTCCCCCTCCGTGGCGGGGTGCTGCTGCCGGGCACCGTGACCACCATCCCCGTCGGGCGCCGCAAGTCGGTCGAGCTCATCCGCGCGCTCGCCCGCACCGGTCCACCGGCGATCATCGGCGTCGGCGTCCAGAGCGACCCGCGCACCAGCGATCCCACCCGCGAAGACATCGAGCCGGTCGCCACCCTCGCCGAAGTCATCGCCGTCAACCAGGCCGCCGCCTCGGCCTACATGGTCACCCTGCGCGGCATCGGCCGCTTCACCATCGACGCCATGCCCGAGCGCGAACCCTACTGGCGCGTCGCCGGCACCGCCGTCGTCGACCCCACCAACGACAGCGACGAAGCCCGCCTCCTCGCCCGCGCGCTCGCCGAGCAGATCGGCGCGCTCGACGCCGAGGCGCAGGGCGCGCTCGGCCAGCTCGTCAAGGAGACCGACCCCGACGCCGACCCCGGCGTCTTCGCCGACCGCGTCGCGAGCCTGCTCGACGTGAGCTTCGACGAGCGGGTCAAGCTGCTCGGCAGCACCTCGGCGATCGACCGCCTCGAGCGCGTCGTCGCGCTCGCCGGCGAGTCGCTCGCCCGCGGCGAGGTCGAGGAGAAGATCCGCACCTCGGTGCGCAAGGCGTTCAAGGACCACCAGCGCGAGTCGATCCTGCGCCAGCAGCTCAAGGCGATCCGCGAGGAGCTCGGCGAGGGCGACGGCGACACCGACGACCTGCGCGGCCGCCTCGAAGCGATGGAGCTGCCCGAAGAGGTGCGCAAGGTCGTCGACCGCGAGCTCGGCCGCCTCGAAGGCTTGCAGTCGGGTCAGGCCGAGTACAACGTCGTGCGCACCTACCTCGAGACCATCGCCGACCTGCCGTGGAACACCCGCGCGCCGGTCAACGACGACCTCGACCGCGTCTCGGCCAAGCTCGACGCCGACCACTATGGCCTCGACACCGTCAAGCGCCGGATCCTCGAACACATGGCCGTGCTCAAGCTCTCCGGCAACCCGCGCGGCACGATCCTCTGCCTCGCCGGCCCGCCCGGCACCGGCAAGACCTCGCTCGCCCGCTCGATCGCCGACGCCACCGGCCGCCCGTTCGTGCGCATCGCGCTCGGCGGCGTGCGCGACGAGGCCGAGGTCCGCGGCCACCGGCGCACCTACGTCGGCGCGCTCCCCGGCCGGCTCATCCAGGGGCTGCGCAAGGCCGGCGCCAAGAACCCGGTCATGCTGCTCGACGAGCTCGACAAGATGAGCGCGTCGAGCTTCACCGGCTCGCCCGAAGCGGCGATGCTCGAGGTGCTCGATCCCGAGCAGAACGTGGTCTTCACCGACCACTACCTCGAGCTGCCCTTCGACCTCTCGGAGGTGCTCTTCGTCTGCACCGCCAACGACATCGGCAAGCTCTCGGCGCCGCTGCGCGACCGCCTCGAGATCGTCGAGCTCGAGGGCTACACCTACGAGGAGAAGGTGCACATCGCCAACCAGCACCTCGTGCCCAAGCAGCTCCAGAACCACGGCGTCTCCGCCGACGCCGACGAGAGCGACAAGCCCTCGCTCGGCATCGACGACGAGACCCTGCGCGCCATCATCCGCGACTACACCCGCGAGGCCGGCGTGCGGCAGCTCGAGCGCGAGATCATCCGGCTGTGCCGCGCCGCGGCGCTCTCGGTGGCGCGCGGACAGGCGAACCGGATCGACGTCGGCCCCGGCGAGCTCGGCGAGTACCTCGGCAAGCCGAAGTACCGCTCCGAGGTCGCCGAGCGCACCGCGCTCCCCGGCGTCGCCACCGGCCTCGCCTGGACCCCGGTCGGCGGTGACATCCTCTTCATCGAGACCTCGAAGATGCCCGGCAAGGGCGGCCTCGAGATCACCGGCCAGCTCGGTGACGTGATGAAGGAGTCGGCCCGCGCCGCGCTGACCTACGTGCGCAGCAACGCCGAGATGCTCGGGATCGACACCGACCAGCTCGCCAGGCTCGACCTGCACATCCACGTCCCGGCGGGCGCGGTGCCCAAGGACGGCCCCTCGGCGGGGGTGACGATCTTCACCGCGCTGACCTCGCTGTTGACCGCGCGGCAGGTGCGCAGCGACACCGCGATGACCGGCGAGTGCACGCTGCGCGGCCGGGTGCTGCCGGTCGGCGGCATCAAGGCCAAGGTCCTCGCCGCGCACCGCGCCGGGCTGACCCGGGTGATCCTGCCGCAGCAGAACGAGCGCGACATCGACGACGTGCCCGAGGATGTGCGCGACCAGATCGAGTTCATCCTCGCCGACGACATGAGCGAGGTGCTCGCCGCCGCGCTCGAATCGACCGCCGTCGACGCCCCGCTCGGCCCCGGCCTGCACCCGATCGGTGGCCCCTCGGATGGCCCGCAGCCGATGTCGGCCCGCCGCCGCTGAGCAGCCGGTAACCTCCGCGGGGCAGCGCCGTAGCGCCCCACGACCCCGGCCCCGCGGAGACCCGATGCGCCTCACCCTCCTCGCCCTCCTCGCTGCCGCCGCGCTCGCCGCCGCGGCGCTCCCCTCCCCCTTCGCCGCCGAGCCGCCGCCGCCCGCCCCGGGCGGCGTCGCCGTCGTCGAGCTCTTCACCTCCCAGGGCTGCTCCTCCTGCCCGCCCGCCGACGACGTGCTCGCCGCGATCGGCGCCGAGCCCGGCGTCGTCGCGCTCGCCTGGCACGTCGACTACTGGGACCGCCTCGGCTGGCCCGACCCGTTCGCCGCGCCCGCCCACACCCGCCGGCAGGCCCTCTACGCCGAGGCGCTCGGCGACGCGAGCCTCTACACCCCGCAGATCGTCGTCAACGGCGCGGCCGGCTTCGTCGGCAGCGACGCCCGCAAGGCCCGCGCCGCCATCGCCGCCGCCCGCGCCCGCCCCGCCGCCGCCCGCGTCACCGCCCGCGTCGAGCGCGACGGCCGCCGCTGGACCGTGCACCCGAAGCTCACCGGCGCCCCGCCCGACGCCGTCATCCTCGCCGCGCTCACCGAGAGCGGCCTCGCCGTCGAGGTGAAGCGCGGCGAGAACGCCGGCCGCACCCTGCGCCACGACCACGTCGTGCGCGCCTTCGCCACCGCCGGCGTCGGCGAGCCCATCACCCTCACCGCGCCCGCCGACCTCGACCCGAAGCGCGCCCGCGTCGTCGTGCTCGCCCGCGCGGCCCAGGGCGTGACCCTCATCGCCGGCGCCATCGCGACCGCCGAAGCGCTCAGCGCAAGCGGCCGATGATCACCCCGGCGTCCGCGATCAGGTGCTCGAACCGCGGGCTGTCGATCCGTCCGAGCGAGGCGACCGGCCCGTAGCGACCGCTGACGATCAACCGGCGCAGCGCGGCGCGGAGCTGGCGCTGCTTGAGCGCGGAGGACGGCAGCGACGGGCCGATCTCGCCCATGGCGAGGTCGAGCACGAAGCTCACCAGCAACGGGTTGTCGAAGCCCGGGCGCGGGCGCCAGTGCTGCGGCGGCGGCGGTGGCTGCGGCTGTGGCTGCGGCTGCTGCTGCGGCTGTGGCTGGTGTCGCCGTCGCGGCTGCACCCGCGGGCCCGGCGCGCGCGGGGCGGGCCCGCCGAGCATCGGCACCCGTGGCGGGGGCGCGAAGGTCGGCAGGACGTGCATCGACTGCGACTGCTGCAACGGCATCGGCCCCGATACCACGTCGATCTCGGACGAGGCCATCGGCGCCAGATCGGACAGCGACGGCAGTGATGGCATGGGCGCCATGGGTGCCATGGGCGCCTCGGATATCACGGTTGCCGTGGGCGCCATGGGTGCCGACGCCATCGGCTTCGCGTCGTCGGCGTCCGACTGACCACCCTTCTCGATCGGGCTGAACTGGCGCGCCTTCTCCTGGTCCTCGTCCGGATAGCGATATGGGTGGGGGTGCGGCTTGTAGCTGTCGACGGGACCCGGCGCGTAGCGCAGCGCCGGTGGCTGCGACGCCGCGTCCAGGGGACCGTACACATTCTGATAGTCACCGTGCGCAGCCAGGCGCGGATCGCGGTTGAATCGCTCATGAAACCGATTGATCCGGTTGTCGGCGCCGCGCACCTCGATGACGAGCCGCGGGTCGCGGTGGATGAGCCCGCGGCCGTGGTAGATGTGATGCGTCATCCGAATCGGCTTACCGGCCGAGGTGCCACCCTTGTTGGTCGAGTCACCCCAGTACACCCGCTGCCGGCCGCGGAAGTCCCACTTCATGCCCAACTTCGGGTCGAGCGAATTCACCTCGGGGTGCGCGTACCGCGGATCATCGTCGGACCGGCCGAAGGTCGAGCCGTAACGCGGCTGGTTCTTGGTGCCGGTCGCCGTCACCGCGAACAGGTGGAGGCGCTGCTGCACCTCTGCCTTGCCGCGCTTGAACCCCGCCGTCGAGACCGTCGGCGCGAGCGGCGCGAGCGGCGCGAGCGGCGACGTCGGATCGGCCGACCGGGTCCGCGCCTGGATCGCCCTGTCCAGCCACTGCTTCGCCATCCAGACCCGCGCCGCGTGGTCGAGGATGGCGGTCGTGAACGCATCGCCCGGCACCTTGCCATCCGGGCCGCGCACCACCTGCCAGAGCGCCGCCTTCTCGCGCGCGTCGAGGATCTCGCGGAGCTGGTCACCGAAGCCGGCCTTCTCCATCACCGGCGACGCGGCCTTGCGCACCGTATCGGACGCCTTGCCGATCTGGAACAACGCGAGGGTGAACACCGCGTACAACCGGCTCATGTCGAGCGTCGCCTCGGCGTACACCCCCGCCGAGAGCGCGCTGACGACGGGCCGAAGGTGGCGGTCGACGAAGTCCCGCGCCTCCTGGCGCGCCGTCTGGAAGACCCGCCGGTCGACCGCCTCGTTGTTCTGGGTGTCGTCCCACAGGTCGAGATAGCTCGTGTCAGCGACGTCGCCGAGCTTGACCGCCGAGACCTCGACGCTCGTCTGGATGCTCTGCTCCAGCGTCTCGAGCGCCGGCGGCGGACCGATCTGAGCCGCCTTGTCGATGGTCCCGCAGCCGATGAGCACATCGGGCTTTTCGACGGTGATCGCATAGCGGCCGAACGCTTCGTCATTGGCCGCGGCGCGCGCGACCGCCTTGTTGTAGACCGCCGCGAACTCACCGAACGGCACACCGCCCGCCCCCCAGCCGGCCAGCAGGGTCTGCTGGAACAGCGCCGTGGCCTTGGCGCGATGAGTGGGCGCCATCTCATCCGCGGTCGGGCTCGGCCCGAAGATGAGCTCGACGACGCCCTTCATCATCTTGCCGAACTTCCGCTTGGGGGCGACCGACTTCTTGAACGTCTTCTGCTCGCGCTTGGAGTCCCGGAGCTTTTTCTGCGCGTCCTCGAACATGCCGGACGTGAACGTCAGCTGCCCCTTGAGCTGGGGCGGTGGCTTCGCCGCGGCCTTGCCGCCCTTGCCGCCCTTGCCGCCCTTGCCGCCCTTGCCGCCCTTGCCGCCCTTCTTCTCTTCCTTGATCTTGACCTGATCGGCGCTCACCCGCAGCAGCGGCCACCGCGACTCGACGCGCTTGACGAGGCCCTCATCGGTGACCTCGACCTTGGGCGCGACCGCCTCGGTCTTGGCGAGGGTGTCGTCGTACCTGAGCCCCACCGCCTCCAGCACCGCCGATCGCAGCTCGTTCTCCTGCCCCGTCGACCCGCCCCCATCGTGTGCCCGATCGAGCTCGAGCGCCGTGTCATGCGCGCCGGCGAAGGCATCCGTGAGCGGGAACATGCCCTCGTAGCCGCTATCGATCCACTCGCCGACGTTGGCATCGAACACCCCCCAGTCGACGGACTTCACCTCGTCTCTGCTCAAGAGCCGGCGGACCTTCCGGCGCGCATCGGCGAGCGCCTCCCGGAGCTCGCGGGCCCTGTCCTTCGCGCTGGGGTCGTACGGGACGTCGACGTAGAGGTCTTCGATGTAGAGCCGCAGGTAGTTGAGCCTCGGGTCTCGATCCCAGCCATCGCGCGGGGCGCCGCGGACCATCGAGGCGAGCACCGACGGGTCGCGCTCGGCCCGCCGCGCGACGTGCTCATCGCCGCCGAGGACGTGGCCGAGCTCGTGGCGGGCGACCTCGATCCCCGCGTCGGGCCGCAGCGCGATCCGCCCCCCGAGCGCGACGCCGCGGCTCGGCAACCCTGGCACCACCGCCGCCGGCACCCGGCGCGCGTCGACCCGCCCGCCCGTCTCGTCGAAGATCCGCTGCGCGAACGGGAGCCGCCCCGCCACCGCGCCCGCGACCGCCCGCCGCGCGTGACGCGCGCCCGGGATCCCCTCCCCGCCCGTCGCGAGGAGGCGCCCCATCGCGTGGTTCCCCGGCGTCGCCCGCGCCGCTTCACCCATCGCCTGCCGCGCCGCGCCCGGCGCCCGCGCCCGCTCCCCGGTCGGTTTTGCTCTCTCGCTCGCCATCTCCATCCTCCGCCGACGAGGCACGCACGCCGAGCGCCAGCTTAGCCGCGGGGTGCCGGCCGGCGGCATCCCCCGAACGGGGGGAGGTCGCGCCGGCGCCGGTGTAGGGAAGCTGCGCCAAGTGTCGTTGTCCGGGTGTCGCCCCTGGTTGGCAGGTCTCGAAAGACTTCGATGTAAAGCCAGCCCGACACCCATCGACGGCGCGCGGATCCACGGTCCCGAAGCGGTCGTCGCGCGTCTTGGCATCACCCTTGCTGACAGGTCATCGCGGACGCCGAAGACACCCGGCGAGCAGCGAACACAGCACGACACCAGGGGGAGCTCCCATGATGCGCCATGGCATGCGGCACACCTTCATCACGCTCGGCCTCGCGATGGGTCTGACGGCCTGCGGGCCCGAGGGCACCGATGACTTCTCCGCCAATGACACCGCCGAAGAGCTCGGCGCGGCCGGCGGTCGCCCGATCGGCGGCGCGCAGGCGCCCGGCGGCGCTGCGGCGCGGGCCGCCCGCCCGCGATGGTGACCGCACCCCGCCGCCGCCCCCCCGCCCGGCGGTCAGCCGCAGCCGCAGCCGCAGCCGCAGCCGCAGCCGCAGCCGCAGCCGCAGCCGCAGCCGCAGCCGCAGCCCGAGCCGCAGCCCGAGCCGCAGCCCGAGCCGCCGGTCGAGGCGCCCGAGGATCCCGTCGACCCCCGCGAAGGCTTCGACAGCTTCGCGCCCGATCCCATCGACAACCCGACCACCGAGGCCAAGGTCGAGCTCGGCCGCCTCCTCTTCTGGGATCCCATCCTCTCCGGCAACAACGACGTCGCGTGCGCCACCTGCCATCACCCGCAGTTCGGCTACGCCGACGGCCTCCCGCTCTCGATCGGCGTCGGCGGCCGCGGCGTCGGCCCCCAGCGCCAGGGCGCCACCCGCGCCGGCCGCAACGCGCCGACGGTGCTGCTCACCGGCCTCAACGGCTGGATCGACGAGGACGTCTTCCCCCGCCCGGAGGACGCGCCGATGTTCTGGGACATCCGCGCCCACAGCCTCGAAGAGCAGGCGCTCGGTCCCATCGCCAACGCCGAAGAGATGCGCGGCGACGCCTACCCCGCAGACGAGGCCGTCGACGTGGTCGTCGCCCGCCTCGCCGGCATCCCCGAGTACGTCGACCTCTTCGCCGATGCCTTCGGCGTCGACCCCGACGAGGCCGTCACCGCCGACCACCTCGCCGGCGCCATCGCCGCCTTCGAGCGCCACCTCTCGCGCCCGAGCAGCGACTTCGACCGCTGGCTCGCCGGCGACGACGCCGCGATGTCGGCCCAGCAGATCCGCGGCTTCAACACCTTCCGCCGCGTCGGCTGCGACCGCTGCCACAGCGGCCCGATGTTCTCCGACTACCGCCTCCGCCGCATCGGCGCGCCCAACAACACCGGCAACGCCGGCGACAACGGCGACGGCGGCTTCCGCTTCCGCACCGCGAGCCTGCGCAACATCACCCGCACCGCGCCCTACATGCACGGCGGCACCTTCGCCAATCTGACCCAGGTCTTCGCCTTCTACCGCCGCCCCGGCACCCAGCCCCCGCGCGGGCAGGGCGTGCTCCCGGCCAACATCGGCCCGCTCGACCGCGACGTGCTCGGCCTGCGCTTCAACGGCCAGGACGAGGCCGACATGGCCGCCTTCCTCGCCGCGCTCACCGACGAGGACGTCGACACCGCCCGCCCCGTCGCCGTCCCGAGCGGTCTGCCCGTCGGCGGGCGCTGAAGCGTGACACCCGGCCGCGAGCGCGGGCATCATGCGGCCATGCAGCGCTTCGTCTTCGACCTGCGGATCGACCCCGAGACCTGGCTCGACTACTACCGCGGCCCCACCCGCAACGTCGTCGCCCGGAGCCGCGACGGTCGGCGGGTGCAGTTCGCCGCGAAGCACCTCCAGCGCTTCGTCACCCGCGGCGGCATCCAGGGCACCTTCGTGATGGTCGTCGACGACAACCACGACCTGGTCTCATTCGACCGGCTGACCTGAGCCTCAGCGCCGGCGGCGGATGACACCCACCAGCGCCAGCAGCGCGAGCAATGCACCCGTCGGCCCGCCCTCACCCGCGTCGCACGCGCAGCCATCGCCCATGCCATCCTCGAAGGGACCGCCGCTCATGCCACCGTCGCGGTCGGTCTCACCCTCCCCTTCACCTTCGCCCTCGCCCTCACCCTCCGCGCCGAACCCCAACGGCAACGGCGCGGTGAACGCCGCCGCGATGGCATCCCGGTTGTCCTGCCGCACCTCCGGCAGCCCCGCCGCGAACAACTGCTCGATCACGGCGGCCGCCGGCCCCTCGCCGCGCACCGTCAAACCCGCCTGCCGCCGGATCGCCCCCGGGTTCGTCCGTCCCTCGGCCCGGTAACGCGCCCCGCTGCCGGTCTCGAACGTCACCTCGGAATCGCACCCGATGAACGCCGTGCCCTGCCACACCTGCTCGACCGGTGGCAGGTCGCGGTTGAGCCCGAACATGGGATCGACCGTCATCTCCTCGGGGCTGATCGCGGTGTAGAGCCGGGTCAGGTAGCCATGCCGCGCCACCAGCGCGTTCATCGCCTGCCATCGCGGCAGCACCTCGTCGCGGATCTGCTGGGCGAGCACCATGCCATCGACCGCGATCCCTCGCGGATCGAAGCACTCGAGGCAGGCGAAGACCTGCGCCGCCGTCACCCCCGGCGGCGGCGTCAGCGCCGCGATCACCGCCGGGAAGACCGCCGGCTCACCGAGCCCCCGCCACAGCGCGAGCACGTCGGCGAGCGTCTCCACCGCCTCGACATCGGCCAGATCGACGGTGAGCCGCTTGCCGCGATAGTCCGCCGGGCGCGGCCCCGCATACTCGGTCGCGAACGCCCGCCCGCCCGCCTCGTCGACGGCGGCCGCGGTGACATCGGCGCGGTTGTCCTGGAAGAACCAGTCGAAGACGGCATCATTGAGCTGAACGTGCAGGTAGTTGAGCGGCACCGCGCGCGCGTCGCCGAGCACGTAGACGAGCACCCCCATGTCGGGCTCGGCCGCGACCGAGGTCGGCCGCAGCGGGATCGCGGGCGTCGTGCCGCTGAACCGCAGCCGGATCGGCGTGATCTGGTCGATCTGCCGATCGGGCAGCAGCTTGAGCGCCACGAAGACCGAGCCCTGCACGTAGTCGGCGAGGATCGCCTCGGCGCCGACCGGCCGCTGGTAGCCGTTATCGTCGAGCCATTGCAGCAGCACGTCGACGTTGTCGGCGCGCAGGATCGCCTGATCGAACGCCCCGAGCGGCTGCCGCTCGAGCACGTCGACCTCACCCTCGCCCTCGCCCTCACCCTCGCCCTCACCCTCGCCCTCGCCCTCGCCCTCGCCCTCGCCGCCGCCGCAGTCGGCGAACCGGGTCCGCACCCGATAGAGCGGCCGGCTCAACCGCTCCAGCTCGTCGAAGAGGTGCTGGTCGCTCAGATCGACGTCGACGTCCGGCGGCACCGGCAGCAGCCACCCGAACGCGGTGGGCGGCCCGGCGTAGTCGATCTGGACGTGCATCTCGATCGCCCCGTCTTCGACGCCGAAGACGATCCGCTCCGCCGCCTGCGTCACCGGCTGCGCGTTGTCGCAGAAGAACCCGCCGCACGCCGCCGCCACCGACGGCGCCGCCAGCCCCGCACCCAGCGCCGCACCCAGGACGGCCACCGCCGCCGCGCCCCGTGTCATGCTCATCGAACGCATCGTCACTCTCCCCACGTGATGGTGCGCCCAATCTCGCAACGCCCCGCCGACCCGCTCAACCAGCCGATCTGCATCTGCCGCGGGTGCGACAATCCGCACCCGAACGCCCGCTCAATCCATCACCGTGAACTCCGCCACCGCCGCCTCACCCGGCCGCCCGTCGGGCCACACCCGCACCCGATGGCGCCCCGGCGTCGCCGCCCACCACAGCCCCGGCTCGTCGGTCAGCACCGGCGCCGCGTCGTCGAGCGCCCACGCCAGCCGCGCGCCCTCGCCGCCCTCGACCCGCAGCCGCAGCCGCGCATAGCGCCCCGGCGTGTCGGCGTCGAGCTGGAAGACATCACCCATGCGCGGAAACCCGAGGCGCAGCCCGCGCTGCGGTGGCTCGGTACGCGGCGCGCGCTCGGCGCGGAAGAGCTCGTCGACGCCGTGCACGCAGTCCTCGCCGAAGAGCTCGCCGGTGTCGGCGCAGACCCGCACCCGGGTCAGCCCCTCGGTGCTGAATGGCATCGCTCGCCCCGGCGGCGTCGCCGCGCGCATCACCCGATGCCACAGCCGCCCCGCGCCGGTGATGCCGCTGACGCCCTCCATCGGCCGCCCGTCGAAGTTGCCGACCCAGACCGCGACCGTCACCGCGGGCGTGTAGCCGGCGGTCCAGTTGTCGGTGAAGTCGGTGCTCGTCCCGGTCTTCGCCGCCGCCGGGAAAGGCAGCTCCAAGGCATTGTCACGCCCGAACGCCGGGATCCGCGCGATGGGATCGGCGAGGATGTCGGTCAACAGCCGCGCGACCGGCGCCGGCATCACGACCCGCCGCTCGCCCCGCGGCATGTCACGCCGCCACCGCACCGGCGACCAGATCCCTTCGTTGGCGAGGGTGCGATAGGCGTTGGCGAGCTCGATGAGCTGCACCTCGCCGTTGCCGAGCGCGAGCCCGAGGCCGTAGTAGTCGGCGCCGCGATCGAGGCTCTGGAAGCCGACCGCGCGCAGGCGCCGCAAGAGATCGGGCGGCCCGACCTTCTGCGCCATCCACACCGCGGGCACGTTGTAGCTGTTGGCGAGCGCCGATCGCAGGCTCACCCAGCCATGAAAGCGCCGGTCGTAGTTGCGCGGGCGGTAGTCACCGAGCCCGGTCGGGAACCACAAGGGCAGGTCGGGGAGCCGATCGGCGGCGTCGAAGCCGCGCTCCAATCCGAGGCCATAGACGAACGGCTTGAGCGTCGAGCCCGGCTGCCGCCGCCCGAGGACCATGTCGACCTGCCCCTCGCGCGGGTCGCCGTAGTCGACGCTGCCGACCCACGCCCGCACCTCGCCGGTCGCGTTGTCGAGCACCACCGCGGCGGCCTGCCCGACCCGCGCCGCCGAGAGCGCGCGCACGACCTCGTCGACGAGCGCCTCGACCTCGCGCTGGAGCGGCCCGTCGAGCGTCGTCCGCACCTCGCCGCTCACGCCGGCGGGCAGGGTGCGCAAGACATGGTCGACGAAGTGCGGCGCCTCGAAGCGCGCCCGCCGCGGCGCGATGCGGATGACTTCGGCGACCGCGGCGGCGTGCTGCGCGGCGGTGATCGCGCCGGTCTCGAACATGCGATCGAGCACCGCCCGCCGCCGGGCCTCGGCGCGGATGGGATCGACCCATGGGTTGTTGCGCGACGGCGCCCGCGGGATGCCACACAAGAGCGCCGCTTCGCCGAGGCTCAGCGCGCTCGCCGGCTTGTCGAGATAGAGCCGCGCCGCCGCCTCGATGCCACCGGTGCCATGCCCGAACGGCGCGCGGTTGACGTACTGGGTGAGGATGCCCTGTTTGTCGAGCGCGCGCTCGAGCCGCAGCGCCCAGATCGCTTCGCTCAACTTGCTCCCCAGCGAGCGCCCGCCGCCGCCGCGCTCGACGGCGCGGATCAGCTTGACGACCTGCTGGGTCAGCGTGCTGCCGCCCGCGACCACCCGCCCCGCCGCGAGGTTGTCACGCACCGCGCGCGCGATGCCATGCAGGTCGACGCCGGGGTGCGCGTAGAAGCGGTGGTCTTCGATCGCGACGAACGCCGCCGGCACCCAAGGCGAGACCGCGTCGAGCGATCGCCAGACCCCGCGCCCCTCGGCGTCGGAGAGCGCCTCGCGCAGCAGGATGCCATGCCGGTCGACCACCCGCCGGCTCTCGACCCGGTGCGAGGCGAGCCACTCGGCGGGGAAGTCGACGGCGACGACCGCCAGCCACAGCGCGACCGCCGCGAGGATCGGCGCCGCGGCGAGCGCGACGAGCAGCCGTCGGCGCCAGACCTTCCGGCGGCGCGGTGATGCCTCGGCGGGCGCCTCGACAGATGGATCGGCCGCTGCCATCAGATCACTTCTTGTGGGTCTCCAGCGTCTTGATGAGCTGCACGTTGGCGACGTCGTCGGGCGTCAGCTCGACCTTGGCCTTGTCGCCCTTGGCGATCGGCAAGAGCTTGGAGTCATCGCGCGGCCCGTAGAAGAAGGTGTTGAGGTCGGGGGTCTTGAACTTGAAGCCATGCCGTGCATACGCCGCGTTGCGCAGCTTCCACAGGGTCAGCGGCGACCACTTCTGCTCCTCGTCGGCGCGGAGCTGCGCCCGGGTGAGCTTCTCGCCCTTGAGCACCGCCGCGAGCACCGGCTCGATGCTCTCCATCACCGTGTCGTCGAGCAGCCCGAGCCGCCGCCGCTTGATGCCTTCGAAGAGCTCGGCGCCGCGGTTGCACTCGCTCTCCACCGGCGCCGCCTTGCGATCGCACGCCGCGGCGACATGCCCGATCATGTTGTCGAGCTTGCTGTTGGGCAGCTTGACCTCTTGCGGCATGCCATAACCCGGGTCGAGCGTCAGCATCTCGGCGTCGGGCTTCTTGCCATATGCCAGGGTGAGATAGTAATCGACGCAGGCCCAGGTGTCCTTCGTCGATGCCTTGCCCGGCGCGGTCGCCGGCCAGGTCTCCTCACAGAGCTTCACCGTCGCCTCGGCCCCGGCCTTCGGCGCCGGCTCGCCGGCCTGCGCTCCAGGCGCCGCTCCCATCGCCGCCGCCGCGGCGAGCAGCGCCCCCGTCCATCGCGTGCGCGTCATCGACTCCTCCGAGAAACATCGACAGCCCGGGCATCATGCCCGATCACCGCCCGCCGCGCGAGCGCGACGTCGTCGCGAGTCCGACCGCGCCGCAGCGGTCTCCCACCCCAATCGCTCGGACCGTGACCGCGCCGAAGTTCCATCACGCCAACCGGAATTCCCGCGATGCCTCGCGCGCGTGCCCGCCAGAGACACGGCAAATTTACACATCCTGAATCACCTTTCGAATCAAGTATTTACAGTGCCCCCGCGCGATGATTGACTGACGATCGGCTGCGGCCTGCCTCCCGGCGCCGCGGCCCCTCGACCGGACGGCGGCGACCGAGGGAGGGACAGCATCTTGCTTTGCTCTGTCAGTTGCGGAATGGTGGGCAGGCGGTCGACGACCGCAGCGTCGCCGGGGGGAGACCGATGCTGAGAGCGCTGGCCGTGCTGGGCCTCCTGCTCTGCGCCTGCTCAGAGCTGCCCGACAAGGACGATCTCACTGGCTGCGCTCCCGGCGACCCGCCCCTCACCGCCTCGGCCTGCGACCCCTGCTCCCTGTGTGAGCTGCCCTTCGCGCAAGCGCGCTGTCAGGCCGGCGCCTGTGTCATCGAGCGCTGCGTACCGGGTCGGCTCGACGCCAACGGCGAGGCCGCCGATGGCTGCGAAGCCATCGTCCCGCCCCCGGAGCGATGCGACGGCGCCGATGACGACGGCGACGGGCAGGTCGACGAAGGCTTCGACGTCGGCGCGCCCTGCACCGAAGGCAGCGGCGCCTGCCAGGCTCACGGCGAGTGGATGTGCGACGGCGACGGGGTCCGATGCAGCGCGGTGGCCTCAACCCCGCTCGCCACGAGCGACGCGACCTGTGACCTCGTCGACGACGACTGCGACGGCGCGCTCGACGAGGACCCGCCCTGCAACGGCACCGCGTGCAGCGCGCTCGGCGGCGTACCGGCGGGCTATGTCTGCATCCCGCCCGGCACCTTCCGCATGGGCAGCCCTGCCGACGAGCCCGACCGCGACGCTGACGAGCAGCAACACGCGGTCACCCTGACCCGCCCGATCATCATGGCCCGCACCGAGCTGACCCAGGACCAATGGCTCGCGCTGCCCGGCTGGCAGAACCCCGCGCTCGCCGCCGACGCCGGCGATCGCCCCGTCGAGCGGGTCAATGTCTTCGATGCCATGCGATGGCTCAACGCCCGCTCCGAGCATGATGGCTTGTTGCCCTGTTATGGCCTCGTCGACTGTGATGGCTTCGCCGACGGCGGCTGTCCGCTCGATGTCGAGGGTTACGCTCAGAGCTCCTGCCACGGCGACGCCTGCGCGGATGTCACCTTCTTCGAAGGCTGCGACGGTTGGCGTCTGCCGACCGAGGCCGAATGGGAGCATGCCATCCGCGCCGGCACGACCACCGCCTACTGGTGCGGCGCCGACGCGGGCTGCGTCGACGACGCCGAGTGGCACGGCGGCAACGTCCCGTGGGGACCCGGCGCCTCGATCGTCGCCACCCGCGCCGCCAACCCGTGGGGCCTGCACGACATGGGCGGCAACGTGCAGGAGTGGGTCTTCGACCACTATCACGAAGCCTATGGGTCGACCCCGGCGACCGACCCCGTGTACCGCGGCGCGGCGGTCGCGGGCTTCACCGGCGCGGTCATCCGCGGCACGGCCTTCGGCTTCCCCTTCTACTGGGCTCGCAGCGCCCAGCGCGCGCCCGAGTACGAGACGTGGCGCGACTACTACATCGGCTTCCGCCCGGTGCGCACGCTCCGCCCCTGATCGACCCCCGCGAGCGCCCGGCGCGCCTCGACGCCCCTTTACCTGTCGGCCCGGCCATGCTTTGATGCTGTCATGAGCCGTCGCGCAGAGGCCGATCCGACCACGCGCGCGCCGCTCGATCCTGGCAGGAGGTCATCGATGAGGCTCCGCCGCAGCGCGCTGATCGCGACCTCATCGCTGGTGCTCACGGCGCTCACCGGCTGTGCCGAGGAGACCGACGACGACCCGCCCGACGGGTGGGCGCCGCCGATCGATGCCCGAGCGTACGACGCTGCGCCGCCGACCGACGCCGCGCCGCCCGCCGACACCATGCCCGCCGACGCGAGCCCCTCGGATCGAGACCCGCCCGACGCCGCGCCCGACGCTGCCCCCGACGCCGCGCCCGCGCCGCCGCCCCGCCCGACGCCGCCCCCCGCCCGACGCCGCCCCTGCCGACCCAGGCGTCTCGCTCGCCGACTGCTTCCCCCGCCGAGTTCGTCGCCGGTCCCGGCGCCCCCGACTACGCCCGCGTCGGCGGCCGGCTCGCGGGCTGCGCCGGCACCAACGACACGTCGATCGCCGCCGTCGGCGCCGTCGCGTTCGTGGGCGACGGCCTCTGGGGCGTCGACGCGCGCCTCAACCCGATCCCCCTGCTCCGTGACGCCCTCGCCGCTGCGCTCGTCGACGCCTTCCCCGCGCTCGTCTTCGAGACCTGGAGCGCGCCCGACCCCCGCGCCCCCCCGGCGTGCTGCGCGGCGGCGACTTCTTCACCTGCACCGATCCGCGCGCCACCCTCGCCGGTCTGCCCGGCGAAGGCGGCCTCATCGCCCGCTGCGGCGTGCCCCCCGCGCTCGGCGCGCCGCCGCTCTTCATCATCGCCATCGGCCACAACGACCTCCGTGCCATCGCCCACAGCGTCGCCGAGGGCGGCGCCGCGACGCCGATCGAGGTCCTCGTCGAACCGCGCCTCGTCGCGCTCGACACCGCCCTCCGCGAGCTCCGCGCCGCGCACCCGGGCGCCCACATCGTGCTCGCCAACGCGACCGACTGGAGCGACGGCACCGCCGATCCGAGCCGCTGCCCCCGCTGGCCCGACCTCGACCCGGCGCGCCGCCGCCGCTTCGCCGAAGCCACCGCCGCGCTCGCGACCGGCTACATGCAGCGCGCCCGCGCGCACGGCGCCGAGCTCGTCCTGGTCTACGAAAACTCCTGCGGCCACGGCGTCTTCGCCATCGAAGGCAGCGCCCGCTGCCCCGGCGCCGGCGCCCGCTGGGTCGATCCCCGAGTGCGCCTCCCCCGCCACCCAACACCTCGACGACATCGCCGCGCTCTTCATGGGGGTCATCGCGCCGTGATCGCGCCGCTCCGCGCCTCGCTCCTCGCCGCCGCGCTCGCGCAAGCGACCCTCGCGCCCGCCGCCGCCGCGCCCATCGGCGACGTCGACCCGCCCGCCGCCGCCGCGCCCGATCCGGCCGCGCTCGCCGCCCCGCCCCCGCCGCGCCCCGCCGGCAAGCCATCACGCTGCTCACGCTCGCCGGCGTCGCCTGTCTCGTCGGCGCCGCGCTCTGGGCGGTGAGCCTCGAGCCCGCCCGCGAGCGCGACGCCGCCAGCCGCGCGTTTCGCGCCGCGCCGGTGGGCTCGCGGGACGAGCGCGTCGCCGAGCTGCGCTTCGCGCAGGCCAACGTCGACGCCGACGTCGCCCGCATCGCCTCGGTGTCCTTCGTCGGCCTCGGGCTCGCGCTCGCCGGCGGCGCGATCTGGCGCTGGTAGGCACCGGGCGCTGTAACTCGCCCCGCGAGCCCGACATCCACCGGGGCACACCCACCGAGGTCAGCCATGGATCGCATCGACCACGTCGCCATCGAGACCCGAGACATCGCCGCCGCCGTCAAGTGGTACCGCGAGCGCTTCGACTGCGAAGTGCGCTACCAGGACGAGACCTGGGCGCTGCTGCGATTCGAGAACACCAGCCTCGCGCTCGTGACCCCCGGCCAGCACCCGCCGCACGTCTCGGTGCTGGTGCCCGACGCCGCCGCCTGGGGTGATCCCAAGGGCCACCGCGATGGCACCCGGTCGGTCTACCTCTACGACCCCGATGGCAACGCCGTCGAGGCGCTGGAGCGGCCCGCCGGGTCGAAGGGGTGAGCGCCGACCTGCTCGTACCCGGCGGCGGCGGGCTCGAATGCGCCGCCGGTGGCGTCTACATCGACCCGGCCGAGCCGGTCGCGCGCGCGCTCATCACCCACGCGCACGCCGACCACGTCCGCCCCGGCGGCGGTGACTACTACTGCGCCGCGCCCGCCGCCGCGCTCGTCGCCCGCCGCGCCGGGCCCGAGGCCACGATCCATGCCATCCCGTTCGGCGAGCCGGTGCGCTTCGGGCCGGTGACCGCCTCGTGGCATCCGGCCGGTCACATGCTCGGCTCGGCGCAGATCCGCCTCGAAAACGACGGCGAGGTGTGGGTCGTGTCGGGTGACTACAAGCGGCAGCCTGATCCCACCTGCGAGCCATTCGAAGTCATCCGCTGCGATGTCTTCGTCAGCGAAGCGACCTTCGGGCTGCCGATCTATCGCTGGCCCGACCCGCTCGACGTCATCGACGAGCTCGTCGAGTGGTGGCGCGCGGGCGCGGCGGCGGGGCGGCCGAGCGTGCTCTTCGCGTATGCCGTCGGCAAGAGCCAGCGCGTGCTCGCCCACCTCGCCGGGCGCGCACTTCCCGGTCCCATCTGGCTGCACGGCGCGCCGGCCGCGTTCAACGCGCTCTATCACGACGCTGGCGTCACCCTCGCCGAGACCGCCGGGCTCGTCGTCGACGCCCAGAAGAAGGACCTCGCCGCCGCGCTCGTCATCGCGCCGCTCTCGGCGCAGGGCACGCCGTGGATGCGACGGCTCGGCAAGCCGCAGACCGCGTTCGCCTCGGGCTGGATGCGGATCCGCGGCACCCGCCGCCGCAAGGGCTACGACCGCGGGCTCTTGCTCAGCGACCACGCCGACTGGCCGGCGCTCTGCCGCACGATCGACGAGACCGGCGCGGCGCGCGTCCGCTTCTGGCCCGGCCACGGCGAGGCGCTCGCCCGCCACCTGCGCGAGCAGGGCCGCGACGCGCTGTCATGGCCGATGCCATCGCCGGTGATGCCATGAGGGCGTTCGGCCGCCTCTACGCCGCGCTCGACGCGACCGGCTCGACGCTCGCCAAGGTCGACGCGATGGCCGCCTACTTCGCCGCGGCGCCGCCCGCCGACGCCGCGTGGGCGGTCTGGTTCCTCACCGGCCGGCGCCTCAAGCGCCTGATCGGGCCGATGACGCTGCGCCGCTGGGCCTCGGAGGCGACCGGCCTGCCCGACTGGCTCGTCGAGGAGTCGTATGCCACCGTCGGCGACCTCGCCGAAGCCATCGCGCTGCTCGTCGACACCGCGCGCACCGCGCCGGCCGATGGCATCGACCGCAGCCTCTCGTCGTGGGTCACCGAGCACCTCACGCCGCTCGCCGGCGCCGACGAGGCGACGCAGCGCGACGCGGTGCTCGGCTGGTGGCGGGCCTTGCCGGCGGACGATCTCTTCCTGCTCGACAAGCTGTTGACCGGCGAGCTGCGGGTCGGCGTCTCGCGCAAGCTCGTGGTGCGCGCGCTCGCCAAACACACCGGCGTCGGCGAGGCGCGGCTGATGCATCGCCTCACCGGCCACTGGGATCCCACGCCCGCGTTCTGGGCCGCGCTCACCGCGCCGGCCGACGCGGGCGCCGAGGCGCCGCCGTCGAAGCCGTACCCGTACTTCCTCGCGACGCCGCTCGAGAGTGATCCGGCCGCGGCGCTCGGCGCGCGCGACGAGTGGCAGCTCGAATGGAAGTGGGATGGGATCCGCGGGCAGCTCATCCGTCGCCGGGGCCAGACCTGGATCTGGTCGCGCGGCGAGGAGCTGGTCACCGAGCGCTTCCCCGACGTGGTCGAGGCATCGGCGGCGCTGCCGGATGGCACCGTGCTCGACGGCGAGCTGCTCGCGTGGCAGGACGACGCTCCCCTGCCCTTCGCCGAGCTTCAGCGGCGGCTCAATCGCAAGACGGTGGGCGCGAAGCTGCGGGCCGAGGTGCCGGTGGCGTTCATGGCTTACGATCTCATCGAAGACGGCGGCGAAGACATCCGCGCGCGGCCGCTGAGCCATCGGCGGGCGCGGCTCGAAGCCTTGCTCGGGCCGCTCGCCCACCCGCGCTTCCCGCTCTCGCCGATCGTCGCCGCCCCCGACTGGCCCGCCGCCGCCGCGGCGCGGGAGAGCGCGCGGGAGCGGGGCGTCGAGGGGCTGATGCTCAAGCGGCTCGAGAGCCCGTATCGCGTCGGGCGGCCGCGGGGCGACTGGTACAAGTGGAAGCTCGACGCGCGCACGGTCGACGCGGTGTTGATCTACGCGCAGCCGGGCCACGGGCGGCGGGCGACGCTGCTGACCGACTACACCTTCGGCGTCTGGCGCGGCGACGAGCTGGTGCCGTTCGCCAAGGCATACTCGGGGCTCGCCGACGATGAGATCGCGGCGCTCGATCGCTGGCTGCGCGCGCACACGCAGCAGAAGTTCGGCCCGGTGCGGCAGGTCGAGCCGGTGCAGGTCTTCGAGATCGCGTTCGAAGGGATCCGGCGGAGCACCCGCCACAAGTCGGGGGTCGCGGTGCGCTTCCCGCGGATCGCGCGCTGGCGCCATGACAAGCCGGCGGCCGAGGCGGATACGCTGGCGACGGTGGAGGCGATGATCGAGGGGTAGGGCGCGAAATCGGGCCGTCATCAATTACCCGTCAATTGGACGGAGAAAAGGAAGAATCACCTGGAATCAGTAATTTGCGAGGCAAGCGGCGCCATCATCTCCTCACTGACCCAAGTTTGATCAATCAATCAGCGGGCCGCCCACGCCGGCACGTATTTCATCAGCCGCTTCGCCGCGCTCGCATCGTACGGCTCGATGACGCCCGCTTCGACGGCTTCTCGAATGTAGCGCGAGACGGCGGCCTTGTTGTGCTCTTCGACGCCGAGGCGCTCGCGGAGGGATGCGTTGGTGAGATAGTCGCGCTGGACGTACTTCAGGCAGGCGTGGAGATAGCAGGCGCGCACGCGGTCGTCCCGGTCCATCTCTCGCAACGGGCGGTGTGCGAAGAGCACGACGCGGGTGAAGCCCGGCGGCAGTTCGAAGAGCGGCGCGGGCAATTGGAAGGCTTCGACCTGGGCGACGACCTTGTCGATCCCGCTGCCGCGCTCCTCGCAGATGCCGAGGCGGCGCATGACCGATGCGAGACCTTCATTGCGCGACTTCGGCGGGCTGTCGAGGAAGCGCGCCGTCTCGACGAGCGGCTCGCCAGGGTTGGTGATCTCGACGCGGCCGTCGAACAATTCGACGGTGGGGCCGGCGCCCGTGACGGAAAAATCTTGATGAATCAACGCGTTGGCGACGAGTTCGCGCACGGCGAGCGCCGGGTACATCGGCACCGCGCGCCGCAGCGCCGGTCCGACGACCTCGTTGGTGGGGAGCAGGCCGTTGATGAACGTCAGGAGGCCCTCGAAGCCGTTGGCATACCCTTTGGCGCCGAGCTGCTCGCGCCGGGTCTCGGTGCGGTCGCGCCCTCGATACTGGATGACGCGAATCGCCTTGCGGCGGAGCGTCGGGAAGTCATCGAGCCGGCGTGCGAAGAGGATGGCACCGAGGTGTGTGATGCTCCAGGCACCCGCCTCGTCGAGCGTGATGAGGCGCTCACGGCGGAGCGCGTCGAGGATGGCGGCGCGTCCGTCGGGGGTGGGGGCGTCCATGAGTTCGAAATAGGTGGGATAGTCGAGACGGGAGAGGACGTCGGTGTCGCTGAGGCGATCGAGCGCGATGCCTTCTTCGAATGACTGTCGGTCGAAGGTCCTCCACAGCGCCCGCTCCTTCTCCGGGAACTCTTTGAGCTTCTTCTTGAGAGACCCGACGCGGATGTATTCGGTGCCGCTGAAGGCGACGGGGTGGCGGGTGGCGCGGTCGATCTCGAGGATGACGACCCGCTCGCCGTCGACGATGACGTCATCGAAGCGGAAGTCGATGCGCGGGCTGAGGAGCCTCAACAGCCAGCTCTCGAGCTCTTCGTTGCCCTTCGTGGCTGCCTTGGGATCGATCCGTGTCCCGACGATGGCATGGTCGCTGTCGCGGATGCCCCAGAGCAGGTAGCCCTTGCTCTTGCCGACGAGGGCCGCGGCGTTGGCGAGCGCGGAGATGTACTCGCCGAGCTGCTGCGGATCGTCGTTGTTCTCCTTGAACTCGACCCACTCCGGCTCGCGGTCGAGGCGGGTGAGCTCGCGGACGAGCCCTCTGAGGTAGTCATCGCGGGCGGCGTTCATTCGCTTCCTCTTGGCTGAGAGCGTTCGGCTGCCTCGATGACCCGGCGGGCGCGGTCGGGGAAGTCGGTGAAGAGGCCGTCGACCTGGGCTTCGTCGACGAAGATCCGCACGAGGGCCTCGAAGTCCTTGGCGTAGGGCGGGCGCTGGCCGGGGTCGGCGCGGAAGGTGTAGGGGTGCACGACGAGGCCGGCGCGGTGGGCGTCTTGCACGAGCGCGGTGACGCGGTGGCCGTCTTCGCCGGCGGGCTGCACGACCATGGGGAGCCAGGGGCCGACGCCGTCGGCGTAGGCGGCGATGCGTTTCATGCCACCGGGTTGGAACATCCAGGCGGTGTCATAGGGGGTGAGGGTGCCATCGGCGGCGACGATCATGGTCTCGTGCCAGTCGGTGGGTGCCATGAGCTGCACGAGGCGGAGGTCGATGGCCATCGATGACATGGTGCGGCGCATGCGTTCGAGCTCGCGGGGGTCGAAGCATTGCACGAAGACGCGGTCGGTCTTCTTGCGGTAGCCATGGCGCTGGAGGGTGTCGAGCACGGCGCGGGCGATCTCCTTGCCGTGCTGGCGGTGGTACCAGGGGGCCTTGACCTCGGGGTAGAGGCCGATGGGGCGGCCGAGGGTGTGTTCGAGGCCTTGGATGAGCTCGATCTCTTCGGCGAAGGTGTGGAGGGTGCAGCGGGCCGTGCCGGGGGGGAAGCGGCCGGGGTGTTTGGGTTGGCCGTCGGTGGTGCGCTCGGTGACGGTGA
>JACKDM010000090.1 GCA_020633515.1 Myxococcales bacterium
TCGCCGCGGCCGGCGGCGAGGCGGGCGATGGCGAGGGCGCAGCGGGCTTCGTGGGTGGGCGGGGGCGGGGCTTCGGCGCCGGCGGCGACGGGGATGAGGGCGTCGTGGTAGGGGAGCTCGTCGAGCGGTCGCAGCTCGGCGAGGGTGACGGGCTGGCCGGCGCGGCGGCGGGCGGCGGCGTGCATGAGCGCGAAGAGGACGCGGTCGCTCGGGCGGGCGCGGTCGGCGGCCTGGGCGAGATCGGCGGCGGCGGCGGACCAGTCGCCGCCGCGGATGTGGACCTCGATGGCGCGCACGACCCAGGAGAGGCCGGCGCCGGGGCGGGTGGCGATGGCGTCGTCGGCGACCTGGCGGGCGGCGACGTGTTCGCCGAGGCGGGCGAGGACCTGCGCGCGCTCGGCGGAGAGGTTCTGCAGCTCGGGGTCGAGGCGCCAGGCCTGGTCGAGGTCGGCGCGGGCGGCGCGGAGGTCGCCGCGGTCGAGGTGTACGCGGGCGCGCTGCTGGTAGGTGAGCGCCGAGCTGGGGTCGAGGTCGATGGCGCGGTTGTAGGATTCGAGCGCGGCGTCGAGCTCGCCGGTGAGGCGGCGGATCCGGCCTTCCATGGCCATCTGCTGGCGGTCGAGCGCGCCGAGCGGGGCGGCGGCGTCGAGGTCCTGGCGGGCGCCTTCGTGGTCGCCGTATTCGGCGCGGTAGAGCGATCGGTTGTGGAGCCCGGCGCGGCGGGCGGCGCCGCTGCCGCCGAGGGTGATGGCGTGGTCGAGGTCGGCGAAGGCGGCGGGGTAGTCGTAGCGGTTGCGGTGGAGGATGGGGCGGTTGACGAGGGTGGGGAGGAAGTCGGGGTCGAGCTCGAGGGCGCGGGTGTAGTCGCGGAGCGCGAGGCGGTAGTTGCCGAGGTAGCGGTGGGCGATGCCGCGGTTGTTCCAGGCGCGGACGAGCTCGGGCTGGAGCTCGATGGCGTGGTCGTAGGCGAGCACGCCTTCGGCGGAGCGGCCCTTTTCGACGAGGGCGCGGCCGTAGTCGACCCAGGCGTTGGCGTCGGCGTCGGCGGCGGGGGCTTCGGGGGGGAGGAGGCGGTAGGCGAGCGCGGTGGCGTAGCCGACGTAGCTGGTGTTGCCGTAGCGGGCGCGGGCGGCGTAGACGGCGCGCTCGGCGCGGGGGTCGCCGATGACGCCGAGCGCGCGGATGACCTCGACGACGACGGTCTCGTCGGTCTCGATGCCTTCGTCGAGGCGGGCGATGAGCGCGTCGACGGCGCGGGCGCTGTTCATCAGGCCGAGGGTGCGGGCGGCGAGCTGGCGGAGCGCGGCGTCGGGGTCTTGCAGGAGCGTGACGACGCGGTCTTCGACGACGGGCTCCTTGAGGCCGGTGAGGCGGGAGGCGTAGAGGTCGACCCAGCCGGCGGTGCGCATGGCGCGGGCTTCGTCGAGGTGGCGCTCGACGCGGGCGACGACGGCGGCCTGCCGGGCGCGCTCGGCTTCGGCGGCGCGATCGGCTTCGCGGGCGCCGCGCCAGATCCAGGTGAGCGCGGCGACGGAGAGCACGGCGAGCGCGAGCACGAGCGGGCCGCGGTGGCGGCGGACGCGGCGCCAGAAGCGCTCGCGGAGGCTGTAGCGGTGGGCCTGTACCCAGCCGCCGGCTTCGAAGCGGAGCATGTCGTCGACCATCGCGCCGGCGTCGCGGTAGCGGCGGGTGGGGTCCTTCTGGAGCGCGCGGAACATGATGGCGGCGAGCTCGGGCGGGCAGCGGGGCTCGTGGGTGGCGGGGTGGGGCACGGGCTCGGTGGCGACGCGGCGGGCGAGCGCGGCGAAGGCGGCGGCGCCGGTGCCGGCGCCGAAGGGGGTGTGGCCGGTGATGAGCTCGTAGAGGATGACCCCGAGCGCGTAGACGTCGGCGCGTTCGTCGACGTCGGCGATGCGGCCTTCGAGCTGTTCGGGGGGCATGTAGGCGGGGGTGCCGAGGACCTGCCCGTCGAGGGTGCGGCCGTCGGGGACGAGGTCGATCTCGGAGGCGGGGGCGTCGGGGGCGGCCTTGATCTTGGCGAGGCCCCAGTCGACGACGAGGGTCTCGCCGAAGTCGCCGAGCATGACGTTGTCGGGCTTCAAGTCGCGGTGGATGACGCCGCGGCTGTGGGCGTAGGCGACGGCCTGACAGAGCCCGATGAAGCGGGGCACGAGGCGCAGGCGCTCGTCGAAGCCGGCTTTGTAGGCGGCGGCGCGCAGGTTGTGCCCGCGGATCTGCTTCATCGTGTAGTAGAGCGCGCCGTCGAGGCGGCGGCCGACCTCGTGCACGGGCACGATGCCGGGGTGTTCGAGCAGACCGGTGACGCGGGCTTCGTCGAGGAAGCGGGACTCGATGACGGGGCGGTCGGTGCGGCCGTGCAGGACGGGGCGGAGGCTCTTGAGCGCGACCTCGCGGCGGAGGTGGCGGTCGTAGACGCGGTCGACGAGGCCGATGCCGCCTTCGCCGAGCACGCCGCGGAGCTGGTAGCGGCCGGGGTGCTCAGCGGTGAGCTCTTCGTCGTCGGTGCGGCGGAGCGCGGCGAGCAGGTCTTGCGAGGGGGCGCCGGGTACGGTGGAGGGGCCGCGGGCGGGGGTGGACGGGGCGCTGTCGGCGGAGGCGGGGTCGCGGGCGGCGGCTTCGGGGGAGCCGGGGTCGGCGGTGGGCACGGCGGTGGGTTCGAAGGCGCCGTCGCTGTCGCCGGGGCGCCAGAGGGGGTCGTCGGGGGCGGTGGTGACCGAGCCGTCGCGGCGCGGGTGGGTGGGGGCGCCGGGGATGGGCGCGGGGTAGGGGGGCGTCGAGTGGCTCTCCATCGCCGCCGAGGGTAGGGCGTGGCAGACGATAAGTCGAGGCGGGATGGCGCGATGGTGGGAGTTCGGTCGCCTTCGATCGCCCGTCACATCCGAGCCCCCCCCGCATCCCACCGACACCGCCCCCCGCTGGCAATCCAGCCGCTGCCGCGGTATTGAGCACCCAGCCTCCACCGACCGGACACGCCGATGCTCCGCCACCTCCCCACCGGCCGCCTCATCCGCCTCCGCCCCCGCACCACCATCGGCCGCGGCCCCACCAACGTCATGCGCCTCCGCAACCGCCTCGCATCGAGCGAACACGCCATCCTCTCCTGGAGCGGCGACACCTGGACCATCCGCGACCTCGGCAGCCGCAACGGCACCTGGCACGGCGACCGCAAGCTCCTCCCCGGCGAGACCATCACCCTCGAACGCGGCCAGACCCTCGCCTTCGGCGACGGCAACGACCGCTGGCAGATCATCGAAGTCGCCCCGCCCCAGCCCTTCGCCGAAGCCATCACCGGCGACGCCGTCGTCGACGCCATCGGCGGCATCCTCGCGCTCCCCTCCTCTGCCGACCCTCAGCTCACCATCTATGCATCCGGCGACGGCTGGTTCGCCGAAGACGACGCCGGCCTCCGCCCCGTCTCCGACCAGGAGATCGTGCTCACCGGCGACACCGCCTGGCGCCTCGCCGTCCCCGAGATCGTGCCCCGCACCATCACCGCCGCCCCCGGCCGCTTCATCGCCGGCCTCGCGCTCCGCCTCCGCGTCAGCCGCGACCAGGAGTACGTCGAGGTCGGCGTGCGTCGTGGCACCGAGTGGATCACCCTCGCGCCCCGCGCCTACCACTACATGCTCGTCGTGCTCGCCGAAGAGCGCCTCGCCGACGCCGCCGCCTCGCGCGCCGAGCGCGGCTTCATCCACATGGAGAGCCTCGCCGACAAGCTCGGCCAGGACCCGCGCACCCTCAACGTGCACGTCTGCCGCCTCCGCCAGCAGCTCGGCCAGCTCGGCTTCGACGAGGCCGCCTCGATCATCGAGCGCCGCCCCGGCACCGGCCAGATCCGCCTCGGCACCGACGCCGTCGAGCTCGGCGCCCTCTGACCCGAAGCGCAGCCC
>JACKDM010000091.1 GCA_020633515.1 Myxococcales bacterium
CTTCGGGATCGTGTTGCCGGTGCGTCGATGTCATCGCGCTCGCCGCCTCCCCCGCGATCGGCAAGGCGCGCCGATCATTGCGCGCCTCCGCGGTCCCACTGGTCGAGCAGCTCGATGGCATCGGCGCGCCAGCCGATGTCCTCCGGTGTGTTGCGCGCGCCGAAGACCGCGCGCTCGACGCGGCAGTGCAGCGCCCACAGCCGGTGGAACAGCTCGGCCGCGTCGACGAGGTCACGCGCGCGGGCGGCGGTGTCGGGCGGGGTGTCGGGGAGGGTGAGGGCGCCATGCAACGCGATGGCCCGTCCGCGCCAGTGCGGGGGGATGGTGGGGTCGCCGATCAGGGCGAGGAGGCGGTCGCGCAAGGCTGCGGACGCACGAAGGGTGTCTTCGGCGGACATGCGATCTCCGTCGGTGGCAGTGGGCTTGCCTGCCCGGCGTTCGGGCAGATGCGACATTCGTTGACATAACATCACTCGGAGAAGAAGCGGGATCGACGGGCGGGCGGCGGACGCGCGTCGAACGGTCCTCAGCCGGTGTCGAGACCGCTCCGGCGCCGCATCGGCGCCGCCGAGTGGCTCTCCAGGGCTTCGCGGCATGTGCCGCCCCGGGACGACCGCACCTCCGCCCTGCTCGCGCTCGGCCCGCCGGCCGTTCCGCGCCCGAAGACGACCGCGCCGCGCCGCGCTTCCCCACCTCGCTGCCCCCAGCATTCAGCCCGAGGCCGATCACCGCCCTCTTGTCGAGTGCCACCGCCTCTGTGCGCCTCGACGACGGCCGTCGGTGCGTGGCACGCCCACGTCAAAGGTGAGGGTGCCGTGGCTGATCGAGGACTCCCCGAAGTCACCCACTCCGCCGGTCACCGACACGGTGGCTCAGGCCGGGCAAAGTGCCCGCTGGCGGCCTCGCGCACCGCGAGTCCCTGCGCACCCGCGAACGGACAAGCACCACGTATCCCTTGCCTGTCGCCGCCCGCGCAAACCCCGCGCAGACCCCTCGCGCGCCGCCGCCAAACTTGCACCGGCCGCCGCGGTAGGGGACAACGATCGCGATGACCGCCCCCGGCGCCCCCCGACCGCTGATCTTCATCTGCTACGCTGGCCCTGACCGGGACAACGCCGCCGCGCTGCGCGTCGCCCTCGATCAGCGCGGGGAGAGGTCGTGGTGCGACGTGATCGACCTCGTGCCCGGCGACCGTTGGGACGAGGTCATCGGCGAGACGCTCGCCGGCGCTGGCTTTGTGGTGGTCCTCGTCAGCCGCATCGGCAGCGAGCACGACGGCTGGTTCTGGCTCGAAGAGATCGCCGACGCCATTGCCGATGCCCGCAGCGACCGCAAGCGCATCATCCCGGTCAAGCTCGACCGCTTCAAACGACGCCTCCCCTACGGTCTGAACCGCCTCGTCGCGATCGACGCCCCTGACCGCGACTGGCCGCGCGTCGCCGAGGCCATCACGGCCGCCATCGAGCGCCGCCCAATCGCCTATCGCCTCCGACGCCGCGGCTGGCGCGGCTGGCTCGCCGGGCTGCTGCGTCTGTTGGGCGTCCACCCGATCGCCGCGCGGACGGAGCCAATCGCCATTGCCCCACCGCACGCCACCGCGCCCGCGCCGCTCCCCGGCGCCGAGCCACCCACACTCACCCTGCTCCGCGCCCAGCTCCGCGCCGTGCATGGCGCGCTCGTGCCCTTCTTCCAGCGCGACGACGACCCCACCACCCTCGATGACCTCTACGTCGAACTCGCCCTCGACCGCGCCCGCCACGCGCCCGACGCCCCCCGCGAGCTGACCCTCGAGGCGCTCATGCGGGGCGGCCCCGGCCACCGCCGCCACGGCCGCTGGGCCATCCTCGGCGAGCCGGGCGCCGGCAAGACGACCCTCGCGCGCCACCTCGTCTGGCAGCAGGCCGCGACCGGCGCCGAGCCGCTCGCGCTCTACATCGGCCTCGCCGACTGGGCCGAGTTCCAAGGCGACCCCTTCGATTACCTCGAAGCCGAACTGCGCGACCACCATGGACCCCGCGCCGCCGATCTCGCCGACATCCTGCGCGCGATCGCCGCCGAAGACCCCGGCCGCGGCCTAGACCGGCTGTGGCTCATCTTCGACGGCTTTGACGAGATCTCGCCCGAGCGGGTCATCCGCGCTCGCGAGCGCATCGCTACCTTCGCCGCCGCTCACCCCCACCTTGCCATCGCCGTCACCTCGCGACCCATCGGCTACGACCCCATCGCCGGCTTCGCCCCCGCCCGCGTGCAGCCCCTCGACCCCGCCCGCCGCCGCGCGCTGCTCAACCGCTGGCTCGGCCCCGCGGCCGGCGACGCCGCCTTCACCCGCATCGAAGCCCAGACCGCGCTCGCCGACCGCGACGGACCGCTCGCCGGCAACCCGCTGCTGCTCTCGCTCCTCGCCCGCCTCGCCGCCGACCGCCCCGACCGCGCGCTGCCCGCCACCCGCGGCGAACTCTTCGGCGACGCGATCGAGCTGCTGCTCACCCGCGGCCACAGCCCCGCCCGCCGCGGCCTCGGCGACCGCGCCGCCAGCGCGCGCCGCCTGCTCGCCGCGCTCGCGCTCGACCTCACCGGACTCGGCGGCGAAGCCTGGACCCGCACCACCCTCGCCGACCGCCTCGCCGCCTGCCTCGACGACCGCTTGCGCGCAATACTGGCCGCCGACTGGCGCAACGCCGACGGCTTCCTCGACCAAACCGGCCCCCACGCCGGCATCCTCGCCGCCCACGACGGCGCGAACGGCCGCTGGCGCTTCCTGCACCGCGCCTTGCGCGAGCGCCTCGCCGCCGAGGCGCTGATTGACGACGGCCCCGAGCGCATCGCCGCCCGCATCCGCGACATCGCCGACGACCCGGCGCAGCTCGGCCGCTGGGGCGAGACGCTCGGCATGGCCTGCGCGCTGCTCGACGACCCGACCGCGCCGCTGCGCGCGCTGCAAGCGGCCGACGTCAAGCTGACGCTGCGGGTGCTGCCCGAGCTGACCGGCCTGCCGCCCGCGGTCGCGCTCGACGTGCTCTGGGGCATCGACCCGAACGCCGGCGACGGTTGGGACGGCGACACCCTGCTCGCGCTCGCCCGCCGCTGGCCGGCCGACGAAGCGGTCGCCCGGCTCACCGAGCGCGTCACAGCCGCGCTCGACCTCGACCGGCTCGCCTTCATCCACTACGCGCTCGCCGGCCTCGGCCACCGCCCCAACCGCGCCGCGTTCTTCGCGCGCGCCGGCCGCCCCATCGAGCGCGTGCCGCCGCTCGCGATGGTCACCGTGCCCGCCGGCACCTTCCGCATGGGCAGCCCCGACGATGAAGACGGCCGCTGGGATGACGAAGGCCCGCAGCACCGGGTCATCCTCACCGCGCCCTACCGCATGGGCGCCACCCCGGTGACCCGCGCCGAGTACGCCGCCTTCGACCCCGCGCACCGCTGCCCCGGCGGCGGCGAGCACCCGGTCACCGAGGTCTCGTGGTGGCGCGCCGCGCTCTACGCCGCCTGGGCCGACGCCGCGCTGCCCACCGAGGCGCAGTGGGAGCACGCCTGCCGGGCGGGCACGACCACCCGCTACTGGTCGG
>JACKDM010000092.1 GCA_020633515.1 Myxococcales bacterium
GATCTGGGCCATGGCGGTCCAGACGTGTTGTCCCATCTCGGAGCGGTGGCAGGTGAGGAGCGCGCGGCCGTCTTCGTGGAGGGTGATGAAGAGGCGGGCGTCGGTGTCGGGGGCGGGGGCGGCCGGGGCGGCGGCGGCGCGCGGGGCGAGGCGGAGGCCGAGGGTGAAGGCGCCGGCGGCGCCGAGCCAGGTGAGGGCCTGGCGGCGGTTGACGGTGAAGAGCTCGGGCACGCGGGGCCTCCGGCGCGGGGGTGCTGGCTGAGTAGGAGGCGCGCCAGGGGGTGGTGGTGACGGACCGGTTCTCGTATCCGCGCGGCGTCGCCCGGCGTCGTGCGTAGATGGAAGTATTGTATTGAAGGCCAGCTCGGCGCCTCATCGTCACGTATCAATGATTCGATTGTATCTCGCAGAGGAGGGGGGGGCCGATGCGAACGCCCGAAGACAACATCGCCGATCCGCCACGCCGCGGGGGCGCGCTCTGGGCCGACTTCGATCGAGCGCGGGTCTATGCCGACATCTTCGATCAGATCGGGGAGGGGCTCGTCGTCACCCGGCTCGATGGCACGATCGTCGACTGGAACCCTGCCGCGGAGCGCATGTTCGGCTATGCGCGGCACGAGGTGATCGGTCAGACGCCGGCGCTGTTCATCGCGCCGGAGGACGCGGGGCTCGTGGCCTCGGTGCTCGAGGCGGTCGATGGGACGGGGAGCTGGCGGCAGGACTATACCTTTCAACGCAAGGATGGCACCCGCGGGCAGGCGGAGGCGTGGATCCTGCCGGTGCGTGATGGGGAGGGGCGGCCGTATCTGACGATCGGCGCGAACCGCGACGTGACATGGCGCGCGGCCGCCGAGGGGGAGCAGCGCCTCGCGGCGGAGATGCTCGACGCGATGACCGAGGCCTTGCACCTCGTGCGCGTCTCCGATGGGTGCTTCGTGCATGTCAACCGGGCCTTCGAACACATGTTCGGCTACCGCGCCGAAGAGATCGTCGGGCGGCACGTGAGCCTGATCAACGCGCCGACGCATGACGATCCGGTGAAGATCGCCGAGCGGATCATGGCGACGTTGCGCGAGACGGGGCGGCATGAGGCGGAGATCGAGAACCAGCGCAAGGATGGGTCGAGGTTCTGGTGCCGGGCGCGGGTGACAGGTTTCACCCATCACCTGCATGGTGAGGTGTGGCTGTCGATCCACGAAGACATCACCGCGCTGCGGGAGGCGGAGGCGAAGCGCGCGGCGCTCGAGGAGCAGCTCGAGCGCGCGCAGCGGCTCGAGGCGCTCGGCACGCTCGCGAGCGGGGTGGCACATGACTTCAACAACATCCTGCAAGGCTTGCAGCTCACGCTCGACGCGGTCGCCGAGGCCTTGCCCGAGGACTCGCCGGTGCGGGGGGACGTCGAGCGCGGGGTGAAGTACGCCGAGCGGGGGCGGGACGTGGTGGTGCGGATCCTCGACTTCGCGCGCAGCCGGCGGGCGCCGGTGGGGTCGGTCGAGCTCAACGCGCTCATGGCGCAGACGGTGCGGCTGGTGCAGCCGCTGTTGTCGTCGGCGATCGAGCTGGAGATGCGGTTGTCGCCGGCGCCGATCGCGTGTCGGGGCGACGCGGGGCAGCTCGAGCAGGTGCTCGTCAACCTCTGCACGAACGCGGGCGCGGCGATGAAGGCCGGCGGCGGGCGGCTGACGATCGAGGCGGCGGTCGATCCCGAGGCGCCCGCTGACTTCGTGCGGCTGTCGGTGAGCGATACGGGGGTCGGGATCCCGGCGGCGATCCGGTCGCGGATCTTCGACCCGTTCTTCACGACCAAGCCGGCGGGCGAGGGCACGGGGCTCGGGCTGTCGATCGTGCACAACATCGTCAAGGCGCTGGGGGGCACGGTGGGGCTGTGGAGCGAGCCGGGGCGGGGCACGCGCTTCGACCTGCGCCTGCCGCGGGCCGAGCTGGTCGATCCGGCGCCGGCGGTCGCGGGGTCGGCGGCGAAGCGGGCGGCGCGGGTGATGATCGTCGACGATGAGACGGGGTTGCTCGAGACCTATCGGCGGGTGTTGGCGCATCGGGGCATGGCGGTGACGGTCTTCTCGACGCCGGCGGCGGTGCTGGCGGCGGTGCGGGCGGATCCGGCGGGCGTCGATGTGTTGGTGACCGATCAGACGATGCCGGGCATGACCGGGGTGGAGCTGGCGCGGGCGGTCGCGGCGGTGCGGGCGGATCTGCCGGTGGTGTTGATCTCGGGGCAGGTGGGCGCGGCGGAGGTGGAGCCGGGGGTGATCCGGGCGTTTCTGGCGAAGCCGTTTCGGGTGGGGGCGCTGGTGGAGACGTTGCAGCGGGTGCTCGGCGAGCGGGGGTGAGCGCGGGCGGGGCTACGGCAAGCCGCGGAGGCGGCGCAGCTCGATGGCGGCGGCTTCGGCGTCGAAGGCGGCCTCTTCGGCGACGGCGCGGGCGTCGATGAGGCGCTTGTGGAGCGCGAGCACGTCGGGGGCCGATCGGTGGGCGGGGGCGATGGCGGCGAGCGCGGCTTCGGCGTCGGCGATGGCGGGGTCGGTGGCCCAGCGGGCGGCGCGGGCGGCGGCGGCGCGCCAGAGGTCTTCGGCGGCGGCGGCTTCGTCGGCGATGGCGCGGCCGAGGGCGTCGAGCTCG
>JACKDM010000093.1 GCA_020633515.1 Myxococcales bacterium
CGCCCGCCCGACGAGGGGCCGCCGGTGGTCGACCCGCCGTTCGGCGGCGCGGAGCAGGTCTCGGGGGAGTGGGGCTTCCAGGACGACGCGCCGCCGGCGACCGCGCCGGTCGGCACCCCGAGACCCGCCAGCGGCGGCCGCGGCCTCGGCCTCGTCGCGATCGGCGTCGCGGTCGGCGCGGCGGCGATGTGGGTCATCCAGGCGCTCGTCTGACCGCCCCGCCGCGGGGCGCCGCGCGCGTGAGATCACCGGCCGAGCGGCGTGAAGGAGGACGCGCGCCGCCCGCGCCTGCCCGACGGTCCGCCCTCGACCCGGAGCCGCCATGTTCACCCAGAGCGCCTGTCTCTTGACCAGCCGCCCGCTGACCCTCGACGACCTCGCGCCCGCGCTCGCCGGGTTCGAGGTGCTCGGCCGCACCGAGCGCCAGGACGACGCCCACTGGGCGATCGGCGCCCCGGCGTGGGTGCTCGCGCTCCCCGGTCATGCCCGCGGTCGCATCATCGTCGACGCGCTCGCCGAGCGCTGGCCCGACACGATGGGCCGCCCCGACGACACCACCCTCACCCACGCCTGGGCGATGGGCGCCTTCGGCCCCGGCGTCTCGCCCGGCTGCCTCGAGCGCGCCGGCCAGCAGGCGTGGGCGTGGCGCAAGGCCGGCGACGCGGTCCGCGGGCATCAGGGCTTCATCCGCATCCGCCTCGCCTATGCGCCCGAGAAGGACGAGGACGCCGTCCCGAGCGATCGCGACCCGAAGGCCGAGCTGCTCGCGGTGACCCGGGTCGCGGCGAAGCTGCTCGAGGTCGACGGCGTGCGCTGCTACTTCAACCCCAACGGCGAGTCGCTGCGCTCGGGCGGCTTCGTCTGGCAGGCGATGGACTACCTCGACGCCGAGGGCGAGCTGCCGCTCGACGTGTGGGCCAACGTGCGCGTCGGCAAGCTCGACGCCGAGGGCGCGTGGATGCTGATGGACGGCGTCGGCCTCGGCCAGCTCGGGCTCCCCGACGTCGAGCTCGTCTTCCCCGCCGGCCGCGCCCCGCTCGAAGCGGCCGATCGCTACCTGCGCGACGTGATGGCCTACCTCGCCGACGCCGGCGACGTCATCTCCGAGGGCGACAAGACCGACGGCCCCGACGACGGCGCCTGGATCGCGCACCGCGTCGAAGAGGGCTTCAGCCCGCCGACCCGCGCGACGATCCGGCTGATCCCGGCCGGCGTCGAGCCCCCGCCCCGGCTGCTGATGACCGGCACCCGCGCCGCGAAGATGCTGCTCGACGCCGCGCAGGCCCAGCTCGACGCCGAGATCGCCGCCCAGGCCGACGGCGAGGGCTGATCAGAGCCGCGGCGGCGGCACCGAGGACGGCGGCATCGAGTTGGCGTCGACCCGGTGCACCGTCGCCATCGGCGAGAGCCGGTAGCCCTCGTCCAGCCGCTCCAGCACGCCCTTGAGCCCCTCGGTGCGCAGCGTCGAGATCGCGGTGTAGACCCGGTTGCGCCCCGACTCGGGCGACATGCGCTCGTCGCGCCAGCCCGCCCGCTGCAACGCCTGCACGTCGAGCGGCTCCCCGCTCTCGGCGTGCGCCTCGCCGAGCGCCGCCAGGATCCGCCGCAGCGCGCCGCGCCGCCGCAGGTCGACGATCTGCCCCTCGACGCTGAACCACCGCCCGTCGGCCGCCATCACCAGCGTGCCCGCCGCGATCGCCGGCTCGAGCGCCCGCAGCGCCTCGGCGAGCCGCGCCGGGGACGGCCGCCGCGCCGGATCGGCCGCGACCCCCGCCGCGATCAGCTCCGCGAGCACGTCGGGCACCTCGGCCGCCCGCAAGAGCGCCCGCGCCGCGGTCGGGCCGGGGTGGTTCTCGGCGGCGCGATCGGCGAGCACGTCGAGCAGCACCATGCAGAAGGCGTAGACATCGGCCGACGGCCCGACCGAGGGGCCGGTGAGCTGCTCGGGCGCCATGTAGCGGAACGTGCCGAGCCGCTCGTGCGGGTGGGTGACGTCGCGCGAGTCGGTCGCGCGCGCGAGGCCGAGGTCGACGAGCACCGCCTCGCGCTCCTCGTGCAGGATGATGTTCTTCGGCTTGATGTCCCGATGCACGATCCCGCGCCGGCCGAGGTAGGCGAGCGCCTCGGCGATCCCGGCGAGGGCGGCCGCGAGCACCGCGGGCGGCACGTCCTGCCCCATCACCTCGGCGAGCGGCTCGCCGGGCACGTACTCCATCACCGCGCCGATCCGGCCGTCTTCGAGGAGGACGTCGTAGCCGGCCATCACGTTGGGGTGGCGCAGCGTGCGCAGCAGGTGCACCTCGCGCAACAGCCGCGCCCGCTCCGCCTCGGTGCCGCCGTCGGAGAGCCACTTGATCGCGACCGGCTGGTCGAGGTGCTGGTCCCACGCGACGAACCACGCGCCGCGGCGGCCGAAGCCCATGCGGCGCTCGAGCCGGTAGCGCCCCGCGATCACCGATCCGGGCGCCTCGGCGGCGAACATCGGCGCCATCGTCGCGAGC
>JACKDM010000094.1 GCA_020633515.1 Myxococcales bacterium
AGAGCCGGTTGACGACGGCGCGGCGGGAGGGTGATCGGGTGCGGGTGGTGTCGGGGGTCTTCGAGGGGCGGACGACGGGGACGCCGATCGGGTTGTTGCTCCAGAACGAGGACGCGCGCTCGGGGGTGTACGACGCGGTGCGCGATGTGTACCGGCCGGGGCACGCGGACTACACCTACGACGCGCGTTATGGCTGGCGCGACCACCGCGGCGGGGGGCGGGCGAGCGCGCGGGAGACGGCGGCGCGGGTGGCGGCGGCGGGGGTGGCGCGGCAGTGGCTGGCGCGGCTCGGGGTCGAGGTGGTGGGCTGGGTGGCGCAGGTGGAGGACGTCGACGCGGCGGTGGATCCGGCGGCGGTGACGCGGGCGATGGTGGACGCGCATGTGACGCGGTGCCCGGACGCGGAGGTCGCCGATGGGATGGCGGCGCGGATCGAGGCGGCGCGCGGCGAGGGCGACACGGTCGGCGGGGTGGTGGGCTGCGTGGCGCGGGGGGTGCCGGCGGGCTGGGGCGATCCGGTCTTCGATAAGCTCGAGGCCGAGATCGGCGCGGCGTGCCTGTCGCTGCCGGCGTGCAAGGGCTTCGAGATCGGGAGCGGCTTCGCGGGGACCCGGATGCGGGGGAGCGCGCACAACGATCCGTTCTGGCACGACGGGGAGCGGGTGCGGACGCGGACGAACAACCACGGGGGCACGCTCGGTGGCATCAGCACCGGGGAGCCGATCGTGATCCGGTGCGCGTTCAAGCCGGTGTCGACGATCTTCTCGCCGCAGGAGACGGTGAACCGCGCGGGGGAGGCGGTGGTGCTGCGCAACAAGGGGCGGCACGATCCGTGTGTGCTGCCGCGGGCGGTGCCACTGGTCGAGGCGGCGATGCTGTTGGTGCTGGCGGATCACGCGCTGCGGGCGCGGGCGGTGATGGCATGGGAGGGGTGATGGCTTCGGCGGATGTGGTGGTGGTGGGCGCGGGGATCGCGGGGCTCGGGGCGGCGTTGGCGGCGGCGCGGATGGGGCGGCGGGTGGTGGTGCTGGAGCGTTCGGGGCGGCCGCTCGGGGCGTCGGTGCGCAACTTCGGGACGATCTGGCCGGTGGGTCGGCGGCCGGGGGTGGCGGCGGCGCGGGCGCGGCGGGGGCGCGCGGTGTGGGACGAGCTGCGGGCGGCGACGGGGCTGTGGGCGGATCCCTCGGGGTCGCTGCATCTGGCGCACGCGGACGATGAGTGGGCGGTGCTGCGGGACTTCGCGGCGAGCGCGGATCGGGCGTGGTTCGACGTGGAGCTGCTCGACGCGGCGGCGGTGCGCGCGCTGGCGCCGGCGGTGCGGCCGGATGAGCTGCGGGGCGGGCTGTACAGCAGGACCGAGCTGCAGGTGGAGCCGCGGAGCGCGATCGCGGCGCTGGTGGACTGGCTGCGGCGGGACTTCGGGGTCGAGGTGCGCTTCGGCGAGGCGGTGGTGGGCGTCGATGGGGGCGGGGCGACGACGGCCGATGGCACGCGGTGGGCGGCGGGGCATGTCTTCGTGTGCACCGGCGATGACTTCCGGGGGTTGTTCCCGGCGGCGTTCCGGGCGAGCGGCATGGTGCGCAGCAAGCTGCAGATGATGCGCACGGTGCCGCAGCCGGCGGGGTGGCGGCAGGGGCCGATCCTGGTCGCGGGGCTGACCTTGATCCATTACGAGAACTTCGAGGCGAGCCCGGCGCTCGCGGGGCTGCGGGCGCGGTATGGCGAGGAGCGCGGCGAGTACGTGGCGCGGGGGATCCATGTGATCAGCAGCCAGCACGGCGATGGCAGCCTCGTGCTCGGTGACAGCCATGAGTATGGTGATGAGTTCTCGCCCGATCTGTCGATGGCGGTCGACGCGCTGGTGCTCGCGGAGCTGTCGCGGTGGCTGGACGTGCCGCGGCTGGAGATCGCGGATCGGTGGTTCGGGACCTATGCCAAGGCGGCGGGGGGCGCGAACGTCTGGGTGGAGCGGCCGGCGGCGGGGGTGACGGTGATGACGGGCTTCGGCGGGGCGGGCATGACGCTGGCGTTCGGGACGGCGGAGGACGTGGTGGCCGAGAGCCTGTCGGGGTGATGGCATGGGGGGTGGTGCCATGGTGAGCGTCGGGATGATGACACGCGAGGGCATGGCATATGACATCGTGATGTATGGGATGGTGACATGCAGATGATGGCATGAGGACGCGGCTCGGGTGGTGGCTCGGCGTGGCGATCGGGCCAGAGGTGGGGCACGGCGTTCGATCGGCCGGTGCGGGCGGGGGACGAGGGCACGCTGGTCGATGCCTTCGAGGGGATCATCGAAGACATCAAGCTGTGTCCCGAGTGACGCGGGCCGGTCAGCGCATGGGCTCGGGTGGCGGGGGCTCGTCGGGCTCGGCGGGGAAGCAGGCGAAGATGGCGCCGCAGTCGGGGGCGTCGTCGATGCACTGCCAGATGTCGCCGGGGAGCTC
>JACKDM010000095.1 GCA_020633515.1 Myxococcales bacterium
GACGCCACCCCGCCCCGCGACCACGGCATCGGCGGCGACGACGGCCCCGCCCAGAATGGCACCCACGACTGCGCCTGCGACGCCGCCGACCCCGGCCCCGTCCCCGTCTGGCTCCTCCTCGCGCTCGCCCTCACCCGCCGCCGCCGCCGCCGCTGAACGCCCGGCCGAGCCCCTCGCCCTCGACCCCGCGGGCTGCGTTCTCGGGCTCGCTCAGCCGGGTCAGTCCATCACGCCGACGCGCTGACCGACCGCTGGCCCTCCGCCGCCTTCGCCGCCACCTGCTCCGCCATCACCTGCGCCCCCAAGAGCCCCGGATCGGGGTGCAGCACCAGCCGGATCGGCACCGTCGCCGCCCACGCCGAGTACCGCCCCTTGCCCTCGAACGCCGCCCGCAGCCGCGCCCGCAACAGCGGCCGGATCTTCGGCGCGATCCCGCCGGTCAGATACACCAACCCCGCGTTCACCTTCAGCGCGAGGTTCGCCGCCTCGTCGCCGAGCGCCCCGATGAACAGCTCCACCGCCGCCACGCACGCCGGATCACCGCCCGCGAGCGCCTCCTCGGTGATCACCGCCGCCGGATCACGATGATGCATCGCCGCCAACCGCGGCCGCTCGCCCCGCAGCCAGTCATAGACCTCGACCAGCCCCGGCCCGCTCACCACCCGCTCGACGCTCACATGCGCCCCATGCCGCTCGGCCAGATGACCCAGCAACCCCACCTCCAGCTCCCCCCGCGGCGCGTACCGCCCGTGCCCCCCCTCGCCCGGCACCGCGATCCAGCCCCCATCGCTCGGGATCAAGAACGCCTCCCCGAGCCCCGTCCCCGCCCCGATCACCACCCGCGGCGCATCCGCCACGACCTCACCGCCCCCGATCGTCGCGTAGTGCTCGGGCCCGAGCCGCGGCATCGCGAGCGCCTGCGCGTGGAAGTCGTTGATCAGCCGACACGGCGCCTCGGCCGCCTCACACAGCACCGCCTCGCTGATCTGCCAGTCGAGGTTCGTCATCTCGACCTGCCCGCCCCGCACCGGCCCCGCGACCGCGACGCAGCCCGCGTCCGGCCGCCCGTACCGCTCCACGAACGCCCCGACGAGCGGCTCGAGCCCCGGGTGCTCCGCGTTGCGCGCATCGAGCCGCGCCACCACCGCCTCCCCCTCGATCAACGCGAGCCGGGTGTTCGTCCCACCCACATCTCCCACCAAGAGCCGCATGCACTCCTCCGCGCGCATCTGGCGGCCACGGCCCATGCCGCGGGCGCGATGGTGTCACGGCGCGCGCCTCCGCGCCCGCACGGCCGCCACCATTGCAGATCGCCGCCCCGAATGGCAGCCTCCACCGCGCCAGGGTCTTGCGGTGACCGAGGGGGACATGTCGAGACCGATCACCATCCTCGCCGACGCCACCATCTGGGCCGCCGCGCTCGGCGGCCGCCTCGGCCGCGGCCAGCCCGTCTTCCACGCCCTCCGCCGCGAGCGCCGCGTCACCGCCCCCGGCCTCGTCTTCGCCGCGCTCCTCGCCGAGCTCGACGACCCCGCCCGCGCCGAGACCGTGCGCGTCTGGGCCGCCGAAGCCCCCCCCCTCCCCGAGCCCCCCACCGCCTGGATCGCCGCCGGCGACCTCGGCGCCCGCCTCCGCCGCGCCGGCGTCGGCCTCGACAGCCCCGGCAACTACCTCGTCGCGCTCGCCATCCGCGAAGCGCTCCCGCTGTGGAGCCTCGACCCCATCTTCGACGCCGTCGCCCGCGCGCTCCCGATCGAGCGCTTCGACGTCCCCCCCGGCTGACCCGCCCGCCGCCCCTCCGACCCGCCGCCGCCCGCCGACCATCCCGCAGTCGCTCGCGAGGCGATCGGCGATGGTCCCCGACCATCCCGCAGTCGCTCGCGAGGCGATCGGCGATGGTCCCCGAC
>JACKDM010000096.1 GCA_020633515.1 Myxococcales bacterium
TGCGTCGGCAGCGGCGGCGACGACGGCGGCGCCCGCGTCGGGCACGCCGGCTTCGAGCTGGCCGAAGACGAGGCCGATCAACGCCGTGAACTCTCCACCCATCGTGGGCCTCCTGTCGGCCTCCCTCGGCCTCTCATGTCATCCGCACGCCGACGAGCTTGCTGATGCCCGACTCTTCCATGGTGATACCGTACAGCACGTCGGCGATCTCCATCGTGCGCTTGTTGTGGGTGATGAGCACGACCTGGCTGGTGCCGGCCATCTCGCGCACGACCTCGTTGAAGCGTCCGATGTTGGCATCATCGAGCGGGGCGTCGACTTCGTCGAGCAGGCAGAACGGGCTGGGTTTGTGGCGAAAGACCGCAAAGACGAGCGCGAGCGCGCACATCGCCTTTTCGCCGCCGCTGAGCAGGGTGACGTTCTGCACCTTCTTGCCGGGCGGGCGGACGTGCATCTCGATGCCGGTGCCGAGCATGTCGTCGGGGTCGGTGAGCGTCAGCTCGGCGGTGCCGCCGCGGAACATGCGGGGAAAGAGGCCTTTGAAGTGCTCGTTGACGGCTTCGAAGGTCTCTTGGAAGAGGCGGCGTGAGGTGCGGTCGATCTGGTCGATCGCCTGGGTCAGATCGGCGAGCGCGTCGGTGAGGTCCTTGCGCTGGCCGGTGAGGAAGTTGAAGCGCTCGTCGACCTCGGCGAACTCTTCGATGGCGGCGAGGTTGACGTCGCCCATCTTCTCGATGAGCGCTTCGAGCTGGCCGAGGCGCTCGCGGTCGTCGGGGCCGGGCGGGGCTTGCTGGTGGAATTCGAAGACGACCTCGCCGAGGCCGACCTGGTAGCGGTCGCGGAGCTTCTCTTCGGCGTTTTCGAGGCGGACCTGGCAGGTGCGGAGCGCGATCCGCGCCTCGCCGAGCGCGTCGCGGGCGGCGTCGCGGGCCTTGCGGGCGGCGTCGAGCTCGGCGTCGGCGTGTTTCATCGCGGCGGAGGCGTCGGCGTGGGCGGCGCGGGCGTCGGCGAGCTCGGCGGCGCGCTCTTCGGCGGCGGCGAGGGCCTCGGCGCGGGCCTGTTCGGCGGCGGCGTCGAGCTCGGCGAGCTCGATGAGGCGGGCTTCGATCTCTTCGCGCAGCATCTCGGCCTTCTGCGCGCGGGCCTCGGTCTCGTGCACGAGGCGGTCGAGGCGGGCGAGCGCTGTGCGGGCGCCGCTCTGGCGCTCGCGGTGGGCGTCGACGCGGCCGCGGATCTGGGCGAGCGCGGCGACGGCGGCGTCGCGGTCGGCTTCGGCGGCGGCGACGGCCTCTTCGGAGGCGGTGATGGCGCGCTGGCGGTCGGTGCGGCCGGCTTCGGCGGCGGCGAGGGTCTCGGCGGCGTCGAGCGCGCGCTCCTCGGCCTCGCGGGCGCGGTCGTGGAGCTGTTCGGCGTCCTGGTCGAGGCGGCGGAGGCGGGCGGCGAGGCGCTCGAGGTCGGCGCGGGTGCGGTGCAGGTCCTTCTTCGCCTCGGCCTGGCGGACGCGGGCCTCCTGCGCGCGGCGGTCGGCGGCGTCGATGAGGGCGCGGGCCTCGGCGGCGGCCTCGCGGGCGGCGTCGATGCGGGCGGTGGCGGCCTCGCGTTCGGCCTCGCGGCCGGTGAGGGTGCCGTGCAGGGCCTTGATCTCGCGGCGGCGGCTGAGCGGGGCGGGGTCGGCGCCGTCGGCGCCGCCGACGACGAGGCCGGGGCCGTCGAAGAGCACGCCGACGCGGGTGACGACG